>CAZURE010000036.1:0-1748 GCA_964623195.1 uncultured Gallionella sp. | reverse complement strand
ACAAACAATAATCCTGCGTCAATCTTTCGCATATTATTAAAACCTCGCTCCTAATGAAAGTAGACGCCGAGAAATCAAATAAGAATAATACCACTGGAATATTTTTAAATATGATTGCTCTGTTTAGCTCCAAGGGGTTGATCAGTATCACCCCAGCATACTTAAAATCCTTTACCTTATTTGCGCACGAAAAAAGCCACCCTTTGGATGGCTTTTTCTTTGGCTCCACCTAAAACGATTTTGAACGCCAGATCAAAAAACAGGGGGCGGGGTCAACGAATAAAGCACCCGAATTCATGCCTGGACCACATCAATTTTAAGATAAAATCCGTTGCCAACTGCCGCATCGGTTCGCACACTACAATATCGGCGATAGCCGCTATATCTTCCCCTATATAAACCAACGGGATACGATCTCGAAGCCACGGTGGTACACCTTGCTCCTGAAATATTTTCTTCAATGTATGGTGCCCCACCCGACCTGGGATCTGGCAATTTTCTCCACCTGTTCTGAAACGTACAGTCATTGCTACTCCGCATTCAGAAAGTTGCGCAAGTACATCTGGTTGATCAGATACAAATTCCAGCGTACCCATTCCATCTGATAACACCAGTGGCTTTAGGCCGTTCCAGGAAAACCGTTGACGGCTATCGAACTGCACCCAATGTGGCATTACGAATAGTTGGTCGCGATAGCGCCTGATTTCTCCTTCACTCCAACGCAAAACAGGTGATCGATCCACAGCCGCACCCAGCACCTGGTCAGATATCCGCTGTAATATCGCTTGAGAAGGACAACGTCTTTCGCTTGATCGGATCCAATGGCGCAGTATCAAAACTTGTTCAGCGCATGAAAACGCCTGCAAGCGACTCACACTCAAAGCTGAGCTTTCCGCCAGACGCACTTGTTGTAACTGCACTTCGGCAAATGATTCCAGTAAACCTTGCGCTTGTGCACAATGTCGCCCGGATCGCGCCAGAGTTTTAGTCATCCCCGGCCATCGACTTCGGATTCCAGGGATTATCTCTCGTCGCAAATAGTTTCGGTCATAACTGCTGTCATTATTGCTGGGATCATCAATCCATTGCAGCTCTTTACTCAAGGCATATTCGAGGACTGATTGCCGAGAATCTTCTAATAATGGTCGGTACAGTTGCCCTTGTCCAAATTTTGCAGTCACTGGCATACCTGATAACCCACGTAAACCACCACCACGCAGAAGTTGAAGCAAGATAGTCTCAGCCTGATCATCGCTATGCTGTGCGGTCATTAACACCGTATCAGATTCAAGCAGTCGCTGCATTGCAGCATAACGCGCATCACGAGCAGCCTCCTCCGGACTCTGACCCATCACAGGTGCTGCGTCTACATGCAAAACTCGTATCGGCATGCCTTCATCCTTACAGACCATCTGGCAATGTATTGCCCAACGTGCAGAATCTTTATGTAAGCCATGATCAACATGCACTGCAACAAATTTTCGTTCGGGCTGTTGGCGCATTACAGCCGCACACAGATTTAGCAGCACATGAGAATCCATGCCGCCACTGTAGGCAATTAAATACACTGCCCCCGGAAAAGCGTCTGTTAATGTTTTTTGAAATTGTTTAACGGACAGAGTCACAAATCATTGACAAACTTAATCGATCGTAACGATCCAGCTTATATTCACCAGATGAGGCCAACAATTGATTAGGAGCGAGGTTTTAATAATATGCGAAAGATTGACGCAGGATAATTGTTTGTC
>CAZURE010000035.1:0-4754 GCA_964623195.1 uncultured Gallionella sp. | reverse complement strand
TACGGTCCCCCAATACATAATCCATCTCAGCCAGTCCGGTGGTGGCGAAGTAGCCTAGCCACATGGCCTGTACTGGGGCGGGTTTGTGCGCGAACATCGGCAGGCGGCTATATTTTGAATGCCCTGACAAATCCAGTAACACATGCACGCCATCTGCACGGATAGCCTGAGCGGCGGCGGCATCATCCAGACTGTTCAACTCGCACCATTTAGAGAAGTGCGGTTGGATGCGTTCGGTGAGTTCGTCACGCTTGATATTGGTCGGATAGGCAATCAATTCGATGCGCTTCTGGTCGAAGTGAGGCAGCATACTTTCCAGAAAATAGCCGACCGGATGATTACGAAGGTCACCGGACACAATGCCAACCCTCAGACACTGAGGGTTAGGATCGGTTTTCCAAGTATCGTATCTTTTCTTCACTAGCGCACTCGCCATTTGGCCATATTTCCGCGCTTCTTCCAAACGATACTCAGGCGTGTTGCTACCGATATAGCTCAGTATGAACAGCAGGCTGCTTTGTAATGAAAAATCCGGTTTGAGTGCTAGTGACTTCAGGTAGCAGGGTATCGCCTCATCGATTTTGCCGAGATCTTTCAGGGTCGAACCCAAGTTGCCATGCACTTCGGCGAAATCAGGGTTGATGTCCAACGCACGCTGAAAAAAAGATATCGCTGTGTCGAACTGTCCGAGCTCTTTATGGGAACTGCCTAGATTATTGTAGGCTTCGGCATAGTCCGGCTTGAACTCGATCGCTTTATGAAAGCTGGCGATGGCAGCCTCATGATTGCCTAGCTCGTTGAGTGCAGAGCCCAGATTATTGTGCGTGGCGGATAAATCAGGCTTGATGCGTAATGCGTGATGGTAGTTAGTGATTGCTTCATCGAGTTGGCCAAGCTCTTTCAGGATATTACCTAGATTATTATATGCCTCTACGTAGTCGGGCTTGAGTTTGAGAGCTTGACGAAAATGATTCGAGGCTTCGTCGAGCTTGCCAAGTTCCTTTAATGCAGTGCCGAGATTGTTAAGGGTAATGGCTGAGCCGGGTTTGATCTGCAACGCCTTCATGTAACTGGCTACCGCATTGTCGTATTGACCGAGTTCTTTCAGGACATTGCCCAGATTGTCATAGGCTGCTGCATATTTGGGATTCAGCTTCAGCGCACGGCGATAACTGGCCACTGACTCATCGAACATCCCCAAACTTTTTTGTACCACGCCCAGATTGAAATGGGCATCAGGCTCACCTGGCAGCAGCTTAGCTGTCTTGCTGAAAGCCTCCAGCGCATTTTTGCCCTGCATCTGTTGCGCGGCTCCGAGCAACTTCCACACGAAACCGGAAGCGGGAAAACGCTTAACCATTGCACTTGCCCTGCTTTCCAGTTCGGCATAGCGTCGGCTGTTATATAAGGTGACCAGTTGGTTAAGATCGGCAGGTGTAGGTGCTTTGGAATTATTCATGTTCTTTGCCGAACCAAGAGCAAGATGTGCTTAGCAACATAAAAAAACTCAGTGCAGATTATTCAGCTTACTTGACTGCCTCGATATTCAGGCTCATCAATTTCCCTTGTTCTTTATCCATGTGGGGGATATACGCTTGCGAAAAATCATCGATGTCGGCGTGTTCAGTTGTCCGCCAATCCCACAGCCGAACTTCACTAAAGCCTATTTCAGTCAAGACGTGACGTAAGAAATCCTCATCGAAAATCATCTTGTGATAGTCATATTCGTCGCGTTGCCCGCCAATGATCAGCCCCACCAATCCACTTAGGCCATCAGACAGGCCGTTTTCATAATAGATCGCTGCGCATGCAGCGAAATCAGGCACAGCCAGTCGCAATATACCGCCCGGCTCAAGAACCCTGAACCATTCGCGCAGTACGTCTTCATATTCATTGCGGGCATAGTGCTCAAGAATGTGACTTGCATAGATCAACGAAACGCTGCCATCTTTCATATCAAGTCTCTCTGCTGGTCCGACGATATCCACGTGGGGAGCAGCTTGTGCATCAACATGGGTAAAGCCTGGTATGTAGCGGGGGCCGCAACCCAGATGGAGTTTCATAATGCTTAAATCTTCCCTTCCAGCCAACTGCCGGGACGTGAAAATCCAGCCGTTTCTCGTAGCGCGCGCGCTTCAGTCTTGCGCCCATAAGACAGTATGCGACCATTTTCACGTCGATAGACGCTGACGCTTTGCGGATCGAATCCGGCATCCACCATCCATCGACCCATCGCGGTTTCATTTGGGGCATACCAGTTCCAGCCTTTTTCCAGTGTGCCTGAATAACTGCAAATGCTACCCTCGCCTTGTGCGCCTTTGGTTTCAATAAACACTTCTCCACCGGGTTTCAGGTAGGCGAACAGGATGCGCAACAACAGCATCGGATCAGTTACGTGGTAGATCACACCGGAACAATATGCGTAATCAAATTTCCTTGCCCACTCCTGCTTGTCATCAAACAAGCTGGATTCCACGACTGGGGCATTCAAGCCCACCAACTCAAGCAGCTTGCGAGCAGCTTGGGCAGCAATCGGATGTTCTTCCATTGCTGTAACTTGTGCACCCAGTCCGGCAAGTACCAGTAAATCACCACCCGACCAGCATCCAACATCTAACACCTGCTTGTTCTTAAGATCGGCAGGTAACATACCCAGACGTAATGCTTCACTGGTGATTTCAATATGTCTCGGACCCATCGCGCCAGAACGGCTGATGCCGTGGCCGAAATCATGGTCGTGCCCCCAGACGAAAAAGTCCCTGAAAGCGACTGATGATTGAGAATGCCAAAAATCATCAGGACGCGCCTGGTCGGGGAATTCTTCCGCCAGTTCATCAGCAACCTTTCGGGCTTCTGCCTCGGAGGCGGATTGCCACTGGGCAAGCACATCAGTCACGATTTTCACCGCAGACTCGCGGGACATAACCTGTTTGGGTTCAGGGAAAGTTTGAGGTTGGTCGGTATCCCGAACACGATCCATATGAGTCACTGTTTATCCTTTCAATTCGGCTGGCTGCGATTATTTTTGTAAATAGGGTGTAAAGCAGATTGCAATTGTACCTCACAGAAACCATTAAACATGTACGCCTGTCCTGAATGCGCCATCACATTTTGCTTTTATAGAGTCGGTAATCGGGATTATTGGTGTATCCGTGTAGCTGAATAAAGTTGTTGCGTATATATTGGTCGATGATCGAATGCGAGTTCCTGAAACGTAATTCCTCTCGGTTGTCGAGTGGGAAGTCGTTGAGTAATACGAAGCCCGGGTTAGCGGCTTTGATTCTTGTGATTTCTGCTAACTGAAAGGCTCTATTGCGAGGAAGCAGCATATAGCTTTCCCATACGGGTGATTTTCTCCCCATTACGGCATAAGCACCGGGCCAAAAAGGTGCTGCGATAAATGTCCGGTCACTGGGTGCAAACATCTCGGAAAGCTTGTTGATTGCGATCAAATTGTTGGCGGTTTCGTTGTCGATATAGAGCTGGTCATTGGCGACCCAAGCTTCGCTGCATGGGTAAAGGTATTGGCAGCGCCACGAAGAGTACATTGGCAGCATGACACCGAGGCTAGCTGAAAACACGATAGTTGCTAGTGACCATTTTATTCTGGCAGGCTTATCTGACAATAGTGCAAGGACACCCAGTAGGAGGGGCGGGATAGCGGGCGCGAGGTGAGTGATGTCCGCACGTGAGAATGCGTAATGTGCATAGGGTATAGCCAGAAAAATCGAGGCCCATAGTATGGGGGAGGTGGGCTTGCTTAACTTACGGTTTCGAAGCAGCCAAACGATACCTAGCAAACTGAAGGTGGCAATCGCTAAGAAGAAAGTCCCTTCCAGAGCGTTATGCATTGCATGTAAGAACGATACTTCACCGAAAGGTGCTAACCAGGGCCAAGGCACGGGAAGAGGGGGGTTGGTTGTTCCAGACTCAAATAATAAGACTATGCTTTCCCAGAATGCTTGTCCAAACCCCGAGATGGCAGCAATAAAAATCATTACAGGTAGCCCAGCGCGATACCCGAAATCCAGAATTTGAAAGCGGTAAACCTGTTCGGTGGATTGTGGTGCTTCTGTGTTAGATATAGCAGGGCGCAGATGCTGCCCACAACACCATAAACGCCATGATTTCTGCCAAAGATGGCGGCTAGTCCGACGATCATGCCGAGTAGAAAATATCGTCGACAAGCGGGTTTTTCAATGAGATAAGTCAGTGCGGCAACCAGTATGATTGGAATTGAAATATCAAATATCCTGAACTGCTCTGCCATCCAGACCATCAATGTGAGCATTGCCAATAAACAGTAAAGAAGATTCTTATGGCTTTGGCTACGTGCCAGCATCGCCACTCCGATGAACAATGCCAAGGCTTGAAATACCGCAGCTGATATACGCAGTGCAACGATGCCGTTATCTCCCATCAGGCTCATGATCGCTGCAGACCAATAATAGCGGCCGATGTCGTATGCCATAAAGTCCCGAATCGGGATTTCGCCAACCATTACCCGTTGAGCGCCATACCAGAGGAAGCCTTCATCCATCAGGCTGAAACCATAACGACTTTGCCAAATGAACAGCACTGCGACGCTGACAACAGCCATTAATAATATCAAGGCGAAGGGATAGTGGCGTATCAGCTGGGAGAATCTATTCATGGGCGCTCAACATGGTTGTCCTTAATTTCCGCCTTAGTTATTCCTTCACGCGCTTGCCACATCCCCCACAACGCCTGCTCGAAATCCCGTGCGAAGCGAG
>CAZURE010000034.1:0-5301 GCA_964623195.1 uncultured Gallionella sp. | reverse complement strand
TCTCTTTTCCCATCTGACACCTCCTGTAGTATTGTCTACTATTAAAAGTGTCCGTGGTAGGCGGGTTAGCTCAGGCTCTGTTCACAATTTCACTCTGTGCAAACGCAACGCGTTGCTGATCACCGATACCGAACTGAAACTCATCGCCGCTGCTGCGATAATTGGTGAGAGTAGCAGGCCGAAGAACGGATACAGCAAACCTGCCGCAACCGGAATACCCAGTGCGTTATAGATAAAAGCGAAGAACAGGTTCTGGCGAATATTTTTCATAGTCGCTCGGGACAAACGAATGGCGCGCACGATGCCCATTAGGTCGCCCTTGATCAGCGTGACACCCGCGCTTTCCATCGCCACATCAGTGCCAGTGCCCATTGCGATGCCAACCTGTGCCTGAGCCAATGCCGGTGCGTCGTTGATCCCGTCGCCCGCCATCGCCACGGTGCGCCCCTGCGCTTGCAATTGCTTGACGATGGAAGACTTCTGCTCGGGCAGCACTTCTGCTTCGATACGGTCTATGCCTAATTTTTTCGCCACTGCCTCTGCTGTGATGTGGTTGTCGCCAGTGAGCATGATGACTTGTATGCCTTCTTCATGCAGGGCACGGATCGCTTCCGGTGTGGATGTCTTGACCGGATCTGCGACGCCGATCAATCCCGCCGCCTTGCCGTCAATCGCCAGCAGCATCACCGTCTGCCCGTCGCCGCGCAACGCCTCCGCACGCGCAGGCAGATCGCCTGTTTCGACGTTCAAAACTTCGAACAATTTGAGATTACCCAGCACGACAGAACGTCCCTCGATTTGTCCCGTCACTCCCATGCCGGTAACCGAATTGAAGTCGCTTACCGGCGCGAGCGCTATGCTTTTTCTCAGGGCGCCATTGACGATTGCGGATGCCAGCGGATGTTCGCTGGCGCGTTCCAAGCTGGCACCAAGTTGCAAGATTTCGCTCTCATCAAATCCAGTGAGCGCAACAACGGAAGTTAATTTGGGTTTGCCTTCAGTCAATGTACCGGTCTTGTCCACCACCAGCGTGTTGACCTTCTCCATCGATTCTAATGCTTCGGCATTCTTGATTAGTACACCGACAGACGCACCACGTCCGGTGCCAACCATGATGGACATTGGAGTCGCTAATCCCAATGCACACGGGCAGGCGATGATTAGCACCGCCACCGCATTGACGATGGCATGTGCCAATCGCGGCTCTGGCCCCCAGATATTCCACACAGCCAGTGTTACAAGTGCGGCAGCTATCACCACCGGAACAAAATAACCCGCCACAACATCGGCCAGACGTTGGATAGGCGCGCGGCTCCGCTGAGCCTCGCTCACCATATGAACAATCTGCGAGAGCAAGGTGTCTGCGCCGACACGTTCAGCGCGCATCAACAGGCTACCGGTGCCATTCACTGTGGCGCCGATCAACCTCGCATCTTTGCTCTTCTCGACCGGAATGGATTCGCCGGTAACCATGGATTCATCCAGCGCGCTCTTTCCCTCAAGCACTACACCGTCCACCGGCACCTTCTCGCCGGGACGCACACGCAACACATCTCCCGGTTTCACCTGCTCCAGCGGGATGTCTTCTTCTTTACCATCGGGGCGCACGATGCGTGCAGATTTAGGCGCGAGACCAAGCAGCAGCTTGATTGCGGCGCTAGTCTGGCTGCGCGCGCGCAACTCCATTACCTGTCCCAGCAGCACCAGTGCCATAATGGTCGCGGCTGCCTCGAAATACACTGGCACCAACCCGCCCATAGTGTGCATCGCAAGTGGAAAAATATCCGGCCATATCATCGCTATCACGCTGTAGCTCCACGCCACACCCACACCAAGCGCAATCAAGGTGAACATGTTAAGGCTGCGGTTGATTACAGAAGCATATCCACGCTGAAATATCGGCCAGCCAGCCCACAGCACCACCGGGGTTGCCAATGCGAATTCGACCCATAGCAATGTCGTCATCGAAATAGATTCAGGCAGAGCTTGTGGCCACAGGTCTGTGACCATCGCCATCACAAACACCGGCAAGGCCAGCGCGACACTGACCCAGAAGCGCCTCGTCATGTCTTGTAACTCGGTATTGTCTTCCGACTGCGCATCACGTGGTTCCAAGGCCATGCCGCATTTCGGGCAGCTACCCGGTTTGTCGTTCACCACATCAGGATGCATCGGACAGATATATTCGACAGTTTCCGTTGTTAGGGGTGATTCAGACTCTAAAGACATGCCACACTTGGGGCATGAGCCGGGTTTTGACTGGCGCACCTCGGGGTGCATCGGGCATGTGTAGCTTCCGGTGGCTGGAGCAGAATGAACGGCGGGCGATATTGCTGCCTTGTCGTAAGCGGCGGGATTGTCTTGGAATTTATCCAGGCATTTTTTAGAACAGAAACGATAGGGCTTACCTTCATACTCCAGATGATGCGGACTGTCGTCAACGACCGTCATGCCGCAAACCGGATCTTTATCAGTAGTCATGCTCTGCTCCTCCTTGGTTGATTGGTGAAATGGCTGAGTCATGCGGTTGCATGCATTTTGCTTCCACCATTTCTCGCAATGTTTTTTCTTCTGCCAGAAATGCTTGCACTGCTACAGGATCAAATTGTGTGCCGCTCATCCTGACAATCTCATCGCGTGCCTGTTCAAACGTGTTGGCTTTTCGATAAGGTCGGTCGGAAATGATGGCATCCAGCGTGTCGATCAGCGCAAACAGCCTTGCACCCAGACATATCTGTTCACCGCACAGGCCGCGCGGATAACCGCTGCCATCGAAGCGCTCTTCATGGCACAGGATAATTTCGGCAGCTTCAGCCATGCCCTGAATTTTTGACAAGATGCGATGGCCTTTTTCGGGATGAGTTCGCATCTCTATCCATTCATCCTTGCTAAGTGCTCCCTGTTTCAGCAGGATGGCATCTGACACCCCGATCTTGCCAACATCGTGCAGCAATGAACCCCAGTAAATCTCGCGCAGATGATGCGGGTCGCTGATGAAACGGCGCGCCAGTACTAGGGTATGGCAGGCGACCCGTTTTGAATGGTCACCGGTCTCATGCTCGCGAATGTCCAAGGCTTCCGCAAGGGCGTGTGCGAATGCTGAATCTGCCTGTTCCAATGTATCAGCCGCAACATTCATGACATACTCCTTCTAGTTAAGCAGCCACTTGAAGATTCGTGGTGCAGGGTCGTTTTCTAGGCGTATCTGCAACTCAACTGATGCTGGTCGTGGTGCAATCGCCTTGAAGCTCAACCTGCCATTGCGGTGATGGCCTCCCGGCGGCGTTCCTGCCCAACCCGACGGTAGATATTGCTTCCCTTGTGCAACCAGAACGGCAGATTTGGTCAGGTCATCATTCAATGCCTTAGTATGGGTTTCCATAGCCACCTCTACATCCCATGTATTTACATCGTTAGTAATGGTTTGCAGGGTGGCCGTTACTTTTATTTCCCACTCATTGCTAATCTGCGGAGAATATCCAAGTTCTGCCGCACGACTCGCCTTGATTAGCTCGAAGCCCTCGTGATTCTGGGTAAATGAATAAACGGCTATTACCGCAATAGCCAGACCGATCAAGATTTGAGTGCGCATTTTTAATGCTCCTTGGTCACTTTGATAACCATCGTCGCGACATACAATATCCCGGCGCCGTTAAACGCCAGACCCAGCCAAAACAACTCGATCTGATATTCCGCAACAATAGTAAGAAAACCCGTGACACCCAGAATTGGCAGGATATTGACTAGGTAATGTGAGCAGCAGGAAACCATAGCCGCAGTGGATGTAGTGCCGGATACTGCAACTACTTTGCCCGATGCGCCGTGTTGTCCGACAAGATTCTTGAGATAGGTGTAAAGCCCAACCTGAAAGCCAAAACCCAACGCCAGTGGCACGATGAAATACCAGAATTTTACAAATTCACTAATCGCAAAATCCATCCCGGAAATCAAACCTACCACGGCAAAATAAATGGCGAGCAACAACACCAGCGCACCTATTCCAAATAGGACAGGCCTAAGGAATATTAACTGTGCCGCTTCAGTTTGAGTTCGTGTCACGCCAATCTCTCTTTAATGATGACTAGTGACAGCCTTTTTTATTATCAATTTCTAAGTTGTCTATTTCGCATTCTTCCAGATAATTGATGAAAGCAAGCTTGATGCGGTCTTTCCAGTTTCCGCCCAAATTAGTCCCGATCAATTCCAGTTTGTCTGCAATCTGCTCCGCAGTGGCCTGAATCAAATCATATTGGATTTCGATTTTGTCGCCCTCAATGCACACATCGTTTATTCCCATCATTTCGAACAAAGCACGCTTTATCTGTTCAGCCTGCATCGCATCAAGCGGCTCAGATAACACAAAGCGGCGGCGCTTGATTACCTCTCTCCCCTGCTGCGCGGGTGCTTTATGTCCGGGAAGACCAACGTACAAATGCGGATTCTCCTGAAATCGTTCTTTACACTGCGCCGAACAGAACGCATAGTGAATGCCTGCATATTCTGTGGCAAACGATGTTGCAGGGACTTTCATGTGACAAACCGGATCTTTGACTGTTTCGTTCATGATAGCCTCCTTAAGTTATCCATTTTACGTACTGCCCGACATATCAAAAATGAGTGTCAATCATTACCGATCATCTCGATGAGTTTGCACATTGCATGTCCGTCCGGAATCATGTCCGGCAGTTTTTCCCATTGAACCAGCGCACGCTTCATCCTGTTATGCATGGCAATCATCTCCTCAAGTTCACGGCTCTTTTCCTCCACACGCCGCCGAACAGTCTCTCTCACCATCCGACAAGGAGCTTTCCCCTGACGGCTTGTTTTGATGATTTCGGCAATTTCGACCAAGGTGAATCCCAGTGTTTTCGCACGGCGAATGAATCGCACACAATTCACATCTGCAAAACAATATTGTTTGTAGTTGTTGACAAGGTTACGTGACGGTTTCAATAAACCGAGGCGTGTGTAATAGCGGATGGCATCTGATGTTACTCCTGACATTTTGGAAAGTTCAATGACAGTCATTTTTCCTCCTTGGATGTTGATATGTTTGCTCTCAACAACCTCACTGTGTCGTTACAAAACCAAGCCAGACCATTCCAGCCAGTGATAGAAACGATTCCATTGCCAATGTTCAATTACTTGTACACCTGTGTCTTGCACATAGGTCAACAGCATTAAATAGCTTTAATCAATCCCGTCAGTACGACCACAGCCAAGAATCGAGCCTGTCACCAGGACGCATAAACCTTTTCCTTTGCGAAAGGCATTTGCGCATGTCTGTCTGTTGAAACCTGA
>CAZURE010000033.1:0-6350 GCA_964623195.1 uncultured Gallionella sp. | reverse complement strand
AGCTCAGACTCGATTGATTCCTAAGTATATTTAGTTGAGCTTCCGCTTTGTGTCGTGAGCTGCCGCTCGACTGCCAAAGAAGCGGACACTCGTAGCAAACTAAATTAAACCATCTGTGGCAGTCAAATTTGGCCGAAGCACAAACATCAACGCCTCAATTCAGCTTTGTGCAGAATAGTAGTGGCAATTTCCTCTATCGACATGTTTGTTATATCAAGGCACTTCACGCCGGCTTGTTGCAACAGTTTTTCTGCCTGCTGTATCTCGTGTCGGCAATTCTCCAGTGAGGCATAGCGGCTGTTCGGTGCTCTTTCCGATCTGATCTGTTGCAGGCGCTCTGCTTGTATGGTGAGTCCGAATATTTTCTTTTGCAGTGGGATCAGCGCGGACGGTAGGGTGTGGTCAGCAAAATCTTCTGCGACCAGTGGATAGTTCGCTGCGAAGATGCCGAACTGCATGGCGAGATATAGCGAAGTGGGTGTTTTGCCACAACGTGATACGCCCACAAGCACGACTTCGGCTTTGGGCAAGTCTTTTGAAATGCCGCCATCGTCATGATTCAAGGCATAGTTCACCGCGTCCATACGGGCACTGTAGTTGATACCTGCGGCGTGTGATAGTCCGATTTCATTGCTTGAGTCCTGACCGAGCTCTCTTTCCAATGGTTGGATGAACATTTCGAACAGGTCGAGTATCAGTGCATCGCTTCGTTCGATGACTTCGCGCACATCAGGCAGGATGAGGGTGCTGAATACGATAGGACGCAGTCCATCTTGATTGGCGGCATTGATGTGAGCGACCGCTTCATGTGCTTTTGCGGTCGAGTCCAGAAACGGGAGGGTGGTTTTTTCGAAATCGATGCCGTCGAATTGGCTTAACAGGCTGCGCCCGAGATTCTCGGCTGTGATGCCGGTACGGTCGGAAACGAAAAATGCGCTGCGATGTTGACTCATCGTTTCACCTGTTATCTGAATTAGCCTATGATGATAAACATATCATGACGAATGGGTGTGTGCTATGAAACAGTATATCGCCAGCTTTACATCTTTGCGTATGACTGATGTGAGTCGCGTAGGGGGCAAGAATGCTTCACTGGGTGAAATGATCAGTCAGTTATCTCATCTCGGCGTGCAAGTGCCCGGTGGTTTTGCGACGACGGCAGATGCGTATCGGGATTTTTTGGCGCAAAACGGGCTTGATGGGCGTATTCATGATTTGTTGAATGTGCTCGATACTGAGGATGTTTCCGCATTAGCTGTCGCGGGTAAGCAGATACGTGCATGGATCGTCGAAACGCCGTTTCCAACCCGGCTGGAGCAGGAAATCCTCAATGCTTATAGGATGTTGCAGGATGAAATCGGTGCTGAGATAAGTTGGGCGGTGCGCTCTTCGGCAACTGCGGAAGACCTGCCGGATGCTTCTTTTGCAGGACAACAAGAGACCTTTCTGAATATCCACGGGGCGGACAATCTGCTGCATGCCATCAAGGCAGTATTTGCTTCGCTTTACAATGATCGCGCGATTTCTTATCGAGTTCATCAGGGGTTTGCACATCAGGACGTGGCATTGTCCGCAGGGGTGCAGCGCATGGTGCGGAGCGACGTCGGCTCAAGTGGTGTGATGTTCACATTGGATACGGAATCCGGCTTCGATCAGGTGGTGTTCATCACCTCAGCTTATGGCTTGGGTGAAACGGTGGTGCAGGGCGCGGTGAATCCAGACGAATTCTATGTTTATAAGCCTGCACTCCAGGCCGATAAGCGTGCGGTGATTCGTCGCAATCTCGGCAGCAAGCTGATAAAAATGGAGTTTGATGAGGCACAGCAGGCAGGTCGTTCGGTGCGTACTGTGGATGTGTCTGAAGCGGAACGCCGGTGTTTTTCTATTACGGATGCTGAGGCGGAGGAGCTGGCGCGTTATGCGGTGAGCATCGAGCAGCATTATGGGCGCGCAATGGATATCGAGTGGGGTAAGGACGGACAAGACGGCAAGCTTTATATCCTGCAAGCGCGTCCCGAGACGGTTAAAGCGCAGGATCAGTCAGGGACTTTGCGTCGTTATCGCATCAAGCAACAAGGTGAGGTCAGGGTCAGCGGGCGGGCGATCGGTCAACGTATCGGTACCGGCCCGGTCAGTTTGATCGCTAACGCCAGTGAGATGAGCAAGGTACGGACGGGTGATGTGCTGGTCACAGATATGACCGACCCCGACTGGGAGCCCATCATGAAGCGCGCTTCCGCCATCGTCACCAATCGCGGCGGGCGTACTTGTCACGCGGCAATCATCGCACGGGAGCTGGGCATTCCTGCGGTAGTGGGTTGTGGTGATGCAACCGGGATACTCAAACATGGCGAAGAGGTGACGGTATCTTGCGCCGAGGGGGATGTGGGTAACGTGTATCAGGGCAAGATTGATTTTGAAGTGATTGATCTGGCGTTGGACAAGATGCCAGTGCCACCGATCAAGATTTCGATGAATGTCGGCAACCCTGAATTGGCATTTGAGTTTAGTCGTCTGCCGAATGAGGGCATTGGCCTTGCGCGTTTGGAATTCATCATCGCACGCATGATAGGGGTACACCCTAAGGCGGTACTTGAGTATCCAGATCTGCCCGCCGAGTTGAAATTAGCACTGGAGGAAAGGTGTCAGGGCTACGACACGCCTGAGGATTTTTATGTCGGGAAGTTGGCGGAAGGTATCGCTACGCTGGGTGCAGCATTTGCGCCTAAGCCGGTGATCGTGCGCATGTCTGATTTTAAATCGAACGAGTATTCCAGTTTGGTAGGCGGTAAGCAATATGAGCCGACTGAAGAAAATCCCATGATCGGTTTTAGGGGCGCGTCCCGATATATTGCAGAGAGCTTTCAGGATTGCTTCGCACTGGAATGCCGTGCCATGAAACGTGTGCGAGATGAAATGGGACTGACAAATATTGAGCTGATGGTCCCATTCGTCAGAACAGTCGATGAGGCGAAAGAAGTGATTGCTGAACTAGAGAAGAATGGATTGAAGCGTGGTGATAACGGCTTGCGCGTGATCATGATGTGTGAGATCCCTTCCAATGCACTGAGCGCCGATCAGTTTCTGGAATTCTTCGATGGCTTTTCAATCGGCTCTAATGACCTGACCCAACTTACCCTAGGTATTGATAGAGATTCCGGTATCGTCGCAGGTGGATTTGATGAGCGTAATCCTGCCGTCAAAGCGCTCATGAGTATGGCGATACAAGCCTGTCGCAGGGCGGATAAATATATCGGGATTTGCGGGCAAGGGCCATCCGACCATCCTGATCTGGCACAATGGTTGGTGGAGCAGGGCATCACAGCAGTGTCGCTGAACCCCGACACAGTAGTAGAGACTTGGCTATTATTAAGCAGCAATGATAATACTCATTGAATATTATTAATTGATTACAAGAAATAGGAAAAATCATGAAAGTTACAGTACTGTTTGCAATCGTGTTACTCAGTGTTTCCACTAGTATTTATGCAGAGGATAACAATCCAAATACAGTAGATGAGGCAAAGGTGATTGATGATGGCGCTGCTGAGGTGATGCCACCGGAACGACTCAGATATCTGCTGGGGGGAGGATTTACTTTCGGTGGCGACAAGTTGGCTACAGTGAGCTATACCGATGGTAGTACAGACTCGATTAATGCAGGAGGAATGATCGAGATTCATGCCGGATTCGATTACCGCATGAATGATGACATCTCGATACTGGGAACAGCGGGTTATCATTTTGATATAACCAAGCCCGCGAGTAATGGGAAATTGACATTTAGCCGGTTTCCGCTAGAGATGATGGCGTATTTACATACCAGTGACGACTTTCGTATCGGCGGCGGCACGCGTATTGTGCTTCGCCCCAAGTTGGAAGGCGAAGGGGTTGCTAGTGGTTTGAGTCGATCATTCAACAACACATTCGGTTTGGTCGTCGAAGGCGAATATATGGTGGTGCCTGCATTGGGTATCAAAGTACGCTATGTTAGGGAAAAATATAACGCCAACGGTTTATCAGGCTCAATCAACGGTAGCCACATCGGGGTGTTGGCTAATATATATCTGTAATTTATTTTTCAATGTGTCGCAAGCGCAATCAACCTGACTTTGCTCAAATGTTTAGACGTTCTCCCGGAGAAGAAAAATGGATTTGAAAGAAACATGCCTTGAATCAAATGTGGTTTATGAGGGCAGCTTTATACAGGTACGCAAAGACAGCGTCAGTCTTCCCGATGGAGGCGTGAGCAGCCGTGAATACATTACTCATCCGGGCGCCGTGGCGATATTGGCCTTGCTGGATAATGGCAAGCTGGTGATGGAAAGACAGTTCCGCTATGCACCTCAACAGGAATTTATCGAACTGCCTGCCGGGAAGATCGATCACGGTGAAGACATTCTGGTGACTGCGAAGCGAGAGTTACTGGAAGAAACCGGTTACGTTGCAAACGATTGGACACACCTTTCTACTCTCTGGCCTTGCATCGGCTTTGCAAATGAACGTATGGACTACTTTATCGCGCGCGGACTCACGCATCAGGGGCGTCAGCTTGATGAAGGTGAATTTCTGGAGGTGTTCGAACTGTCTCTTGCCGATGCGCTGGAATGGATCAGACAGGGCAAAATCAACGATAGCAAAACCGTTCTCGGCCTGTTCTGGCTGGAAAAGGCGTTGGCTGATTGGGGCGTTTGAGTATGCAGATTTCTGATGCACCAATTTGGTGACAAACACATGAAGTTCGCACCAAATTGGCACATTTGTGAGCGCGCAATCTGAACTAAAAACGATAAATAGTTTATAAATCAACTGGGTTTTAGTAGTGGAACAGAAGTTGCGTGATGTTCCATGGTTAAACTTTAGTATTCAGGGAATGGTATGGAAAATTTAGGTGATCTACAAAACGGTAGCGATACATTGTTCATTTTGCTCGGTGCGATCATGGTGTTGGCAATGCACGCAGGATTTGCATTTTTAGAGCTCGGTACCGTTCGCAAGAAGAATCAGGTGAATGCGCTGGTCAAAATCATTACCGACTTCGCGATTTCCACTTTAGCCTATTTCTTCATCGGCTACTTGATCGCATATGGCGCTACCTTTTTCAACAGTGCTGAAGAGTTAGCACAAAAAAATGGCTACGAATTAGTTAAGTTTTTCTTCTTGCTGACATTTGCAGCAGCTATTCCCGCCATCATCTCTGGCGGAATTGCCGAGCGTGCGCGGTTCAATCCGCAGCTTGCAGCAACAGCCTTGTTGGTCGGCTTCATCTATCCGTTATTTGAAGGCATCGCTTGGAATGGGCGATTTGGTATTCAAGATAGCCTTGAAGCAACGTTTGGCGCACCTTTTCATGACTTTGCCGGATCGGTGGTGGTACATGGAGTAGGCGGATGGATAGCGCTGGCAGCCGTACTTTTACTTGGCGCACGCCGAGGGCGTTATAACAAAGAAGGCCGTGTATCCGCACACCCGCCATCAAGCATACCTTTCCTTGCGTTGGGTGCATGGATACTGACCGTAGGCTGGTTTGGCTTCAATGTCATGTCTGCACAAACAATCACTGGTATAAACGGACTGGTTGCGGTCAACTCGTTGATGGCAATGGTAGGTGGCACATTGGCAGCTTTATGGGCTGGCAAGAATGACCCGGGCTTTGTACACAATGGACCGTTAGCTGGATTGGTCGCAGTGTGTGCCGGTTCAGACCTCATGCATCCACTCGGCGCTTTGATTGTCGGCGGTGTTGCGGGTTGGCTGTTCGTTGTGATGTTCACTTTGACCCAAAATCGCTGGAAGATAGACGATGTATTAGGCGTATGGCCACTACATGGCATATGCGGCGCATGGGGTGGCATTGCTGCCGGTATCTTCGGACTTGAAGCGCTTGGTGGCATAGGTGGGGTAAGCTTCATGTCCCAACTTACCGGCACGATTCTAGGAATAACGATTGCGCTTGCCGGTGGATTTTTAGTCTATGGTGTTATAAAGAAATTGGTCGGCATCAGGATGGAACCAGAAGACGAGTTTATGGGTGCAGATTTGAGCATACATCGCATATCAGCAACGCCTGAGCGGGAATCTGGCTGGTAATATTTCGGTCGTAATCAGCAAGTCTGTTTGCTGATAGTGTCCGCTTCTTTGTAACCAGAGGGGCGGCTACTGATACTTTATTACCTTTAAGTATCGTAAAACCAATGTAAAAAGGCCCCCTTTTTAACATGATGCTCATCTTGCAGCTTGCCAAGAAAGTCACTATGAAGCTCCGCTACTCTGCCTAGCCCACCTCGCGCAGAAATCAGCTTTTGAAGGTTGGTCTGCTTCTTTGAATATCGGGAGGCAGCTCACGACAC
>CAZURE010000032.1:0-7489 GCA_964623195.1 uncultured Gallionella sp. | reverse complement strand
CGTTCGATCTGGGTGGTATTGACGACGACCAAAGTAAGGTCGGGGACATTGTCATGCAGGAAATGACGCACAACTTGTTCGTCATCAGAAAACCCGTGCAGGTCATAAATACCCGGCAGGTCGATGATCTCAACCATATCGCTGCCCAGCAGTATCTTGCCACTCAACAACTCAACGGTGATGCCCGGCCAGTTACCAACCCGTGCAGCACCACCTGTCATACGGTTGAATAATGTGGACTTCCCGGTATTGGGCATCCCCATCAATGCGATACGCTTCATACTTTACATACCTCTATCCTTGACGCTTCTGTACGGCGCAGCATGATGTCGGTTGTGCCGACACGCACCTGCAGTGGGCCTGAGAAGCTCGCCTTGCGTATCAGCTCGATTTGTTTTCCATTGCGAAAGCCCAATGCAAGTAGCCGCAAATGCAGCGCTTCTTCGGCGTGTATCGAAACGATAGTGGCAATATCGCCCGGATGCAGGGCTGCTAGAGTGTGCGCGGACATGGTATTGGCTGATGTTGAAAGCCTCACATTATTCCATAATCATGTGGTATTTGTCGCGTTGCGCTTTTTGAGACTGCCGATATTACGGTAGAATGCGCCCTCAATTTCATTCTGGCAGCTTAAAAAATGATCACAGGAAGTATCGTAGCCATCGTCACCCCGATGCACGAAGACGGCAGCCTCGATCTGGCAGCATTTCGTACATTGATAGACTTTCATGTCGCACAGGGTACGGATGGCATTGTGGTGGTGGGTACCACTGGAGAATCTCCCACTGTTGATGTGGAAGAGCATGAACTGCTCATCGCCGAGGCAGTGAAGCACTCGGCTGGCCGTATTCCTATCATCGCCGGTACCGGTGCAAATTCAACAAAAGAAGCCATTGAGCTGGCGGCCTTCTCGAAAAAAGTCGGTGCGGATGCCTCTCTCACGGTCGTCCCTTATTACAACAAGCCTACCCAAGAAGGTTTGTATCTGCATTTCAAGTCCATCGCTGAAGCGGTGGATATGCCGCACATCCTGTACAACGTACCAGGACGCACTGTTGCGGACTTGAGTAATGATACGGCATTGCGCCTCGCACAGATCCCGAACATCATCGGGATCAAGGATGCGACAGGCAGTATCGAACGCGCCAGTGATTTGCTGCAACGCGCTCCGGAAAATTTCGCAATCTATAGCGGCGATGATGCCAGCACACTAGCACTCATGCTGCTCGGCGCTCACGGTACAATCTCGGTGACGGCAAACGTTGCGCCTAATTTGATGCACGAAATGTGCGCAGCCGCGTTAGATAGAAATATCACAAAGGCGCGTGAGATCAATTTTCGCTTGCTTGGGCTGCATCGCAATCTGTTCGTTGAAGCAAGTCCTATCCCGGTCAAGTGGGCTGTTGCTCGCATGGGGATGATGAAGGACACAATACGCCTGCCACTCACTCCCTTGTCAGCAACCATGCATGCAACGGTTGAAGCAGCCATGCGCCAAGCAGGCACCATCAGTTAATCAAGCAGTATTGCCGGAGAGCACCAATGAAAGTTTTACAGATCGGATTCCTCTGTTTGGCGTTAATTGCGCTGACAGGTTGTGTACTTGGCTCTGACGGAAAGCGTATTGATTACGGCGCAGAAGCCAAACAACTTCCCAGCCTTGAAGTACCACCCGACCTCACTGTTCCCGGAAGTGATGATCGTTACAGAATCCCGCAAAGTGATGGTTCTGCCAGCGCGACTTATTCTGATTATCGCAAAGGTGAAACACAACATCAGATCGCTGCGGTATTGCCTGAGTTGCAATGGGTACAACTTGAACATGATGGTGCGCAGCGCTGGTTGGTTGTGAGGGATAACCCTGACAATGTATGGTCAGTCGTCAAAACGTTTTTTCAAGAGTCGGGCCTGACTATCCGTAGTGAGGATCCTGCAGCAGGCGTGATGGAAACTGAATGGGCTGAAAATAAAGCGCTGCCATCAAGCAAAAAAATCGCAAATCCAATTTCACAAAGTTACGATGATGCCCGTTCTGCCAAAATGCGCGACCGATATATCGTTCGACTAGAACGCGATGGGGAAAGCACATCTGTCTATATCACTCATAACGGTATCGAAGAAGTCAAATCACTGAACGGCCGCACCATTAAATGGAAGGCGCGCCCTGATGACCCTGAGTTAGCTGCGATTATGCTACAACGACTGATGATACGCCTTGGTGCCGGCGAACTTCAGGCTGCACTAGCGCTGAAAAAAGCCAGTGAAGCACCTGTCGCCACACAGACCAACATACCAAACACCAATGTTGAACCTATCGGCACTGCCAGCCTGCGCCAATTGCCAGATGACACTGTTGTCATTGTGATGAATGATAAGTTCGACAGATCATGGCGTAAAGTAGGGTTGGCAATCGAAAGTACTGCGCTGGCAATAGAAGACCGGAACAGGGCAAAAGGTATCTACTACCTGAAGCCAATTAAACTGGAGCAAGACTGGCTGGATACTATAATGTTCTGGAAAAGCAAAGCGGACACTGCGCAATATCGTGTGAACGTAAAGGATGGTGGCGAGACCTGCGAAGTGACCGTTACCAATAAGGAAGGCTCAAGCACGACAGCAAGCAAACAGATATTGGAAGCGCTCTACGAGAACATCACTACTCAGTAAGCATATCTTATGAAGTTCTCGTCATTGGGCAGCGGCAGCAAAGGCAATGCCTTACTGGTCGCGATTGGACAGTCTCACGTACTAATGGATTGCGGTTTCGGACTCAAGGAATCCATTGCAAGGCTGGCACGGCTGGGCGTGATGCCCGAACAATTGAATGGCATCGTCGTCACCCATGAACATGGCGATCATATTGGTGGTGTCGCACGGCTGGCCCGCAAGTTTAACTTACCAGTCTGGATCACCCACGGCACTTTACGAAGTCAGCTAAAGATGTTTTCGAACGTTTCACAGATAAATGAGATCGCTCCGCAACATGTGTTTTCGATCGGCGACATCGAGATAACGCCATACCCCGTGCCACACGATGCCGTTGAACCGGTTCAATACGTTTTCAGTGACGGTGCAAAAAAATTAGGGGTACTCACAGACACAGGTTGTGGCACACCGCATATCGAAGAAATGCTAAATGGATGCCACGCTTTGGTTCTGGAATGCAACCACGACATCGACATGCTGATGTCCAGCGCATATCCATACAGTTTGAAGCAGCGAGTCAGTGGCCGTTATGGTCATCTCAGCAATCAAGAAGCCGCTGGCATATTATCCAGGCTGGATGTGTCTAAATTGCAACACCTGATCGCCGCACACCTCAGCCAAGAAAACAATACCCCGAAACTCGCCGTTCAAGCATTATGTGATGTGATGGATTGCACGCAGGATTGGGTGAGCGTGGCCTCTCAGGCTGACGGATTTGACTGGCGCGAGATAAAATAATAGTTAGTAAAAGCCGGCATTTCTTTTATGCCATTCTAAACAGGCCGCTATTTTATTCAGGATCCATCATGTACAAAATATCTTTATTGGGATCGTTTCTAACAGCAATCGCAATGTTGAGCTTCACTGCTAGCAGTTATGCGGTTGGTGAACGCCTCATCATGAACATGACAGAAAAACGCATGAATCGCCAGAACCTGATCCACATCAGATTCGAAAACACGCTCGGCAAAACCTTAAGCAGCAAGGTTATCCACAAGATGGTTATCCGTGCAAAGGATTGCAACACAGGGCCTTTATTGGAAATCACAAAGGATTATAAAGTTGGCTTTTCGACCGCTGGTATGCAGGTGGGTATATACGTGGTCGCGAGATCTTGGCGGGAACAAGCTTTGTGCTTCAGTGTTCCTGGTCTTGGCTCGGTTCAACAGAGCTTTGACCCTGAGTCCAATCAAAGCAGAGACTTTGTCGTTACGATTGCACCTTAAGTAGTCCAAGCGTTAAAGACCGCTCAGCCCTACAGTCCCGTTTGAGTCGCAGACACTCCGGATTGAGAGACTGTCCACATATCCATAAAACGTGACTTGAGCGTTCGTGCACCTTCAGGATCATTCTGTCCCAAGATTCCTCGCGGATCATCGAAATGAAAGCGACGTACGAAGTGAGCATCATCCGCTACTGAAAACGGGTCAGATATGTATTGCAGGTTCGGTGGCGTCCGATGGATGGACATGCTGGAACCGAATTGCTGCAACAACATCATCATGCGCGGGCAGAGTGTGGATAGATAATGCGTATCATGGGTCAATACATACAATTTGTGACTCTGATTCGCGAGTAAGAAATTCCGCAAAGTCATATAACGGGCTTCGCTGTTAAAGCCGATACCATCATAGTTTTTTTCGAAAAGATAAAGGTTACTTTGCGCCAGTTCACACAGCGTATCGAGTGCCGCGGTGTAATCAACAATACCATCCAGTTTAGTGTGCTGCAGCGTATCGTCACTCATGATTGACTCCCGAAAATCACCCCATTGAAATATAAGCGTCCAGATACCCGTCTAGATACCATTGATAAAGTAAATCAAATGCCTCGTCACTACAACCCGTCAATGCTTGCAACTCTCGTCCATCTGCAAGCTTGCGTAATAACAAGTAGTTTTGCGGCTCTACCTGCACCCCTTCGCCGTTCATGAATATCCACCCATCGCGACATAACATCAGGCTCTTAAGATCGAGCTTTACACCTCGCTTGGCAATCGATTGCCGGAATTTTGCATAGCTTAGCGGCTGTTCTGGCGCATCAAAATAAATGTGCGGCTTGGGCTCGCTCAAATAACTGCCCAAAAAGTTGGCAATATCTTCTTTATCCCATCTGACTTGTTTGATCGCACCCACCACCTGACGCAACATCGCTGCACTGATCTCTGAGGGATGCGCCTGTCTTTTCAAGCCGGGATCCGCATACATACCATCCACCTCTACCCTATCCTGAAGATACACCAGAAACTGTTCAGCCAACTCCTGATAGGCAGGCGTGCGGAAGCCAATCGAATACGTCATGCAATCATCTTCAGCCACACCGTTGTGTGCGCAATGCGGTGGCAGATATAGCATATCGCCGGGGCCGAGCACCCACTCCTGCTCCACTTTAAAATCCTTCAAAATTCGCAACGGTGCGCCCTCGATCAAGGTGCGGTCTGCCTGAGTGGAAATCTGCCAGCGCCGATGCCCGCTGCCTTGCAGCAGAAACACGTCATAGGAATCATAATGCGGCCCGACCCCTCCCCCTTTCGGCGCATAGCTCACCATTAAGTCATCGAGTCGTGCATGAGGGATGAAAGAAAAGTTGTTAAGCAGCTCAGCCGCCTCGGGCAAATGATTATTCACCTCTTGCACCAGCACCGTCCATTTCGCCCGAGCAAAACTGGAAAAGTCATCTTGATCAAAAGGAGAATGGTGGAGATCAAACTTTCCTCTGGATTGAGTCACCACCCGCGCTTGAGCGTCCTCCGCGCAAGCCAGCTCAATCAATTGCTCCGAATCTAGCAAGTCCTTAAAACCCGGAAAGGCGTCAGGGATCAACAAAGGCTTCTTCTGCCAGTAGTGTCGCAAAAATTGATCTGTGGTGATACCTGCGGATGTCATGAGATCGTTTTTCATACAGTTGATTATAGCCGCACGACGCCACATCGACCTTTACATAAAATAGTGCCACCGATCATCATAAAGTGTTTAAAATATATCTCAGGGGGATTAAACCAATGTCAAACTCAGCGCCGCTAACCACAGGAACTGAAGCACCACACTTCGAGCTGCCCGATGCAGATATGGAAGCATTTGCGCTCACATCACTAAAAGGCAAAAAGAACATCGTATTGTACTTTTATCCCAGGGATGACACCCCGGGCTGCACGATGGAAGCTAACGAATTCAGCGAGCTTGATGATGAGTTCGAAAAACACGACACGGTAGTGATCGGTATCAGCCGCGATGATTGCCTGAGCCACCAATCCTTTCGGGATAAATATGGTCTGTCCGTACTGTTGCTTTCCGACCCAGATGCACGCATCTGCAAGCGCTATGGCGTGATGTATGAAAAAGAAGGCGACAACGGACACAAAAAGCTGTCCATCAAGCGTTCTACATTCATCATAGATAAACAAGGAAAACTGCTTCATGCCATGTATGGCGTACATGCACACGGACACGCACAGGAAATATTAAATCTAGTAAAGGAAAGTACATGAAAATCGAAAAAGACACGGTCGTATCCCTGATATACGAATTATTCGACTCGACAGGTGATCTGCTAGAAAAAGTCGATGAAAATATCAGCTACCTGCATGGTGGACATGACGGCATCTTTCCTGCAGTTGAAGAGGCATTGCATGGCAAGGATATCGGTGACAAGTTTTCTGTCATGATGGAGCCGAATGATGCTTTCGGTGAATACGAACATGACCTCGTACGTGTTGAGCCCCGTAATCTTTTCCCCAAAGAAATCGAAGTGGGTATGCAGTTCGAAGGCGGCGGAGAGGATGACGATGATGAAGATTACTTAATTTATACCGTAGTCGAGCTCAGCGACACCGAAGTCACCGTCGATGGCAATCACCCGCTGTCCGGAAAATCACTCAATTTCACCGGTGAAATTACTGGTATACGCGCTGCCACAGCAGAAGAGCTTGAACATGGACACGTACATGGTGATGGCGGACATCAACACTAGCATTTCAAATCAAGCTACTGAGAAGCCCGCTGTTGCGGGCTTCATCTTTTATTGGTCGGCGCGATTAAAACCAGTGTACTCCCCCGGGTTGGAAATAAATGCCTAACGAAAACACGCCATACGACATCTCACCGTCTCAACCGATCATGACTGATGCGCCTGAAGGCGTTTCTCACCGCACCGATATCGGTGAGGCAAAAGTTGTGAATACAATATTTGGTAAAGCCAAAGTTCGCGTCATACCATCAGAAAAAAAGCTCAGCATATTGTGGTCTCTGCTCGCATTGATCCTGACTTTAGTCGTCGTGGGTGTCTGGCTCGAAGAGGCAGGCCTGCTACATCAAGAACCTAAACAGAACATCACCGACCCGATCACCTTACCTGAATTCGTACCACCGAAATTACCGCCTGAAACATTGCCTGACGACACAACCAAACAGCCCCCCGTTGCTGCCACCAGCAAACCTTCTTTGAAAAAGGCTTTGAAGGTTCAGAAAAAAATCAAAACCAAAAAACCAAAGACTAAGAGCACACCGAAAGCACCGTTGAAGAAACCTAAGCCTGCTCCGGTTAAGCCTGCTCCGGTTAAGCCTGCTCCGGTTAAGCCTGCTCCGGTTGCGCCTGCTCCAGTTGCGCCTGTTCCGGTTGAATCTGCTCCGGTTGCGCCTGCTCCGGTTGAGACTGCTCCGGTTGAGACTGCTCCGGTTGAGACTGCTCCGGTTGAGACTGCTCCGATTGAGACTGCTCCAGTTGAATCTGCTCCGGTTGAATCTGCTCCGGTTGAATCTGCTCCGGTTGAATCTGCTCCGGTTGA
>CAZURE010000031.1:0-8159 GCA_964623195.1 uncultured Gallionella sp. | reverse complement strand
AAGAAAAAGGTGGTCGCTAAAAAGAAGCCAGCGCCATCACGTCCAGCCGCACCACCACCTTCTGCTCCAGCGCCGATTCGTCCCGCCGCAACATGGCCATTCCCTACACCGGGATTGGGAAAGCGCTGATCGGGGCGTGACTAGTAAGCCCCGATGCCGGATGCGTGGGATGTTAAGGGGCTGGTCGCGGTAGCTTTGCAGGTGCGCTAATTGGTGCTTGCTTTCACCAGCATGTAAGCTGGTGTGCATCCTTTTTATAATTGCAAATTTGAGTCGATTTGCGATGGATTTGCTGCCCCCTGAATTCTTGCAAAGTCATTCATTGTGTAATCATGTGTATACCAATAGATTTTGCAATGACGTGTCCGTTATCGTGGGAGGCAACTTTCTGTGTGCCTCGGCTTTCATGAACGGGCCTATCTGATCCGGATTGCAACTCAATGTCGTATAGAGTGTACTGACACAAGATTAAAATTCCGATGAGCTTTTATTCCGTCGATTTAGCCTATAGAAGCGATGCATTTCAGTACTTTGCATCTCTGTCGAATTTGCCGTGGGCAGCTTGGCTGGATAGTGGCGGTCTGGACAGGTATGACATTATGACCGCCATGCCGCAAACAACGCTGATGCTGGATGATGAGTCATCACCAGACGATCCGTTTGCATTGATAAGAGATGAGTTGGGTGACTTGGTTGAACCGGTCGATAACGTCCCATTTGCTGGGGGAGCACTTGGGTACTGGGGATATGATCTTGCACGGCATATGAAGATGCTGCCTGATGGGGCAGGTGAAACAGAAATGCCAGTGATGATGATCGGTATCTATGATTGGGCATTGGTATTGGATCATGAACGCCAGACCGCAAGACTGGTGTCGCATCAAAGATATTCTGACACTGCAGCATTACTGAAAAAAATATTGCTCTGCTTGGATATTCCCGAAAAACATCAGGTGGACACTTTTCAAGTTCATGGAAAGATACAGTCTAACTACACTTATCAGCATTACGCCGAAGCATTCTCCCAGGTGCAAGCCTATTTGAAAGCAGGAGATTGCTATCAGATTAATCTGGCTCAACGCTTTAGTGTGGCAGCATCAGGAGGCGCACTGGAGGCTTACCAAAATCTACGTAAATTAAGTCCTGCACCATATGCTGCATATTTTAACTTTCCTGATCTGAACGTGATGTGCGCATCCCCGGAACGATTTTTACGAGTAAGTAAAGGGTGGGTGGAGACACGCCCAATCAAGGGAACAAGACCCAGAAGTGAGGATGCTACTGAAGATCGGCAATTGGCGGACGAATTAAAACAGCACACCAAAGATCGAGCTGAAAATCTCATGATTGTAGACCTACTGCGTAACGATCTGGGTAAGAGTTGTGTGCCGGGTTCGGTGCGCGTGCCCGAATTGTTTAAAGTGGAAAGTTATGCCAACGTGCATCATCTGGTCAGCACTGTGGAAGGAAAGTTGGCAGACGACCATGATGCACTGAATGTATTGCAAGATTGTTTTCCGGGTGGCTCTGTGACAGGAGCACCTAAACATCGAGCGATGCAGATCATTGAGCAACTGGAGCCCGATCAACGGGGAATCTATTGCGGATCCATCGGCTATGTTGGTTTTGACGGGGACATGGATAGCAATATTGTGATTCGTACGCTGATTTATTCAGGCAATGAGGTGCATTACTCAGCAGGTGGGGGGATCGTGGCTGATTCTAATGTGGAATCTGAATATCAGGAAACACTAGACAAGGCCTCGGCCATGTTTGAGGTACTCAAAATGCACGGTGCGCAGTCATGAATTTGTGTACTCTGGTTGGGTCGCCTTTAGCATGTGGAATGTGGCGCAAATTTCGGAAAGTTGGTGCTAAGATCAACAATGGAGAGAAATGCATTTCAGTGCAGAGCGCTTTACTTAAAAATAATCAAACTCGGGATGAATGATGCAGATTCAAACAGTTTCTACCAAGCCATTTGATGATCAAAAGCCCGGCACTTCCGGTTTACGCAAGCGAGTGCCGACATTTCAGACAACGCACTATCTGGAAAACTTTGTTCAATCCATATTCGATACCATTGAGGCACCTAAAAGTGCAACGTTGGTAGTCGGTGGTGACGGGCGCTATTACAATCGCGAGGCGATTCAGATCATTCTGAAGATGGCTGCCGCCAACGGATTCGGGAAGGTGTTGGTAGGTAAGGGCGGGATACTTTCAACACCTGCTGCTTCATGTGTGATTCGAAAATATCAGACTCACGGCGGCATTATCCTGTCGGCTAGCCACAATCCCGGCGGGCCGGATGGCGATTTTGGTATCAAGTACAACGGCACCAATGGGGGCCCTGCGACAGAAACAGTTACAGAAGCGATCTTTTCTAAAAGCAAAGCTATTAGTGAATATCAAATTCTAGAAGCCGCCGATGTATCACTGGATGAGTTGGGTGCGACTTCATTGGGTGATATGCAGGTCGAAGTGATTGATCCAGTCAACGACTATGCGGAATTGATGGAAACACTGTTTGATTTTCCGGCAATCAGTGCCTTGCTGAAAGGCGGGTTCCGTATCAAGTTTGACGCTATGAATGCGGTTACCGGCCCTTATGCGCAGGACATTTTGGTGAACCGTTTGGGTGCATCGGCAGATAGTGTGATGAACGCGATACCGTTACCCGATTTTGGTAAAGGCCACCCTGATCCCAATCTCACTTATGCTCATGAGCTTGTCGAGATCGTATATGGTGATGGCGCGCCGGATTTTGGCGCGGCATCGGATGGCGACGGTGATAGAAACATGGTTTTGGGCAAACGTTTTTTCGTCAACCCGTCAGATAGCCTTGCCATCATTGCTGCTAATGCCAAGTTGGCACCCGGTTATAAAAATGGCCTGGCTGGCATCGCACGCTCGATGCCCACCAGCGAAGCAGCAGATCATGTCGCAAAGAAATTAAGCATACCTTGCTATGAGACACCAACCGGCTGGAAATTTTTTGGTAATCTGATGGATGCGGGCAAAGTGACCCTATGCGGCGAAGAGAGCTTCGGCACCGGATCTGACCATGTGCGCGAAAAGGATGGCTTGTGGGCAGTGCTGTTCTGGCTGAACATTCTTGCGGAGCGTAAGCAATCGGTAGAAACTATTGCCAATGAACACTGGGCGCAATTCGGTCGTAACTTTTACTCGCGACATGATTACGAAGGCCTCCCGACAGAGGCTGCCAATGGCGTAATGAAATTGTTGAAGGACAGTTTTGATTCGCTCAATGGTGCGCAATTCGGTCATCTGCGCGTAATGCTTTGTGATGATTTCAGTTATACCGATCCGGTAGATGGCAGTGTAAGCACCGGTCAAGGCGTACGCATTTTATTCGACGATGGCTCACGCATCGTATTTCGTCTTTCCGGTACAGGCACCGAGGGAGCAACCCTGCGCATCTATCTGGAAAATTATGAGCAGGATGCCAGCAAGCATCACCTTGATGCTCAAGAAGCGCTTTCCCCGCTTATCACAATCGCATTGCAGATATCAGAGCTCAAGCTACGTACGGGGCGCGATAAGCCGACGGTAATAACCTGAGTAGATATATTTAAGTGTTAACTGCCGCACCGCGTTCAGGTGCGGAATTATTTTTCGAGGAACTCGACATGACCAAAAGACAAATCATTCAAACATCTGACGCGCCCGCAGCAATCGGCACTTATTCACAGGCAGTTCGAGTTGACGATACGGTATATCTTTCGGGGCAGATTGGGCTTGATCCAACCACTATGGAAATGGTTGACGGCATTGAGGCTCAGATACACCGTGTGTTTCAAAATCTTCGTGCCGTGGCGAATGCGTCTGACAGTAGCTTAGACGATCTGGTCAAGTTGAATATCTTTTTGACTGACTTGTCACACTTTGCATTATTGAGTGAGATCATGGCAACCTACTTTAAGGAACCTTATCCGGCACGTGCTGCGATAGGGGTATCTGCCTTGCCGCGAGGTGCGCTGGTAGAAATGGACGGGATACTACTTGTTCAAAGCTAGATTTATTGGTGCTTTAACTTTGAAATGGAATCGGCTGTAGTGCAACCGACCAAGATTTCTCCTGCCACACTAAACAAGCTCGCTAAGCTCGGTATTCATCACCGCTCAGATTTGCTGCTGCATTTACCGCTGAGATATGAGGATGAAACCCACCTTGCGCCAATCGAAACAGCGCAGCCCGGTGAGACCATTCAAGTTCAGGGTGAGATTACACATAGCGAAATAATGTATCGCCCGAGGCGGACACTGGTGTGTCGCTTGCGAGACAGTGGTGGCGAGTTATATCTCCGCTTCCTGAATTTTTATTCCAGCCAACAGAAGCAGCTTGCGGAAGGAAAGCTGATACGTGCTATCGGCGAAATTCGCAATGGCTATTACGGGCTGGAAATGGTGCACCCGAAGTGCCGTGCGGTAGATGCAGGAACCCCACTGCAGCAAAGCCTCACCCCCGTGTATCCGACCACCGCCGGACTGAGGCAGGCGACTCTGAGCAAGCTGATAACAAATGCGCTGGAAATATTGCCGCTGACAGATACCTTGCCTGAACAGATTTTGAAAAAATTGGGGCTGGCAGATGTTGGGGAAAGCCTAAAGGTGCTACATAACCCGTCACCGGATATTTCATCTATCACGCTGGAAGATCGCAGCCATCCTGCATGGCAGCGCATCAAATTCGATGAGCTATTGGCTCAACAACTTTCAATGCGTATCCATCATCGAGAGCGTGGCAAGCGCAAAGCATCGGAGATGAAAGCTAAAGGAAATCTGACCTCGAAACTAATCAAAGCCTTGCCTTTCAAGCTGACCCAAGCACAACAAAAAACTTTTTCAGAGATTAGTCATGATATTAACCAGTCACACCCGATGCAGCGTTTACTGCTAGGGGATGTTGGCAGCGGCAAAACCATTGTTGCAGCACTCGCGGCATTGCAGGCGATTGAAAATGACTATCAAGTTGCATTAATGGCACCGACCGAAATTTTGGCTGAGCAACATTTTCTCAAGTTGAGCGACTGGTTAATACCACTGGGTATAACACCTGTGTGGTTGTCCGGTAGTCTGAAGAAAAAGGAAAAAAAACTGGCGACCGACAAGATCGCCAGCGGCGAGACACGGCTTGCGATTGGGACGCATGCCTTGTTTCAAAGCTCGGTCGTGTTCCAAAACCTTGGACTCGCTATTGTCGATGAGCAACATAAGTTCGGTGTGCAGCAGAGGCTCGCATTACACAAAAAAGGAAGCGGCAAGGGCGCATTAGATGGGCGAGGTGAAGAAGTGAACGCTTCTGAGGCAGTGAACGCTGAAATTATTCCCCATCAATTGATGATGAGTGCGACCCCGATACCAAGGACATTGGCGATGAGTTACTACGCCGATCTGGACGTGTCCGTTATCGACGAGTTACCACCCGGACGAACACCGGTGGCGACCAAACTCATCAGTGATACGCGTCGTGAAGAAGTATTTGAACGGGTGCGTGCTGCCTGCATGGTGGGGCGGCAGGCATATTGGGTGTGTCCGTTGATTGATGAATCTGAAGCACTACAATTGCAGACTGCAATTGAAACCTATCAGTTGCTTACAGATATTTTTCCCGACCTTCGCGTTGGTCTGGTACACGGAAAATTGGATAATGCTGAAAAAGTGCGGGTAATGTCTTCATTCAAATCAGGTGAGTTGCAGTTGCTTGTCGCTACGACCGTTATAGAAGTGGGGGTCGATGTGCCGAATGCCAGTATGATGGTGATCGACCATGCCGAGCGGATGGGGTTGGCACAGTTACACCAGTTGCGTGGCAGAGTCGGCAGGGGGGCAGCAGAGAGTCTGTGCGTATTGCTATACCAACAACCGCTTTCTGAACTGGCACGGGAGAGGTTGAAGATCATCTACGAGAGCACAGATGGTTTTGAAATCGCACAGCAAGATTTAAGATTACGCGGCCCGGGTGAACTGCTCGGCGCCCGTCAAAGCGGAGTCGCGATGTTGCGTTTTGCTGATATCAACGCCGACGAAGATTTACTCGATCAGGCACGGCTAACGGCTGATGAATTGCTGAGCGACTTTCCTGAAGCGGCACAACTACATTTGCAACGCTGGATGGCAAACAAACATGACTACTTGCACGTCTGATTCATTCTGGAGTCGCTCTACGATTGGTTGCGACGCAAAGCTTGCGCAATGGTTGCATGATCATGGTTCGCTGACTAGAAGTATTCAGCAAAGTTGTGACGAATTTTCTGTACAAGTTGTGAGCAGCGGGAAATCACGAATCGCCTATGAGGAATCTGCTTTGTTGGATATCAGGCCGCAACATTTCGCCTATTCACGAGAAGTAGTCCTATTTGCTGATAATCAGCCCGTGGTGTTCGCTCACAGCACCTGTGCTGTCAAACATTTGCGTGGTACTTGGGGTGCAATCAAAGGGTTGGGTAACAGGCCGCTTGGTGCGATGCTATTTGCGCATCCGCAGATTAAGCGCAGACCGTTGTGTTACAAAGTGTTGAGCCGCCATCATCCCCTCTATCATCGTGCTGGCAAGATACTGCCTGATGATGCGGGGAAATTATGGGCGCGCCGGTCACTGTTCTATTTACATGGGGCACCGTTACTGGTGACAGAAGTCTTTCTGCCGGGCATTTTGAAACTGGGAAAAATATAACAAAGAAGGTGGTTTATCTCGGGATAATCCAACGCAATGTGCATCAGCAAACAGTAATGGCTTAGGCACTATAGGGTTTATATGCTATAACTTCATGATTGACGCACCACGCATCCAATAACCATATTAATTTCAGGGCGATATGCAAGATTTCTCATGGACATCTGATCAGGGTTGTATGACTTTGGTCGAGCATTTGCAAGATGGACTGTTTGCAATAGAAGACGGGATATTGGTCTATGCCAATCAGCGTCTGGCGGAGATGTTCGGCTATCCAATAGAGGAATTGATTGGTCAGCCCTTTGTCGATCTGATTATAGAAGAAGATCGCGTCAAGGTTATGGAGAAGTATCACGCCCACCTAGCTGGTGAAGCAGTGGCTAAGCAATTCGAAATACGGGTCAACGATTCAGCAGGCAAACGTGTTTGTTGCTCACTCAATGTTGGCTTGAGTACAAGCCAACATGGCACATTGCTGACAGTAGGGAGTGCACGGGATGTAACCCAGCAAAATGAAGCACTACATGAGCTTGAAGCCAAGAAAAACAAGCTAGAATTCATACTAGATCAGCTTCCAGATGTCTATTACCGCACCGACATGCATGGCATCATCAGCATGATTTCACCAGCGTGTTATGACGTTCTCGGATATCGGCCTGAAGAAATGTTGAATACAGCGATGGCTTCTTACTACAACACACCCGAAGACAGGCATAAAGTCGTTCAAAAAATAATTGATGCCGGTGGAAAAACCACGCAGGTCGAGGCTGCCCTCAAGCATAAAGATGGATCAATTATCTGGGTGTCGTCCAATGCAGCGGTTCGCAGTGATCAAGCTAGTAGTCACAGATATATTGAAGGAATCGCACGCGACACCACCACACGCAAGCATCATGAAGATTATCTGTTGGCATTATCCAGCATCGACAGCCAAACCGGAGCCTTCACGAGGCGCATCTTCATGGATAAGGCCGAAGAAATCATCAATATGTCCAAGCGATATAAAAATGTTGCCACACTGATGATTGCAGATCTTGATCATTTCAAGGAGATAAACGACAACTACGGCCACCATGCCGGAGACATGGCGTTGGCGGCTTTTGCCAAAGTATGTCTACAAGAGATACGTGAGCCAGATATTTTTGGCCGGCTAGGCGGTGAAGAATTTGGCTTCCTATTGCCTGAAACACCTATTGCACAAGCACAAGTGCTTGCCGAGCGCATCCGAGCTTCGACAGAAGATGTTGAAATTCAAGTGGACGGACACATTATCAGAATAACTGTTTCTATTGGCATGGCAGAAGTCGGCCCGGGAGAACAAATGTTGTCATCCATCATGCGCCGCGCCGATCAGGCGATGTACGAAGCAAAGGGCAATGGCAGAAATCAGATCGTCATCTCAACACAAAATAACAAGCCTGAACGCATCAGAGACCTGTTCGAAACTCAGCCCTAGCAGCTCA
>CAZURE010000030.1:0-8180 GCA_964623195.1 uncultured Gallionella sp. | reverse complement strand
CAGTCCACCGGTGAGTTGGTCAGCACCTGCACCACCGTCGAGGGTGTTGTTCTGGTCGTTTCCTAATATGGTGTTGTCCAGCTCATTGCCGATGCCGCTGATGGCAGTTCCGGTCAGTTCAAGATTTTCAATATTCGCAGCCAGCCTGAAACTCACGCCGGATTTCACCGTATCAATTTCCGTCGCCAGCGTGGAGGTTTCGCTTATCACGTCGCCCGTATTGTCCACGATGTAGGTATCGTTACCCAATCCACCGCTCAGTTGATCGGCACCAATACCACCATTCAACAGGTCATTACCCAACCCACCTATCAAGAAGTTTGAGTTTGCATTTCCTATCAGAGTATCCCCTGCCAGGGCGTCACTACCGATTACATTATTGATGTTTTCATAAATGTCACCTTGCGCGTCACCACCCGCGCCTGCCGCATCGGCAATACCATCGCTCGGGCTGGTATCTGTCAGGTCGACTATCACTGGATTGATAGATTCTTTATAGCTCACCCAATCGCTGAAATCGTCCTGAGGCGTTGGCGTGCCAGCCGTCTCATCAACAGGAGGCAAATAAATGATTAGTCCGGGATTTATCGGTTCAGGTGCGTCGACCGGTGCGGGTAATGTACCCTTATCTATCATTTGCTGAATGACATCAGTCGCTTCTGCATTCGTTGGCGCAAGGCCTTCAGCCACAGGATCAGGTTGGTTCCGACTATCAATTTCCTGCTGAACAATGTTTTCTCTATTTTGTTGCTGCTTTGGTTCTGCTTTATCCACATTTTGAAGGCTGGACATACTCGGCAGTGCAGCATCACCGATATTGATACTACCCACTTCATCCATCAAGGCAGGCAACGGAATATCAGAATTGTCTGCAAAGAGTACAACAGATGGCCGGGTACTCATGGCGTCCATTGCCGCGTTGACTAACACGACACTTGAGCCATCTTTAAGGAAAAGTACGAAATCCACATCCACCACTTCGATGTGGCTGATGTCAGAATAGGCTATGTCCAGCTTGAACTTGCCGCTTTCCGCTTCGACTACAGTGACTTTATTCGACTTTTCGGCCATTCCCGATCCTTAATCCAACTTTGTTAATAAAACTGTACCCAACATTGAGATGTACAGCCAATTTAAATATCTGCATCCGTATACTGACAAGCCACGCTTCAACGAGGCTCTCTAAAAGCGCCGTATGAAAATCGGCTTAGGGGAGCCAACACATATTGCAATACTGTACGCCGCCCTGTGACGATGTCCGCAGTCACCGGCATGCCCGGCATGATTGGACTATCCTGAAGCGCCTGAGGAATATCCCCGACCTCCATCTCCACACGGTAATAGCGGTTTCCCCGTTCATCACTCAACGTATCAGCACTGACTTCAGTCACGCTACCCTGCAAAGTCCCGTAAATCCCGAAATCGTATGCACCGACCTTGATGTTGACAGGAAGTCCCGACCTAAGTTCAGCGCGATCATTCGGACGCACTTGCGCCTCGATCACTACGCGCTCATCAGTCGGCGTCAACTCCATGATCGGTTCTCCGGCCTTTACGACACCACCGATGGTATTGATATAAATCCTGTTTACCACGCCATTCACTGGCGCACGAATATCGGTACGTATCACACGGTCAGACTCTGCCCGCAACCCTTCACTTGAACCATCAATCTCCATTTGTGTAGTGCTCAATTCAGCGCGTGCCTCGGACCTAAACCGTGCAATCGACTCACCGCGCTTCGCTTCAGCTTCATTGATCGCAGCGCGTAGCCTCGGCAAGGCGGATTCCGCATCGCCTTTCTGGGTCAATAATCGCTGCACCCTGCCCTGCGCATCCAGCAATTCCAATTGTGAGCCTGCATCTTTGGCAACCAGTCCTTTAATAATCGAAAGTTGATGGCGGGAAATTTCCAACTCTGCCTTCAAACTCTTGATACGATTCTCAGATTCGGTAATCTCAGCTGACTTTTGTCGAATCTGCTCTACAAATATCTCAGTCTCCTGAGCGATTTTCTGTTGCCGCGCAGTGAATAATGCTTTTTCAGTTTCTTGAACCGTTTCGTCATATTCAGCACTCCCGGAAAAAACCGGATTGACGCCTTCCGCCTCAGCCTTAAGCCTGACGGCACGCGCCTGTAGCGCTGCAATCCTGATTTTGCGCTCGCCTAGCTGGGAATCAGCCCGTGCATCCGCAATTTCCACTAGCAGATCTCCTTTTCTGACCAATGAACCCTCGCGCACTGCCATCGAAGACACAATACCGCCCTCGAGATGCTGCACAATCTGTGCCTTACCTGCCGGAACGACTCTGCCTTCTGCATGTACCACACTGTCAACGGGTGCAAGTGCCATCCAAATAACGCCCAAAATCATCACGCATATGGCAACAATGATTAGCGCCCTGGGCTTTGGCAAACGTCTGACGCCACTGGATTGACGCATGTCCATAGACACCTTAAGGCGCACCTCGCGTCAATTGAATTTCGACACGCCCATCCGGATCATCCGGGTCACGCTGGTTATGGGTCAGCACCTTGCTATCAATATCACTTTTGGCGATTCCCTTTTCGATCAGGTAATTACGGATAGCCACTGCCCGGAAAAATGCCAGCCGCTTACCTTCACTATAGGTTTCCGGTCCCGGTGTGGATGTGTAGTTGGCCTTGATCTTCTGCCCTGAAGCCATCAATGGCACAATCACTTTATCCAGTGTCAGCAACGCTTCACTATCCAGTTCCACTTCACCAACCGGGAATCTGATAATGATAGCCTCGCCCGAATTTGTGGCCTCGGTTGTAATCTTGCCTAGCTGAATAGAAGGTGCCTTCTTGACCTTGACCTCTTCCTGCTTCTTAACCTGACCTATTTGCGACAATGCCGTTTGCAATGCCAATTTTGTTTCTTCCAATTCCTGCTGGGTATCCGCCAACTCCGCCTTGGTGGCAGGACAGAGTGCCTCAATCTTGGTTTGCGATACCTTGGCAGACAGATAAAACAGCGCCAACACAAAGATCACCATGATGAAAACCAGTGTCAACACAAGGTTACTCAGCGCATCAACAAATCCTGGCCAAAAATTCTGATCTCTTCCGTTATTCATATCTATGGGCTTTGCACTACCACCTAGCGCAGTGCCACAATCCCTTCCTGTAAATTCCCCATGTTGCGCAACATCTGCAACCCGGCGGTTGATTCGGCAAGCATCAAGCGTGTCAATTCAGTACGTGATGCATACTGACGCTGATAGGCATCAAGCACATCCAGTAATGATCTGTTCGCAGAAAACAACTGCTCTTTGAAGGCAGCCAATACGCTATCGTTGGCCTCCATCTCCTGCCTGACGCCTGCGATTCGACCATTCAAGGCACGAAGCGCATTAAAGTTGACGCGTATTGATTCTTCCAGTCTGCGTTGCACGTCTTTGGCACGATATTCATATTCCAGACGCTTGGCGTCCAATGCCTTATCCCGATTCCGGTCAGCACCGCCACTAAAAAGATTCCAGTTCAACACCAGCATCACACGCTTGTCATCCTGAGTGTCATATATCACGCTGCCCGGTTGAGGGTCACTACCAGCCACACCACCGGCGTTGTAGGTGCGAAGTGCGGAAAGCTCCAAATCCAATCTGGGTGAATACTGTCCCTGCATGGCACTGTGTTCCTGAGATACAGATGCCACTTCCTGAAAGGCAGCCTGCAGCTCATCGTTATTTGCTATCGCAGCTGACATTGCCTCACCGAAAGTCGCAGGCAAGACGGGCAATAATTTATCAGGAATAACAAGAGAAGATGGCACCACACCCGTCATGCGCTTAAACTCAATCAAGCCGGACTCATATGCACCCCTAGCCTCTATCACAGCAGCAGTAGCATTGAGTACGCGGCCCTTGACCCTTTGCATATCAGCTTTACTCGCGCCGCCACCTTTCATGCGGTTATTCATATAGTTCAGCAGCTTTTTCAACTCCGTCTCATAGTCTTCCACCATGACGACATTCAGCCTTAACTGGATCAATTGCATATAGCTAATTAAGGTTTCGTATGCGACCCTTTCCTGAGAGTTGCTGAGCTGATGTTCGGCTGCCTGCAGCAAGAATTTCTGGCGCTCTCGTTCAAAATAGGAAGGTAGATCAAATAGTGTCTGACGAATGAATATTTGACCATCTGTGCGGTTGTGTGTGTCTTCAGCCAAGCGATCAAAAGTGGGGGCTTTTGTTGCAGCAGAAGGGCTGGAAGTCTCTCTTCCGGCGTTGTACCGCAGATCGACTTGTGGCAATAACGGTCCAAGCGCTGCGCTCGCCTGATAACCAATGGTATCTCGATGTGCAGATGCAGCGGCGACTTCATAGCTGTAATCAAGCGATAAAGCCATCGCATCAAATAGCGTCAGGCGCTTTACATGCGATATTCCATCATCGAACGCTTCAAGAAACTCGACCGAAGGTAATTCAACCGATTTGGATTGGTTCATTGATGCCAGCAACTTCGCACGCTCTACACCAAGTGCAGAGTATTCCGGCAAGGCCAAATTATTGACCGCACTAGCCCTGGGCGTGGTAGCTGCCATGTTCCGGTCAGACCTGCCTGAATCAGATGAAACAGTTGTCTGAGTGTCGGATGGGGTGGCATCCCCCCCCGATGTTTGCCCAGATTCGGCCACCGGCTTACCGGGAACCTCTATTTCCTTAATCGGATTCTCAGCGCAGGCAGTTGCCAGCAATCCAAGCAAAATAACTACATATCGAAAATTAATGTGCACCCTTATTCCCTGTTTTCGTACATTGATTGCAGCAGGATTTTGTAACGAGCTTGCATCACTGCTTATCCTTTGCCGGAGGCGTTGAAGTACTCCGCTGAGCGTCATGAACCCTCAACGCCCGTTGCATCTCGATACGCATATCTCGCAACATTGTCTCGCGGATATTGCCAACCTCCTTAACCAACGCCTCGCTGGTGGCAACATCTGCGTTCAGCACCTCGGTCATTTTGACTAAAGCATGCTGAAGACTATTGAAGTCTTCAGAAGTTCGTTGAGCATTCATCAACTGCTTCGCCAGCTCCAACTGCTGCTGACGTCCCTTTTCAGCATCCAGTAACATCTCTGATATGCCGGACTTGAGCCCACCAAAAGTCTCGGTGACCGCCTGCGCCATCAATCGGGTCGTTTCCTGCTGGTTGCTCGAGGCAACTGATTGTTCGTTAAGCTTGGTGTTGATTTCTGAAATAAGCGGCAACAATTGCGTCGTGATCGGCTGCATCTCCATGATGAATTTACGCATCTGTTTCGTTTCGTTCAGCATCCCGGCACGGATATCATTCTCTTTCTCAACAAGAGAAACCAGTGCATTGCGTATCATCCCCTGAGTCTCAGCAGAACTCAGCATCGTCTTTTGAACTTGATCACGCTGCTGCATCAAAGTGTTCGAGAATCCGCTCAGATTTTGCGTGACACCCGACAAACCCGGCAGCAAAGCAGAAAGGTTGGTACTGTTTTCCGATGTCGTTCTGGCCAGCACCTTGACCTCACCCATGAATTGTTCGGTGGTTTCTTTCGGAATGGCGTTCGCACGCATCAGCACATTGGTTTCAGATACCTCATCCACCTGTCGTTTCATCACAGCGCTCAAATCGATAAAACGCGTTTCCAGGGTATCCAACTTGTCAATAAGCTTTGCCTGCACCTCAAGGCTTTGTTTGAAAAGCTCATCCGTAGCACCCACCACGCCTGCGCCTGGATCCATACGTCTGTGCTTGCCAGTTACCTGATCAATCTGCCCTGAACGACGATCCTTGATAACCTGAAAGATCGCATGTCGCATACCGGTAACGAACTCTTCTGTACAACGACGCACACTGACCATGGTTAGGCCAAGGATAAGTGAACCTAGCAGCCCGAACATGGATGCACTGAAAGCGGTACCCATACCCTTGAGTGGCTTGGTCAGGTCACTGATCAAGCCCATGAAAGACTGGTCGATATCCTGCATCTCAGAAGTTGCGAATCCACCGATCATGTTGCCGATTTCTAACAGCGTTTCCAGGATACCGATAAAGGTTCCCATCAAACCCAACGCAACCATGAAACCCACTAGGAACTGTGCGAGTTCCTGACGTGAATCTAGCGAGACATGCAATGAGCGTAGCCCTGCTTCGACCACCTCATCCTGATTACCGCTAATACCTTCGTGGTCATGCACCAGATAATCACAAACAAGGCCGATGTCGGATTTCCCTAATTCAGGATCCTTCAACACCTCCTTCATCGTGTTGCCCTGCTTGACCAGATTGATAAACCGGTCAGCTTTTTTACCTTGACGTCGAACACTCCATATCAGCTGATGCATGATGACCAGACCAATCATCATCGCGCTGATAATGATCGTATTCATCACGAGATTGGTGTTAATGGCGAAACTCACCAAATCTTGGAAAAAACTCGCACCTGCCAGCAATACAATCAAAGGCAAAAACGCGAGAATTTGAAAGCGCATTAGATTCTTCATGATTACCTGCCCGCCCATCGATATGTTGTCATTACTATCCCCGATACTCTCAAACCAGACTCAGCCGCAAAACAGACTCCACACCCTTGCAACCTGCCTAAAAAAAGTTATATGCAAACCGTACGATTATACCCGATTCGATGCTATTTATACTCGAATGTGCCGGCAAGGCCCTATTTTTTCATCCGCTCACATATTTTGATTACGCAACGATGACCGTGACTTTCTCGCATAAAGTTGAACAACTACACCCATCAAAATGTTTGATGTTATGATTTTCACCGTATTCTCCCAATAACGGCCAACCCTGCTCACATGACAAAAAAAGCATCCGAGACGAATTCCCCTGAGGCGCAATCGAACCTATTGGAGAGTGTCGAACCTGCTTCAGCTCAAGGCTTGCAGCACATCACAACCGGATTCAACACCCTGTCCAGATGCCGTCATGGCTGGATGCTATACCACACAGCCGACCAGTACATCGGGCGCGGCCTGAAAAAGTACGGTGAGTTTTCTGAAGGCGAGGCGGTGCTGTTCCAGCAGTTGCTGCGTCAGGGTGATGTCGTGGTAGAAGCCGGCGCAAATTTCGGCGCACACACCGTTGCAATGGCGAAACTGGTGGGGGAACAAGGCAGCATTATCGCTTTCGAACCGCAACGTCTGGTGTATCAGGCGATGGTCGCCAATATCGCACTCAATTCACTGACCAACGTCATCACCATGCAATCCGGGTTGGGTGCCTATCCCGGCAGCATCAGAATTCCTGTGCTGAATCCTGCCAAGGGACTTAATTTCGGCGGTTTCAGCATCAACAGCCATAACGATGGCGAAGCAGTGCCGGTCAAAACCATAGACAGTCTCAACCTGAAGCGTTGCCGCCTGATCAAGGCCGATGTCGAAGGTATGGAATGCGATGTACTGGAAGGTGCGCGCGACACCATCGCCAAGTTAAAACCCATCCTGTATGTCGAAAATGATCGCGCCGAACACTCACAGCAACTCATCTCACTCATCCAGTCATTCGGCTATCGGCTGTGGTGGCATCTGCCGCGCATGTACAACCCGGATAACTTCCGTGGCGACAGCGAAAATCTGTTCGGCAACATCGTCTCGGTGAACATGCTGTGTTTACCTCAAGAGGTGCAGACCACAATAGATCTGCCGGAGATCAAATCGCCAGAGGACAACTGGCGCAATATACCAAACAGTTAACCGTAAAAGGACTTCAGCATGCACGAAGAAATTCTGAAATTCTGGTTCGAAGAAATCGAGCCCGCACAGAGGTTCATAAAGGACGAGAATTTCGACCAGCTTATCGTTGAGCGATTTTCTGCTATCCATCGACAAGCTGTGCAATGCGAATTGTTCAAATGGCGTGAGAGTGCCCATGGCAGGCTGGCAGAAATCATCGTACTCGACCAGTTTTCAAGGAATATGTTCCGGGATACAGCACGCGCGTTTGCCTACGACTCGCTAGCACTCGTATTGGCGCAGGAGGCCGTGGCAGCCGGTGCGGATGAGACATTGAACCAGCAGGAATGCAACTTTTTATATATGCCTTACATGCACAGCGAATCACTGAACATTCACGAAGTGGCAACAGAATTGTTTCGCAAAAATGGCGCAGAGATTAATTTAGATTTTGAATACAAACACAAGGCAATCATCGAGCG
>CAZURE010000029.1:0-12479 GCA_964623195.1 uncultured Gallionella sp. | reverse complement strand
CACTTGGGCTGACTGCTCAATCAGTCTGATTTCGAACTTTAAAAAATGACCACTGACAAAAAAGTGCCGTCTCCCATCGTAATCAAGCAACCATTCCAAGGTGTGTTCTGGCGTTTCCATGCTCTCATCCTATCCCCATAGGATATGATAGTCAATCCTACCGAGGCGAGGAACAATCAGAGACACCTCCTCAATTTATTGTAGAAACAAAAAATCCCGGAATCACCGGGCTTTTCCTTTACATCCTTCGACAAGCTGATGAGCCCCCTAGCCATTCGACTAAGCTGTCAAAAAACGACAGCAAAGTCGCTGGTTATCAGGACGAACGGTAATTATCACCCCCCAAACTTCATCACCCCACCCACACAATCCACTTTGATCGTGTCTTTCGCGGCGAACTTGCCTTCTAGTATCTGTTTGGCGAGCGGGTTTTCCAGTTGTGCTTGGATCGCGCGCTTGAGCGGACGTGCGCCGTACACGGGGTCGAATCCGGCGTTGGCGATCTCGGCCAGTGCGGCGTCGCTGACGTCGAGTTTCATCTCCATCGCGGCGAGGCGTTTTTCCAGATACTGTAGCTGGATGTGGGCGATGGATTTGATGTGTTTTTCGTCCAACGCGTGGAACACGACGACTTCATCAATGCGGTTGATGAATTCGGGACGGAATTGTGTCTTGACTTCGGCCATCACGGCCAGTTTGATGACTTGATAGTCGTCGCCTTCCATCTGCTGGATCATGTTGCTGCCCAGGTTGGAGGTCATCACGATGACGGTGTTTTTGAAGTCCACTGTGCGCCCTTGCCCGTCGGTCATGCGGCCGTCATCCAGTGCTTGTAGCAATACGTTGAATACGTCGGGATGGGCTTTTTCCACTTCATCCAGCAGGATGACGCTGTAGGGCTTGCGGCGCACGGCTTCGGTCAGCCCGCCGCCTTCTTCATAGCCGACATAGCCGGGGGGCGCGCCGATCAGGCGGGCGACGGCGTGTTTTTCCATGTATTCGCTCATGTCGATGCGGATGAGGTGCTCTTCGGAGTCGAACATGAATCCGGCCAGTGCTTTGCATAGCTCGGTCTTGCCCACGCCGGTGGGACCGAGGAACAGGAAGGAGCCATAGGGACGATTCGGGTCGCTCAAGCCGGAACGTGAACGGCGAATCGCGTCAGACACCAGACGCACGGCTTCGTCCTGCCCGACCACGCGCTCGTGCAGCTTGTCTTCCATCTTGAGCAGTTTGTCGCGCTCGCCGGTCATCATCTTGGCGACGGGGATGCCGGTTGCACGGCTGACCACTTCGGCGATTTCTTCTGTGCCGACTTGGGTGCGCAGCAGCTTGTTCTTTTTGCCTTCACCCTCTTCTTCACGTTGCGCTGCTTCTTTCAATTTTTCTTCTAGTTGGGGCAGCTTTTCGTATTGCAGCTCGGCGACTTTTTCTAGTTTGCCATCGCGTTGCAGTGCAGCCATTTCGGCTTTGATGCGGTCGATTTCTTCTTTGAGGTTGGCGGTGCCTTGCGCTGCGCCTTTTTCAGATTTCCAGATTTCTTCCAGGTCGGCGTATTCGCGTGAGAGTTGTTTGATCTCGTCATCAATCAGTGCTTTGCGCTTTTTAGAGGCTTCGTCTTTTTCACGCTTCACGGCTTCGCGCTCGATCTTGAGTTGGATCAAGCGACGCTCGAGTTTGTCCATCACTTCGGGCTTGGAGTCGATCTCCATCTTCACCCGCGCAGCCGCTTCGTCGATCAGGTCGATGGCTTTATCGGGCAAAAAGCGGTCGGTGATGTAGCGGTTGGATAGCTCTGCCGCAGCGACGATTGCCGGGTCGGTGATGTCTACGCCGTGATGCAGTTCGTAGCGTTCCTGCAAGCCACGCAGGATGGCGATGGTGGATTCGACAGTGGGTTCGTCCACCAGCACTTTTTGAAAGCGACGCTCCAGCGCGGCATCTTTTTCAACGTATTTGCGATATTCATCCAGTGTGGTCGCACCCACGCAATGCAGCTCACCACGCGCCAGCGCAGGCTTGAGCATGTTGCCGGCATCCATCGCGCCCTCGGCCTTGCCCGCGCCGACCATGGTGTGCAGCTCGTCGATGAATACGATGGTCTGGCCTTCGTCCTGTGCCAGTTCTTTCAACACGGCTTTGAGGCGTTCTTCGAATTCACCACGATATTTTGCACCCGCCAATAGCGCCGCCATATCCAGCGACAGCACTTTTTTATTCTTCAGCGATTCGGGCACTTCACCATTCACGATGCGCTGCGCGAGGCCTTCGACGATGGCGGTCTTACCCACGCCGGGTTCGCCGATCAATACCGGATTATTCTTGGTGCGGCGTTGCAACACTTGAATGGCACGGCGGATCTCGTCGTCACGCCCGATCACCGGGTCGAGCTTGCCATCGCGGGCGCGCCCGGTGAGGTCCAGTGTGAATTTCTTCAATGCTTCACGTTGACCTTCTGCCTCTTGTGAGCCGACCGATTCACCGCCGCGCACTGTGTTGATGGCCTGCTCCAACGGCGCACGCGATACACCGTGCTGCTTAAGCAGGCGTCCGGTCTCACCCTTATCACTGGTGAGTGCCAGCAAAAACATCTCACTGGCGATGAACTGATCGCCACGCTTTTGTGCTTCTTTGTCGGTAAGGTTGAGCAGGTTGGACAGATCGCGCCCGGCCATCACCTCGCCGCCGTGGCCTTCAACCTTGGGCAAGCGTGACACCGCATCGGTCATCGCGGTCTTGAGTGCATTGATGTTGCCACCCGCACGCGACAGCAACGAACCTGCACCACTGTCGTTATCGTTAAGCATGGCGAGCAGCAGATGTTGCGGCTCGATGAATTGGTTATCTGCCCCTACGGCTAAACTCTGTGCATCGGATAGTGCTTGTTGCAGCTTGGTGGTAAATTTGTCAAAACGCATGACATCTCCTAAGCAATATTTATCTATAAGATAAATGGGGTTACTCAGGAATAATTCAAGTTTGAATTGGTCAATTCCGACCAATAACCGACCATTTTTTGATGATTATTTACCATTTAAGCAGCTTTTTACCCAGCCAAAGCGCCAGCATCGCAAGCACCATTATCGGTAAGTAATGCCACTCGATGACGTGGATGATGGAGTCGTTCTGCTCATGCAGACGTTCCCATATTGCACCTGTGCTGAAGGCAAACAGCACTGCGATGCTGCTGGTCAAACGTAGATGAGTGCTGGCAAGTTTGCGCAATGCATAAAAAGTCGCAACAAAAGGCGGTAACGAAAACAATGCGATACTCAACGTGCATGCCAAACTATGCATAGGCAATGGGGTTGACGGTGAATCAGCACGCCACGCAAAAAGTATCATCAGGACGAACACCCCCCCCACCCATAATGGCCCGTAAGCCATATGGCGTTTCTGATGCATATCCGGAAAAGAAAGTACTGCGGCAGCAATTGCTGCAGTGATGAACAGAACAAACAGCAACACGAGTTCGGCAACAAACCATGGGTTTTGCAAAGCGTTTGCCAGATCGGGACGAAAACCGGAAATCGCAAAAGATACAATAAGATAGGAAGATGCAATCGCCAGCCATTTCACGCTGAGTATGTAGGGGTGCGGCGCAGGTTTTACCGGTGCGGCATCTTTACTTAATGTTGCAACTAATTGTTCGATATTACCCATTAACGTTCCAACTTTTCTCTTAATACTTTGTATGCGCGATGCGCTGCCACTTTTACTGCTGATTCATTCATGCCGATTTTTTCGGCAACTTCTTTGGCTGTATAGCCCTCTTGATGCATCATCCGCAAGATGGTGGCTTGCTTCTCGGGAAGTTTGTCCACCGCTCCACTGATAGCTTCGTATGAAAACTCACTTTCGGTTACATTATCCGACAATATATTTTCAAACTCGTCGATATCCTCTGCGTCTTGCAGATTGTTTGCATAGTGAGACCTTAGGTGATCCTGAAGACGGAACTTGGCGATGGCATATGCCCAGGGTTTGTATGGCCGGGTTCCATCATATGTGTGACGCGCCTTGTGGATGGAGATCAAGATCTCCTGCAATACGTCATCCACTTCATTCCCTGAAAACAAGCGATTCACAAGATAGGGTCGCAGCATACGTGACGTCTCATTGAGCAACGTGGCATATGCCTGAGCATCGCCTTCCAATGCCTGTCGCATCAGTGCTGAATAATCGACGCTATTGTCTGCCACCCGCATTCCTTATGTTTACGTACGGGTGAATATTAACCTGTCACAAGCAACTATCGCAGCCCTTATTTAAAACGCTTTTCCAGCCAGCCATCCAGCGACCACTTGCTCATGCCATGTAGCATCAACACTGCCAGTAACAAACCCCAGTAGATATGCTGATTAATGCCTGCTTCGCTCAACTCGTGGGAGTATGAATACACTGCCACCCCATTGAGTATGAACAAGCCCAGAGCGGCAAAACGCCCGAATAAGCCGAACACCAGCAATACCGGCAACAGCAACTCGGCACCGGTAGCGAGATATGCGGCTAATTCCGGCGACAACAAGGGCACGCGATATTCTTCGTTAAACAAATACAGCGTGCTGTCCCAGGTTTTGATCTTGGTTAGCCCTGATTTGAAGAACACATTTGCGAGGTAAACTCTCAGACCGATATCCAAAAGGGGTACAGCGCATGCCAGCCAGTTACTTGACCGATAATAGAATCCCATCGTTTTGACGATCATGTTCATTTTTGCTCCCCTTGTGAAATGTTGAAGTCGATCAATACGCCCAATGAGAGCCAATGTCGCAACGTGGTTGCCAGATCAAAATCTGGATAAATCGCCAACGTTGCCTCGGTTGCCTCACCCATTAAGATGCCTTGTTGTAGTTGAGCAAGCCAGTGTAGGCTGCCTGCTTCGATGCTGATGATTTCGGTTGTCAGCCCGTTACGGAACACCAGCAGGCTTTCACCACCGCTATCCATGTCGATATTGAATTGTTCAGATGCACCTTGCTGATGGGCCTGCCAGATAGCTGATGCGGGATGCTCCGTCACCAACAGCGTGCAACTGGGATGTAATTGCCAGCGAAGTGCTGCATATGACGCTGGCGCGAGTGTTGCCAGCCGGTCAACATCAAATTCCGGTGCATCGTCGGCTAGGTAGGCATGCTGATACGCCCATTCCAAACTAGCCATGTCCGGCAGATAGGTGAGTTGTCTGGTCGGCCCGAAGTGCACGAGGAATTCCGCCAGTTCACTGCCGTAATGATAAAGATTGCCGCTGCGCGAAGGATGACTCTCGATGAATTTTTTTGCCATCATGCGGAAGAAATCATCGCCAACCAACTGGCGTATCACCGGATAGACCCCGGCAAGCGTATCGTGCAAGTTGCCGCGATAGTTATTGCGATAAACCTCGATACCGCGTTCCGTCGGATAATGTGTGTGTGCCAATGCTCCTGAGGGCATATCGGCTCCGGTACGGATGGCGGCAGAGAATTCTTTAAGCGTTTCGCTCCAATAGGTCATAGCGCATCCATTCTTTGCTGCGCTTTGACTGCTTCACCTTGCAGTATAGCCAACTCAGGAATATCCACATCCCATTCGATTAGCGTCGGACGCTTGCCGACATGATGTAACGCTGCATCGTACAGACGCCATACTTCATCCAACACCGGTGCGCTGTGAGTATCGACCAGACAACCATCCATCATGCTAGGGCCGGCTAGGTGATACTCACCCACGGCCTCAGCCGGAATACCATGAATAAACGCTTCAGCATCTACCCCTAGGTTGACTGTATTCACATACAAATTATTCACGTCGAACAAGATACCGCAGCCAGTACGGGCGACCAGTTCGGACAAAAATTCTTCTTCAAGCATCTCGCTGCTGTTGAAAGCCACGTAATAGGAAAGGTTCTCGATAAGTATCTTGCGCCCCAATGTGTCTTGTACCTTTTGCACTCGCTCGGCAACGTGAGTCAGCGCATCCTTTGTATAAGGGAATGGCAATAAATCGTTGATCGCCTTGCCGCCTACCGTGTTCCAGCACAAGTGCTCAGAAACACTGGCGGGATTGATGGTGTCGCATAATCGCTGCAATTTGCTCAGATGTCCTGCATCCAACGGATCAGGCGAAGCCAATCCCATACCGACACCGTGCAAACTGACCGGATATTGCTGCGCTACCTCCTGCAGGGTGCGCAAAGCGGCACCGCCGCCAAAAAAATTCTCGCTGTGGACTTCTACCCAACCCAGATCAGGTCTAAACTCCAGCACCTCACCGTAGTGAGGAGCCCGCAAACCTATACCCGCCCTTTCAAGTAGCACTTGATCAGCTAACACAGGGGCAGGTAAACCTGTTGTTTGAAAAACAGGGGGCTTGCGGGTATACCCATTACTACATCATGCCTTTAGAAGCTTTTTTGCTGCCATTGGCAATCTTGTCACATGTGCCCTTAGGTACTGCAACGAAATCGGCAGGGTCACCATCCTTTGTGGCTTGTCCTGCGCATGAATGTCCAGCAAGCTTACCGCCGCAATCATTCTGGCCCGCTTTGGCGATGCCGTAGCACTTTTCCATGTCCTTACCTGCCGCCATTGCATTGCCGCTCATCAAACCTACTACCAGCAGGCTACCGATGGCCGCTGAGAGGATTCCTTGTGTATTGTTCATGATCGTTCCTTTTCTATTATTTAATGAAAGGAGAGTGCGTCTCCACATACTGATTCGGGGAGATGGCCGAAAAGGTTACATCAAAGAAAATAGCCGTTGGGAAGCAGGATGATGGGCCTAGAAACGGCCAATCATAAAAGTACAAATTATGTGATTTCATATACTTATCGCATGGATGCCGGTCGAATCCGGTCGGTACAATTTAGATTCAGGCTTAGACTGGATCCGGTCCTGTTTTACATCGTAATAGATCATTTTTTGTGTGAATTTATTCATCAGGCATAACACCGGATCATGCTTCACATTCTTGAATTGGGTGTAAATATGCTCCCAGCCGTTTTTCAGCACTGCCAATTTGCTCATATATATCCTTTCCGCTTGAAGTTGATATTGACGTGACCGGGAAGGATGATTGGCGAAAGTCAGGCTATGTGCAATCGCCATACATTTCCTTTCACATTTACATTTTCGATTAATCCTGTCATCATAATTTATGATATTAGAGAGAGATAAAGCATGTTGAAATACCTACCCTTAATTCTATTAAGTACCCTATTTTCAGCCATCGGCTCATCAATTAGCTACGCCAGTGGCGAAGTTAATGTTTACTCCGCTCGTAAAGAAGCACTGATAAAACCCTTGCTTGACAATTTCAGCAACGATACTGGCGTGAAAGTTAATTTAGTTACAGGTAAAGCCGATGCACTTTTGAGTCGCATCAAACACGAAGGTCGCAACACCCCTGCTGATTTATTTATTACCACTGATTCCGGTCGCTTACACCGCGCTAAGCAAGCTGGCGTTTTACAAGCGATTCAAGACACGCAAATTGAACAAACAATACCCGGCCATCTGCGCGATCCGGAAGGCTATTGGTTTGGACTATCACAACGCTCTCGCGTTATTTTTTATGCGAAAGACCGCGTCAAACCAAGCGAACTCAGCAGCTATGAAGATTTGGCTGATCCAAAGTGGAAAAAGCGTATCTGCATTCGTTCTTCGAATAATATTTACAACCAGTCTTTGGTTGCGTCAATGATTGCCAGTAATGGTGAAAAAGCTACTGAAAAATGGGCTAAAGGATTAGTCGATAACTTCGCGCGTCGCCCCAAAGGTGGAGACCGTGACCAGATTAAAGCAGTCGCCGCAGGACAATGCGATATCGCAGTAGCTAATACCTATTATTACGGCAAAATGCTCACCAGCAAAAAAGATGCTACGCAGCGGGCTGCAGCTAATAAAGTAGCAGTCTTCTGGCCCAATCAAAATGACCGTGGCACGCACGTAAATATTAGCGGCGCTGCCATTACTGCTGCCAGCAAAAACAAAACCAATGCGATTAAATTACTGCAATATTTAGTCAGTGATGAAGCGCAGCAATGGTATGCCAAAGTTAACTTCGAATACCCTGTAGTAGATAAGGTTAATGCCAGTCAATTATTGCAAAGCTGGGGAAATTTTAAAGCCGATACAATTAACTTATCCAAGCTGGGGAGTAATAATGCGGCTGCCGTAAAGCTGATGGATCGCGCTGGTTGGCGCTAGTGCTGTACTGTTTTGGCTAACCTGAATGCACCACCCCGCTCTTTAACCGACTCTTGGCTTTCAAGAGCCGTTTTTGCTAATGGCTGGCAATTAAGTAGCATACTTATCGCTGTTGTTTTAGGGATACCGATTTTCAGTGTACTGAGTTCAATTTTTGAGCCCAGTAGCGACACTTGGCAACACTTGAGCGAGACCCTCTTAAACGACTACATTATCAATTCTCTGATACTCGCCGCTGGAGTGAGTGTAGGCACATTTTTGATTGGCGTGAATACGGCCTGGCTTACCTCAGTTTGCGTATTTCCAGGTAGACGTATTTTCGAATGGGCCTTACTGCTGCCAATGGCCATGCCAGCTTATATTATTGCCTACACCTACACAGGTTTTTTGGATTTTGCCGGTCCGATTCAAACTACACTACGTGAAGCCATGGGCTGGGGTTATGGCGATTACTGGTTTCCGGACATACGTAGTATTGAAGGCGCGATCGTCATGTTTTCCCTGGTGTTATACCCATACGTTTATTTACTATCACGGGCGGCATTTTTAGAACAATCAGTTTGCGTATTGGAAGTCGGCCGCACACTGGGTTGTAGTATTTGGCGTAGTTTTTTCACTATCGCACTACCGCTCGCTCGCCCAGCTATTATTGCGGGTGTATCGCTGGCAATAATGGAAACTTTAGCCGATTACGGCACGGTGAAATATTTTGGGGTCGATACTTTTACCACCGGTATTTTCAGAACCTGGTTTGGCTTAGACGACCATTCCGCCGCTGCTCAGTTAGCCAGTATGCTTTTAGGTTTTGTGTTTCTTTTGGTTCTACTTGAACGCTGGTCACGCAGTAAAGCACAATATCACCACACCACGGGAAAATACAAACAACTCCCCCAATACAAATTAGCCGGACTACGTGGCTGGATTGCGTTTGCCATGTGCTTATTACCATTGCTTCTTGGTTTTATCCTGCCATCGCTACAATTAGGCCAATGGGCATGGCAAACCCATGAAGAAATGTTGAATAGCAATTTCATTACACTGACTTTAAACAGTTTATTATTGGCTGCTGGCGCATCAATAATCGCATTAATTATTGCGCTCTATTTGGGTTACGGAACACGAATTTACAAAGGCATAATTATGTCGAGCGTGCAGCGCATAAGCAGCATGGGTTACGCCATACCCGGTACTGTTATTGCGATTGGCGTTATCATTCCTTTCGCCGCGATAGACAATCATGTAGATAGCTGGTTACGCCAACATTGGGATATTTCAAGCGGCTTGTTGCTTAGCGGTACGGTGTTCGCATTATTGTTTGCCTATACCGTACGGTTTTTATCCGTATCCATTCAAACCGTAGAAGCCGCACTCGGCAAAGTGCGCCCATCCATGGATGACGCGGCACGATCACTCGGTCGAAAACCACTACAAGTTCTCAGAGAAGTGCACTTACCCATAATGAAAGGCAGTCTTTTAACCGCCTTATTACTGGTTTACGTGGACGTATTAAAAGAGCTGCCCGCAACGCTGATATTACGCCCATTTAATTTTAATACACTGGCTGTACGCGCATTCGAACTGGCATCCGATGAACGTCTTGCTGATAGTGCTTCAGCCGCACTGATGATCGTCGCAGCAGGTATAATCCCGGTCATTATGTTGAGCCGAAGTATTAATCGCTCTCGACCAGGAAGCCAGCGCAACAATGACAGCACTACTTGAAGTTCAGAAAATCAGTCTTCTTTACGATAAAACGCAGGCCGTTAATGCTGTCAGTTTTTCGCTCAATGAAGGTGAAATAGGCTGTTTATTAGGACCTAGCGGATGTGGCAAAACCACGTTATTGCGCAGCATTGCAGGATTCGAAATACCCTCAGAAGGCCGAATTTTATTAAATGGCGAAGAAGTCAGCCGCAAAGGTTGGGGCTTGCCACCGGAACGCCGCAACATCGGCATGGTATTTCAGGATTTCGCCCTGTTTCCTAATTTAAATGTTGAACAAAATATCGCTTTCGGACTGCGTAGAATGCCGCGTAGTTATAGCAAAAGTCGTATCGAACAGTTACTCGAAATGATTGAATTGAGCGACTCGGCAAAAAAATATCCGCATCAATTATCAGGCGGTCAACAACAACGAATCGCCTTAGCCCGCGCCATGGCGCCGCGACCAGAAATTTTGTTGCTGGATGAACCCTTTTCATCCATGGATATAGAACTGCGAGAACAACTGGCACGGGATGTACGCAAACTCTTACGCTTGGAAGGCATGAGCGCTATTTTAGTCACCCACGATCAATATGAAGCCTTCGCTATGGCTGACCAAATAGGTGTAATGAACAAGGGCGAAATTCAACAATGGGATTCCAGCTACAATCTATATCACCAACCCAAAAACCGTTTTGTCGCGGACTTTATCGGGCAAGGCGTTATCTTGGAAGGCACTGTAAATTCACCACAAGAAGTCGATACAGAATTAGGTTTAATTGTGGGCTCTGTACCCGATGGATATAAGCAGGGTTGCCCTGTAGACATACTGGTACGCCCTGATGATATTCTGCACGATGATGATGCCAATGAATTTGCTGAAGTCATCGACAAAGCATTTCGTGGTGCAGAATTTTTATACACCTTAAAAATGCCCAGTGGATCGAAAGTTTTGTGCTTAACACCAAGTCACCACGATCATGCAATTGGTGAAAAAATTGGTGTTAAACTCGACATTGATCATTTAGTGATTTTTAAACGTCACTCAAAATTTCAGGTCGAATAATCTCGTATTAAAGCATTTCTCTATCAGCAACAACGTGTTGGGTATCGTTATATTTATCGTAGGCAACTATAACGCTGTAGCAAACTGCACGAGTAATTGCTTGTCTTGACCGCCTCCCTAAGTATCGGCCTGAGAAAATTCGACTTCATAGCTGGATTCCCGCCTACGCGGGATAACCAGCGACTTGGCGAGTGTTGTTTAATCGCTGAGTCAAATGGTTAGTAGCTCCATCAATGACAACTTATTCAGACCTTATCACATGGATACCGGTCGCATCCGGTCGGTACAATTTAGATTCAGGCTTAGATAGTATCCGGTCCAGTTTTACATCGTAATAGATCATTTTTTGTGTGAATTTATTCATCAGGCATAACACCGGATCATGCTTCACATTCTTGAATTGAGTATAAATATGCTCCCAGTCGTTTTTCAACACTGACAATTTACTCATAAATTTCCTTTCCGCTTGATTTGATTATGACGTAACCGGGCAGAATGATTGGCTATTGCTCAGCTATGTGCAATAGCCATACATTACCTTTGTCAATTTGAAGACAGCAGGCGGAAACTAAGGTCTAAACGGTATGTTTCAAGCGACGAACGGAATAGACAAAATGGACTTCGTAAGGCTTGCAAGGCGTCGATTCAGGTTTGGCGCAGTGTGATTGAGATTATTCGCAACTAATTTCAATTTTTGAAGCAAGAATACTATTGCGTAACCTCTCTTGCGACCCTGAAACCGTAGGAATAACTACGGAGTCCCGGAACAAAACTGAGGCTCTCACTAGGGCGTAATAGCTTTTTGTCGTACAACCAACCGCCGCCCTTGAGCTTGCGAGTCAAGCAATCTTCTGTGCCGCAACTATCCGTCCACTCCCAGATATTGCCGCTCATGTCATGTATGCCAAACGCATTTCCCTGCTTCTCGCCCACGGGATGGGTTTGGTCTTTACTATTCTCTTCAAACCAAGCCACTTTGGTGAGTTTGTTGTCACCACAATATTTGGTCTTCTCCCCCGCAAAACAGGCATACTCCCACTCTTCTTCATCGGGAAGTCGGTAGATCTCACCTGTTTTTTCGGATATCCATTGAATATAGTTTTGAATATCATCCCAACTCACATAGATCACGGGCCGGGTTCCACGCCCCCATGCTTCCGCCCTTTTTCTCACCGGGGGTTGTTCACACACACCATCAGTTACACAGGCATCCCATTCGTCGAAAGTGACTTCGTATTTGCCGATAGCGTAATTTTTATCCGGAATCGCCACCATCTCCGGGCAATCGTCACAATCATGAAACGTCTCCGGCACTTGATCAACCGCCACAGCATGAGCCGCCACACATAAAGTGAGCATGGACAGCCATTTCCAATATCCTAGGTTTACAGTTTTCATATATGTCTTCCCCTAAAACTTACTGGCGGCAGATCGGCTTACCGATAGCTTTTGATATATTAGGAATTAAATGATGTGACATCCAACAGAATTACGTGTGAATCACATATTCGCATCATGA
>CAZURE010000028.1:0-13126 GCA_964623195.1 uncultured Gallionella sp. | reverse complement strand
TTAAATGATGTGACATCCAACAGAATTACGTGTGAATCACATATTCGCATCATGAAATAATAATACCTTCACTTGAAAACGCTTTGAGGTTAATCAAGTGCGAATCATGACGCTGCCAACGATTGCTTGGCAGTGTGAAAGTGATGCTGGATGCTTAAGCCCAATTTCTATTGAGTCTAGCTTACATTTAGCACCAATATATCTCGCAACGATCAGCTCATCATTCCTGTTAATTCCGCCTAATCCAGCCATTAGCACTAAATGACACACTCATGTAAGTCACAAACGCCAGCCCCAATATTCAAGAAAACCTGAGAAATCCCGCATATCAGATGCTTTTCGTGCCCAAGGTTTGATGCTGGTATAAAAGATTGGCGCATCGTCACCCGCTGTACCGTAGCGTTTATCGACCCCAATGCGGTAGTCAAATGACCACCAACTCATCAACAGCAATTCGAGCGGCTTATATGAGTCACGAACATAACCATGACGCGAACCTGATGACTCAAACATTGATACCGTTTCATTGTTATCTGGCATCTTCAATCTATCAAGGGTGTTCATTGGCTTAATGGTCAGTTGGCGCTGCACAAATTGAGCTGCCAGCTCTCCATGCTTAGCGATATCCAAATGCATGACGCGATGCGTCTCATCATGTAAATAAATGACGACTTTTTCATCACCACCCGGATAATCAACTGGGTCGCTATAGCTCAGTAAGCCTGGCAAAGTTGCACCAAATACATTTTGCGAAACCAGATTCCAATCATCGGGATATGCATCGACTGGCAAATGATTCGTTGGCACGATTGCCAGATAACAGCCACAGGTATGCACTGTCGTTATCAATACAGCTTGCCGCTTTTCATTGAGTGTAATGACAAAAATCAGACCGACATTCTTTCCGGTGGTTAAATTAAATGGAAGCAAACTGAACGGTACTTGTTCAAAGTGAATGCGGTATATCAAATTGGTATATTGATGATCTCTTGTAGTTTTGAAATGGCGCTTTTCGGTATAGGCAACTGATGCATCTGTATTAATTCTGAGCTTGATCCGCCCATTTTCTTTGATGATTTCCGGCTGACCAATTTGATTGTAGGATTTACTTGGATATCCACCCAAGATGATAGGCATGTTTCGAGATAATTCATCTGAACCTGAAGCGATATAGGCTTGCATTGGCTCATCAGGCTGATATGACAGACTGCTACAACCCGCCATCAGGCATACTGTGATGACTGCGCCGATTCTTAATAGAGCTGAGCAATGCGTCATGATGCTAATCCTATATAGTGGCGTGACATATCATCACCCACTATGTGTTTCACTTCAATACACTAATCACTTCCCCAATGTATCTGATTTGATGATTCTGGTAGGATGTGTCGGTATTGTATCTTTAGTAATCAACCCTATTCTCGAAGCATGAAACGCGATAATTCCAACAAGTGCGCAGCACTCATTCAAGAAGCACATCAATTTCACCAGCTAGGTGAGATCGCTAAAGCTGAAGCAGCATGTCGAAAAGTGCAAAAGATAGAGCCCCTCAATTTCAATGCATTACAGATGTTGGGGGCAATTGCACTAGAGTCTAAAAATTATAAACAGGCGATTAAGTTTCTTACCGCTGCGTTTAATGTCCATCGTGATATTCCCGGATTGAATGTCAATTTAGGACTGGCATACAAGGACAGCAAGCAAGCCCCACAGGCCAAATCCTGCTTTGAACGTGCCATTAAGCTCGACCCGAATTTTGGTCCGGCCTACTATAACCTTGCATTCATTTTGGCTGAAGAAGATGACTTGCTTGCCAGTTTTAAGATGCTAAGTGAAGCTGAACGTTGCCGGCCTGATCACATTCCGACCTTAGAACTGCTCGCTAATGTGCTCAAGAGACTCGGTTATTTCTCTGCGGCGATTACGCATTATCTCCGTGTGATAGAAGTGGGTTCACCGAGTGCTGAGTTGTATTTTGCAATCGGCCATTGCTACCAAGCCAATGAGGCTAATCAGGAAGCAGTAGAAGCCTATGAGAAGGCGATCGAACTCGATCCGGCGAGGATTGACATTCGTGCCAAGTTAGCAGATGCACTGGATTCTCTAAACCGAACCGATGAGGCAAGAGAGCAAGCTCAATCTATTCTGGCCGAATCTCCTGAGCAACCCATTGCAAATCTTGTGATCAGTCGTATCGAACGACGTGCAAATAACCTAGCCGGTGCGCGTGATCAATTGCTCGACTTGCCGAAACAGAATCCGCCCGACGATGTAGATGCTGCAGTGCTCACTGAGTTGGGTATGGTTCAGGATGTGTTGGGTGATTATCAAGCTGCTTTCAAAGCATTTGAGCAAGCTAACGAGGTTATAGCCAGCCTGCCTACTGCAAAGGGAATAGACCCGGAGCGTGCTTTGCAATTGGTTGAAAGCTGTAAGCATGAATTAGCCGGCAGTAGCCGCTCACAACATCAGATTGATGATAAATATCCCGACCCGGTCTTTCTGGTCGGGTTCCCCAGATCGGGCACGACACTCACCGAGCAGATCCTTGCCAGTCATTCGAGTGTAGTCACCAGTGACGAACGAACGGTGCTGCACAATATTGCCATTTCTATACGTACGATTCTAGGTCGTGAGCTGGCCTATCCTGATTGTCTGGATAAGCTGACGGATGGTGATATTCTGCTACTTCGCAAGCACTATTGGACGCAGATGGTAGATGCATTCGGGGAGCAAATCCTCGTCAAGATTTTCGTGGACAAAATGCCGCTCAACTTGATTCATTTAGGCCTTATTGAGACGATCTTCCCCGATTCAAAAATCATCGTTGCGCTGCGCGACCCGCGTGATGTCTGCCTAAGCTGCTTCATGCAATTGTTCGACTTGAATGAATCTATGGTGCAATTCCTGAACTTGGAAAAGACTGCAAAATATTATGCTGCTGTGATGGCGTTGTGGTTAAGCCATAAAGAAAGAATAAAGTTACCTTGGGTCGAGTCTCGCTATGAAGACATCGTGGCTGATTTACACTCAGCCACACAGAAATTAAACGAATTCTTAAGTCTGGAAACAGCAAGCTCTCAGGAAAAGTTCTATGAGCATGCTGCCAAGCAATCTATCTCTACGCCAAGTTATAGAGATGTATCAACGCCGGTTTATGATCGCGCGCAGGGTCGATGGAAACACTATGCCGCAGGAATGGAGCCAGCATTGGATGTGCTTGAGCCATATGTAGAAGCGTTTGATTACAAATAAGGTAGGCTATAAGGAGCCATCATGAAATTATCTGATCTATCGCTGCATATCCGTACGATAGTGCGAACTGCTCTCGATGAAGATATTGGGAGTGGTGATTTGACCGCTCAGTTGATTCCTGAAGATAGCCAAGTAAAGGCCACCGTGATCACCCGTAAAGCCATGGTGCTGTGCGGAACCTTTTGGTTCGATGAATGCTTTTTGACGCTCGACCCGAACTGTAAGGTTATCTGGCTTTGCAAGGAAGGTGAGATTGCTGATCCGGGTCAGGAGATTTGTGAGATAGAAGGTAAAGCGCGTGCGATGCTAACGGCAGAACGCTGTGCGCTGAATTTTCTGCAAACACTTTCGGCCACCGCAACTCTGACAAAATCATATGTCGAAGCAGTGGTTGGCACTCAAGCTAAAATCATGGATACCCGCAAGACTCTGCCCGGCCTACGCATTGCACAGAAATATGCAGTCAAATGCGGCGGTGGACACAACCAACGCATTGGGTTGTTCGACGGTATTTTAATCAAGGAGAATCACATCATTGCGGCTGGTAGCATCGCTACTGCATTAGATCAGGCAATTAGCACAGCCCCACCCGATACTTCGATACAGATCGAAGTGGAGTCGCTTGATGAGTTACGTTCTGCACTGGATGCAGATGCAAAACTGATTTTGCTCGATAATTTCTCTTTGTCTGATATGCGCACCGCAGTAGAAATCAACGCGAAGCGTGCTGAGTTGGAAGCCTCCGGAAACGTTAATCTTCAGACAGTGCATGACATCGCAAAAACCGGAGTTGACCGTATATCGATCGGTGGCCTGACCAAAGATGTAAATGCCATAGATTTGTCTATGCGCTTCGAAAGATAGACCATGTGTCAATTGTTAGGAATGAACTGCAACACCCCCACCGACATCTGTTTTTCTTTCACCGGATTTCAAAAGCGCGGTGGCGAGACTGATGTGCATGCTGACGGCTGGGGTATCGCCTTCTTCGAGGGCAAGGGGGTACGCTTGTTTCTCGATCCGTTGCCTTCTGCGCAATCACCTATCGCCGAACTGGTACGCAATTATCCGATACGTTCACTGAACGTAATTGCACATATCCGCAAGGCGACGCAAGGGGTGGTGACGCTGGAAAACACTCACCCGTTCATGCGCGAGTTGTGGGGGCACTATTGGGTGTTCGGACATAACGGCAACTTACCGGAGTTTCAACCCCAACTGGACGGCAGCTTTCTGCCGGTGGGAAACACGGATAGCGAGCTAATCTTTTGCTGGATGCTGCAAAGTCTGCACAATCGTTTTGGTGATACGCCTCCGTCACAGGATGCGCTTTTTAATGCGCTGCATGAGTTGATCTATCCGTTATCCGGCACAGGTATTTTCAACTTTCTATTGTCGAATGGTCACTGTATGTTCGCGCATTGCTCAACCGAGTTGAGCTATATCGTCAGACGTGCACCATTTAACAAAGCGCACCTGAAAGATGAAGATGTGATGGTGGATTTCAGTGATGTGACCACACCGAACGACCGCGTTGCAGTCATCGCAACTTTGCCACTGACCGATAACGAACCATGGATCACGATGCAACCTGGATCATTATGGATGTTTCACGATGGTGAAGCGGTCAGCCACCTTGCTACCCAACCTAGTCCGATCAAGTCGCTGGGCGGCAACGCTTCCGATTAATTGCGGCGTTGCAAACGCACCTTGATGCCATTATTGGAACGTATCGTCACCCTGCCTATCGGCTCGGGCACATGACTCTCATCTGCACTCAGTTTGAAGCGTCTCACTACACTGGCGATGATTAGTATAGCTTCCTGAGTTGCAAATGCTGCACCGATACAAACCCTTTCTCCTTTGCTGAATGGGAGATATGCACATTTCAGAGATTCTTCTCCTGATGGGGTATGGAATCGTTCCGGGTCGAATTCGTCGGGGCGTTCCCACAACTCTCGATGACGATGTATCAGCCATGGTGAGACCATCACAGGTGAGCCTTCCTCAACTTGCTTGTCACGTATGCAGTGTGAATGTGTCGCTTCACGGACAAAAAATCCGACAGGTGGATAAAGCCGCATTGATTCACGGAAGACATCCCATACCCTCGGCATCTTCTTGATGTCTGACATCTCGAATTCTCGCTCACCGACCGACTCCATGATCTCCTCGTACATTTTCTGCTGCAAATCTGGTGCATTAGATATCAAATACATAGACCAAGCCAAGGTGCTGGCAGAAGTTTCGTGTCCGGCCAAAAACAACATACACACTTGATCGACCAGCTCTTGATAGGTAAAGCTGTCATTAGTGACCGGATCTTTTGCCTCCATCAATCCGGTAAGGATATCGTCATATTTATCGGTGATGCCTGACTCATATTCTTTGACCCGTCTTTCAATGATTCCGGAAAGTATGCTGCGTATTTTTTCTGCGGAACGACGCCCGGAACGCGTCACAAATGAAACGGGGAGTTTATAGATCATCAACACCATCGCCCGTTGTGCATGGCGCTGAAACTCGACGAAAGCCTCATAGATCTCCATTGCTTCCGGGCCATCTAGATTTTCGGAAAGTATCGTTCTGAAGATGATGTCTGCCGTGACATAAGTCATCTCGGGGTCAATCTCATAAGATTCACCATCCGCGACCTCATCCAATCTGGCCGTCATATCCTTTGCACATGCAGCCATTAACGGAAAAACCAATTTCAGGCGTGCTTGCGCAAATGCCATGTCAACCAATCTTCTTTGCCGCTCCCACACCGCCCCGTTAGTGGTGAAAATACTATTACCCAGCAGTGGCTCCAACAAACGATGCAACAATTGATGCTTGGGATACGCCTTGGGATTTTCTACCAATATCTTTCGTACCCATTCAGGATCATTCACCATGAACACTGTCGTGCGAGGCGTATAGAACTGCCCCATCTTCATCTTGTAACTACGCTCGAACAGCACGTCCAGCCATGAATTCCATCCACGCAGAAAACGGAGAAAAAACGAGCTCTTGTTTTTGTGTGGCTTGGGGTAAGGTGGTATGAAATTCATATTGTATTTTTTGCCTGATAGGAAAAACGTTCGGAACCTGTCGTCAGTCGGAAATAATCATAATTGGATTTCAGTTCACTCGACATAAGGTACTGAAAATGCAGACGCAATTTATTCAACTTGAGACGCTTGTAATTTTTGCTGGTGTACATTTTCAGAATACTGATATCCAGCCGCTGCGGCCATTTAAGCTCAGATGAATGTATGCCTGATATTTCTACCGGATCGGCTTCATAGCTGCACAACGGATCAGCACGCCCGACGATATCCAGCCACGGAATATCTGATTGTATCGCGACAGCTTTCATATCTCGCCTGAATTCAGCAGCATTCGGAAACAAGCTCAGCAATGGAATACATTGCCCCAAGGTCACCAGTTCCAGATTCGAATGTTGACTTGACCGAGTGAGCAAACGTGCCATCACCGAAACTGCGATGATGGCACCGACACTATGACCCACCACCATCACTTCGTCGCAGGGATGTTGTTGCTGATCTTGCTCAATAATGTCGGCGAATTCATCCATCCTCTGATTTATCCCCTGCGGCACAAAACCGCCCCAACGGATGACGAATAGTATGGTTCGCAATAACCAGAACGTCTTGAGTCGCTCTTCTTGTTTAACCACTACCCATATAGCAATCGGTAAACAGGCAAAGCATACAAGCCATGATAAGGCATGCGAAAAGCCTGCTCCCATCATGATTCCCGCCAGTATCGCCCCCACACTGAGGCCGACGATAGCTGCCAGCGACATGATTACAATGGGATATATCAACGTGATAAAGAAACTACGGTATGAACGACGGATGCGCCCCAACGCCCCACAGGAAATGAACCCCGTATAGTTCGTCACCATCTCACCGAGCATTTCAAGATGACTGGAAGGCCAGTGTTTACGAACGATGTCATCCCAGACCATGAAACGGTAGTCGGTTGTGACCGTATCGCCCTCCCATTCGGCGTCAATGTTCCAGGCATGCTGAAGCGGAGAAATCTTGCGCCTTGAACCGACTTCGATACGGGAGCCATTGATGCTGGACTGTTTAACAGATTCTTCGCGATACAAACGGTGATAATAGGAAGCACCTCTGGGGTCGAAGCCACCTATGTAATAGACCCGTCTGGTTTTAATTGCAGGCTGTGTCGCAGTGTAATCGCCTGCCGGAGAGTCATTCATCTGCCAACATCTCTCTTACTTCAAACCGAGCACATCCTGCATGTCATACATCCCTGCGGCATTGGTCTTAAGAAAACGTGATGCACGTAATGCGCCTACTGCAAAAGTGGCGCGACTGCTGGCCTTGTGAGTGATTTCCACACGTTCGCCGATACCTGCAAATAATACTGTGTGGTCACCTACTATGTCACCACCGCGCACAGTCGCAAAACCGATTGTGGATGGGTCGCGTTCACCGGTGATACCCTCACGTCCGTACACGGCGCACTTTTCCAAATCGCGTCCCAGTGTTTTCGCCACCACTTCACCCATACCCAGTGCAGTACCGGAAGGAGCATCGACTTTATGACGATGATGTGCCTCAACGATCTCGATGTCGTAACCTTCAGACAATACCCGGGATGCAGTTTCCAGCAACTTGAAAACAAGATTCACGCCAACGCTCATATTAGGCGCGAATACGATTCCGATATCCTGCGCACCTGCGCCAAGTTGTGCCTTCTGTTGCGCATTCAGACCGGTTGTACCGATTACCATATTCACACCCAGTTTGCGGCAGATGTCGAGATGCTGCATCGTGCCTTCGGGTCGGGTGAAGTCGATCAATACATCAGCGCCGGCCAGTACAGATTCAGCATCAGCACTGATCTTGACACCGCATGGTTTGCCGGTTAATTCGCCGGCATCCCGTCCCAACTGGTCACTGCCGTTATGCTCCAGTGCTGCATGTAATAACAGGTCATCTGCCTGTGATACGCAATCCAGAAACACTCTTCCCATGCGCCCGCTGCTTCCTGCGATGGCTATTTTGACTTTACTCATAATGCTTCCTCTGTTTACTTATTCGTTTCAACCGTTGGTGCGACGATCGGCAACTTACCATCTGCTATCCGCATCAGTTTGTCATCTTCGAAATATAAGGTCATACCCTGCTGCTCGACCAACTCACCACCTTGCTCGAGTCGAAATACATAATCCCAGCGATTCTTATGGAAAGGGTCATTGATCATGGGCGTACCCACCACATAACGCACTTGCTGCTTTGTCATCCCCGTCTTCAATTGAGCGCGCATTTCAGGCGTTACATAATTCCCCTGACGAATCTCCATTTTGTATGGTGTACATGAAATCAGAGCGACAGAAAGCAATAACAGTGGAAATAATATTTTCTTAATGCACATGACATTCCTAATTGATCAGCAAAACGCAAGCGACGCATGATACCTCATGCCGACTCACCCAACATCTCGGCTGCATGTTTCCGCGTCGTCTCAGTGATTTTCACACCGCCCAGCATGCGCGCTATCTCTTCTACCCGCTGATTATGATCAAGCTCGGCAATATGGCTAAGTGTGACTTTGTTATCAATCGTCTTGCTAACCTGCCATTGATGGTCGGCCTGTGCTGCAACCTGAGGAAGATGGGTAACGCACAACACTTGGTGCGTATTGCCAAGTGTCTTCAATAATTCCCCTACGATCTCTGCCACCCGACCGCCGATTCCGCTATCCACTTCGTCAAATATCAAAGAAGGTACACTGGCGATTTGAGACGTTGCAACCTGCACAGCCAAACCGATACGTGACAGCTCACCACCCGAAGCGACCTTGGCAAGATTGCGTGGTGGCACACCGGGATTGGCTGTTACCTGAAATTCAATCGATTCCAATCCGTAGGCATTGCCTTCAGACAATGGCAGCAAACCAACCGAAAAGCTTCCGCCCGGCATCGCCAGCGTCTGCATCGCTTCTGTAATTTCATGAGAGAGCTTGTCTGCAAAATTCTTACGAACCGTTGACAGCTTTCCGGCAAGCTTCAAGTACTTCTGCTTAGCAGCATCTTCCTGTCGCTCAAGCTCAGCAAGATCGTCATCACCACCCAGCTCAGCCAGGCGTGCGACAAAACCCGCCAACACCTCATCAAGCTGCTCTGCCGGGACACGATACTTACGTACCACATCCATCACACTCCGAATGCGCTGCTCCTGATCCACTAATCGTTGTGGGTCTGCATCAATTTTCTGATGGTAGTGCCGTAACTCATATACCGCTTCCTGCAACTCTGCCTGAGCGCTTTCCAGCATCCGTAGTGTCTCGCTCAGACCCGCCGCATCATGTTGCTTGGCATCACTGATTCTCGTAACCAATGTATTGAGTTGGACTAGGCAGGCCGAGTCTGCTTCGCTTAGTGTATCTAATCCGAATTCCGCTGTTTCTAGTAGGCTGGCTGCATGGGACATACGTGCATGCTCTTGCTGCAATTCCTGCCACTCGGGGAGATTGAAATTCAGCTCTTCTAACTCATTTCTCTGGAATGTCAGCAGTTCTCGTTCAGCGGCGACAGCCTCTGCATTTTCGCTGAGGCTAGCTCTGCGCTGATGTAGTTTCTGCCAGTCCCGATACAACTCACCAAGCTTTTCCAGTGTATCTGACACACCGGCATAACCATCAAGCAGATTGCGCTGTATCTCTGGACGAACCAGTGATTGATGCTCATGTTGCCCATGTATATCCAGTAATTTTTCACCTACCTCGCGCATTTGTTGTTGGGTTGCGCTGCGCCCATTGATGAAACCACGAGAACGCCCACCTGAATCTAACACACGGCGAAGCAGGCATACTCCATCGTCCCCCACCAATTCCTGCTCAATCAGAAATGATTGCAAATCCGGTATAGACGTAATATCAAATTCGGCTGAGATTTCCGCTCGCTCGCAACCGTTACGCACTAGATTCGCATCCCCGCGCGCTCCCAAGGCAAGGGATAGTGCGTCAATCAGTATGGATTTACCTGCCCCAGTCTCACCCGTTAGCACAGTAAATCCGGCGTTGAAATCAAGTTCCAGGCTGGATACGATAACAAAATCGCGGATGGCTAAAAATTTCAGCATTAATCAGGCAACTTCAACATTTAGAGCATCTGATTCCAGAGCAATTTTTCACGCAGCGTATGGTAATAGCTATGACCTTCAGGATGGAGCAAGAATACCGGTTCAGAATATCGTGTAACGATAAGCTTGTCATGCAACTCCAGATCGTAATGAGTATGACTGTCATAGCGAACCCGAACATCACTGGTTCGATGCATCAGTATCTCCAACTCTGAATTACTACTCACCAACAGTGGACGGTTACTCAGCGTATGAGGGCACACTGGCACCAGTTCCAGCACATCCAAGCCCGGATGGATAATGGGCCCGCCTGCTGATAATGCATATGCGGTCGAGCCAGTCGGGGTGGAAATAATCAGACCATCTGCTCGCTGGTTATAAAGATACTCACCATCAATGCCCACTTCAAATTCCACCATGCTGCTAATGCTGCTGCGGTGAATCACGACTTCGTTGAATGCCAAACCACTGTATAACTCTTCATCGTTGCGGATAATGCTCGCCGAAAGCAGCAAACGCTTTTCAGTTACAAACTTTCCTTCCAGCATATCAACCAAGCTTGCGTGCATATTATCAAGCGTAAGGTCAGTCAAAAAACCCAGTCTGCCTTGATTAACACCCACCATTGGGACACGGAACGGGGCGAAAGTGCGTGCGATATTCAGCATCGTGCCATCACCACCCAGCACTATTGCAAGATCGACCGCATGGCCTATCTCATCCAGATTCATTACTTTATAGGGGTTTTGCTTGAGATGATCAGCGGTCAGATCGTCCACCACCACTGTCAAACCACGGGTGGTTAAAAACGCAGCCAGATTCAACAGTGGCTCCGCTATTTCAGGAGCCTTGTGCTTACCGATAAGTGCTACGTTTTTGAAGGGAAATTTCATGTTCTGGATTAAACCACATCACCCTTGCAATGACAAAGCCAGCCACCTGATGAGTGGCGTGGGAACTACAATGATTCCCTACAGCTTTCAGTTACAAGCTGGACACATACTCCGATAACGCTTGTATCTCTTCATCAGTCAAGGATTTCGCCACCTTGTTCATCACTCCGCCTGCACTGTTACTTCGCGCGCCGCTTCTCCAATTCTGGAGCTGCACTTTCAGATAAGCCTGATTCTGCCCGCCAATGACAGGAAAATCAGGAACATCCGGTGCCTGTCCCTTGCCGTTTACGCCATGACAGCTTTCGCAAGGCAGCACACCACGAGCCGCATCGCCTTTGGTAAACAGGTTTTTCCCGACTGCATTGTTACTCTTTCCACCACCCGACATCTGCTGCTGACTGGCAAAGTACGCTGAAATATCAAGGAGTTCTGCATCACTGATAATCTGAGACATGGCACTCATAATCTGATGTTTACGTGCGCCGGTCTGGAAGTTGCGAAACTGCTTGGTAATATAAACTGAATACTGCCCTGCCAGTTTAGGGATCAAACTTTCAATACTGTTACCGGTCTCACCATGACACCCTTGGCACAACTGTGATGACATCGTGCCGGCTACCGGATCACCCTTGCCGATACGCAATTTAATTGCCTCAGGCGTATCACTCGCGACAGCATGTGCCGTAAATAGCAAAACAAATGAAGCAAGACAAGTAAGGATACTGTTTCGAACTATAGGCATAGCTATAAACTCCAATGGAAAGTAACTTTATTAAACCACATTGACCATGCAATGACAAAACTGAAACACATGCCCGAAAAAATAATAATGACTCAGGTATTTAGCTTCATTCATTACTCTTGACGATTAATATCACTCATCATCAATATGTTATTACCCCACTCACCTAGCTACCCAGATATATAAAGTAAAAAACAACGCTGATCACAAACATCGCCACACCCAACCATAGGTGTGTTGACTGGATTCCCGTGTCAGTATCTGAAGGCTTGGTGCCGGTAATCATGGCTCTCACCAGATTCTCACGGTGCAAAAAGCTGCTTACAAACACACCCAGGATGTGTATTCCGATCAAAACCAACATAATATCTGTCGCAACCTCATGTAGCGCGATCACCTCATCACTCGCATAATCTTGCAGTGCAAACACACCGCTTACGTTTAGCAGCAATCCCACTAATATCAACATCCATACCGCCACACTAGCCGCCGGGTTATGCCCGAGATAGTGAATAGGATTTTTCTTGATGAGTGAGCCCAGATATTCAATGACCTTGCCGGGCATGAATAGAAATGAACTAAAGCGTGCATACCGGGTACCAGCAAACCCCCACAATAGCCTGAAAATGAGCAACCCCAACATGATGTAACCCATGGCAATGTGTATATCTCGATATCGTCCTGAGTCCGAAGTCAGATAAGCACCCAAAAAAGCCAGTGCCTGTAGCCAGTGGAAGACGCGCGTTGGTACATCCCAAATCAGGATACGGTTAGTCATGCTCTGTCGTCTATCTGGGAATCTTGACGGTGAGCTCGCGATAATCACCTAATTCAGCCTGCTTGTGACAAACGGCACAATTGGCCAGGCTCTTCACTTTAGGATTTCTTCTGACTTCTGATGCCACCTCGTCGTGCTCATGCCTGAACCACCTAGTCTCTGTGATACGCAAAGGATACTTTCCAGACGAGTCACGATACGACCTTCTTTTACGTGCATTTTGCTCAAGATAAGCCGTGATTTCTTTTGCCGTTTCAGCATCAAGGCCTGCATTACTACCGAAATGATTATCCAAGTCCGACATCATCTCACGCCATGATTCCGCAGGAAG
>CAZURE010000027.1:0-14612 GCA_964623195.1 uncultured Gallionella sp. | reverse complement strand
GCAGCCAATGCCACCTTTACCGCCCTTGATACCCCAACGGGTTGGCTCACACAGGGCGATGTGGTTATTGATACTGTTATCGACCCTTCGATAGGCTCAGGACAGGGCTATTCAAACTTGGCAACGGTGAGCTTGGCCATCACAGCGGTGAACGATGCGCCAGTGGCTGCGGATGCAGCACTGACCACGGCAGAAGATACTGCGCTGGTGGTGACGTTGGGTGCGTATGCCAGTGATGTGGATAGTGCTTGGAATGCGAGCCGAGAATGAAAGGCATTGCGGTCGAATTGTTTTTGATCTAGCCCTACTACGGTATCATATCGCTCTCGATTTCTTTAGCGCGGCTCCCGCTGCAAAATTTTCTACATTACATGGCTTCTGAAAATTTTTTTGATATTCCCCCTTTGCTGAGTGCACAAGGCACCGTTCGTCTACCGGGCTCGAAAAGCATCTCTAACCGGGTGTTGTTGCTGGCAGCTTTGGCTGATGGCACGACCGAAGTGCGTGACCTGCTGCAATCCGACGATACAGAACGTATGTTGGGAGCCTTGCAAAAATTGGGCGTCAAAGTCGAACCTTTAGGTGATAACGCCTATCGAGTTCATGGTTGCAATGGCAGTTTTCCGGTCAAAGAAGCGAAATTGTTTCTGGGGAATGCTGGCACAGCGTTCCGCCCCTTAACTGCTGCATTGGCACTAACGGGCGGCGATTATGAGTTGTCTGGTGTGTCAAGAATGCACGAAAGACCCATCGGTGATCTGGTTGACGCGCTACGACAGTTGGGGGCAGAGATCACCTATCTGGAAGATGATGGATTTCCCCCTCTGGCGATTGATTCTGCCGAATTAGCAGGGGATTCCGTGAAAGTCAGGGGAGACGTTTCTAGCCAGTTTCTAACTGGTTTGTTGATGGCATTGCCGTTGACTGGACGTACCGTGACGGTTGAAGTGGTGGGCGAATTGATATCAAAGCCTTACATTGAAATCACGCTGGCAATGATGGCGAAATTTGGTGTTCAGGTTGAAAGAAAAGATTGGCAGCAATTTGTTGTTTCCGGTGGGCATCAATACAAATCACCACAAATAATTCAGGTTGAAGGTGATGCTTCTTCCGCTTCATATTTTTTGGCTGCCGGTGCGATAGGCGATGGGGCTGTGCGAGTTGTCGGTGCAGGGAGTGGCAGCGTGCAAGGAGATGTACGCTTCGCCGAAGCTTTAGAGAAAATGGGCGCGCGTATCACGATGGGATCAAACTGGATGGAGGCAAGTTGTCCCGCCGGTGGAAAGCTGAAAGCGATTGAGTTGGATTGCAATCACATTCCCGATGCGGCGATGACGTTGGCGGTGGCAGCATTATTTGCTGAGGGCACAACCACGCTACGAAATATCGCCAGTTGGCGGGTGAAGGAGACAGACCGCATCGCTGCGATGGCGATCGAGCTGCGCAAAGTGGGCGCAACAATAGAAGAGGGCGAGGACTACTTAAGCATCACGCCCCCTGCACAAATCAAACATGCGGCGATAGATACCTACGATGACCACCGTATGGCGATGTGTTTTTCTCTGGCTGCGTTTGGGGCTGAAGGGATGCGTATCAATGATCCGAAGTGTGTCGCCAAGACCTTCCCGGATTATTTTGCGGCATTTGCCGGTGTGACGAAGGCTGTGCCGGTGATTGCCATAGACGGTCCTTCCGCTTCCGGCAAGGGGACGGTGGCGCAACGTGTTGCTGCTGCGCTTGGCTATCATTTTCTGGATAGCGGCTCGCTTTATCGTTTGCTGGGTGTGGCGGCGATCAAGCATGGCGTTGCACTGGATGATGAGTCACAACTGGCTGACTTGGCAGCAAAAATAGACATCCGTTTTGAGGGTGAAATTATTTGGCTGGATGGTGTTTCGGTTGGTGATGAGTTGCGAACCGAGCAAAGCGGGGCGGTCGCTTCCAAAGTCGCTGCGTTACCTAGAGTTCGTGCAGCCTTGCTGGACAGGCAACATGCTTTCCGTCGTGCACCGGGGCTGGTTGCGGATGGTCGAGATATGGGGTCTGTTGTGTTTCCGGACGCTGAACTCAAGGTGTTTTTGACTGCAAGTGCGGAAGCACGAGCCGATCGTCGCTATAAGCAGTTGAAAGAAAAAGGAATGAGTGCTAATATCGCCGCCCTTTTGCAAGATATACGGGCACGCGATGAGAGAGATACTCAACGCAGTTCGGCTCCTTTGCAAATGGCACCCGGCGCAAAGCTGCTTGATACCACTACTCTGAACATTGAGAAGGCGGTTCAAGAAGTGTTGTCACGTTATTCCGGTAATAAGCAGTAATTTGGCCCTGTCTATCCTCCGGATTGGCAGGAACGTTAACTAACCTCTGTGCTGAACACACAAGTTTTGCATGGAATATTTTTCTTTTAGGTATATCCGATGAACGCAACCGCAGAAGCAGTACAAGACACCGAAAATAATTTCGCAGCAATGTTTGAAGAGAGCCTGACGCGCAAAGAAATGCGCGCTGGTGAGTTGATTACCGCACAGGTAGTGCGTGTAGACCACAATGTTGTGGTCGTGAATGCCGGACTGAAGTCCGAAAGTTTGATTCCTATTGATGAGTTTCATGATGCTCAAGGTGAGCTGGAAGTCGTTGCTGGTGATTTTGTTACGGTTGCAATCGAATCGTTGGAAAACGGTTATGGCGAGACTAAGCTTTCGCGTGAAAAGGCTAAGCGTTTGGCCGCATGGCACGAGTTGGAAGTGGCCATGGAAGAAGGCAAGATCGTTGAAGGTTATGTCAGCGGTAAGGTCAAGGGTGGCCTGACTGCTATGGTCAATGGTATCCGTGCATTCTTGCCGGGTTCTTTGGTGGATATTCGTCCAGTCAAGGATACAACGCCATATGAAAACAAGAATATGGAATTGAAGGTCATCAAGCTGGATCGTAAGCGTAACAATGTGGTTGTTTCTCGTCGCGCTGTACTGGAAGAAAGCATGGGCGCTGATCGCGAGGCGATTATGGCAAGCCTGAAAGAAGGTGCAGTCGTTAAAGGTATCGTCAAGAACATCACTGATTACGGTGCGTTCGTTGATTTGGGCGGTATCGATGGTTTGCTGCACATCACTGACTTGGCATGGCGCCGTGTGAAGCATCCTTCAGAAATATTGAATGTGGGTGATGAAGTAGAAGCGAAGATACTGAAATTCGATCAAGAGAAAAATCGTGTTTCATTGGGCATCAAGCAAATGGGCGATGATCCTTGGAATGGTCTGGCACGTCGTTACCCACAAGGTACACGTATGTTCGGAAAAGTGACCAACCTGACTGACTATGGTGCGTTCGTAGAAATCGAGCAAGGCATCGAAGGTTTGGTACACGTTTCTGAAATGGATTGGACCAACAAGAATGTTCATCCTTCTAAGGTTGTAAGCTTGGGCGATGAAGTCGAAGTGATGATTTTGGAAATTGATGAGCAGCGTCGTCGTATTTCACTTGGTATGAAGCAATGCCAGTCTAACCCTTGGGATGATTTTGCAATCAACCAGAAGAAGGGCGACAAGGTTAAAGGCGCAATCAAGTCCATCACGGATTTCGGTGTGTTCATCGGTTTGGATGGCGGCATTGACGGCTTGGTTCACTTGTCTGATTTGTCTTGGAGCCAGCCTGGCGAAGAGGCGGTGCGTGGCTATAAAAAGGGCGACGAACTAGAAGCAGTCGTGTTGGCAATTGATGTAGAGCGTGAGCGTATCTCTCTCGGCATCAAGCAACTGGAAGGTGACCCGTTCGGTGGCTTTGCATCAAGCAATGAAAAGGGTGCTATTGTTACCGGTACAGTCAAATCACTTGATGCCAAGGGCGCTGTGATCGGCTTGGAAGGTGATGTAGAGGCTTACCTGAAAGCATCTGAAGTATCGGCTGACCGTGTTGAAGATATTCGCAACCACCTTAAAGAGGGTGATAGCGTGAAGGCCGTTATCATCAATGTTGATCGTAAGAATCGTGGTATCAATCTTTCGATCAAGGCATTGAGCAAAGCCGAAGATGCTGCTGCGATGCAGAAACTGTCTGCAGAAAGTAATGCTAATACTGGTACGACAAACCTGGGTGCATTGCTGAAGGCTAAGATGGGCGGCGATAAAGCTGAATCTGACTCTGACTCTTGATATTGAGGTGAACTGATGATTCGTTCTGATTTGATTGCGAAACTTGCGGAGCTGCATCCTAAACTATTGGCAAAGGATGCAGAGCTTGCTGTTAAAGTGATTCTTGACTCTTTATCTTCTTCGCTTGCGCGGGGTGGACGTGTTGAGATTCGCGGCTTTGGTAGCTTTGCATTGAATTACCGTCCGCCACGTCAGGGAAGAAATCCTAAGACGGGTGACAAGGTGAAGGTGCCAGCTAAGTATGTGCCGCACTTTAAAGCGGGTAAGGAGTTACGCGAACGAGTTTGTGAACAGAAACCCTGATCGTCACTAAAACAGCTTGAATGGCGGCATATCGTGAGGTATAGCCGCCATTTTTTATGCTATCGTTACAAAGGTTTTTACGGGGTGGGCAATGCGTTATTTCAATTGGTTGATAAGAGGTGTCGTGTTTCTGGTATTGCTTGGCTTCGCCTTTAAAAATGGCGAGCACATCACGTTACGTTATTTTTTCGGTTATGAGTGGCAGTTGCCATTGGTACTTGCATTGTTGATGTTTTTTGCTGCAGGCGCGGCATTCGGAGTATTGGCGATGGTTGGCAAAATCATGCATCAACGACATGAGATATCACGACTGAAACGCGATATCAAAGTGAAGAATAAGCTTGCCGGCGTCGGTGAGACACAAAAAACTCACATTCAACCTTCCTGAGCAAGAAATAAAAAATGGAATTTGAATTATGGATGCTGCTGGTCTTTCCCCTGTTTTTTGGCATGGGTTGGCTGGCTGCCCGTATTGATCTTAAAGAATTACTCTCAGAATCCAATGTATTGCCACAGTCGTATTTCCAAGGACTGAATTTCTTACTCAATGAGCAGCAGGATAAAGCGATTGAAGCATTCATCGAAGTCGTCAAAATTGACCCCCAGACGGTAGAACTGCACTTCGCACTTGGCAGCTTGTTTAGGAAGCGTGGTGAGGTGGATCGAGCATTACGTATGCATCACAATCTGGTGGATCGAGTTGATCTGGATGACGATAAAAGACGGTTAGCGATTTTCGAATTGGCGCAGGACTATCTTAAAGCCGGGATTCTTGATCGTGCTGAGAGTTTGTTTAGCGAACTTGAAGGAACGTCATATTCCAAGCAAGCTTTGGAGTTTCTTTTGGAGTTGTACCAGAAAGAACATGACTGGCTCAAGGCGATTGCAGTTACACAGCGCTTGGAGTCGGTTTCAGATCAGCACTATGGCAAGCATGCCGCATTCTTTTTCTGTGAGTTGGCTAGCGAGGAGATCTCACAGCAGAACCTCTCGGGTGCGCGTGGGCATTTGTTTCAGGCTTTGCAGGTTGATCCGAAATCGGTGCGTGCCTCAATGATGTTGGGTGATATGGAAATCGAAGCGGGTAAGCATCAAGAGGCCATAGAGATATGGAAAAACATCGAGGATCAAGATGCTCAATATCTTCCATTAGTTGCTGAACGCTTGCTTGGAGCATATCGTGCTCTGGACGCCCAGATAGAAGGTGTTGCTTTGTTGCAGAAATATCTGAGCAAATACCATTCGCTGGATTTGTTAAATGTTGTGTTTGACGGCGTCCTGAAAAACGATGGCGCATTAGACGCATATAGGCTGGTTAGAGATGAGCTCAGGCGTACACCTACTTTACTTGGGTTAGATAAGCTACTTGAAGCTAGACTGCTTGAGGTGCCGATGGAGCAACGCGCTGATATTGAGCTTGTGAAAGACCTTGTTCATAAGCGTACGCGCAATCTGGCGGCCTATCACTGTTCGAACTGCGGTTTTAAGGCACGCCAGTTTTATTGGCATTGTCCGGCTTGTCACGCGTGGGATAGTTATTCACCACGCCGTAACGAAGAGACTGGAGCCCTGATATGAACGAAGCGATAGATCCAAAAGTCATTGTCGCACTGGATTATCCGACGCCTGCACCCGCATTGTCGCTGGTCGAAAGATTGCAACCGTCGCTATGCAGATTGAAGGTAGGCAAGGAGTTGTTTACTGCCTCCGGTCCAGAATTACTTGATAAGTTGATGCGCGGCGGATTTGATGTATTTCTCGACCTTAAATTTCACGATATTCCTAATACGACTGCACAGGCCTGTAAGGCAGCAGCCAGTCTGGGGGTTTGGATGGTTAATGTGCATGCACTAGGTGGACGCAAGATGTTGGATGCGGCACAAGAAGCTGTTTCCAGCAGTGCGCAACAGACCAAGTTGATAGCTGTGACATTGCTGACCAGCATGGCTAAGCAAGATCTCATTGAGTTAGGTATAAATGAATCCCCTGCGGAAATGGTGTTGCGCCTCGCTAGGATGACGAAAGATTGTGGTCTGGATGGCGTCGTTTGCTCAGCTCAGGAAGCAAGCTTGCTTCGCGAAAACTGCGGGGAGGAATTTTGTTTGGTCACGCCGGGTATCCGACCTTTGCAGGCGAGTCTGAATGACCAGTCAAGAGTGATGAGCCCCCTGGATGCCATAAAAGAAGGTTCCAGCTATTTAGTGATTGGCCGTCCAGTTACGCAAGCCAAAGATCCTTTGCAGGCTTTGCTCGATATTAATAAAGAACTGGAAGGGTTAGCTATATGAAGCAGCCATGCGGAGCACATATATGAAAACGTTACCGGAATTTAGCAACGCAAAAGTATTGATCGTCGGCGATGTGATGTTGGATCGCTATTGGTTCGGAGATGTCAGCCGTATCTCACCTGAAGCGCCAGTGCCCGTTCTTAAAGTGGATCGTGTGGAAGAAAGGCCGGGGGGGGCCGCTAACGTGGCACGTAATATTGCGGCGATGGGTGCGCAGGCGACATTGCTTTCAGTCGTCGGCAACGATGAAGCGGGTGCTTGTCTGGAAAAATTGCTGAATGAGCACGATTATCACCTTAACGCGTTACTGCATCGTGACGATACTATTTCGACTATTATCAAATTACGTGCGATTGCACGGCATCAACAGCTGTTACGAATAGATTTCGAGACATGGCCTAGTCATGAAGTGCTGAAAGCCAAACTGGCGGATTTTCATGCCAAATTGCCACAGGTAGATGCGGTTATTCTGTCAGATTATGGAAAAGGTGGCTTGGCGCACATCGCTGAAATGATCGAATCTGCACGCGCAGCGGGTAAGCCGGTATTGATCGATCCCAAGGGGGATGATTATGCGCGATACAGTGGTGCTACTTTGTTAACCCCGAATCGTAGCGAATTCCGTGAGGTGGCAGGCAGTTGGCAAGATGAGGATGAGCTCAACAGCAAGGCTGAGAAATTGCGTTCTGAATTGAAGCTGGATGCGCTATTGGTGACGCGAAGTGAAGATGGTATGAGCTTGTATCGGCCCGATCAGGTGGTAAATGAACCTAGCCAAACCCGTGAAGTGTTCGATGTCAGTGGCGCAGGAGATACGGTGATTGCAGCATTGGCTGTGATGATGGCAAGTGGTGCTGAACTACCGGATGCAATGAGTATTGCGAACCGTGCTGCAGGAATTGTGGTGGGCAAGCTGGGCACGGCTGTCGTCAGTCGCGAAGAGATTGTTCAGGACATGGGACTGTAACGTTCGGTTACTACATCCGTTAAGCAAGAAAATAAGGAGAAGTTATGTATTACATAGTTACCGGTGCTGCTGGCTTTATCGGTTCGAATTTGGTTAAAGCACTCAATGATAGGGGCGAAAAAAATGTCATTGCGGTAGACCATCTGAAAAATGCTGACAAGTTTAAGAATTTGGTGGATTGTGAGATTGCTGATTTTCTGGATAAAGAAGATTTCTTGAGCAAATTGCAGGAAGGATTTTTTGACGGATTGGTGAGTGCTGTACTGCATCAGGGTGCCTGTTCTGACACAATGGAAACAGATGGGCGATATATGATGGAGAATAACTATCAGTACACCTTAGAATTATTGAATTACTGTCAGGCTGAAGAAATTCCATTCCTTTACGCTTCTTCGGCCTCAGTGTACGGCGGTGGCGGAGTTTTCAAAGAGAGTCGGGAGTATGAGTCTCCACTTAACGTATATGCGTATTCAAAATTCCTGTTCGATCAAATCGTTCGTCGTCGCTGGCACAAGCGTGGCGCACAGATAGTCGGGCTGCGTTACTTCAATGTTTATGGCGCTAGAGAGCAACACAAAGGCCGTATGGCCTCCGTCGCTTTTCACTTTTTTAATCAGTATCGAGCTGAGGGCAAGGTGAAACTATTCGAAGGCTGTGATGGCTATGCAAACGGCGGACAGTTACGCGACTTTGTATCAATTGAGGATGTCGTCAAGGTCAACATGCACTTTCTCGATAATCCAAGACAAGCAGGCATTTTCAATTTAGGCACGGGTCAGGCGCAAAGCTTTAATGATGTGGCTGTTGCAACCATCAATACACTCCGTCAGGCTGAAGGTCAGAGTGCTTTAAGCCTTGAAGAGCTTCATCAACAAGGAATCATCAGTTACATCCCCTTCCCGGAAGCGCTGCAAGGGAAGTATCAAAGCTACACTCAAGCGGATATCGGTGCTTTGCGTGACACCGGTTATGAGGAACCTTTCCTGACCGTTGAACAGGGCGTGGCAAGGTATGTGGAGCAAATGTTGAAAGCGTCGTCATAGCGTTGATTTCCTGAGAGAGAAATGATGTTTTCGACCATAGAAAAATTTGTCGGTAATACTCCGTTAGTTCAGTTGAAGCGTATTCCCGGAAACACCAGCAACATCGTGTTGGCAAAACTTGAAGGCAACAACCCGGCAGGTTCTGTAAAAGACAGGCCAGCGTTATCTATGATCATTCGTGCAGAGCAGCGCGGAGAGATCAAGCCGGGTAATACCTTGATCGAAGCGACCAGTGGTAATACAGGCATTGCTTTGGCAATGGCTGCGGCCATACGCGGTTATAAGATGATATTGGTGATGCCTGAAAATCAAACTGCCGAGCGCAAACAGTCAATGCGTGCTTTTGGTGCTGAGCTGGTGTTAACCGATAGAGAAGGCAGTATGGAGCTGGCACGCGACACGGCTGAAAAATTACGCGATGAGGGGAAAGGAATCATCCTGGATCAATTCGCCAATCCTGATAATCCACTCGCGCACTATGAAGGCACTGCTCCCGAGATCTGGCGTGACACGGACGGAAAGATCACACACTTTATCAGCAGCATGGGTACCACTGGCACGATCATGGGATGCTCTCGCTACTTTAAGGAGACCAACCCTGATATCCAGGTTATCGGCGTGCAACCAGAGGACGGTGCTCAGATTCCGGGTATCCGGAAATGGCCGCAGGAATATCTGCCCAAAATATTTGATGGGAAAAATGTGGATAGCTTGGAATATGTCAGCCAGCGTGATGCTGAGGAAATGACACGGCGTTTAGCAAGCGAAGAAGGAATTTTTTGCGGGATATCTTCAGGTGGTGCACTAGTATCTGCATTACGAATTTCGAAGCAAGTTGAGAATGCAGTGATAGTATTCATCGTCTGTGATCGAGGCGATCGCTATCTTTCGACGGGTGTATTCCCCGCATAACGGGAAGTCATTATCCATGAAGCTTCAATGCGGGTTATGAGTGTTTATTGCGGGCTACGAATAATAAATATGGTTTGCGAAACAGAATTGGAAATTTTGTATGCGAAGTGATGCAATTACATGTGGGTGGTTTACTTTGCTCGTGGCAATATTCCTGATTGTATTGTTAGCGAATCATACGTATGCCGCTGAGAGCCAATCTGCTACAGGGAATGCATTCAGCAAAATAAAACCTACATCACAACAAGCTCGCCAATTTTTCAATAACCGAGAAAAGTTCGGCAAAACTAATGTAGGAGTGGCGAATAGTGCCAAAAGGTTCGGCAAGCTTTCGTTGATCCTCTCAACGGAACTGACCAGTATCGGCTCGCAGTCAATTACCTTTCAAGAGTCAGCTCATACTCCCAATAGACAGCGTAGTGTTGTAACGAATAATGATGCATTGAATGCACTGAATGCTCAAATCGCAGCTCTTGAGGCCAAAATCAAATCTCAGCAATTACAGTTGGGAATAGACACGGTAGCTAATCCACCACAGGAGCGTGATACTCAGCGCGTTGAATCATCAATTTCTGCATCGGACCCATCAAGCCAGCAGCCAGTCACGAAGAAGAACAATGGCTGGCTGATATTCGGGTTGGTTATGGTGATTTTGGTGGTTGCACTGGGTGTGACCTGGATGCGAAAGCAAAAAAATCAGTGCAATTAGATGCTTATGGGAGTGGCCAGATCAACATCAAGATCAATGATGAGCCGGAAAATATCCAAGGTTCAGTAGTGACACCCCCGGAAGATGCCGAAGACAGGCATTTGATTAAACATCCAAGTGATGGCGGGGCGAAAGCAAAATCACAATCAATTTTGCCGCCTGAGTATGAAATGCTGGAAGAGGCAGATATCTATCTGAGATTCGGCCATGACAAGCTTGCAGAAGAGGCATTGAGAGAGGCGATCAAGATTAACCCGCAAAATCCTCAAGCATACCTAACGTTATTGCGGATCTATTTTTCAAATGAAGATGCTGATGGCTTCCTTGAATTAGCGAAGCAATTAAAGTCGTTAGGAGATGAAAGTACTTGGCCCAAAGTGGCTGAGATGGGGCGAAACCTTGATGAAAGCAACTCGCTGTATCAGTAGCTGCTTTGTGCGATCTTGGGTCTTGATAAGGCAGGATTCTGAGCAAAATATTGCTTAATGCCATTCACAATGGCTTTGGCCAACTTCCACTGATAACTCTTGTTGTTCAGATTTCTTTCTTCGCGCGGATTACTGATGAAAGCCGTCTCGACCAGTATGGAAGGGATTTCTGGAGACTTGAGTACCGCGAATCCGGCTTGCTCAACATGACCACGATGTAATTTATTGATGTCTCCCAGTTCTTTCAACACATACTTGGCGAGCTTCATACTGTCATTGATAGTGGCTGTCTGTGAAAGATCGAGTAATGTGCGTGCTAGGTACGGGTCTTTGACCGCAATATTCACACCTCCTATCAAGTCAGCTTCATTCTCCTTTTTAGCTAACCAGCGAGCTGCGGAACTGGTTGCGCCATGTTTTGATAATGCGAATACCGATGAGCCTCTGACGTTAGGCTTGATAAAAGCATCGGCATGAATGGAGACGAATAGGTCTGCATTCATTTTACGTGCTTTGGTTACACGCTTACCAAGTGGTATGAAGTAGTCACCGTCTCGAATTAGCTTTCCGCGCATATTAGGTAAGTCATCAATCAACTCTTTTACCTTTTTGGCAATGGAGAGTGTGACAACTTTTTCAAGTGAGCCGCGCCGACCTCTCGCGCCGGGGTCTTCACCGCCATGTCCTGCATCAATTGCAATGATCAAAGTACGCGCGCGTAGCTCAGCTTGTTTTGGTGGCTGTGTCTTCTTGGCTTGCACGCTGGTTTTGTCGGTGTCGGTGGTGGTGCTTTCAGTTGGTACTTGTGCGATGTCCGCCCCTGATTTTTCGAGAAGAGCCATCATAGGGTCGATGGGGTGCGCTGGATAAATGTCCAGCACGAGGCGGTGCCCATAGTCACCTACGGGCTTGAGTGAAAATATTTGGGGCTTTATTTTATTTTTTAATTCGAATACCAGACGAACAGTATCTGGTTTGAATTGCCCAACGCGAACACTGCTGATGTAAGGGTCGTTACTGCTGACTTTTTGAGTTAATTCATTGAGCGCCTGATTTAAATCCACATTTTTCAAATCAATGACAAGGCGATCAGGATTGCCTATCGTGAACATCTTATTGGAAATAGGCTTCGCAGATTCAATTGCTATACGTGTGTAATCCTCTGCTGGCCATACGCGTGTCGAACTGACCGCTATGTCGGCATGTGCGAGCGGAGCACACAAGGCAAGTAGCAAATAAAAGGTGGTGATTACATACCGGTTAAGCATTGCCTGCCCATCGTAGTGTTTGCCTGAAGCGTTGCTTTTCTTGCATAGCCATTCATTTCTAATGAGATTTCGATGTCAGCCACGGGTAGATAGACAGCAGCTTTTTCCGGCCATTCAATAAATAGAATATTTTTTTCATCTAATTCCTCGCGAAATCCGGCTGACTCCCATTCTTCGGGGTCTTGCAGCCGGTAAAGATCGAAGTGCAGCAAGTCTAACCCAGCGATGCTGTAGGTTTCAACAAGGGCGTAAGTGGGGCTTTTTACGCGACCTTGATAATCCAAAGCGCTTAATACATTTCTGACAAACGTCGTTTTACCAGAACCCAGATCCCCTTTGAGGTAAATAATGAGTCCCGGTTTCAGTTTGGCTGCCAAACGTTGCGCCAAGGAGGCGGTTGCGATTTCGTCGGCAAGAATCAGGTTGATTCGGCTATCATCCTCGTTATGCAAAAAGAAGCTCCTCAACAACTTGACTATCATGCACTCGCTCAGCGAATACGTGCATGGGGCTATGAATTAGGCTTTCAGGAAGTCGGTATCTGTGACACTGACTTATCTTCAGCTGAAACCGGCCTATTGAAATGGCTGAACCTCGGGTATCAGGGTGAGATGGATTATATGGCAAATCACGGCACCAAACGAAGTCGCCCCGCTGAGCTCATTCCCGGTACCTTGAGGGTGATCTCGCTCAGGATGAATTATGCACCCCCTCATGCCCGTGATAGTTGGGAGGTGCTGGGCGATGATAATCAAGCTTTTATTTCTCGCTACGCCTTGGGCCGTGATTATCACAAATTACTCCGAAGTCGACTGGCAAAGCTGGCCGACAAAATTCGGGACGAAGTATCGGATTACAATGGCCGGGTATTTACCGATAGTGCGCCAGTAATGGAGGTAGAGCTGGCCAGCAAAGCCGGGCTAGGTTGGCGTGGCAAACATACCCTGTTGCTGTCGCGTGAACACGGATCATGGTTTTTTCTCGGCGAAATATATCTAAATTTACCCTTACCGATTGATACGCCGCGAGATGAGCATTGCGGGAGCTGCACAAAATGTATTGAGGTATGCCCAACACAAGCCATCATCGCGCCCTACCAACTGGATGCGAGAAAGTGCATTTCATACCTTACAATTGAGCATAAAGGTCATATTCCTGAGCAATTTCGCCCATTATTGGGCAATCGGATTTATGGATGTGATGATTGCCAATTAGTGTGTCCTTGGAACCGCTTTGCGCAAACAACCCAAGAGGCGGACTTTATAGTTCGCCACGGCTTGGACGACAAGTCGTTGATTGAGCTATTTAATTGGGACGAGGCAACATTCAAAAACAAACTTGCAGGTAATGCCATCTATCGCATTGGGCATGAGCAATGGCTGCGTAACATCGCAGTGGCATTGGGTAATGCATCAAAAAGCCCCGAGATATTGAACGCGCTGCAATCTCGCTCAGCGCATCCCTCCGAGCTGGTGAGAGCGCATGTATTATGGGCGTTGGAACAACAAGCTAATAAATAAACCTGCCCCGCAACTCCTCCAGATTTAATTCGCACAAAATATGCTCCAGTCGTTGTGCAGCGTTTTTTCTGGGCGCATCTTTTTGCTTTGCAATGATGAGCTCATTTTTCATTGAATGTTCCCAGCCCACTAATTCTGTCACCGTCACTTGATAACCATGCGATTCAAGCAGCAGGCAGCGCAAAACATTGGTTAGATGACTGCCAAATTCCCGTGAATGGATGGGGTGACGCCAGATTTCAGATAGGGGGGTTTTGCCAAATGACTGATTTTTATTCTTGTTCAATACCTTGGCTACTTCTGCCTGGCAACAGGGTACCAGCACAATGTATTGTGCTTTTTTTGTGAGTGCGAATTTGATTGCATCATCTGTCGCGGTGTTACATGCGTGTAATGCCGTAACAATATCAACGGACTCGGGGAGTAGGGCGGATTCGATAGACGCTTCTACCGAGGCATTTAGAAATGACATACGCGAAAATCCCAGCCTGCCTGACAACGCTCGAGACTTCTCTACTAAAGCATCACGCGTCTCAATGCCGTATATATGCCCACTCTCCCTCGGTTTGAAAAATAAATCGTAAAGAATGAATCCCAGATAAGATTTGCCTGCCCCGTGGTCAACTAACGTCAAGCCTTGCGTTGCACAACTAATTTCATTTAGCAATGGTTCAATAAAATGAAATAAATGGTAAACCTGCTTTAATTTTCGCCGGCTATCCTGGTTGAGCTTTCCATCTCGCGTCAGGATATGCAGTTCTTTAAGTAGCTCTATGGATTGATTGGGTTTTATTTCCGGTATTACTGGCATGGTATTGCGGTTCCTTGTGTCAATTGTATTTTTTATCGGTATTGCTGCTTGGTGTGGCGCTATTGTAGTCCACAATATTTCAGTAATTTCGCACATAGTGTTTGACGGGCTAATATCCTTTTGCTATAGTGCTGAACTTCGCTGACGCGGGGTGGAGCAGCTCGGTAGCTCGTCGGGCTCATAACCCGAAGGTCATAGGTTCAAATCCTGTCCCC
>CAZURE010000026.1:0-15359 GCA_964623195.1 uncultured Gallionella sp. | reverse complement strand
CCTCAGCTTTGAGCCTAGCTTCTTCTTCAGCTTTTAGGCGTGCCTCCTCCTCAGCCTTACGCTTAGCTTCCTGCTCGGCTTTGATGCGTGCCTCTTCCTCGGCCTTACGCTTAGTGGCTTCGAGTTCCGCTCGCATCCGTTCCGCTTCTTGCTCAGCTTTGATTCGTGCTTCTTCCGCTTGCTGCCGAGCTTTGGCCGCTGCTTCAAGTTGTTGCTTGGCGGCTTGCTCGGCTTTAATTTTTGATGCTGCTAGTTCGTCTCGAAGTTTCTGTGCTTCCTGTTCAGCTTTGAGTCGAATAGCTTCTGCTTCTTTTTTAGCTTTTTCTTTTTCCGCCTCAACAGCTTGTTTTGATTTGATCAGTGCCTGCGCCTCAGCTTCAGCAGCTTCTTTGAGCTTTTTAGCCTCTGCTTCGGCTTTCAACTTTGCTGCTTGCGCTTGATCCTTGATTTTTTTTGCTTCTTCGTCAGCCTTTCGCTTTGCAGCTTCCGCTTCTTGCTTGAGCTTTTCAGCTTCGGCTTCTGCGTGCACGAGATTTTCCTCGGCTTCTTCGGTTTGTGGTGTTTTTTCGGCTTGCGGTGCTGAGGGTGTGAAACCACTCATGAAGTCCAGCTCGCCAGCATCTTCATCATCTACTTCCTGCGTTATGGATGTGGTTGTTTTGACTGGCGAGGGTTTCTTGAGTACAGCGGAAGCGGCGGGTTTTTTGTCCTTGTCGTGGATATAACCGTGTTTCACAAGATAGGCCAATGTCGCGTCAAGATTGTCGCGCAGACTGGGGGCGACGCGTTTGCGGATTTCGCCAACCTTGGCTTTTCCATCCACCATCGGGAGTGTCCGCTTGTCATCGCCAGCAAGGTCTCTGGTTTTGCCTTGAACCTCGTCGTCACCCTTCTGGGTTCTGACAAAAATCGCCTTTTTATCCATGGTTTATTCTAACTGATAGTAGGTTTGGTTTGTAATTGAATAATCAACAGGTTCATAAAGCTTGCGACTAATATGCATGCCTGTTTATGTCATTATGCGATTCTGCCGCCCAACTGGGCGGGGTGATTATAATTCGCGTTTCTTAGCTAACCAAGACCTTGAAATACTCATTGTGTTGAAATAGTTGATATGAGAGGCAGCTTCATGGATAATGCGCCCCCTTAAGCACGCCGGGGTGATGGAACTGGTAGACGTGCCGGATTCAAAATCCGGTGCCAGAGATGGCGTGAGGGTTCGAGTCCCTCCCCCGGCACCAAACATGTAGAGGCAGGTGATCCTGCCTTTTTTCTTTCTGGGATCTATTATGATCTGGAAACCGAATGTTACAGTAGCTGCTGTCATTGAGCGCGAGGGTAGATTCCTGCTGGTGGAAGAGGAAACTACCCAAGGGTTGATGTTCAATCAACCAGCCGGGCACTGGGAAGAAAACGAGACCCTACCCCAGGCAACCACGCGCGAAGTGCTGGAAGAATCAGCGCACCATTTCACGCCAGAACATCTGATTGGTATTTATCGTTGGCATTCGGATCAGAACGATGTGACTTATCTGCGTTTTGCATTTTCAGGCATTGTTACCGGTCATGAACCTGATTTAAGGCTGGACGATGGGATAATCCGCGCTGTGTGGATGACGCCTGATGAAATTCGTGCTTCTCAAGCGAGACACCGCAGCCTGTTGTTATTACGCTGTATAGAAGATTACCTAGCAGGTAAGCGCTACCCACTTGATCTCCTGGTACATTTATGAATAAGCGCATCGTTGTCGGTATGTCTGGAGGTGTTGATTCTTCAGTCACTGCACTGTTGCTCAAACAGCAGGGATATGACGTGATTGGCCTGTTCATGAAGAACTGGGAAGATGACGATGACAGTGAATATTGCTCTTCACGCCAAGACTTGATCGATGCAGCGTCTGTTGCCGATACCATCGGCATTCCAATCGAAGCTGTGAATTTCGCGAAAGAATACAAGGATCGCGTGTTCAGCTACTTCCTTAGTGAATACGAGGCTGGTCGCACCCCTAATCCAGACATCCTGTGTAATTCAGAGATCAAGTTCAAGGCTTTTCTGGATCATGCGATTCAGTTAGGTGCAGATTGCATCGCGACCGGACACTACGCACAAGTGCGCGAGGTCGAAGGGCGTTTCCAGTTACTCAAGGCTGCAGATGCAAGTAAAGATCAGAGCTATTTCTTGCATCGGCTGAATCAGGCGCAACTCAGCAAGGCGGTATTCCCATTGGGCGGCATGCTCAAGTCTGAAGTGCGTGCCATTGCTGAGCAGCACGATCTATCCAACTATGCAAAGAAAGACAGTACAGGCATCTGCTTCATCGGAGAACGGCCTTTCCGCGAATTTCTCAATCGATATCTGCCAACTCAACCGGGTGATATGAAGACGCCAGAAGGAAAAGTAGTCGGTCAGCATATGGGATTATCTTTTTATACCATCGGTCAGCGACAGGGGCTGGGTATAGGAGGAGATAAGGAATCTTCAGGAGAGCCGTGGTTCGTTACCGGAAAAGATATGGCGAGTAATCACCTGATCGTGGTGCAAGGGCATGACCACCCTTTATTACTCAACCATAAATTGGAAGCCTTGGATATGCACTGGATCGCGAATCAGGCTCCTGATCTTGATCGGCCTTACGCCGCCAAGACGCGCTATCGGCAAACCGATGCGGCATGTCATATCTCGTATCAAGATGATAAGCGGTATAGGTTTGACTTCAACGAAGCTCAATGGGCGGTCACCCCTGGGCAATCGGTGGTGGTGTATGAAGGTGATGTTTGTCTGGGCGGTGGGATCATAGATGGCGGTTATGTAGCTGATGCCTGATATGGGTCGAATCCTTGGCGAAATCGCGTAAAATGCGCAACTCGAATTTTTAAAAGCAACCAGCCATGACTCTTACTGCACTTAAAGCGCTTTCCCCGCTCGATGGACGTTATCAAGGAAAAGTAGACGCATTGCGCGAATACTTCAGCGAATTCGGACTGATCCGTTTTCGCGTGCTGATTGAGATTGAGTGGCTCAAGGCGCTTAGCGCACAAAAGGATATTCCTGAAATCGCACCTTTTTCAGCTGATACCGTTGCGCAACTTGACGCACTCAATGCCAATTTCAGCGAGGCGGATGCACAGGCGATCAAAGATATCGAAAAGACCACCAACCACGATGTGAAAGCAGTGGAATACTGGTTGCGGGAAAAGCTGGGCGGCAATCCTGAAACATCGGGTGTGCTGGAGTTCATCCACTTTGCCTGCACCTCTGAAGACATCAATAATCTGTCTCATGCAATGATGCTCAAGGGTGCGCGAGAAGCGGGGATGTTGCCAGCGCTGCAATCTGTAATCGCACGACTTAAAGCGTTGTCGCAACAGTTGGCCGATCTGCCGATGTTGTGCCGTACGCATGGTCAGACAGCCACGCCCAGTACATTGGGTAAGGAAATGGCGAACGTCGTGTATCGTCTGCAACGCGCTGAGAAGCGTCTTGCTGATGTTGAGATCCTCGGCAAGATTAATGGCGCAGTCGGCAACTACAACGCACATCTGTCAGCATATCCTGATGTAGACTGGGAATCATTTGCGAAGCAGTTCGTCGAGGCACGCGGTATCACTTTTAATCCATACACCATTCAGATCGAACCGCATGATTACATGGCTGAGCTGTACGATGCGTTCGCACGTATCAACACCATTCTGATCGATCTCGACCGCGATATCTGGAGTTATATCTCGCTGGGTTATTTCAAGCAGAAAGTCATCAAGGGCGAGGTGGGTTCATCGACCATGCCGCATAAAGTGAACCCTATCGACTTTGAGAATTCAGAAGGCAATTTCGGCATTGCCAATGCGTTGCTGAGACATCTGTCCGAAAAGTTGCCTATTTCACGCTTGCAGCGTGACCTGACCGACTCGACCGTATTACGCAACATGGGCGTGGCACTGGGCTACACACTGCTTGGTTATGAGTCGTTGCTGAAAGGGTTGAACAAGCTTGAGGCCAACCCGCAACGTGTGGCTGATGATCTGAACAGCAGTTGGGAAGTGCTGGCCGAGCCGATCCAGACAGTCATGCGTCGCTACAATATTGAAAACGCCTACGATAAGCTCAAGGAATTAACACGCGGTAAAGATGGTATCAATCGCGCATCGTTACAAGTGTTCATTACATCGCTTGATATTCCTGATGCGGAAAAGCAAAGACTGTTGAAACTGTCTCCCGATACCTACATCGGAAAAGCTGTGGAGCTGACACGCCGTATTTGAGGCTTATCCTCGGCCAGCACATTTGCTGGTCGGACAATTATCTCTGATTCAGGTTTTAGAATTCCCGACGTATCGTAAGAGAAATATCCGAGCGGTCATGGCTATAGATGTCAATATTTGACTCGTTTTGCAAATATGTGATCTTCGGGCTGATCGTCCATGATTTGTCCCAATACCAGTTCATTCCCAGTGATATGTCATATATCTGATCCGTTCGCATGATATTGAATTTCGAATTGGTTTTGCCATAATCACCTGTCTGAAAACCGACATCCGTAATCAAGGTGGATTTTTCGCTAGCGACCAATTGCCCACCTAAACGCAGACCGCTGAAAGTTTTTGTGCCATCGTCTCGTCCACCACCGGGATTGATCGTAACGACACCTAGTCCAGGCATATTTACATTGATACTGGATGCAATATCTTTCTCGCTACCTGAATATATATTACCAAACAGAGTAGTGGTTTCATCGTCCAGTACGAACACCCATCCTATGCCTAGCGCTTGCTGATTGATGTCATCAGGCTTTACCAACGGTTCAGTATAGCGGTATTGCATGGATTGGATAAATGCATTCATTTGAATCTTCGGGGTGAAGGAGTGTTGCCAATCGCTAAAGATTCCGCTGGTGTTGCTCTTGTGCGAGCTACCCGAATTCAAATTACCCATTACAGCGTTCACACGGAAGAGATTGGTATTAGTTTTATATCGAAAACCGACACGCATATCCAGATTGGCAGATTTGAAAGTCTTGTGATCAATGGGAGTACGATGACGATACGCCATGCTGGCGAATACACCCCAATGGCTGCTCAAGTCCTGATCGATCTGGAGGCCCGCCTCGGCTGCATAATAATTATCCGAAATCTTCATGTTGATTGGATCAATAGTGTGGATCACCCATTTTTGCGTATCAAACAAACGAATCTGGGGTTCTTTAGTTGAATTATTAAAATTACTGTCACGACCAACTGACAGCCCGACAAATCCTGTTAAGTCGGTGTTTCTGGCAGTCTCCTTGATTGTTATTTCATCAAGATACCCATTGATGTCAGCTCGTACTTCCTCCGATGTCACCTGCGCCAGTGTTGTATCAAATGCTGACTTTGCTTGCTGATACTCACCAAGTAGAAAGTAGGCGCGACCCATTTCCAAGCGTGCTGCAGTAAAGTCGGCATTGGCGGCAAGTGCCCGTTCAAAGGATGAAGCCGCAATGCCAGGCTTGCCACTATCCAGTGCTGCGATGCCCATAATGTATTCAAAGCGCGGATCGCCTGAGTGCTCGACCTCATAAGAAGTGAGCAGGGAAAATGCTTCGTCAGGTTGGTCGTTGTTTATCAACCGGTCTGCCTCTTGCATCAGCGTTTCTAATACCTCGTAGGCTGGAATCTTCTCAATAGCAGATGTCTTACTTGACGCAAGTGTCACGTCTTCAGCGGCAAAAGCCGAAGAAACGCTTGCTGACGAAAGCAGCGCAAATAACAGTAAGATGTATGGTTTAAAAAATCGCATATCAGTTGTATTTCAACGGTGCGCTGTATTCTTGAATACTATTATTGCTGATGAACGCATCGTTGAATTCCTTTAACCGAATCATTTAGCGGCTAGGGAGACATGGTGGTCAATCGGAGGGGTTACACACACAGAAGAATTTCTGTGTCGCAGTCCCGCTGCCATAGATCCCTTTAGGCCGGTAACTTTGCGTCCTTGTCTTTCAACAAGTTTGCCAAGTGAACGTAGGTTAGGGGAGGGTAAGAGTCGGGTCAAATCATCGCCGATGAGTGGTCACGAAAATCTGACAGGCGGTGCTGAAAATTCGACAAGCCTATTAAAAACGCCGATTTACGGACAAAATTACGTGCCGAAATTTCAGCGCACGGATGTTGAAGCGTAAACTAAAGCAATCCTTTTTCCGCAAAAGACAAAGTCTGTCCGCCAGCTACCACGAAATGATCCAGCACCCGTACATCCACCAGCGCCAAAGCTTGTTTCAGTGCATCGGTGAGTAATTGGTCAGATTGACTGGGTTCGGTGACACCGGAGGGATGGTTATGTGCCAAGATAACCGCCGCAGCATTATGCGCCAGTGCACGCTTAACCACTTCACGAGGATAAACACTGGTCTGGTTCAAGGTGCCGTGGAATAACTCCTCAGATGCGATCACCCGATGTTGCGTATCGAGAAACAACACCATGAATACTTCTTGCGAGCGAGAAGAAAGCAACAATTGCAAATAGTCGCTTACCGCCTGTGGTGAATTCAGCGCATCACCACGCTGCATATCCTCTTGCAAAGCGCGCCGCGACATCTCAAATGCGGCTTGCAGTTGCACATACTTTGCCTGACCCATGCCTTTAGTGGCGCAGAAATCCGCCTGACTGGCGGCAAGTAACTGAGTGAGATCGCCAAAGCGGTTGAGCAACTCACGCGCCAAATCAACCGCGCTCTTACCCGCCACCCCGGTGCGCAAAAAGATTGCCAGCAGCTCCGCATCGGAAAGCGAAGAAGCGCCGCGTTGCAGCAACTTTTCACGCGGGCGTTCACCGCTGGGCCAGTCAGTTATTGCCATAACCTTGCTCCATTTCTTCTGACCCTATTGAAATTATTATTGAAACTAACGCTGCCATTTTAAAATTTTTCATGTGAGCCTATCCGGGCTGAAGCGACACTAACCGTTTATTTCACCTCTTTGAATTTCGAATCAGCAACAAAAAATCTTATCACCAACTTTAATCAAAATCCCCTGCATGCTTTGCGTTACTCGTGATTCAAAATCCAATCGTCACCATAGCGCTGGCTAGTTACATATTAGCTACCATATAAATTCTAGCCGCCATTGTGGTGAGAGCTTTAAAGCGGGTAAAGAGGGAAGTGCTTCCGGGGGGATAAAAAAAGGGGTTTAACCTCATAAATCGCAGACTCCATTGATTTTCAATATTGTTAGGAGTTGGCCGGTTTGGTTAATTCATTAGCCCTACAGATACTTTCCTCAATTTTATCGAAAAGCTCAATGCTCATATCCTCTTGTAAAACACCTGCCTTTATTAATTTAGCCCTTATTCGCGGGTGAATAGAGTTAATGATAAGTTGAATGTTCTTCTTCTTTAGGTCTTCGACAATAGACCCCATTGCTACAATCGCTGTCATATCCATCATCGTAACATCGTGCATATCGATAATCACCACTTCTATCTCTGTTCTAATATTAGCTAAAGTCTTGAGAGCATTTTGAGCCGCGCCAAAAAACATTGGCCCATTGATGTCATATACGATTACCTCTTTAGACAGGTCAGGGTAATTACTGGTGTCTCCGTGTTTAATCAAGTTAACCCCAGTTAATTCAATCGTACGTTTAATGAATAAAACAGCAGCTAAAACCATGCCTGCAGCGACTGCAATTTCCATATCCAACATCACTGTTAGGCTAAAGCAGGTTAGTAACACCATCACATCATGTTTAGGTGCCACCCTGATTACGTGAATGAAATGCTTTGCCTCGCTCATATTCCAAGCAACCACCATCAACAGTGCGGCCATAGAGGCCATCGGAATGTAGGATAAAGTAGAAGCTAACAAGATAATTGAAATCAAAATGAACAATGCATGAACAATGGAAGATAAAGGTGATGACCCTCCTGAACGAACATTCATTGCTGTTCTGGCAATTGCAGCAGTAGCTGGGATACCACCAAAAAATGGGACAATAATATTACCGATACCTTGTCCTATAAGCTCTCTGTTTGGGTCTGTTGTCTTTCCGTTCATGCTGTCTGAAACTACGGCGCACAAAAGCGATTCAATAGCCCCGAGAATGGCGATAGCGAATGCCGCCCCAAGTAAACTTGAGATTAAATCAAACGATAATCCTATAGGTAATCCCTGAGCATTTGGTAATTGCCAAGGCCATGCAAATTGTGGAGCTATTGGAGGGATACCATGCCCTAAAATACCATCAATACTGTAGTGAAAGGCTGTTCCGATGGTTGCTACAGAAAAGGACTGAACAAAATACTGGCCTGCATAAGCTAAAGTTGAACCCACTGCCAGTGCTACCAAGTGTTGTGGAATGCGAGTGTTGAATTTTGGCCATACGATCAGCACAAATAACGTAATGGATGCGATCAATATTTCCTGCCATTGAAGTGAAGGCAATGCGGAAGCAATTGTTTCAAGCTTCTGCCAATAATGTCCATTTAGAGATTCAATGTTTAAGCCAAGAAAGTCCTTCACTTGAATTGTTGCAATCACCACAGCAATACCTGAAGTGAACCCAACAGTGACTGGGTAAGGAACCAGCTCAATCATTGAACCTAATCGACCAAGTCCCATAAAGACTAAAATAACACCTGACATTAGGCCACTAATAAGCAACCCACCCAAACCGAACTCTTGAGTAATAGGGAGAAGGATTACGACAAACGCTGCAGTGGGACCTGATATGTTTACTTTACTGCTGCCAGCTAATGCGATTACGACACCTGCAATAATCGCTGTGTACAATCCATATTGCGGAGCCACTCCGCTGGCAATTGCCAGCGCCATTGATAATGGTAGAGCAACCACACCGACAGTTAGCCCTGACAATATATTTTTTCGAATTGCTACAGCATTCATCACGATTTAAATCCCCCTTAAGCCATCATTTGGACTGCAATCTATCCTCTTATTGAGGGAACGCTTAATCACCTTAATTGTAGCCCGTCAGCTCCAGTTGTGTTTGCCATCAAAACCATTGACATGATATCGCCTATGCGATGTACGGTGAGGTTGGTCTGCTGGAATTGTTGCCACAGCCTGACTAAGCGCAGCATGGGTTGGGATAGGCGGCTGGCGAACATTTGCAACACGCCCGCGATAAAACCTGTCATTACCATCAGCCTCCCAGCCAAGAAGTGCCGTTTCTTGTTAAGGTAAACAGTTAAGTTCAGCCCAGCCGCTCAAATAGAAAATTCGGCAAGCGGTAATGAATCAAAATATCCCGCGTGGGCACATGTGCCCAGCCTACCGGGCTTGGCAATCTGAATCGTCTCACATGTATAGAACTTTATAGAGCGATCGTTCTTATGCCAACGCAGCATAGAGTTTTATCAGTTGTTTCAACCAGCTTGTCGAAGTAAAGCCTCACATAAAACCATACAGGCTGGCGGATGTGGCGACACGACTGCCTGCGGATTGATATTTGATTGGTGCAGTCGGGTTGCCTGCCGCATGGATGCCTAGCGCTTTTGCCCAAAATCGATCTGCGTGGCCGTTCTCCGACCGCTCAGCGGTAAAGCGGATGTTGCCGGCGGCGGTGGTGACTTTGCTAACGGCGCGCAGGTCGGCGCGAATCTCGGGACGATTGGGAATGCGTACTTTTTTGTCCTGCATCTTGCCGCGCACAGGATAGGCCAGCGCTTCTTTGCTGCGCGAGGTGAAGGTCACACCCTCGACGCGGTGACTGCCAAATTTACGTTGCGCGTCGTCCACCCAACCGATGCCGAGGCCGGTATTGTCGATGCAGGTGCGCTGCATGATCGTAATCAACGGCCATAGCACGGCTTCTTGATCGGGCTTTGTCATATTCTGTAATTCAATGATCTTGCGGGTGTAGAGCACATCGCCAAGCAACTCGAAGATCCACATCACAGTCAGGTCTTTTTTGCGGCCGATGTCTATGCCTGCATATAAGCGGCTACGCGCGGCCTGCAACTGGTCGTAGTTATATTCCCAGTGTTCGTCTGCGGGATATTCACAACTTGCGATCAGGTCGTATTCCAAAAACGCAACATCATCGTCGGCGGGCTGGCACATATATTCCTGCTGAAAACTTTCTTCGCCTGCACAGCCGGACTTGATGAAATCAAAATAGGCCGCTTCATCCATCTCTTGCACTTCATGGTCTTGCGGCAGGGATTTTTGCAGTTTGTAGAGGAAGCCTTCGTCCAGTGCATCTTGCAAGGTGACGCGATGCAGGCTGATATTTTTCGGATTATTGTTTTCGCGTATTTCGCGGATCAACTGGTTGAAAAAATTATGACTGCCGCGATGGGTGCTGATGATTTCCATTGAGCCGCCCCAGGTGATGCCGGGGTAGGCGATTGACCACAGCTTGCGCGGGTCGGGATGCAAGGCGAATTCGTCCAACACACGTCCGCCGCGCTTGCCTGCCTGTGCATCGGGATTGCTGGACATGGAATGAATGCGACGACCAGACGCAAATTGCAGAACATAGGCGGTTATCTTGTTTTTGTGATCAATGACGATTTCGCCGAGATCTTGTGCAAATATGTTCATCACAGTTGCCCACTTCTTGCAATCTTCGATGAACAGCCTCGCTTGCAGATCGTCACGGCTGGATACCCACTGATCGACCTTTGCGCCAATCTTGGCGGTGCGTTCGTTGGCAGCATAGGCGGTTACCCATGACACCCCTATCTGGCGTGATTTTTCCATCAGCTTGAGGCGGGATTTGTCGAAGACCCAGTTGCTTTGAGAGGGCAGAAGTATTGTGCCGGGCTTAGCGGGAATGATATTGGCCGCCCCCATCATTCAGTTTCGATACCGAGCGCTGTGCGCATATTACGGATGGTTTCCGGCGAGATGCCCTTAGCTTTGGTTGCGGTTTCGGCGGCTTCTGCCTTGATGCGTGCCGCTCTCTGTTCCTGTGCCTGCCACTTTTTCTGGTTGATGCTGGCGCGCGAAATCTCGGTCGCAATCTTGGCGCCACGCCCCAGCAATTTGAAGCGCTCGGCCGGGTCATCGGCTTGCTCAGCCTCTTGCAGCGCGACCAGCACATCGAACACTTCGGATTCCAACAGACCGATGACGGCGGCACTGCGCAGGCCGGTATCGTCCCGCGTAGCCTCGGCAATAGCGGTAACGGACTCGGTGCCGGTCTTGAGGGCAGCCAGCTTGTGCGCTAGGGTCTGCCCGTAACGTTTGAGGCTGCTCTTGCTGATCTGGTAGCCGCGCTTGGCAAGTTCGCTTTCAAGCAATTCGTATTGAGAGAAGTTTCCTTCGACCAGCGACTTGTCCAGCCATCGTCTGAGCTTGAGCGGGAGCTGCAGCACTTTTGAACGTAGCGGCATGGTTATTCTCCCGGCAGCGGGCGGCGGACACCCGGAATCTTTGCCAGTCCGCCGCCCATAATCGTAAGTAGTGTCGTCATCATTAATTAAAGCTCCTTTTCCGTGATACGTTATTGGCACCGCCAGCCGCTTGCGGGAGCGGGCAGAAGGTGGGATTAGCCACCCATCGTGAAGGATTAAAGTTGTAAGGGGTGCAGGTTTCAGCCGTTCGTCCTGAGCCTGTCGAAGGGTCTGTCAAAGAATCAAAACCCGTTCGTCCTGAGCCTGTCGAAGGGTCCGTCAAAGGATGTGATTTGGTGTTCATGCCGCGAGATTACGCACAAGCATGAAGAGAGTTAAGGCGGAAACACTTCCGGGAAGTCAGAAGTCATGGTGCGGGTGGAGGAGGTGTTGGGTGTGGAATCAGGCTATTGAGGGGCTAGGTGTCTTGCGGGTGTGTATATCTAGCTGGATATCTGCTCTAGGTCGGTAGCTGACTTCCGCTGTGTGCCAATAAACAGACTGACAAAGGTGTCACTACATAAGACTGCACTTCGGCCTGAGCAGGCTATCGAAAATGATCTAATTCAGTTTGCTGCGAGTTGAAAGACAGTTTTGTTCAGCTTCTCAATCATGTCTTCCTGATAAGCGATTTATTGTTTCGATTTCTTCAAAGCGATCTTCGTTCATGAGTGTGTTCTGTTTTTTTGCGATAGGGGAGGGCACTCATTCTAGCGTGAGGTGAACGCCGGCGACCAATAAGGGTTGGGATGAGGGTACAATCGTGGTCTGCTCCCCGTTACGTTGGGGTTTAAGTTACAAGTATTTTTATAAACAGCAACATTTTATGGGATCAGGAAGTGCGAAATTGAACAAACATTATTACGTTGATCTGTTTGCTGGTTGTGGGGGGCTTTCTTTGGGACTTGAACTGGCGGGATTCCATCCAGTATTTGTCAATGAACTGAACAAGGACGCTTTGGCGAGTTACCTTTTGAACCGCGGGGGCTTAGAGCCGCGTCTACAGGAGGACAATTTTCATTGTCAGGATATAAAGCAGCTTGTATCACAATCCCGGATAAAGAAACTGAAGAAGGACCTCAAGTCGGAATTTGGCATAAATGTAACAAAGGGTGACTTAGACCTTGTAGTTGGTGGGCCGCCATGTCAAGGATTTTCTGGTATCGGTCACAGAAGGTCATATTCAGTCTCGAAGGATCAATTGCCTTCCAATCACCTATTCGAGGATATGGCTTGGGTAGTTAACCAGCTAAGGCCCAAGATGTTTCTGTTTGAAAACGTCAGAGGTTTGATGACGGCAAAGTGGAACTCGTCGGGTAAAAGTGGCGAGATTTGGGAGGATGTAAAACATACCTTTGTTAGCATCAAAGGTTACAGAACCAAATATGCATTGGTACATGCCAAGGACTATGGAGTGGCGCAGAATCGTCCCCGCATACTTCTAGTTGGTGTACGAAATAACATCGATCTAACCGAATGGAACGAATTTAATAGCGGTGTGGCTAGTGGATTCCTTCCCCCACCAGAAACTCATTCTCCGGACCTTGTAGACCTGCTAGGCGATCTTGTAGACACAGGTTTTGAAAATGGCGGTATGACACCCCATTATCCAAATCCAGCTAAATGTGAGGTTCAGCGTTGGTTTAGGACGAGGAGGGATGGATACGTTTCAAGGAAGGGTGATGTTGTGACCGAGCATGAATACAGCAAACATTCTGATAAGGTGTTGGCAAAGTTCCGCTATATGATCCAAAACAATGGCGATATACCCGCAGAATTTAAAACTAAAAAATTTGCACAAAAAGTATTACCAGCAAGATGGGCTGATTCCGGACCAACAATCACTGCAACTTCTCTGCCTGATGATTACGTGCACTTTCAACAGCCGAGGATACTAACTGTAAGGGAGTGGGCAAGACTCCAAGGATTTCCTGATTGGTACCAATTCGCAGGAAGTAGGACTACTGGTGGCATTAGGCGTGCTGGGAATCCAAGGGCAGGGATATTTGACCGTGAACTACCAAAATATACGCAAATCGGGAATGCAGTTCCCGTGAAGGTTGCAGAGGCAATAGGGCGACACTTTCTCAAGGTCATATAACGAAATGATTGTAAAAGCCGATACCAATCCAAAGGAGATAATCAACCTATTTTCGGGGCATGGTATGGCAGTTACTTTTCTAGTACCGACACAAACAGGGATGGAAAAGTCCATCATGGATGCAACAGCTCCTGTCAGGAATTTCTTTAAGGAGAATGGTCTGCATGACTACGATAAACAACAGCAAGGCACAGACAACAAGGTCTTAATCCCAGCGGAATATGTTCTGGTAGATAAAGTCATACCTACGAAGATATCCTTATACAGACCAGAAACGAAATCAGGGGATCCTCGTATTTGGTTCTACGGTCTAGCGAAACATGCCAGTCAATACAACTTACTGGCGATGACCGTATTGGGAGGAAAGATCTATATAATTAATGCCAGCAACAAGGCTGTTATTGAGTCGATTACGGCCGCAGGGACACCGCTTGGAAGACTAGCTTCTCTGGCAGGTAGTGCAATTTCCACCGAGGCAAACGAGTTGCTAGGGCTAATAAGAGATGTTGCTGGCGATAAGTTTATTCCAACGGTCCGTGGTGGTGCTACAGGTATTGGGGCGACATTGGAAAGTTTGCTTGGCATAAAGGCAAACAGCTCAAAGCTACCGGATTTCAAAGGGATTGAAATCAAGGCCAGTAGGCAAGAACCATCCAGACTACGAGCACGGAACCGAGTAAACCTATTTTCTCAAGTACCTGATTGGCAGCAGAGTCCAGTTGGTTCGGCCATGAATATGCTTAAGCAATACGGATATACTAAAGAAGGGCGCCTTCAACTTTATTGCACACTTGGTGCAATCAAGCCAAACAGTCAGGGGCTGATGCTTGATGTAGATGGCAGCGAAAATGTATTGAAGACAGTCGAAGGGGTGGATGGGGCAAACATAGACCTCATGGTTTGGGCAATTGCGAACTTGAAGGCCAGATTGGCCGAAAAGCATCCAGAAAGCTTTTGGGTAAAAGCAGAATCAAAAGTCATAGATGGGGTAGAACACTTTCGTTACTATAAGGCGATTCATACAACACGCCCAATACTATCGAGTTTGGAATACTTGTTAAGCGACGGAACTGTGACACTTGACCTGACTATGTCTGAAAAAAGTAAAACTGCGGTGCGAGACCACGGCTATTTGTTCAAAATATGGCCAGAAGATTTTAAGAGCTTATTTCCCCCACCAAAATATCACTTATTAACTTAAGAAATACTTGGAATGAAGAAGCAATGCTAAAGAGGTTGGGTTTAAATTGTTTCGGTCGGAGCTCAGGAATCAATGGGGCCAAGGAATCAATGGAGTCTGACCCCATTGATTTAAAAAAGCAAAGACATTATGCCTATAATCGCATTCGAGGCCGATTCGGTGAGACAGTCATCATTTCCTGCTGTGTCCGTGCCCCGCGCGGTTCAATGCGGTGTTAGGTACTTATGAAACTGACCGAAAACAACTTAGCAGTTATTTTTTATCTACTGGCAGCTCTTGCCACGTTGGGTTATTGGTACATCATCCTCTTTGTTGGCAACCCTCCTAATGTCAAGCCGATAGACAATTTCTTGCATCTTCTTAATGAGCCGCGAAATCAGCTGATTTTTTGGTGGCTTCTTGTCTCGCCGAGTCTATGCATACTACTTGCCGCCGCTTATTTTTCCAAATGGTCACAGACACGCATGGGTGCTTTCAGCTTATTTGGTGCGGGAGCAGTTCTAACTTTTGCATCTTGGTGGTTTTACCGTTCAGCAGAAGCCATCTTCGTTTCGCTTGCCTTGTGGTCCGGTTTTTTGATTTTGAGACCGCACTTAACACGGCTTTCGAGAGGGACGCGCTAAAGCGCAGCCCCTTACCTTTACGTTGATAGTCCGCTCCGTGTTGGAAACTGCCGCCAGATATTCAGAGAAGCGGACACTCGTAGAAAGCTAAATCAGATCATC
>CAZURE010000025.1:0-17792 GCA_964623195.1 uncultured Gallionella sp. | reverse complement strand
GAGTTTGTCGTGCTACTGGGAGAATTGAGCGAGGATGAGAAATTCGCATCAGAGCAAGCGCTTAGGATTGCCGAAAAGGTATCCAATGAGTTAGCTATTCCTTATAAGCTGAATGACTTTGTGTATAACTGTAGTGCAAGTATCGGTGTAACGATGTTCTGCAACGCAGGCATGACGATTGAAGAGGTGCATAAACGTGCAGATGCTGCCATGTACCAAGCCAAAGATGCAGGCCGTAATACGGTTCGATTCTTTGATCCGCAAACCCAAGCGATGTTGGAGGCTCGAAGTGAACTAGAAAGTGAACTTCGAATGGCGCTTGAACGCGGAGAGCTGCATATGTATTTCCAGATGCAGGTAGATCATGATTCGAATCCGATCGGGGCGGAAGCACTGATACGCTGGGTACATCCACAAATGGGAATGATTTTCCCGGGGCAATTTATTACCATGGCGGAAGAGTCAGGACTGATTCTACCTATCGGACAATGGGTGCTTGAGTCAGTATGTAAGCAGATCAAGCTTTGGGAATCAAACCCAAAAACCAGAGATTTACAGATTTCTGTTAATGTCAGTGCAAAGCAATTTCATCAGGCGGATTTCGTCTCTCAGGTAAGCGATACTATCAAACGAACAGAGATTAACCCTTCTCAATTGAAGCTTGAGCTGACAGAAAGCATGATACTGGTTGATGTCGAGGATACAGTCAAAAAAATGAAGGCACTGAAGAAGCATGGCGTTCGCTTTTCGATGGATGATTTCGGTACAGGTTACTCTTCCCTTTCTTATTTAACACAACTGCCACTCGATCAATTGAAAGTAGACCAATCCTTTGTGCGAAATATTGGCATCAAGTCAACAGATGCTGTCATCGTACAAACCATTATCGGTATGGCAACAAATTTGAATATTGAATCTATTGCCGAGGGTGTGGAAACTCAGGCTCAACGGGACTTTCTTGAGCGTGCGGGATGCAACTTATATCAGGGGTATTTATTCGGCAAACCTGTCCCTGTTGCAAAATTCTCCGATGCGTTGATGGAAATGGATTCGAGAGTGATCAATGAAACGTGAATTTTGGATAGAGCGTTGGGAGCGTCAAGAAATAGGGTTTCATCAAGGTGATATCAATCCATACCTGAGTCGATACTGGGGCAGTTTATGTCCTGCAGACAATGCACAAGTATTTGTTCCGATGTGCGGTAAAAGCCGTGACATGATCTGGTTGCGCGAACAAGGCTGCAATGTACTGGGTGTGGAGTTAAGTGGCATCGCGGTACATGATTTTTTCATTGAAAATGAGTTATTGCCACAACGCATTTCTTCTCATCATTTTGAGATATTGGAGGCGAATAGCATTCGTTTGTTTTGCGGTGATTATTTTGTCTTGTCTAAGAATGATCTTGAAAAGGTCACTGCGGTGTTTGACCGCGGTTCTATGGTTGCACTGCCAGTAGATATGCGTGAACGCTATGCGAAGCATATGGTATCTATCCTTGCACCTAAGGCTAAAATATTACTGGTTGCATTCGACTACCCGCAATCTGAAATGAATGGCCCGCCATTTGCTGTATCCCCTGATGAAGTTGAAGCACTTTATGGCAGATATGCAGACATCAGTCTCTTGGGTACACATGATGTGTTGGAGCAGTACACTCCTTTCAAAGAAAGCGGGCTAAGCCAGTTGCATGAAAATATCTATCTGTTGACTTTACGGTAATCGCCTTCCGATTCACGCTTAAGCAATGAATCTAATCATGCTGACCAGACTAGAGCTGTAGCCTGCAGACATCAAATCGGCTGCATTTTTTATCTTGCTAGGGATGCAACCTTTCGCCATTGGTGCGACCCCGATAATGAGTTTATTCATGCGTTTGGCTTCATTGATCTCATAATCGATCCAAGCACTGTTGGCTGCATACATTTCAGAAAGAATGATGACAGCCTGGGCTGAGGCAATCTGTCGTGTGACTTCCGTAGCGAGTGATTCGGACGATTTATCTGTCAGTAAATTGGTGTCAGGGCAACTGCAATTTTCCCACGAGAAATCAGGCGCTTTTTCAAACCAGTCAACCACTTGCTTCCACGGACTCAAGTTTTGAGTCCAAGCATGGCTAATAAACAGTGATTTTGTCGTCTGATTAGTCATATCGAGCTCCTTTCCTGAATGCATGACGAGTTGAAAGTGAGCGCAGGGTATTGCTGCTTGGCTTAAGAATCAATTTATAAGTGATTAGAGGTGATGTGTTTCGATAAGTGTGTCTGTCTAACAGATAAATGGACAATATTTTCGACGAATGGAGAAGGGTTGAATGCTAAATATGAGTATATTTTTCGACGCGAGAGATGATTTTTAGGATAATCCGACTTTGAACTCAAAATGAAGGCATCGTACCCAAATGAAACAATCAGAAATCAAATTTACTGTCACGCTGGATGATAATAGTATGCCATCAAAAATAGACTGGAATGCGACAGATACCAGCACAGCTAGCTCCAGCAAAGCTGTCATGATCTCACTTTGGGATGAAGAGAAAATGAGTGCCCTGCGAATTGATCTATGGACTAAGGAAATGAAGATCGATGAAATGAAACTGTTCTATCACCAAAACTTACTATCCATGGCAGATACTTTAGAACGCGCTACAGGTGAAAAGGAGGGCGCGCAAGCTATGCGAAATTTCGCCAAGGAATTTGGCGACAGAATGGGCGTGTTTTCGAACAATAAGTAGTCTTAGGTTGTTCCAGCTCACGATTAATCTATTTGGGTTCGATCTGCGACAGATGACGTGCAACTGATAGCCATGAACCCATCAAGCCAAGATACATCGAAAATAATAGCAGAGTGAGTGTGTCAGCCATCGTTAGGGGTTGTAATGAAAACTCGCTTACATAAAGTTGCGAGAGTGTCTCCAGTTCAAGGTTCAGCAGCCATAGGCTAATGCTGAGGATGAGGTAAGCTGCGACGCCTCCCAGCAATCCTTGAATAGCACCAAAGTAAAGGAAAGGGCGGCGTATAAATGCGTTGGTTGCACCGATGAGTTTGGATACTTCAATCTCCTCACGTTGTGTGAGTATCTGAAGGCGTATGGTGTTGAACGTGATGGAAACCAGCGCGAGACTGAGCAAGCTGGCAAGGATGATGGTCAAGGCTCTGCCAAATTTCAATATTGCTTCAAGCTTGTAAGCCCAGGACGAATCAAGTTGCGCCTGATTCACGCCGGGGAGCTTAGATAACTCCGTACGCAGCTTCTCAAGTACATGTGCTTGTTCTGGCTTGGGATGAATAACAAAAGCATCGGGCAGAGGGTTTTCATTCAGCACACCTATCACATCGGCTAACCCGGTGCTTTGTTGGAGCTGTTCCAGTGCTTGGTTTCGTGGAATATATTCCAGGCCGTAAATTGCAGGATGCTGTTCCAGCTCAATGCGTAGTTCATCAACATGCTTTTGATCTGATTCAATCTTCATAAAAAGGCTGATCTGTGGCGTGCTGGAAAGTTCTGCAACCAAGTCTTGAGCATTGATTAGCAATACATACATCCCAGTCGGTAAACTGAGTGCAATACCGATGACCACGATATTGAAAATTCCGGCCACTGGTGCTGCAAAAATTCTCCGCATCACATTGCGCAGCAAGCCGAGGCGCAGCGTGAGTCCTTGTGTCATGACTGTAGCTCCCCATGATCAAGCGAAAGCACACGTACGTCATTTTCCTGCAATACGTTGGTGTCATGGGTGGAGATCAGTAAGGTGACCCCGACCTGATGGAATGATGTGAAAATATCCATGATCTCTCGTGCGTAGGCGACGTCAAGGTTGCCCGTTGGTTCGTCAGCCAGCATGATGGTTGGACGATTGACAATCGCGCGGGCAATACACACACGCTGTTGTTCGCCACCGGATAACGAGATTGGGTTGGATTTTTCTCGATTGAGCAGTCCGACTTTATCGAGCGCAGCACGCACCCGCTTAGCGCTCTCCCTACGATCGAATCCGCATATCTGTAGCGGCAACATCACATTATCGAACACACTACGGTCGAACAATAGCTTGTGATCCTGAAAGATGATGCCGATATTGCGACGCAGAAAGGGTAGTGCACGCTCCTTGAGCACGCCCACGTTTTGATTGTTGACCAGCACACTGCCCGAGTTCGGCCTTTCTATCGCGGCAATTAGTTTGAGTAAGGTGCTTTTGCCTGCACCGGAATGTCCGGTCAGGAATACCATCTCGCCCTCATTTACATTGAACGAAACGTTTTTCAGCGCCTGATAGCCGCCCGGATAACGTTTGTTGACCTGACTGAACGAGATCATTCGTCCAGCCCCATCAATGCTGCAACGAAATCTTCTGCAATGAACGGGCGTAAATCATCCAACCCTTCACCCACCCCGATGAAACGTACAGGTATAGGGTGAGCTTTGGCGATCGCAGCGATCACGCCCCCCTTTGCCGTACCGTCAAGTTTGGTGAGAATCAAGCCGGTCACGTCGAGTGCGTCATCGAAAGCTTTAACCTGACTCAGCGCGTTCTGCCCGGTGTTGGCATCCAGCACCAGCAGGACTTCGTGAGGGGCTTCGGGTAATGCTTTGCCGATGACGCGCTTTACCTTTTTGATCTCCTCCATCAGATTAGCTTGCGTGGTCAATCGTCCGGCGGTATCGGCCAGTACGACATCTACTTTACGCGCTTGTGCGGATTGCACCGCGTCAAAGATAACCGCAGCAGAGTCGCCACTCTGCTGAGCGACCACAGTCACGTTATTGCGCTCTCCCCAAGTCATCAGTTGTTCTCTTGCCGCGGCGCGGAAAGTATCGCCTGCTGCGAGCATCACTGATAGCCCCTGACTTTGCAGGTGTTTTGCAAGCTTGCCGATAGAAGTGGTTTTACCTGCGCCGTTTACACCTACCATCATGATCACAAAAGGTTTTTTAGAGGAAGCGTCAAGTGGCTGTGCCAGTGGTTTGAGTAGTTTGAGCAGGCAGTATGCGAGTGCTTCTTTCATCTGGGAAGCTTCGCTCAAGCGATGTTCTTTCACATGGTGGCGCAAATCTGTCAGTAGTGCGCGGGTTGCATCCATGCCCACATCTGAAGTGATCAGGATAGTTTCCAGTTCCTCATATAATTCATCGTCGATCTTCCCGCCACCGCTGAACAGGTCGCTAAGTTGGCCTCCGGTTCGGGAAAGCCCATTTCTCAGACGTTTGAACCAGCCACCATCAGGTTTTGCGTCAGCGGTATCGGTAGAACTTTTTTTCAGGAAACTGAACATGTATTGAATTTTGCAGTCGTAATGAGTCAGCTCGGTGAGCTGAAAAATGTCGCATATAATATGCGCGGCATTTTATGCCGATTACACCTTTAAGGGCTAGGGACATGAGATTTATTCTATTTTACATCGCGTTATTTTTTGGTTGTGCTTTTAATGCAGCAAATGCTGAAGTTTTCGAGCGTACGCTATCAAACGGATTGAAAGTAATCGTAAAAGAAGATCACCGCGCACCTGTGGTGGTACAGCAGATATGGTACAAGGCGGGCGCTATGGATGAAAGCACAGGCACGACCGGCATTGCGCATGTGCTTGAGCACATGATGTTCAAAGGGACGCAAGACGTACCAGCGGGAGAGTTCTCAAAGCGCATTGCCGCAGCAGGTGGTCGTGAAAATGCATTCACCAGTTCTGATTACACTGCCTACTTTCAGCAACTGCATAAGTCCAAATTACCCTTGGCGATGGAGTTGGAGGCGGACCGAATGCGTAATTTGAATCTGACTGCCGAAGAGTTTGCCAAAGAGGTGAATGTGGTCAAAGAAGAGCGCCGGATGCGTACCGATGACAACCCTCAATCATTGATGTACGAAACGATGATGGCGACCATCTATCAGCAACATCCCTACCAACACCCTGTTATTGGCTGGATGAATGATTTGGAAGCATTGACCGTGGCAGATGCGAAAAGCTGGTACAACAAATGGTATGAGCCTAACAATGCAACCTTGGTGATTGCAGGTGATGTCGATGCGGTAGAGGTATTTGCACTGGCTAAAAAATATTACGGTCCGATCAAAAGCCGGGTGCAAGAGGTGGTCCGCAGAGAATTTTCAGAGCCGCCGCAATTAGGAGTCAAGCGCTTAGTCGTAAAAGCGCCGGCAGAGCTGCCGCAAATCTTCATGGCCTATCGCGCCCCGAAGATTCAGGATCCTGAACAGGACTGGAAGCCTTACGCGCTGGAAATCCTAGCTGGCGTTCTGGATGGAAATGCTTCTGCCCGCCTGAACAAGCATCTGGTGCGTGAGCAGAAAATAGTGAGTTCTGCGGGCGCTGGATATGACTCTACCTCGCGAGGGCCGAGCTTGTTCCTGTTTGATGCTACGCCCAGTGAAGGCAAAAATGTAGCTGAAGTCGAGGCTGCGTTGAGGCAAGAGATCGCACTATTGGTGAGCGAGGGCGTGAACGAGAAAGAATTGAAACGCATCAAGGCACAGGTCACGGCGGCTGAGGTATTCAAGCTGGATTCACTGTTCTATCAGGCGATGCAGATTGGACAAATGGAGAGCATGGGTTATGGTCATGATGCGCTTGCATTGATGCTGGATAAGCTACAGGCAGTTACTACTGAACAGGTGCAGCAGGTTGCAAAAGAATTTTTGCAGGATGACAATTTGACGGTTGCTGTGCTTGACCCGCAGCCACTTTCGGGTAAGCCAAAGGCGCAAATAAGGGGGATGAGTCATGGCCATTAAAGCGAAGATTATGACCGTGCTTTCGGTTGCTGCGTTGTGCTGTACTGCCGGGATGGCATCTGCCACACCGAAAATCCAGCACTGGCAAAGTGAAAGCGGTGCAAAAGTGCTGTTTGTCGAAGATCACAATATTCCCATGCTGGATGTCTCAGTAAATTTTGCAGCAGGCAGTAGCTTTGATGCAGTCGATAAAGCAGGTGTGGCAAGTTTGACGCGTCGTATGCTGGCTTTGGGTGTAGCAGGCATGAGCGAGGACGAAATCTCGACTGGTATGGCTGATATCGGGGCTGTCCTGGGTGGTGATTTTAGTCAGGATATGGCTGGGATATCGGTTCGTACACTCAGCCAAGTCGAAGTGCGTGATCAAGCGTTGGACATCATGGCGCGTGTGCTTCAAACACCAGTTTTCCCGGAGGATGTTCTGTCTAGGGAGAAAGCGCGAAAAATTGCAGCGTTGAAAGAGGCTGAGACGAAACCTGGCAGTATTGCTGATAAGGCATTCAGGAAAGCGATATACGGAGATCACCCCTACGGGCTGATGAGCGAGGTCGAGAGTGTGGAAAAAATCTCGGTGGCTGACCTTAAGGATTTTTATCGTACCCATTACAACCCCGGCAAGGCAGTGGTTGCCATTATGGGTGATGTTTCCCGACAGTTGGCAGAAAAGATCGCTGATAATCTCACCACCAAGCTGCCTGCATCAGATGCAAAACATGAGTTGCCTGAAGTTGCTATGCAGATTGCGCCAAGTGAACAGCGTATTGAACATCCGGCTACACAAAGTCATATCTTGGTCGGTTCACCGGGAATGTCGCGCAAAGATCCAGACTATAAGGTGTTGTACGTAGGAAACTATATCCTTGGCGGGGGTGGGTTTGTATCCCGATTGATGGAGGAGGTACGCGAAAAGCGCGGCTTGGCTTACAGCGTATACAGCTACTTCATGCCTTTGAAGCAGCTTGGGGTATTCCAGATTGGTTTACAAACAAAGAAAGAGCAGGCTGACGAAGCATTGCAGTTGGTGCGCAAAACCTTATCTGAATTTATTGAGCACGGCCCGACCGATAAAGAATTACAGGCAGCCAAGGATAATCTCATTGGCGGGTTCCCACTCAGGATAAACAGTAATCGTAAAATCATCAGCTACTTGGGTGTCATTGGTTATTACGATTTGCCGCTTACTTATCTGGACGATTTTGCAGATGAGGTTGAGAGTATCACTGTAGAGCAGATACAAGATGCGTTTTCGCGCCGTATCGACCCCGAAGCGATGGCAACAGTGATCGTGGGCGCACCAGAGGTGGCGACAGAATAGCTTGAAGACGAATAAAGTCAGGATAGGGGGAGGGGAACTCCGTAGTCGCATCATCCGCTTTCCTGAAGCTGAAGGACTCCGCCCGACCCCGGATCGCGTTCGTGAGACCTTGTTCAACTGGCTGGGTCAAACTCTGCATGGTCGAACCTGTCTGGATTTGTTTGCCGGCAGCGGCTCGCTAGGCTTCGAAGCAGTTTCTCGTGGTGCTGAAAGCGTGGTGATGGTTGAGCATAACCGAACGGTACTAAATGCGTTGCGGGAAAATATCTGCACACTGGGATGCGCTAATGTTTTTGTGCATGGTCAGGATGGGCTAAAATTCGTTCTGAGGGATGAGCTGCGGTATGATGTGATTTTTCTGGATCCGCCCTTTCAGAGTGACCTAATGCCCAAATTGTTGGAAGCATTGCCACAGCGATTGCGAGATAATGGCGTGGTTTACGTCGAGGCTGGCACAGCGATTGAAATGCCTTCTGTTTGGGAAGTATTGAAATCCGGCAAGGCAGGGCAGGTGAATTACCAATTACTAAAGTTAAAATAAATTCAATATTCTGGATGAATGGCAAGGAGCCGAACAGCGAATGACGAAGGCATATCGATTTGATAGACAAGGAATGAGCGAGCACTCGACGCCGCGATTTGCCGGAAGATTGGATTCAAGATGACTAAGGTGGTTTATCCGGGAACATTCGACCCCATCACTCGCGGACATGAGGATGTGGTTCGTCGCGCTTCCGGATTATTCGGTGAGGTCATCGTTGCAGTCGCTGAAAGCCGTGAAAGAGTACTTTTCAGTCTAGAAGAACGGGTGGATATGGCGCAGGAAGTTTTCGCCGATTTCCCCAATGTTCGGGTGGAAGGGTTTAACGGTTTATTGATGAATTTTGTGCAATCTCACGATGCGCGTGTAGTGTTGAGAGGGTTGCGAGCGGTATCTGATTTTGAATACGAATTTCAGTTGGCGGGGATGAACCGCAATCTCTACCCGGAAGTAGAGACACTGTTTTTGACACCGGCAGAGCATTACACTTTTATTTCTGCGACGATTGTGCGCGAAGTGGCTAGATTTGGTGGCGATGTCAGTAAATTCGTCTCGCCATATGTTTTGGAAAAATTGCTTAACAAATTCGCTGAAATATAGAATTACTTTGAATTGAAACAGGAGAAATAGTATGGCTTTATTAATTACCGATGAATGTATCAATTGCGATGTTTGCGAACCTGAATGTCCGAATGATGCGATATCGCAAGGTGATGAGATATACATTATCGACCCGAATAAATGCACCGAATGCATTGGTCACTATGATACGCCGCAATGTGTTGAGGTGTGTCCGGTAGACTGTATCCCGACTGATCCTGACCGCTCTGAAAGCAAAGAGGAGTTGCAAGCCAAGTATGAAAAGCTGATGGCGGAAAAGGGCTAGTAGAATTCATTATCCATGCTGATAAATTAGCAATGTCGAATGAGTGGACATCAGTTATGATTTGTAGGTTAGACGTTAGGTACACAATAATGTTCTTTTTTAACGGGCATATAGTCTGAATCGCAGATATTGCATTTCTGGAGAATTGATTTTTGAACGCGCATAGAGAGAATAAGCCAACACTACTTGTAGTGGACGATGATACGTTCATTACTGATGCACTTGAGCATGTCCTGAATGGTGAGTTTAATTTGCATATTGCTGCTTCCAGAGCTGAAGCAGAGACCTTGCTTGATAAACTTGATGCTCCTCCGCAATTGGCTTTGGTGGATTTGGGTTTGCCACCAGTGCCAAATCGGCCTGACGAAGGCTTCCGGATGATTATCGAATTGCTCGCACGAGACCCAAACATCAAGGTCATTGTGTTATCAGGTCAAGACGATAGTGATAATGCAAGACATGCTCGTACTATCGGTGCCATTGATTTTATCCAAAAACCATGTGAGTTTGAGGAGTTGCGAACTCTGCTGATGGGTGTGCTAGAAGCACATGATAAAGAGCATGTTGCAGCAACATCCCGTAGTGGGATCATGGGAGATAGCCTGCCTGTTCAAAGGCTACGACAGCAAATCGTGCAATATGCAGAAGCACCTTTTCCAGTGTTGATTGAGGGAGAATCTGGATGCGGCAAGGAGCTAGTGGCTTCTTCGCTACATAATTTGAGCAGCAGAGGTGAGCTTTCTTATTTTGCGCTAAATTGTGCTGCAATTTCTCCTACATTGGTCGAGCCAACATTATTCGGTTATACCAAGGGTGCCTTTACAGGTGCTACTAATGCGCGCGCGGGATACTTTGAGGATGCTGTAAACAGTACGTTGTTCTTGGACGAAATTGGAGAGCTTCCGTTGGAGTTGCAATCCAAATTATTGCGTGTGCTCGAAAATGGAGAATTTCAACGTGTCGGTGAAACGCAAAGTCGTCGTTCTAACGCCAGAATTGTAGTTGCTACTAACCGTGATCTGCGCAAAGAAGTAAAAGCCGGTCGTTTTCGTGCAGATTTATTTCATCGGCTTTCAGTGTTTTCAATCCATGTGCCACCACTTAGATCACTGGATGACGATAAGGTGCTCTTGCTTGAACATTTCCGAGATTTTTATGCCAAGCAAGGCAACACTACGCAGTTTACTCTAGATAAGCAAGCTCAGGTGCTGTGGTCTTCATACACCTTTCCTGGCAATGTGCGCGAATTACGTAACATTGTGATTCGACTGAGTGCTAAATACCCGGGGCAAAGTATTTCGCGGGAAAAATTGTTGCCTGAGTTGGATATGGAATCTGCCATTGAAATGGATGAGAGTCCCAAGCCAGTATCTGGAGATATTCAATCCATCATTGATGCAGCTAAGGAGCAATTACGCTTGAAGCGACAGATAGATCTAGATTCCATGCTGCAGCAATACGAGCAAGGCTATGTTGAGGCAGCTTTGGATATAACCAATGGGAATTTATCACAAGCCGCAAAATTACTGGGTATTCAGCGTTCTACCTTATATAGTCGAATGCGGCAATACGGCTCTCGTACCTAGCAACTTTCACTGATCGGGGCACTGTGAACTTAGTCTGAAACAGACCGCCCCGTCATCATTCCTGCTTAGACTCAGTACGTAGTTATATTGAGTTGCCCAGCGTGCGGATTGATACAAGCCAATACCCAATCCATCTCTGGAACTGATATCTTCCTGAAATAATTTTTGAGCAATGTGATCCTCTACAGCATCTCCGCTATCACAAACCTTCAACTCGATTAAATCTGGAGTAGTTAAAAATGCAACGGTGATGGAAATGTCGGGGTTGACATCACGTTTTCTGATAGCATTTTGCAATAGATTTTCAATCACACCATTGAATAACTCAGCAGGAATACGTATGTTTTTTGCAAGATGTTGCTGCTGGAAAGTTACTCCTTCATTCTCATAATTTTCCTCTAAATAATTCCACCAGATTTCAGCACTGGTCAGGTTGTCGCTTGATTCGGCGTGCGGAGTCTTTAACTTTTCAAGCGTGATCTTTAATTTATCTTTAAGTTGAGGGAGTTGGCGCTGCATCAAATTTCTGAAGCCCTCGTCCCGTCCCTCTTGTTGTGCCGCAGTAGTCCAGTACGTCAAAGCTTGCAGTAAATTCTTTACATCATGGGTCAACCTTGCGCCGGTATCATGAATGGCCTGCATTTTGGTCATTTGGCGCATGCGTACTTCACGTTGCCTGGTTCGATGAAAATGCCCGATAAGCTGTGACAGCAGATGCACATGCAAAATCATTGTCGGGCTGGCTGGTTGACCCGTCCACAACTGCATTTCAAGATTTCCAGCTTTCAAGTTGAGTTGATGGTGTGATTGATCGCCTATTGAACCTTCACCATCGGGTGCTTGCCATGCTACGCCTGTAATCCATGGCAGATTTTCCAATGTGTGCATTGAGTAGGTAAGAAATGCAGCTGAGTCAGGCTGCGTTTCAGCATGACGAATCAGTTGGGTAAGCCATTCTTCGAACGGTGTGCCAATATTCAATAAATAGTGCGAAAAACCTTGCTGCAGGCTCAACATCCCAAAACGTGGATTCCACATCCAACTTAAAAAGATAAGCAGGCCGGCAATAATGAAGGTTAGTTCCATTAACGCGATCTGATAGCTGGTTTCTCCTAATAGCATGATGACGATCGCACCTAAGATCAATATGGTGACTAGGGTTACTAGCAACAAGCTATAGAAAAAATCTACAGCACGTTCTTGATGATCTTGCTCAATTTCGTTCGGAATTAACAGCATGGACAGTAGGAAAACAGGCATGAAATAGGTCATTAAACCTTTTGAAAAGGTATCCATTTCATCTAATGAAAGCGCACTGGGAACCACCCAGCCTAATAGCATTAACAGGACATAGAAGATTGCGCAGAGAAAAAAACGTTTACCCCATTTAGAGCTAGACGAAAAAGCGCGCCCCCCGATCAATCCCAGCAGGATGCCCATCCAAAAGATCAGCAGCATCCAGTTTAACCAGATAAGCACAACAGCGAACGCCAGCAGAATGAAGATTGCTCCCCGGAAACCAATTTTGTCTTCGCCACGCCAAAGGGGTTGCCACATCAGAAATACACCAAGGTGTGATAACAACAGAGGATATACCGATGAATTATCTGCACCAGTAATAATCACCAAGTGAAGCAGGCCAAGCATTGAAACCAGCAGAACATTATTTTTATTGCGCAAAGTACGCTGGAGGTTTGATTGCGTTGTTGTCATGGACGAGAGCGCTAATTAGAAAAGTTATGTGTTGAGAATTCAGCAACAGTTTTGATATTTCAAGAAGCAGTTTGCTGGACGAATGATAAATGTGAAGTTGTCTTGAAGGGAAGAATAATTAATGTGAATTTTATCGTACTTACTAAAGCCTAGTAATCACGCTGCTTCAAGACACATTCAGCAGACTGTAAGTAAAAATAAAAGTTCAAAAAAGAATTGTTGGCATGCCCTTTGCAATAGCTAGCTTCGTCAGAACATTCGCTGCGGTGTTTTGGAAGGTACAACTGGAGCAGCAGGGAAGGAAACACCAAGACTCAGTCGGCAGTATTTATTGCTGTCAACGGATTCTTTTATGCTCTATTTTTTCATTGTTAACTTAAGGAGAAGTATATGAAATCAAGCAAAACCATACTGTCATTGGCTGTTGCCGCATTGTTCGCAGCAAATTCAGCTTGGGCTGGAATTGATGCAGGTACACCTGAATCATCCAGCACAGAGAACCAGGCTGCAATTACTCAGCTTGAAGGTGCTGACAACACAGCAGCTGTTGATCAGACTGGTGACCGTAACAGTGCTAGCATCTTGCAAGACAATACATTTAACGCAATTGCTAACGTTACAACAACTGGAAGCGACAACTCAGCGACTGTTTCCCAGCAGGGTAGCAATGGTGTTGTAAACATCAACCAGACTGACGCGCCGGGTTCAAGCGTGACTGCGACTCAGTACGAATCATATAGCGATAACAACAACATCGCAGTATCTCAAACCAACACTGCTGGTGCTAGTGCTGACGTTATTCAAGACGACTTTAATAACATCGCTACAGTCAATCAGACTGACGGTACAAATATGAGTGCTAGCGTTTCACAAAGTGACGAGTCAGAAGTGGCGACTGTTGATCAGGTGAATGGTAACGATCTATCAGTAACTGTTGATCAGGACGGTACAAGTGACATTGCAAGCGTTCTGCAAACAGGTAATAACAATATGGTATCTATCAGCCAACTCGGCGATGGTGTAGGAAATTCAGCAACTGTTGATCAAGATGGTAACAACAGCTCAGTAGCTATCTCTCAAACAGTTGCAATGGGAAGCAGTGTATCTGTGACTCAGTATGAGTCTTACAGTGATGGCAATATTGCTGATGTATCACAGGATTCAGTTACAAGCAGCAATGCGACTGTTATTCAGGATGACGGCTACAACGTAGCCACTGTTACTCAGAGCAATGGCGCCAACCTGAATGCAAGCGTGTCACAAAGCGATGTTTCTAACATGGCTGATATCGCCCAAACTGCTGGTAGTGACTTGACTGCAAATGTTTACCAAGATGGTAATACCAACATGGCAACCGTTGCACAAACAGGTGGTAGCTTCAACACAGCAGACATCGCTCAAGAAGGTGATGCAGCGTTTGCGGTAGCAACAGTTACCCAAGACGGTGGTTTGAACAACATGGCTACTGTAATGCAGCAAGGTACAGGTGCTGTGGCAACAATCACCCAGATGGGTGGTAGCAACAACAGCGCAAGCATTGCGCAACACTAAGGTAGTAACCGCAGGTTGATCCTGCGGACGGGTGGGCGATTTATTGTCCACCCTCAAAATTTTAGGGTGTTGGGCATCTGGATATGCCCAGCAAACACAAAAAGGGTAGGCAAATCGCCACCCGATCGAAGATCGGATACGTTGAGTATTATGCGGAAGTTAATTGCTAACCTGATTCTTTGTATGCAAATGATGCTATGTAGCATCGTACTGATGAATCAGGCTAATGCAGAGGAAGAGGCCAACGCAGTTCTTCGAGAAGGAAGTCATTATGAGGACAGTATTTCAGGTTTGGTGATAGACCAGACAATTACCCCTCAAGGGCATGAGTTTTTTCGTGCATTTGTAAATGCCTGGAGCAATCAGAATGGAAGTACGCGCTACAACGTAGTGGTTTATGAGAGACCGGCTGGAAGAGGTGCCAACAAAGTGTGGGTTGAATATAGATACCGCAAGCTTTACTCGGCATTTGTACGAATGAGCAAGCAAAGCGTACTTGAAGGAATGGGAACATATGCAGCTCAGACAGTCAGGCAGGGCATAACAGCGATTCAGGCGGAAGAATTGCTAAATAGCCGGGATATGGCTACCGAGGAATTTTAAGGTGGATTTAAAAAGTGGACGGGGATATGAATAAATTATCAATTATATTTTTCGGAATCGCATTTTTGGGTATGCAGTGTTTGCTGATAGCAACGTCTTCTGCATCTAATTTGATTTACACGCCAGTCAACCCGGCGTTTGGCGGTAACCCTCAAAATGGGCCGGTATTGTTAAATGCAGCGCAGGCTATCAATAATTTCAAAGATCCTGATCTTATAAACAATAAGAAAACACCGGCACAGCAATTCAGCGAATCATTGCAGCGTTCAATCGTTAGTCGTTTGTCGTATACAGCTGGTGGGGGCTTGGTCGACACAAATGGTAATTTGGTTGCAACGGCACAGCCGCTACAAACAGCGGACTTCACAATTACGATTACCAATTTAGCTGGAACAGGCGAGATGGAGGTTGGGGTGCTTGATAAGTCTACCGGACAAAGTACTACGTTCTCAGTTTGTCAGCCGGGTAGTGCTCAAACTGGCGTCACAGCTTGTGTGCCTTAAGCCGGAGAAATGATTGATATGAAAGCATTCCTCGAAATCGAAATGAGACGGTATCTGACCCACATGGTTGTGTCGCTGCTGATTTTCACATTGAATGGTTGCGCAACTTCGAAAATAAATACTGTCGAATCTATGCCGCCACATTTGACGGTTGCCACGCAAACCCACCTTGATCTTATTCAGTTGCCACGCACCAAGGGGAAAATCGTAGCGGCAGTGTATGGATTTCGCGACCAGACAGGTCAATACAAGCCCTCCTCAGAGAATCAGCTATCTACTGCAGTCACTCAGGGAGCAACGTCGATGTTGGTTAAGGCACTGAATGACTCAGATTGGTTTATTCCGGTAGAGCGCGAAGGTTTGCAGAACCTGCTGACCGAAAGGAAAATCATTCGAGCATTGGAGCTAAATAATGAAAAATTGTCTGTCCCACCGCTAATGTCGGCCAGCATTTTGATTGAAGGCGGCATCATTGCCTACGATTCAAACGTTAAGACAGGAGGCACTGGTGCCAGATATCTGGGTATCGGCCTCAATAAGCAATATCGTGTAGATCAAGTGACTACAAATTTGCGGGCAGTGGATGTGCGAACAGGGCAGATTTTGAACAGCATATCAACCACGAAAACAATTTACTCATATCAGCTTGCAGCCAATGTATTCAAGTTCACTTCATTCAAAAACTTGTTTGAATCTGATGTGGGATTTACCAGTAACGAACCATCTCAGTTATGTGTGCAAGATTCAATAGAGGCTGCGGTTATACATTTGATTGCAGAAGGCATACAAGACAATAGCTGGTCGTTGTTCAGCGCAGATGATCTGGCCTCACCTGTGCTGCAAAAATATATAAATGAAGCTCAGCAACAAAAAACTGGTGGGGAGCCGATATGAGAAAAGAATTCTTGGTTTTGATGTTGGTAGCTTTGTTTTCTGTATCAGCACAAGCAGATGATAAGCATTATGGTTCTGATAATCATAAAAGTCATAAAAAAGAATCTCGTGACCATGATTTCGGAACCGGTGAGCCGGGTATGATCGCAGGCTTTCCAGAACTGGGAGATCGAACGGCATTGGGGCCAAGTACCGTTGATATTTCTCAACAAGGCGACCTGAATTATGTCAATGCAAAACAAAAAGGGTCTGGGCATGTGCTGCCAATATCCCAATTGGGCAATCAAAATAAAGTGAAAGCAACCCAAATGGGCAAGGGGCAAGCAGCACGGATTCAGCAAGAGGGCGATGAAAATCTAGTTAATCTATATCAGGATGGTTATGCCAATCGTGTCGGAGTTAATCAACTAGGTCAGGGAAATTCGGCAAAGGTAGAGCAGATAGGTTTGTATAACTCTGCTGTCGTAAACCAATCCGGAAGTGGGTTAGTGGTAGGTGTAAAGCAACATGGTGATTATAACCAGGCATATGTTACGCAGGAGAATTGATCATGAATTTCGGTATTCTACAAGTTGCTGTAATGGGGTTGAGCTTGTTGTTTGGAAATGGAGCTGCCGTGGCTGAGAGTGATGAATATGAAGTCTGGGTTGAAGGTGTTATGGAACAGGGCATGATGGTGGTTTCAGCTACTGCGGTTGCTGAAAAAGATGCAACCCTGACCTATGAACTGATTACCGAGAAAAAAAGTACAAACGGAAACCAGGCTCGCACTCGGCAATCCGGAAAAGTGATTCTGAAATCTGGCGTTGAGAAGGAGCTTTGCGTGTTGAAGATCGGTAAGGATAAGGCAGAGCAACATGACTTTTCAGTTAAATTGTATTCAGGACAAACAATCGTTGCCGAAGCAAGTACCAATTATTAGTGCATTCATTCATAGCGGCTATAGAAAACTGTATTTGCGATTCAGATTCAAATTGGCGCCGCGGCGCCAATAATTTTTCTCAACAGGACTTTTGGCATTTATGAATGCCTAAATCTAATTATGACAATAAGCACCATCAATACGAGCACGAAAAATAATCGTCTTCGGGGATTTTTCTGGACACTGTTAGTCATCCTTGCCGGAGTGATTTTGGTCGTTACTGTTGTGATGGGAGGCTATGTTGAAAAAGAAAAGCCTACACTTGTGTTGAAGACAGAACACACCTCTAAGTCGGCGGCGCGATTTATTGAAAATGAATTGCACACTTTAGAACCTGATAGCTCAGCACCAATTCAAGGCTCAGGGAGTGAACAAAAATCAGTAGAGCTGATACGAAGTGAAAGCATAGCTCAACCTAAAGAGAATTTTCAACAGACTGAAACAGTCATCATTACGAGGAATGATACGGCTGAGTTCTCACCCGAAATTGTGCCCGGAAAGCCAATGAAAGCCCAGCTTGCAACTGAGTCG
>CAZURE010000024.1:0-18395 GCA_964623195.1 uncultured Gallionella sp. | reverse complement strand
CTGCGGGCCACCCTCTCCCGCTCGCGGGAGAGGGGCTGGGGGAGAGGGTGTTGCCGACAGTTTGACCGACTGCGCCACCGGGGAGGTCGGCGAAGGTGATATCAACATTGCCCCCCAAACCAGCTCCTTCGGCAAAGTTCACGAAAGCATGCAATTTCGCCAACGCTTCTGCATCAAGGGCACTATCAACTGGCAATTCGATGATATCGAGTGCGCTGCCTTTGACGTCTCCTGTGTCGGCAGGTGGCAATTCATAGTCTGGCGGACAACCACCATATTCCGGTGCTACATCAGCAACCCATACTGTCATGATTACTTTGAACTTTTTACCTTCCGCATCAACCACCCAAGTTATTTGGTCAGGTCCAAGATACTCTTCATTGGGGTGATAGACGTAACCACCATTAGGCTGCTGGATGAATTCTCCATGGACAGGTTTTCCAATTAGCGTCTGCTTCCATGTCTTAATATCATATTCATCTCCTCGCAACATAAAGTATTCAAGTATTGGTGACGATGAACCAACGCCATTTACAAGCTCAAAATCCTTGTGACCTACAGGCACCACAGCGGTACATACACTAAAAGCTGCATCGTATTTTTCATTAGCGGCTGTCGGCACAGTTGTTGCATTATCAGAATCTGCCGCCGCCAACACTGGGCCTGCTGCAAGCAGGTTATTGAGGGCCACTCTTTGCTGTGGATTAATGTTCAGATTAAAGGGGTCCAGATTAAAGGGGTCAGAGCCCTTTAATTGAGAGCCAGTTGGTGAATCCCCCGCCATCGCACTGCTAAACAGACCCGCCAAGCCAAACAACACGACCACAGTTTTAATCAATACTTTCATCCGGCTTCCCTTTACGACGAATCGATACTTTTCAATTTCGGTTGATCTCTTTAGCCGAAAGCTACACTTATATTTACGTATTGGATATAAGGAAAATCCTTATATCGTTGTCGGGTTACCTAGTGGCTTTGAATTTTGTGAGTGTGTTGATATTTTCACCATTCAAGGCTTTATCACCATGAAGCAATGATGTTAATCTGATAAAAACGTCCATCAGGAGCAGACATGATACGCCGCACCCACATATTGCTTTTTCTATTCGCTACGGCATTCATCACCAGTGGCTGTGTTTCCACTGGCGAATTTGAAAAGATGCAGTCAGACAAGAATGCCGTGATCACTTCTTTGAAAGATCAAAAGGCTGGCCTTGAGGAGCAGACGGACACCCTGACACGCAGCAATATCTCATTGCAGCAGCGACTCACAACACTAGACCTCGACTATAAGGCATTGCAGCAGCAGCTTGCTTATCATGAGAAGGACAACACCGAGCTGCAGCAAATGATCGCCACCCTTGAGCGACAAAAAGCGGCTTTGGTCGCCGCCAGCATGGAGCGCCAGCAACAATATGATGCACTGGTTCAAAACCTTTCCGCTGAGGTCGAGAAAGGCCAACTCAAAGTCAGGCAATATCAGAATATGCTCGCGGTAGATTTGGCTGAGCAGATATTCTTCGATTCCGGCAGAGCAACCCTCAAGTCGGAAGGCAAAGAGGTGTTAAGCAAAGTGGGTGAGGTGCTGAAAAGTTATGAGGATAAAGTCATCCGCGTGGTCGGACACACTGACAACATCCCCATGACGAAATCTGCTACTGCTACATCCCCGACCAATTGGGAGCTATCCGTGATACGCGCCACCAATGTGGTGCGTCATCTACAGGAAGTCGGTATCCCGCCCGAGCGTTTGGTGCCATCCGGCAGAGGCGAATATGATCCGGTTGCGTCGAACGACACCGCCGAAGGCCGTCAAAAGAATAGACGCATCGAAATCATGCTGATCGACAAGAATCTGATGGGCAAGAGATCTCGAGCGGAAGATGATGCCCCTGCACCTGCCGAGCCACTTACTGAGCCAATCGACGTTCAATAAACATCGGGAGGCAACAACACCCTGATGTACGTTAGTTGCTAAGCCTTTGCCAGCCGCTGCAATACTGCCTTGAGCAATACCCAGCAACGTTCTACAGATGCGATTTCGACACTTTCGCCGGGCGCATGTGCGCCGCGTATATCCGGCCCGAATGAGATCATGTCCAGGTGTGGATGGCTTGCAGCCAGCAGACCACATTCCAGTCCGGCATGGATGACCTGTAGGTTTGCCGGATGTCCGAATTGTTCTGTATAAACCTGCTGACATAATGCCAACAATTCAGAAGCCGGATTAGGTGTCCAGCCCGGATATGCACCCTGCTTATAAGCTTTAATGTCATGTGCTTGTGCATGGGATACCAATTTATCAGCCAGCGCATCAGCTCGATCATCCTGTAGCGATCGCACTTTGAATGTCGCTTTGAACTTTCCATGTTCGAGTTCGACCACACCTAGATTGCTGGAGGTATCTGTCACCCCCGTGAAGTCTTCGCTGACTTGCGATACACCATTGGCGACCCTGTCGAGAAATCCCAACAATCGTTCACGCTCATCAAGCCGTATGGCTTGACCATCGGCTACTTTTCCCAACCGACATCTGAAAGACACATCATCATCAATTCCAGCAAATCGCTTTTGCCAGACTTCAAATCGGTGCTGACTCCATTCTTCAAGGTGCTCAGCCTCTGCGTCTCCAGAAATCGCAATGACTGCATATGCTTCACGCGGAATCGCATTGCGTGCAGTACCACCTTTCATTTCAATCAAGTACAGATCAGTATGTTCGGCAAAATCACAGAGTGCTTCCGCCATTAACTTGATTGCATTACCTCGTCCGAGATGTATATCGATGCCTGAATGTCCACCGCGCAAACCAGCTACTTCAAATACGAGCGTCACAAACCCTTGAGGAATTTCTTCCTGCTCACATTCTCTGCTCAGTTCCACATCCATTCCACCCGCACAGCCAAGATAAAAATGTCCCCACTCTTCGGTGTCCAGATTAATCAGTGCTTTTCCCTGCAACGTCTCAGGCAAGAGTTCACGCGCACCATCCATGCCGGACTCTTCATTGATAGTCAGCAGCACTTCCAGCGAAGGGTGCGTCAACTCGGCCTCCTCCAGTGCGGCCAGTGCCAGCGCAACACCGATACCGTTGTCAGCCCCCAGCGTGGTTTGTTCCGCGACCACCCAGCCGTCGCGTATGACGGTGCGGATAGCATCGCGCTCAAAGTCGTGCACCGTACCCGCGTTGGCCTGACACACCATATCAAGATGACCTTGCAGGATCACTCCCGACATCGCCTCACAACCGGGGCTGGCGGGCTTTTTCAAAATCAAGTTGCCCGCGACATCCACAACCGTATCAATGCCACGCGCACGCGCCCAACCGATCAAGTGATCTCGTAAGGCCGCTTCTTTCAGGGAGGGGCGCGGTATCTCGCATAGTGTTGCAAAGTGCGACCAGACAGATTGGGGCTGAAGGTTTTTCATTTTGATTACTCTGTCCCGCCGCGCTTTAGCCATCCCTGATAGATGTCTTCCGACCAGAAGTTTTGAAAATATGAGATCACCGCAAGTGTCTCATCCTCACTCAGTTTGTCGCCGAAAGGTGGCATCTTTCCACCCAGCCGAATACCGCCCTCCTGAATAGTTTTGCTCAGGATGCTTAACGGGTGATGCCAGGCATGTGCGCTGCCGTTTAATGGCGGCGGTGGATAGCTTCCGTCTGCGTTGCGATCCTTCCAGTTTGATATCCCCTGTGCATCAGCATTGTGGCAAGCAATGCAATGCCGGGCATACACCTCGCTGCCTAAGGTAACCTGCGATGGCGTGTACCACCGCCCCTGCACCTTGGCTTCGCATGCTGCAAGCACAACACACAGACACAATACGGGAAAAGAAATCTTAATTTCGCTACCTGCATCACTCAATGAGTGCCTAATCGTTCTTGAAAAGATCATCGAGCGGATTTTTGTCCACAGACACGCTTGTCGAAACCTGCTGGTTTGAAACACGCTGGGCGGTGAATTCTTCATCGATGTTATCGCGATAGTAGCTCCACGCAGCCCCCGAGCTACTGAGTCGACGCCATACCTCATCACCGACATTGCTATATTGCAGCGTGCTACCGTCATCAAGTTGAACCTGCAGCAATCTTGCACGCGCATCGTAACCTATTGCACGCAACTTGCCTGAATTGATCTTTTTCATTTCCATGAATGTAATTAATACTTAAGTGCCGATACGGGAAGAAGTGACGCTACCCTGGATAAACCGGGATAAGAAATTTAAGTTGAATTGCTTCTATGCTGACCGTGAATACGCCACACTCAACTCATTGAATGCGACTCTATTCCTACCGCCCCACTTTGCTTCATACAGGGAAAGATCAACGTTTTTGAAGGCCTCTTCCAATGACATATGAGGATCAACAATAGCTACCCCTATGCTGACCGTAATGTTTAATACTTTATTACCGATTTTAATTTCAGACAATTCAATCGCTTTCCGAATGCGCTCCATTGCTTCAATCGCCTGAGAACTGGTGGCCTCCGGTAATAGGATTGCAAACTCTTCTCCGCCTATCCTTGCCATCACATTACCGGCACGCAAGTTCTTACGGCATTCATGTGCAACGTACTTAAGTACCAAATCACCGGCGTCATGCCCGTAGGTATCGTTCACCTTCTTGAAATAATCGATATCTAACATGGCAATCGCAGATGTGGTCTGCATCCTTTTATTTCTTGCCACCTCGTGCTGAAAAGCTTCCTTGAAAAAACGCCTGTTAGGTAGCGTTGTCAGCATATCTGTCATGGAGATCAGCTCCAGCGTCCTTTCACTTTTCTCTGCAAAAGTGCCAAAAAACCAGAAAAACACCATCAATGTCACGACCACCATCGACGAAAGTAGTGTCCGGATACCATGAGCAATAGCTCCGTCACGCAATAGCACTTCTGCGGCTGGCGGCATCCCGCTGTACTCAAAATACATGAACGCCCCCAGATTGATTACAAACAGGGAGAACACTGTCTTAACGTATTGAGATGGATAAATAGCCAGCGGAACAACCGCAAACAAGATGAAATAGTGATGGTGATTGAAATAAGTGCCGAAGGCCACATACATTGGAACGATAGCGCTGCCCATCGCGGTCACTGTCAACAGCAGGCAGGCAGCAAAACTTTGCCCTTGTCGATTCACCCAAGGGATGAGCGCAAATGCGATATAAAAAGGAATATGCAATACCAAGACCTGTTGGGACGGATAACTGCCCTCGTACAAAAACACCAGATCAAAAATGAACAGGCTGAACATGCCCAGTGGTGCAGCCACATTGGTCAACAACACCTTCCGTTGCAGTGTGTTGCTTTTATGCAAAACTACGCCCCAGCGTAGCCATCTCATAAACGATCCGAGCATTTTCCCCCCAGAATTTGAATTCCAGTCAGTTGAACTATAGGTGTTACTTCTTGGCATGAACTGCACGAGTCAACGAGACTAGCGTGACTCATGAAACTGAATACTTACATTTATACCAGATTCTTCAGTATGAATAGCTATCTAACATTGTTGGCTGCGTGGTTATTGTTAATAACCACAGCCTCAGAGATCAGCGCATCCGCGACACCCTTAGTAAAGCAGATTCAGCATGACCATTAAAACGCATATAAAGAGAAAGGTCATAACCCCACCGGCCCGCATAAAGTCTGCCACCCGATATCCTGCTGGCCCCATAATGATGGCATTAACCTGATGAGTCGGTAAAAAGAATGAATTAGAAGCCGCCAATGCGACAGTCAGAGCAAACACTGCCGGGTCAGCCCCTGCCCCCACTGCAATATTCACAGCCACCGGCACCAGCAACACCGTTGCACCTACATTGGACATCACCAGCGTGAAAGCAGTCGCCAACACCACCACCGCCAACTGCAGCACCCAGATGGGTACGCCATCCAATAATGACAACACTTGGGCTGCTATCCAGGCAGCCGTGCCGCTGGTTTCCACTGCCAACCCAAGCGGAATCAAGCTTGCCAGCAAAAATACAGATTTCCAGCTCACCGCACGATAAGCCTCTTCTATCTTTAACACTCCCGACAAAATCATTCCGATCGCACCCGTCATCAACGCTAGTGAGAGGCGTACATCGGTGAACAGCATCATGAATATTGCCAAGCCGAAGAAAAATAAAGCAGGTGCGACCTTATGCGGCCTGATATCTTCGTGCGGATATTCTGTGGTGATGATCACAAAGTTACGGTCACGCTCAAGGTGCGCCAACGCAAACCATGTTGTATGCACCACTAGGACATCGCCAACATGAAGCGCCAGATCACTGATGCCATCATCTTCACGTAGCGTCTTGCCCTGACGGTGTAAGGCAATCAGCGTCAACCCATAGTTTTTGCGCAGCCATAATTCACGCGCACTCTTACCCGGCAAGATAGAACCGGGAGGGATGATGATTTCAGCAATACCCGCCTTTGTCGCAGCCAGTGTTTCATCAAAATCTTTGAGGTCTTGATGCATCTGCAACCCGTTTGATGCAGCAAACACCTGAACGTGATCAAGTGGCGCCATCAGACTCAGCACATTGTCAGCTTCAACAGCCAGCTCTCTGGACAAGCCTCTTGGCCCCACGTGCACCTCATTACTCTCTCGTTGAACCGCGATTATCTTCACGTCAGCATCAAGCTCAACGTCACCGACCAGCTGGCCTATCAAAGGACTACTTGCAGGTACCACCATCTCGAACAATCCATCCTCGATGCCATAGATGTCCTGAAAATACTTCATGGTATTGGTGTCCGGTGTAGACTGATCCTGACTGTCACCGGGCAAAACATAGCGCCCGGCGATAACGAAATACACAATACCGGTTGCCAGCAAAGCCATCCCGACGGGTGTCACCGAGAACAACGACCAAGCCTCCATTTGCTGCCCCGATGGTAGCGATTGATTTGAAGCATCAATCAAGTCGTTTAACAAGATTAACGGGCTGGAACCAACCATCGTGATAGTGCCCCCGAGGATGGAGCAAAAGCCCATCGGCATCAGCAATCGCGACATCGACAACCCTGTACGTGCTGAAATCCTGCTGACGACTGGCAGAAACAGTGCTGCTGCACCGACATTCTGCATAAAGCTGGAAATAACCCCGGACGTCCCCGCGATGGCTGGTATTACCCTCGCTTCAGTTTTACCCGAAAACTTTAAAATAGTCGCGGCCACCTTACTCATCAGGCCGGTCTTATCCAGACTGGTACCGATAATCATCACGGCGATGATGGCAATCACCGCATTACTGGAAAAACCAAGAAACAGCTCCGAAGCGGGAACCAAAGGCCGTGCAAGTCCGAACTTGTCACTATATGAACTGATTAAGCCCAATAACACCATCACACTGATGGCCACCACATCCACCCCGCCGATCTCGAAAGCGAACATAAACACAATAAGCAGGATGATCGCCACCACCACGGCAATCTCCGTACTGGGCGCCAGCAAACTCATCGCAACACCAATACATAAAAATACGATGGCGGCAATAACGATCTTGAGCGGGATTTTTGGCATTAATTATTAGTAGGACAGAAGTGCCCAAAGATTTTGAGGGTCACGAACAAAGGTAGTTTATACCGAAACTATTCTATAAAACCATAAGCAGCATTTATAAGATTATATTGCAGAACTGAGGCACTAATCCGATTTCAATCGGTACGGCCGCCACCCACTACATCCATTCTTTCGTGCATAATCCGCGTCAATGATTTTGACTCACACTACAACGCACATTGTCACGACTCATGCTTAAACTATCTTCTTCACCACGCCTTAGAGCACTATTATTGTCATTTGCTATCACGGCAGGGTTGGTGCTCTATGCGGCGACATCGGCAGAAACTGTCTTGCGTGTCTCACTGGTCCCGGACGAAGCGCCTTTTGTGTTGCGACGCAAGTTTATGGCGCTATCTGAATATCTGGAAAAAAAGATCGGCATGAAGGTCGAGTTCAGGCCTTCGGCTGATGCGAATGCGCTGATCGATGCATTGGTGGCGAACAAGCTGGATATGGTTTGGTTCAGCGGGTTTGATTTTGTCCGTGCTATGTCACGTAGCAATAATCAGGTGATCCCTATCGCCCAACGTGCAGAAGATGCGCAGACGAAATCCGTCTTTATCACCGCGCGTAATGACATTGCCAAATTTGAAGATCTCGCTGGCAAGGTATTCGCTTTTGGTGAAAAGGCTTCCACTACAGGCCATCTGATGCCGCGCTCTTTTTTGCGCACAGCTTATGTGAATCCTGATGTTGAGATGAAACGCCTTATTTATTCTGATTCGAATATGGAGGTCGTTACAGCAGTCGCTAGCGGCAGGGCTGACGCAGGTGTGCTGAGCAAAACTATTTGGGACAGAATGCTTGCTAGCGGCGAAGCCGATCCGAAAGTATTGCGTGTATTTCACACCACCCCCGGTTACCATGATTACAATTGGACTGTGAGCGCTGATATGGATAGCAAACTGCGTCAAAAATTGACTGATGCATTTCTTTCAATGGATAGACGCATCGGGGCTGAGAAAGAGATTCTGCAGGTGCAACGCGCCAGCAGATACATTTCAACCACACCTGAAAATTATTCTCACATCGAAACAGTTGCACGTAGCGCAGGGCTGTTGAAATGATTAAAGCCCGGATATACCGGGCTTTGGTTAGTGAATGTGGGGTGACAACTGAGTGTCTTGATGCAAAGGCGACAAATTAATTTGTACGTTTAACACTGACTCTCATCACGGGATTATCAAATCGATGTGACTGATCTAATGCAGAGGTCACCAATCCATCCGACGATGTCACCACCCCCGGATGAAGCGTGACAAAATTGTTCGTATCATCGCGTGTAGCATCAAACCCTGTTCCGCCAGTCCCCGGCATTGTTGCTGTCGTTTCAGTATCAGCTTCAGTACCCGCATCATGGGCTGCCATGCCGCCTAGGATAGATGACCCTACCGCCATACCGTCTAACGATAGCCCATCCAGCCCGGAAAATGCATCATTGGTATTGACCAGCATGCCCGCTGCAGTAAGTTGAATGCTGCCACTATCAGTTGCTGTGACCGTTATGGTCTCACTTCCACCCGGTGCAATAGCTCCGGTGGCGGTGGCGGTTTCCAATGTGTCAGCGCTGGCTTGAGCTTCACTCAAGAATGTCGCGTTATCACCACCCTCTGCCAGCATTTCCAATCCTGCGCTTGCCGCTGCACCAGCAGCCCACCCCTGATATCCACCCGTATGTAACACCATAGCCACCGGCGCTATCGGCTGATTAGCTGTCACATTTGTCAGTGTGATTACATACGTCTTTGCCGCAGGCGTTGTTGAAGCGTTAGAGCTACTTTTGCCACAACCATGAAGTGTTAAAGCAATCAAAGTCAACCCGAGGGGGACTTTAAAATCTGTAAATTTATTCATCACAGCCCCCTTAATTAACATTCAGCGTGACGCGTGCAACCGGGTTCAACCAGCGATGTGCCGTCGAATCCAAATCGCTCAACCCGCCTGTGCTATTGGTATCACCCAATGTCCCTCGATGGATGTGCACCGTCGTATTCGAATCAGTCGTGGTCACACCAGTACCGCCTGTGCCGCAATTAGCTGCTGGACATCCAGGAATGCCCGCTACACCTGGTGAACCGCCGCCAGTGATCAACTCATCATTGGCTTCAGTGCCTGCATCGTATGCGTTCAGATAATAGGTATAAACACCTGCTGCCGTCGGAATCTCTACATCATCCATACCGACGAAACCATCATTGGTAGGCAACATCATGCCGACAATGGATAGATGCGTATTACCTGCGGCAGGGGTGATCGATGCGGTAGTGACACTGCCACCCGGTGCCATCGGTGTTAGATTTGCCGCACTGGTGGTTGCATTTACCGCCGCAAGATCAGTCGTCAAGGCTGAAGTATCTCCACCCTCTGCCATTGCCTGCAAGCTGGTTGAAGCGGCTTGCCCGGTTTGGAACAGGTGAGTCGTGTCTGGATGTGCTGCGACCAACATCGGTGTGAAATAAATCCCGTTAGACAGATTATCAATCTTCACGGTAAACGTTTGCGCAAAGCTATTCCCCGCAAGTAGCGCAGAAACCGCCATCCCGACAAGCAGTACGTTTTTCTTCAAAGTATTATGGTTCATTGCTTTCTCCTATATGTCATTGTTTTTATAGCTAAAGGAAGGCTTGGAAAAATAGTTCTCAAAGTCACTTTCCGTACACAAGACAATCAATCCCGGAATATTCTGTCTGCTGTTATATTCAGACTAAATAGAAAAATAGTTACATCAAAAGAAAATGTTTCGCGGAATACCCATAGAATATGACCGTCCTGAACGGGAATGCCGTCATTAGAATTTCATGACCTCGATCAATATCGAGATCAGAGAATGTGCTACATTTAGCGATATCGGATCGGCGAAAAGCCCGAAACAATAGCAACATACAAATATATTGAATAACAAAGGAGTCCGTTAGAGATGGAAAGAATCAGAGCAAAATCTGCGCGTGCAGAGCAGGGTTACAGCCTCGTATGCGAACTTCAGCAACGGTTTGTTAACAAGTTGAATGCGATCAGCAAAAAATATGGTGCTGATAAGCCCTATGAGCCTACCGAGTGGTTCCGCGACGAAGGTAAGCATGGCGGCGGCGTTCGATTCATGGCGACTGATGAGACGCTCTTCAACCGTGCTTCGGTCAACACCTCTCAGGTTCAATACGACGACAATGATGATAAGCAACTGGCTTCTGCCTCTGCGATCTCGACCATCATTCATCCTAAAAATCCGCTGGCACCATCGGTACACATCCACATAAGCTGGACCGAGATGAAAAACGGCAAAGGATATTGGCGCGTTATGGCCGATCTGAATCCGGCTATCGCATTCGACGAAGACAAAGAGCTGTTCAAGAGCAAACTGGAGCAAGCCGCACCAGATCTATATGCCGAGGCCTCACCACAAGGTGATCGCTACTTCAATATTCCCGTGCTGGGTCGCACCCGAGGCGTGACACACTTCTATCTGGAAAACTTTTTCAGCGGTGATTTCGACAACGACATTAAGTTGGCAAGGACAGTCGGCGAAACTGCCATCGACACCTATATCGATATTCTGACCTCTGCAATCGAGAACCGCACCTCAGCGACAGATGAAGATCGCAAAAAGCAACTGGACTACCACACCCTGTACTTCTTCCAGGTATTGACGCTGGATCGCGGCACCACATCCGGCTTGCTGGTGCATGACCAGAACGATATCGGCATCTTGGCGTCGTTACCCTCCCATCTCAATCGCTCTTTGCTGACTTCGTGGGTTGCAAAAATGCCTGCACCACAGGAAAAGCTGTTGCAAGGTATGATTGATTGCCTGCCAAACGATGATGTTTGTCCGGTAGAAGATGCCACCAAACAGGATTTGGCGAATTGCCTACGCAGCCACTATCGTGCCCATCCTGAGGCAATTGATATGCAGGCCAGTGGTAACTCAGTACCACCTACTGTCAAGAATCATCTGTGATTTTTGGCGGGTGCGAGTCGGACGTGAATCATGTCCGACTCAGATACTTACTTGCAATCCATCCATCTTGAGGAAAACTGGCAACGGTGTTAACTCACGTTTTGTCTTAATGACATGGTCATTGCCAAACTGACGTATTCTCGCAATACGTTCCTCAATCCCGGGGTGAGTACTAAACAACGGTGATATCTCCATATTCGGTTTGCCGGCAACATACACAAAGAACGCGTTGGCACCGTCGATGTGCCCATACTGGCGCAATAATCCTTGCAGTGCATCGGCATCTGCTTCTGCCTCTTGTGTTCGGCTGAATGAAAGCAGGGTGAGCATACTCATGCTGCCAACCCACTCCTGCATCATGCCGTCACCCACTCCCGCCATACTGGTCAGTGCCAACATCACGGCAAATCCCCGACCTAATGCAACGATAGGGTGGCGATGTCGGATATGAGCAATCTCGTGCGCCATTACCATCGCGAGCGCATTTTCGTTTGGCAGTACATCGATCAAACCTTGAAACACAACAATATTGCCACCCAGCGTCGCCAAGGCGTTCACCGTCTCATCCTCTGAATAATGTACAGTGATCGTCATGTCTTCCGGGAGTGCCATGTTGGCAGCGAGTTGATCCGCAAGTGTTTGCAGATATTGCTGTTTTTGTCGCGCAGAATCGCTGGCCTCACTTTTCACCCAAGAAGGGTTAAGGCCTGACAACAACTCCTTTTCCTGAGCAAAAGGCACGTATTGCACCAGATAACCTGCCAATGAAGTCAGCAGCAATACCGCCGCAGATATAACCACCACACTCCCTACCAATAGAATAAAAAACTCTTTTAGCGGGTGTTGCTGGGTCACGTTAATGCCTTCCGGTATCTCGGGATTCGTGTATTCGGGGTTTTCTTCAAGCGCCATATTATCTACACATCTTAATCGCTGTTCCGTAGGCAAACACTTCTACAGAACCGACGCTCTGCTTTTGATTTTTATAAATAGACGATGTTTCCAGACGCACATTCCAGACACTGCTTGCACCTTGCGCATGCGCTTCAGCTTTCATCCGTAACACAGCCTCACGCCGCGCACGGTCGAGCAAAGATTCATAGACACTCACACGCCCGCCGAATAAATTGCGCAACCCTGCAACGAAACGTTTGAAGTAATCAATCGATACCACCACGCTACCGCGCACTAGCATTCCTTCCACATCCCCCAGATCAGGCACATGCTTCTCACTTGAACACAGCACATTGTGTAATGCTTTTTCGCGCGCGATAATTGACTTGTAGTGACGCTTCTCAGCGATTTGGCCGAACACGAATCCGAGCCCCAGCAACACCAGAAATATGATGACATCAAAACCCATTATCAGCCTCCGTGACGACTGCAGTGCCATAGGCGAATAACTCAGCCGCACCTGCTGCAATTGATGAAGTAGAAAAGCGCACATTAACGACTGCGTTCGCACCGATAGATTCTGCTTGCGCGACCATGCGCTTGATCGCCTCCTCACGAGAGTCATGCAGCAACTCAGTATAACCCTTTAGCTCTCCACCAAATATGTTCTTGAACGATGCCATGATGTCACGACCCACATGCTTCGCGCGCACGGTGCTTCCGTTGACCAGCCCCAAGTGCTTTACTATCGTCTTACCGGGAATCGTTTCAATATTGGAAAGTATCATCTGAACATATCCTTATTTGTGATGTGTGATGTACGGCTAAAGCCGCCACCTCAACACTAGCCTATGTAGCGCAATAATCCTATAAGGAAAATCCTTATTTTTTTCAGACCAATAGACGATGCACCGATTCACCGATTCACCGATTGAGAAGTTGAATCTTTCGGCTTGTTTAATTTCCCCAACCTTCTGCTTCCACCTCTAATGGAGGCTCATACTGATAGACTGGCAATTCATCGCGTGGAACATCAAGTGCCTCCAGCACCATGAGTGCGGCATAGGCGTCGTTTGCCGCATATAGCAATTGCTTGGGATTGAGTTGATGCTGTGACCAGTTGGATGTGGTGACATGCCTCGCCTTGGGGAAGCGCTGGTTGAATAACAACGCAACCGCTGCCCGCACGCCCATCTCTTTGTGGTATCCATCCATACTGAATACCGTATTGAGATCGACCGCACCTGCCAGATTGACACCCAGCTTCGCGTGGATATGCTTGCCATCCGACCTAAGGCCAAAGCCTACCTTGATGATTTGTTCTGATTGAAGTAGTTCGACCAAAAACGGGTGCCCCGCTGTTTGATGAATTTGAAACAAATATGCTTTGTCAGGCAATGCAAATTGCAACACATGCGGCCCGTTACTCACCTCACCCACCGCAAACGTCGGCTTGGATTCTGTATCGAACCCGACGATGCCTGCCGCCTTGATCTCGGCACTGGCAGACGCAAACGCTTCACAACTTTCGGGCACATGTATGCGTTCCAGTGGAAGTCCGACGAATGTTTCCATCAGCGTGATTTCAGCTTTGGTCGGGACAGGATTAATCATAATTACAGTTGTTGTTTATCAGTTATTTCATTTGGTATTTCATCTAGCTTTTCATTTGGTCGGTCGCGAGAGGGAACCTGATACAGCCAAGCCACCAACGCCAATCCGAACAAAGCCAGCGCCAACTGCAACCGGCCATCTTTGATAAAGAATAGGATCGAACTACTAAAGGTCAGTATCATCATGGCAATCGCCACCAGTTTGATTCGTCTGGGTATGCTGCGATAGGTACGCCATTCAACGATCAACGGCCCAAAGCGCGGATGATTCATCAGCCAGTTATAAAAACGGCGCGATGAACGAGCGTAACAAGCCGTCGCCAACAGCAGGAAAGGGGTCGTCGGTAATATCGGCAGGAATATCCCGATGATTCCGAGTAATAAAAACAGCGTACCGAATGCAGCGAAAGCAAGCTGTACCCAAAAGAAGCGATGCTTCTGTACCTCATGACTATAGTCTTTTCGTTCGATTGAATTATTACTGCTCAATCCGTACCTCTATACATCCTGATGATTCGATTGAAATGCTTCACAAGCTCAGCCGCAACAATTCCGCTATGCGAGTCGAACGCTGCTCCGCCGTTGAGCGACCCACCTCACGCCCATCTTTGAATACGATCAACGTGCTCTGATACTCGACACCAAATGATCTCACTGCCTCTTTCTGCTGGTCAAAGTCCATACGCAGCATGGTGATCTGATTAAATTCTGCTTTCGGCAACAACTCCCCCAGCACACGCGCTTGCGTTTTGCAGGTTGAGCACCAGTCCGCATGAATCGCAACCAAGACCGGCTGACCGGAATGGTTCAGTGCATCCAGCCTAGCTTGCGTAAATGTTTTCGCAAGCGGTTTGGGAAGCAGAAAAAATACCACTGCGATCAAAGCAAGAACAATCACAAAAATGTGCAATGTTCTTTTATTCGGCTTTAAAGCAGGGTCGGCATTCACTTGGTCATTCATATTGTTGCTCCTCTGGCTTCAACACCCCTGCTCACACGCTCGACAGCCTTTGCGAATCTCCTTCAGTTTGCCTCGGAAATTTTCGCCGTCTCCATATTCCAGAAACTTATCGTAATGTGCGTGAGGTGACTTGAGCTCACGGGCATGCTTCACAGGACACCAGAACAATTCAGTACGGGCAAAGATTTCGCCGACATAAGCGATCACGCCGTTAGCGTATCCGCAATATACACAATTAAATTTATGGTACAGGTTGAGATAGGCAAGCTTCGCACGGTCGATGACGATATAGTCGCGCCGCTTCACGCGCTGTATGCCATAGACGGGAAAACATACCCATTGATAAAGCGTGGCGCAGATATCCGCAATAATAATCGGCACGACAAGACCGTAAATCACCGGCCCCGTCAGCAGAAGCAAGAAATGTTTCAGCGGATCATTTTTAACACGCGTCAGTAACCCAGCCATTTTCGCCCTCGCTAAACACCTTAAAATAAAAATACCGGCGCCGATCACTATTATTTATAGCGACGCCGGTAGCTTTTGTTTTTTGCAGATTCGCACCCTTAGTGGTGCGCTGAACCTGACAGGTACTTATTCAGTGATCGGTAGTAGCGACAACTCCACACGTCGATTCAAAGATCGACCCTCAGCTGTTTTATTGTCGGCTATCGGATGATCTTCGCCGAAGCCGACCACTTCAAACCTTGCTTCAAGCACACCTTTGTCTTTCAGATAGTTCGCAACCGAATTGGCGCGTTTATCAGAGAGCCTCTGATTCAAGGTATTAGAACCAACGCTATCGGTATGGCCACTGACGACGATCATGGTTTGCTTGTACTCCTCAACCACCAGCACGACCGAATCCAGCACATCCTGAAAATCCATCATCAAGTTTGAGCTACCACTGGTAAAGGTAATATTCCCCGGCATCACCAAATTGATATTGTCGCCATTACGCTCGACACTGACACCGGAGTCACGCAACTGCTTTCTCAGCTTCGCCTCTTGTGTATCCATGTAATAACCCACACCACCACCTGCAATCGCGCCAACGCCTGCCGCATTCAATATCGCCCGCTGACGGTCGGCATGGCTTTTATCCCTGTTCGCAAGGTAGGCAGCCACAGCGCCGATACCCGCACCAATGCCTGCACCCTTGGCGGTATTAGAAACTTTTTTCTCGCCGGTATAGGCATCAAAAGTCGTACATCCGCTGCTGGCAACGATTGCGACAACGGTCATTAGTGATATAAGCAGTTTGTTCATGGTTAGGTATCCGTAAGTTGATTGAAAATGGAAGTCCCTATTTACATACATTCAGGACTAAACTTGGCCCGGCATTTTTCCTACAAGGGAAGCGTGATGCTACCAGCTTCTACTGTTGATGAACAACAGACCATTCACCCCTATGTGACTCTGGCCATTCAATTGAATACTCAAACCTGCTTATAATTCATAGATAAAATGATCAAGCCGCTCTATTTCCTTAAGCCAACACCTGCATTAAAACAATTGCAACTTTGGGGCTATTGAGGTCTTAGCGTTACCGATGAACTATAATGGCACAGCTTTGAAACAACCCAACAGGTTTGGGTTCTGCAACATTTCAACAGTAGACTTTATTACTCTATGAAGCAGCGCTCCTCAAAGCAATCTGCCCAGTAGGTAACGTCAGTGTCCATCAACGATTTTTCAAGTTAGCACATGGAACTTACCGAAAGTTTGTCTTACTAAGCAAATTCATTTTTTCACTTCAAAAAGGAAAAACCACATGCAAAATATCCGTATCGCCCTAGCCATCCTTGCAGCCACATCATTCGCCAGTGTCAACGTGGCCAATGCTGCCAACAACAATGAACCCATCCAGCCCATTGAGGCATTCAAGGTCAAAAATCCAGCTTTGGTCGAACTCGGTAAAAATCTTTATTTTGATCCGCGACTGTCCAAGTCGGGGTTTATTTCATGCAACTCCTGTCACAACCTTTCCATGGGTGGCACGGACAACATCAAAACATCCATCGGACATAATTGGCACCAAGGTCCAATCAATGCGCCAACGGTTCTCAACTCCAGCATGAACATCGCCCAGTTCTGGGATGGACGAGCCAAAGACTTGCAGGCTCAGGCTGGCGGCCCTATCGCCAATCCGGGCGAAATGGGATTCACTCATGAACTGGCCGTTGACGTGCTGCAATCCATTCCAGAATACGTGGACATGTTCAAAGAGAACTTCGGTTCTGACAAGATCACCATTAACGAGGTGACAAAAGCCATCGCGACTTTTGAAGAAACCCTGGTGACACCGAATTCCCGTTTCGACAAATGGCTAAAGGGAGATAACAACGCGCTAACCAAAAAAGAACTCGCAGGTTACAAGCTGTTCAAAGATACCGGCTGCGTATCCTGCCATAACGGCCCGGCAGTAGGCGGCAACTCCTACCAAAAGATGGGCGCGGTTAATACCTTCAAGACCGATAATCCGGCAGAAGGTCGCTCTGCGGTCACCGGTGATGATGCGGATCGCATGAAGTTCAAGGTGCCAACGTTGCGCAACATACAACTGACCTATCCCTACTTCCATGACGGTTCTGCAGCAACACTCACAGACGCAGTCAACACCATGGCATGGGTGCAGCTAGGAAAGAAATTCACCAAGAAAGAAAATGCACAAGTCCTCGCTTTTCTGAAAACCTTAACCGGTGACCAACCTTCGTTCATGATGCCTATCCTGCCTCCTTCAACAGACAGTACGCCAAGACCGCAACCTTTTAACTAAAACACTGTCGGGATAACCGGGAGCAAACGCTCCCGGTCGTCTCAACCTAACCCTTCAGGTACATCACGTATCACAAGTCTCTCGGGTCGGTTTTCTGCCTACCCGGCCACCCTCCTTTTTAGCAACTCAACTGAAGTGCTGTGCAAGATTTCGGTTTAATTCAAGCAGCTTGATGAAATATCATAGCCCGAATGGAAATAAGCGAACTAGGGCTGACCGGCCTACACAAACAACAAGCCGATAAACTGTCCCAACCCGACGCCAACTAATCGTGCTGGATGATGGCGGACTACTAATCGACATGCCTGGTATGCGCGAACTCGGCATACTGGATGCCAGTGAAGGTATGGACAACAGCTTCGCCGACATCAGCATGCTTGCGCAAAATTGTCGCTTTACTGATTGCACCCACACCAACGAACCCGGCTGCGCCATACGCCAAGCAATCGAGGCAGGCGAACTGGACGAAGCCCATATGCAGAGCTACTTAAAACTCAAGAAAGAAGCCGAATTCCACGACATGTCTTATGTTGAAAAGCGGAAGAAAGATAAGGCGTTTGGGAAGTATGCGAGGGGGGTTTTGAAGGAGAAACACAAGAATAAGTAAGGAGGGTGGCTGAAGCTTAAAGGGCG
>CAZURE010000023.1:0-19768 GCA_964623195.1 uncultured Gallionella sp. | reverse complement strand
TTACCTATCGGATATAAGGAAAATCCTTATTTTAAGGCAGATGGCAATGTCGCCTTCTGGCACATAGTACGCGTTCATCATTTGCTGCGCAAAGCAGTCATTCGGGAAGATTGCAGCACTATCCTAGATGTCTGCTCAAGCCGAGCGAAAGGTATTAAAGGAGCTAGGCTTGAAATGGAAATCAAGCCTAGCAGCGCTGCCTAACCACCTCGAATAAGCAGATCGCCGTGGCTGCCGCCGCATTCAAAGATTCGACTTTTCCCTGCATCGGGATGTTGATGGTTTGCGTCGCGTGAGCCATTAACGCATCCGACAGACCCGCTCCTTCGTTACCGACCATGAACGCGACATTGCCGCTTAGGTCGCTATCGTACAGGCTGGATGTAGCTTGCAAACTGGTTGCCAAGCGCACACCTTGAAAAGCTTGCGCGACCTCAGGCAAATCCTGCCGTTCATAAATATTCAACACAAAATGCCCGCCCATCGCAGCACGTAACACTTTGGGTGACCACGCATCTGCACAAGCAGCGGACAGGTACACCGCATCACATCCGGCGGCGGCGGCTGAACGCAGCATGGAACCGAGATTGCCGGGATCCTGAATATCTTCAAGCAATAACGCAAAGCTACTGTCAGCGATATTCCTGTTCGGCTGTGGAATGTCGATCAGCGCAAGGATGCCGGTGGGTGTTTTCAATTCGCTAAGCTCGGCGAACAGTTTGTCATCCAATTGGGTGATGGGCACAGCACCCAGTCTGTCCAGCAAAGCAGTAATTTCTGCATCCCGTATAGCAGCTTCATTTATCAGCACATGCTCCGGCAACATGCCGGAATCGAGATACGCCGCCAGCAGATGGGTGCCATCCAGCAATGTCTGATCAGACTTGCCGCGCTGTCGTGCAGAGGTGGATAGTTTCAGCAGTACCTTGAATAAAGGATTATCGCGGGACTGGATGGATTTCATACCCTGACAGACTTTATTTAGGAGAGTCGGTGTCAGGTGATGGTGGTGCTTCCGGTTGGTCTGATGCCGGAGCTTGGTCTGATGCCGGCTCTACCGTTTCAGTTTCCGGCTCTACTTTTTCAGTTTCCGCTTCTGGTAATTCAGTTGCCGGTTGTTTCTCAGGTAGCTGCGGAGTCTCAGCTTGCGGCTCGGTATCCACCTCTAGCAGATTGCCGATCTCTTGCAATGAGGGCAAGTCTTGCAAGGCGCGCAGGTTCAGGTCGTCAAGCATTTGCTTGGTGGTGGCAAACAATTCGGGTTTGCCCGGTGTGTCACGCGTACCGACCACTTCTATCCAGCCACGTGCCTCTAGCGTCTTGAGTATCTGTGCTGAGACAGCGACACCACGTATTTCTTCGATATCACCACGGGTCACCGGCTGATGGTAGGAGATGATGGCAAGTGTTTCCAGCACGGCACGGGAATAGCGCGGCGGCTTTTGCGGATTGAGCCTGTCCAGATATTGCTGCATTTCCGGTTTGGCACGAAAGCGCCAACCGGTTGCGACTCGTGTGAGTTCTACGCCACGTTCCTGCCAGTCTTGCGCGAGTTCTTCCAGCAGGGCTTCCATCTGACGATTGTCCAATGATACTTCGCTGAGCTTTTTTAGTTCGGAAACGGATAGTGGCTCGGCGGTGGTCAGCAAGGCGGTCTCTAGTATGCTTTTGAATTGTTCGGTGTTCATTTCCCCGCCGAATAGATCGACCGGGATATGTTCCCCCTCGCTTTGCGGTGAACCTTCGACAGGCTCAGTGCTAGCAGTATTGAGTTGCTCACCCTGATCGGGCAACGCCACTTCTTCACTCTGCTGCGGTGATGGCTCGATTTGTTCTGACATAGATATTCCCCAATGTTTCGCTTTGCTGTATTTCAACCAGATATTCTTTTGCTAATTCGAGGATGGCGATGAAGGTGACGATCAATTTTCCCACACCATCTCCAGTATCAAATAACTTATCAAATTCAACGAATTCACCACCTTGCAGGAGACGCAAGATATGTGTCATTTGCTCGCGCACTGACAGCTGCTCGCGGCGCACTTTGTGATGTGTATTGACCTTCGCCCGAGCCAGCACACCAAGCCACGCCTGACGCAGGTCCTCTACAGTCACTTCCGGCAGGCGTTCACGCACGGTAGTTTCGATCAGCACGTTCACGACCTCAAAATCACGCCCTGCTTGCGGCATTTCGTTGAGCTTCTGTGCGGCAAGTTTCATTTGTTCGTATTCAAGCAGACGGCGCATCAATTCTGCGCGTGGGTCTTCGCCGCTCTCTTCTTCACCCACTTTAGGTGGACGTGGCAATAACATGCGTGACTTGATCTCGATCAACACCGCCGCCATCAGCAGATAATCCGCCGCCAATTCAAGGCGATGCTTTTGCATCATCTCGATATAGTCCATGTACTGCTTGGTAAGCTGCGCCATCGGGATGTCCAGCACGTCCAGATTATGCTTGCGTATCAGGTAAAGCAGCAGATCCAGTGGCCCCTGGAACGTTTCCAGCACCAGCTCCAGCGCATCCGGCGGGATATATAAATCCTGCGGCAACTCCAGCAGCGGCTCGCCGTGGATGCGTGCATAAGGAACCAGCGGCATTTGTGTGTCCATCGTATCCTGCGCGTTTATCATTTCATTCTGTTCGCTCAACTGTAATCCAGCCCCATCGCTTCGCGTACTTCTCGCATGGTTTCTTTAGCTGTTTTGCGCGCTTTTTCGCAACCATCGGCAATGATGTTGCGTACCAGAGTCGGATCATCAAGATATTGTTGCGCACGTTCGCGCATCGGACGTTGCTCGTCCAGCACGCCCTGAATTACAGGCTGCTTGCATTCAATACATCCGATACCTGCACTCTTGCACCCATCCAATGCCCATTTCTGAGTCTGGTCGTTCGAATAGACCTGATGCAACTGCCACACCGGGCACTTGCCGGGATCACCCGGATCGGTGCGTCGAATACGCGCTGGATCAGTCGGCATGGTGCGAATCTTTTTGGAGACACTCTCCTCATCTTCACGCAGACTGATGATGTTGTTATAGGACTTGGACATCTTCTGCCCATCCAGTCCCGGCATCTTGGAAGCCACTGTCAGCATGGCATCCGGTTCAGACAAAATCATCTTACCCCCACCCTCAAGATAGCCGAATAATCGCTCACGATCACCATGAGAGAGATTCTGCTGCCCGTCCAGTAACGACTGTGCCGACTCGAGCGCTTCATCATCACCCTGCTCCTGATAACGGGTACGAAGCTCCTGATACAACTTGGACTTTTTACTACCCAGCTTTTTAACTGCTGCTGCTGCCTTTTCTTCAAAGCCGGGCTCACGTCCGTAGATGTGGTTAAAGCGGCGTGCAATCTCGCGAGTGAATTCGATGTGGGGCACCTGATCCTCACCCACTGGTACCTGTGTTGCACGGTAAATCAAAATATCAGCGCTTTGTAACAAGGGATAACCCAAGAAGCCGTAAGTACTCAAATCTTTCTCAGACAATTTCTCTTGCTGATCTTTGTAGGTCGGTACGCGCTCCAGCCAACCCAATGGCGTAATCATCGACAGCAACAAATGCAATTCAGCATGTTCAGGCACTTTGCTCTGGATGAATAATGTCGCATGAGCCGGATCGACCCCAGCGGCTAACCAGTCCACCACCATGTCCCACACGCTTTCCTCGATGACTTGCGGTGTGTCGTAATGCGTCGTTAATGCATGCCAGTCGGCCACGAAAAAGAAGCACTCATACTCGTGCTGCATCTGCACCCAGTTCTTCAACACTCCGTGGTAATGCCCCAGATGTAAATCACCCGTAGGGCGCATTCCAGATAAAACGCGATCAGCAAACATTCTCAAATCCCAAATAAAAAAGAAATCATGACATACACCATATTGACCAGTGGAATCAGTATCCAACCCAGAATTGACGTAATCAGCAAAAAGACCAAGATGAACATACCGTAGGGTTCTATCTTGGACAACAGATAAGACTGCCTATGCGGTAGCAGGCTGACCGCTACGCGCCCACCATCCAGCGGGGGAATTGGCAATAGATTAAGCACCATCAAAATAACGTTGATTTTAATCCCCCACTCCGCCATCCCCATCAGGGGCTCGGCAAAATAACTCTCCGGAGACGACCATGCCAGCTTGTAGAGCAATGCCCACCCAAACGCCATCAATAGATTTGAAGCTGGCCCGGCAATCGCCACCCACAGCATATCCTGCTTAGGACGACGCAGTGCCGCAAAATTGACAGGAACCGGCTTTGCCCAGCCGAACAGGATGCCGCCTAGCATAAGCGTCAACAACGGTAGCAATATCGTACCCACCGGGTCTATATGACGCATCGGATTCAGGGATATTCGACCCTGTTGATAGGCAGTCATATCACCAAAGTGTCTGGCAACGTAACCATGCGCCGCCTCGTGCAGCGTGATGGCGAACAAAACGGGAATCGCAGCAAGTGCAATGGTCTGTATCAACGCATCGACTTGCATTATTCTTCTATTCCAAAATGATGCACATCACCCTTGCCGCGACGGAGCAAGAAAGGCGCATCGCCGGTAAGATCGATCACGGTGGTGAGATCCAGTCCAATCGCGCTACCGTCTATCACCAGTTCAACCTGCTTTTCTAACAAGTCACGTATGTGTTCAGGATCATTCAATGCTTCATCCACACCCGGTAATACCAGCGTCGTGCTCAATATCGGCTCACCCAACTCTTCCAGCAAAGCCAATGCGACAGGATGATCGGGTATACGCACGCCGATCGTACTGCGCTTGGGGTGCTGTAAGCGGCGTGGTACCTCCTTGGTCGCGTCCAGAATAAATGTGTAATTGCCCGGCGTATTACTCTTTAGCAGGCGAAACTTCACGTTATCCACTTTGGCATATTTAGATATTTCCGATAGGTCACGGCACATCAATGTCATGTGATGTTGCTCATCCAGTTGGCGGATCTGCCTGATGCGTGTCACAGCTTTCTTGTCGTCAAGTTGACAACCCAGCGCATAGGAGGAGTCTGTCGGGTAAACAATAACACCCCCGCCACGCACGATTTCCGCAGCTTGGCGGATCAGGCGTTGATTGGGATTATCGGGATGAATCTGAAAGAATTGCGACATTATGCCACCATCTGCGCTGGGGGGTTTTCCCAGCTTTCCCATACCGGTCTGCAACCCAGCGGAAAGTCCGGTAATCGCCCCATATCACGCCAGCTTTCACCCGGCCCGTGAAAATCCGAGCCGCATGAGCACAGCAGACCGAACTCATCTGCATATCGGGCAAATTCTGCATATTGCGAAGGGGTATGGCTACCGGTCACGACCTCAAGTGCCTTTCCGCCATACTCGACGAACTCGGTCAGCAACTCACGCATAGTCTTCTTGCCCATCCCGGCCTTGCCACACATATAACGCCCCGGATGGGCCAATACTGCTACCCCCCCGGCACCGCGTATCCATGCTATCGCTTCCTTGAAATTCGCCCACTCGTGAGGTACATAGCCAAGCTTTCCGTTCGCGAGATAGCGGTTGAACACGCTCTTCACATCTTTGCAATGCCCGGCCTCCACCAAATACCGTGCGAAATGCGTTCTGCCTATCATGTTCGGGTTAGTCGCAAACTTGTATGCGCCCTGTAAAACGCCGCCGATTCCGGCCTTAGCCAATTCATCCGACATCTTCTTTGCCCGTTCGCCACGACCACTACGCACACTTTGCAATCCTTCCGACAAAGGTTGATACGCGGGGTCAACACCCAAACCGACCACATGCAGGGTATGCTTCCGCCAGGACACTGAAATCTCTACCCCGTTGATAAATGTCATATTGTGTTTCAACGCAGCGGCACGCGCCTCTTCCAGCCCTTCCGTTTCGTCATGGTCGGTGAGTGCCAATACCTTCACCCCTCGCCCGGCAGCGCGCTCCACCACCTCAGTCGGCGTAAGTGTGCCGTCGGAATATCGGGAATGACAGTGGAGGTCGTAATCAAGCATCTCCGCCACCCTTCTTCATGGCTTTGCCTTCTTCGGCGCGCCTGCGACGCACCTCCTTAGGGTCGGCGATCAAGGGACGATAAATTTCAATGCGATCCTTATCTCGCAATACCGCATCTGCTTTGGTCAATTTGCCAAATATTCCCAGCTTATTTTTGCTTAAATCGATGTCCGGAAACTTTTTCAGGATGCCGCAAGCATCTATCGCCTCGGCAACGGTTGTACCCGATGCCACTTGCTGTTCGAGCAAAGTTTGTTCGCCTGGTAAGGCATAGACAACCTCGATATTGATTCTGTCGCTCATGTGTTGGTATAGATCTTTTCTGCACGGTGGATGAAAGCATCCACGAAACTGTTCGCAATGTAGTGAAAAACCGGCCCGACCAGCTTCTCCAACAACTTGCTGGAGAACTCATAGTGCAGGCGAAACTCTATTTTACAGGCTGAATCGCTCAAAGGTATAAATCTCCAATGCCCGTCCAACTGCTTGAACGGCCCATCTTGTAGCGTCATGTCGATCTGATCCGGAGGCGTACGCACATTTTCGGTAGTAAACTGTTGCTTTATATGGTGATAATCAATTTTCACCGTGGCATGCACCGTATTACCGTCCAGCTCGCTGACACTGCTGCCGCCACACCATGGCAGGAACTGCGGATACTCCTCCACGCTGTCTACCAGATTGAACATCTGCTCCGCACTGTGCGGAACCAACACTATTTTTTCCACTAATGCCATTGCAATTCGCCTTTTCCGCGATAATCCTAATGACCGCTAACTCAGTTGCACAGTCTTCATTCCAAAGGCTGATAGAATAGCCCAACACTCTGAAAAACTCACCTGTAATGAGCATCGTTCAAAATAAAAAAGCCTTTCACGAATACTTCATCGAAGATAAATTTGAGGCTGGCCTCATGCTGGAAGGCTGGGAAGTAAAAGCTATTCGAGCGGGACGTGCACAACTCAAAGAATCTTATGTCACCGCTAAAAATGGTGAACTCTACCTTTTTGGTTCGCATATCAGCCCGTTACTGAATGCCTCAACGCATATACACCCCGATCCGGTGCGCACTCGCAAGCTGCTGTTACACAAACATGAGATCGACAAAATCATCGGCAAGGTGCAGCGTGCAGGATATACCTTGGTGCCGCTGAATATGCATTACAAGGCGGGTCGCATAAAGCTCGATATCGGCCTTGCCAAAGGTAAGAAGCAGCATGACAAGCGTGCGACCGAAAAGGATAAGGATGCGAAACGCGAAGCACAGCAAGCCATGAAAAGGGAGCGCCGATAGCTCTGCGTAGATCGTCTTAATTAAAAAACAGGAGAAAAACTTTGACTGACAACACCCAAACCGCGTATCTCGCCGGAGGCTGCTTCTGGGGGATGGAAGAGCTGGTTCGCCAAATCTCAGGTGTGCTTGAGACCGAAGTCGGCTATACCGGTGGTGATGTTCCTGATGCGACCTATGAAATAGTCAAAACTGGCCGCAGCGGACATGCTGAATCACTCAAGGTCGTGTTCGATTCTATGCAACTCAGCTATCGCCATCTGTTGTTCGAGTTCTTTCGAATGCACAATCCGACCACGGCTAACCGTCAAGGCAATGATGTCGGCACACCATATCGCTCAGCGATTTTCTATCTAAATGAAGACCAAAAAAATACCGCCGAAGAGGTCATCCAGACTGTAGATTTATCAGGAGAGTTGGAAGCAAAAGTAGTGACCGAAGTCGTGCCATTCAAGGCGTTCTATCGCGCTGAGGAGTATCACCAGCAATATCTGATCAAACATCCCGGAGGCTACACCTGTCACTTTATGCGGAGATTAGGCTTGGGAGAAAAATAGATTTAAATATCTCTGGTATGAATACCAAACGCATTTGATGCCAATCGTGTTGTAACTACTTTCTGAACTGCAAATCCCACACGTCTTCCTTAATGAGTTTGTGCTGTTTTAAGAACAGATAATGTTCATTATGTAATTCACCAAGAGCCTCCATCACCTCTTCAGGGAAGCCTTGTCTGTTACTGCGGTCTGTATATAAAGTTTGCTCGAAATATTTGTGCAATTCCAAAGTACCCCACAGTACCTCAATCCTTTCCAGGATGCGCGGAAACTTCTCCTTCAGCAGTTGCCGGGGAGGAGTTTTAGGTGGCGCAGGTGGTTTGGGAGGCTCGCTCACCGGTGCCTGGGGCAAATCAAAGTTCAGTTTAATATCCCAACTTAATTTTTCGTCATCTGATTCGGCCATCGTCGTATCAATATCCCAATATTGTCTCTGTGTTGCTACTTTCCCATAACATGCTGGTCAATTCAGTCTCTGTGAATATCATAACAAACGGCAAAAAACGTACCAATCCTATCGTCAATTATATCCAAAATACTAATTCAGCTACTCACCTGAAAATTAGGGAAATTATTAATTAATTCCAGCATGCAGCAATTTAGTAACGCACATAAGCGGAGGCGCAACCGCAATTTAACACTCATGAAATTTAAGCCAAGATTTTGCCGTGCAATTCACCTTGACGGTTCTGCATACCACACTGCCCGCTATCGTCGAGCCGAAACATGAAATTTCCACAAAACTGACGAGATGTCGTCAGTAGCACGGCACCCCGCCCTCTATCGATTTAGATAATGAATCTGGAAAGGCCAAGCACATGCAACTTCGATCTGTGCCAGTATTCGTGGCGATTTATCGTGTCGTGTCGTGTCGGTTTGCTGTCCTGTATGTGTTGGTTATGCAGTTACTTCATCCGGTAGCGGCTGTCGCCTTACTGAATGCCTATCTACAGATTATTCAATCTCGATCTCGAGGGGCGGCATTCCGAGCAAGGGTATTCATCGTAAATAGCACGATTTCCTGATGCACAGCTCACACACGGATTAACCATTCTTAAAGTTGTTATCTTGGCACTCCCTTGCCATCTGCTGTGCCTTTTTGACTTGTTCCGGGGTCATATTGGCGGCGGTGATACCTCTGTTCTTTGCGGCTTCTTTGTTCCCGCCTGCTGCTGAGAGGTTGAACCACATATGTGCCCGTACATAATCTTGAGGTACTCCTTCACCTTGGTAATACATAAACCCGAGGGATAACTGAGCTACAACGTTACCTTTAACAGCCGCCAATTTGTGCCATTTAACTGCCTCTTCATAATCCCGTTCTACACAATATCCGTATTTGTACATCACGCCGAGGAGGAGTTGCGCTGCTTCGTTGCCTTTTTCAGCCGCCAGCTTGTGCCATTTAATCGCTTCTTCATAATCTTGTATGACACCTTTGCCTTGTTCATACATATTACCGAGGTTGAACTGTGCTTTTGCATGACCGAGTTCAGCCGATGACTTGTACCATCTAGCTGCTTCAGCATCATCTTGTGCTACCTCAATTCCTTTGTCGTACATCACACCGAGGTTAAACTGAGCTTTCGCGTTGCCTTGCTCAGCCGATAACCTATACCACCTTAAGGCCTCAGCGTAATCTTGTGCTACCCCTTTACCTTGCTCGTACATCACACCGAGGTTGCACTGGGCTTTTGGGTAACCTTGTTCAGCAGATAATTTAAACCATCTAGCCGCTTCGTCTGAATCCTTTGCAGTGCCTTTTCCTGTGGCGCACAGAACACCAAGGTTGTACTGAGCAACTGCGTTGCCTTGTTCGGCCTCTGATTTGAATTCAACTATTTCTGACGAATAGTCGTTCTTCATTATCATGGCCCAGGCCGTAACTGGAGATGCGAGTTTCAAAACAGAAAGTCGTTTTTCATTTAATTAAAACTCCCAACATGTCTAACTTTTCGATCATTCAAAAGTCTGCTTCTTCATTTACGTACTCACTGGTAAAGCTTCTTGCCACCAGAATAAGTTTCGCTAGTTCTGCAATCCGGTTGATGCCTACATGTTAAGTATGCAACCCGAAACTCACTTGCTTTAAAAACTTATATGACCCTATTTGCTCATACTTTTAACTTAATGATTTTACATTAATTCGCAACCCGATTCAGACGATTTATATAAGGAAATTCCTTAATTTGCTCACCAGCCCTTTCGAGTTGATTAAACACTCTCTCATCGCCAAATCAGCAAATCTGTGCTGTAAATAACAACAGTGCTGTCCACAGTCATATTGTCAGCATTCCATGCAATTGACCGAATAAATTACCTAACCCAATGATTAATTAAGTAATAAAAATTCTTTTGGTGCCGGAGAGAGGAGTCGAACCTCCGACCTACGCGTTACGAGTGCGTTGCTCTACCAACTGAGCTACTCCGGCGACAAAACTTCCACTACCAAATGGGTAAATTATAGGTGACTCAGATAGGCTATTGCCAGCGATAATCCTCAACAGGGATCGGCTGCGGATTTCCTGCAATCTCGTTATATAGTAATTCCGCACTGGCCAGCGACATGGTCACGCCATAGCGGAAATGACCGCTGTTGATATAAAGATTATCAACTTGGGGATGTCTCCCGATGGTGGGAATATTGTCTGGAGAGCCGGGGCGAAAGCCCGCCCAATGTCTAACCGGCTGCAATCCGGCCCACTCGGGGAATACTTCACATATTCGCGCCATCAAATCATCGTGAGCCTCGGTTGTTGTGGATTTGTCGAAACCGACATCTTCCAGTGTACTACCTACCAGTACGTGGCCGTCATTGCGGGGGATGAAATAGAGGTTTTCCTTGAGTAGAACCTGACTGAATGGCTGCACTTCGAATTTGAATAATAAAATCTGACCTCGTATTGGGCGTATTTCGATATTCAGTGCATGCTCCCCCAGCAACGACTTGCTCCATGCGCCTGCCGCCACGATATAAGCATCAGCACTCAAACGTCCCTGTGTGGTATGGATTGCTGACACACGATCACCAGTGATTTCCAGCTGCTTGACCTCATGTTGCTCAAGTATCTCACCTCCCAGCATCTCCACATGTTTACGCAGCGCATTCAACAGGCGGGGGTTTCTGACTTGCGCCACTTCCGGCAGTAGCATCCCTGATTCATGCTGACCGAGAAGATAATCACTAATCGCGACAGGCTCGCATGAAAACTGATGTTGAGCACACCATTGTGTTGCCTGCTGTGCCGGATAAGGAGGTAATAGCAACATGCCGCAACGACGGTATTCTGTATCGACACCGGTCGCATCTTTTAGCATGGCAGCTGTTTCCGCGAACATGCCCATGCTGCGATGTGCAAGACCTGTGACCGATTCTTGATAGTCCCACGAACACAACGGGGACAAGATACCACCGCCTGCCCAGGACGCTTCCTGACCAACCGCACCACTTTCTACCAGCGTCACACGATATCCGGCTTTCAGTAAAGTCTGCGCGCTGGTCAGCCCTATCGCGCCAGCACCTATAATCAGGAAATCGGTCGTCACACTTGGGTTTGAGTCACATCTGGATTGAGCGACTTGGGAATCGGGAATACTACGTTTTCGGTGATGCCCTGCAATTCGGTGACATTCTGTGCACCGAGTTGCTCCAGCTTTTCCACCACACCCTTGACCAGCACTTCAGGCGCAGACGCACCTGCGCTGATTCCCACACGACTCTTATCGGCAAACCATTCCGGCTTCAATTCGTTTTCATCATTCACCAGATAAGCCGGCACGCCGACATTTTCCGCAACCTCGCGCAGCCTGTTGGAGTTCGAGCTATTCGGTGAGCCAACCACAATCACCACATCACATTGCTTGACCAACATCTTCACCGCGTCCTGACGGTTCTGAGTGGCGTAGCATATGTCATCTTTTTTCGGGCCGGTGATAAATGGAAAACGTGTTTTCAATGCAGCAACAATACTCGCAGCATCATCTACGGATAATGTAGTTTGGGTGACGTAGGCAAGATTTTGCACATCCTTGACCTGTAATGTCGACACATCATCGGGAGACTCGACCAGATACATCCCATTTTCGCTTTGCCCCATCGTGCCTTCGACTTCGGGATGACCCTTATGGCCGATCATCACGATCTCCTTGCCCTGAGCACGAATGCGGGAAACCTGAAGATGGACTTTGGTCACCAACGGGCAGGTCGCATCGAATATAGTCAACTTACGATTCTCGGCTTCCTGCCGTACTGCCTGTGACACGCCATGTGCGCTGAATATCAGGATGCTGCCGTCAGGTACATCCGATATTTCCTCAATGAATACCGCGCCTTTTTTTCGCAGTCCGTCCACAACGAATTGGTTATGCACGACTTCATGGCGTACATATATGGGCGCACCGTGCAGTTCCAATGCACGCTCAACAATTTCAATCGCACGATCAACGCCCGCACAAAATCCGCGCGGGTTAGCCAGTAACAGTTCCATATTTCCTCTCCATGAAGCCTTCGATAATCAACAGGATTGCCCCGCAGGTGATAGCCGAATCAGCTACGTTAAATGCAGGGAAGTGGTACATATTCCAATGAAAATCCAAGAAGTCCACAACATAGCCGTACGCAACTCTATCAATCAGATTTCCTAATGCACCGCCAAGTATCAGGCTGAGTGACAACGAAAACAGCTTTTGCTGTTGATGCTTACGTAATAGCCAAAAAATCCACACCGATGCCACGATGGCGATGATGCTGAACAACCAGCGTTGCATCCCGCCTGCATCACTCAGAAAGCTGAAAGCTGCCCCGGTGTTATGCACCAACACCAGATTGAATATATCCAGCACATGCACGCTTTCACCATAAGAAAAGCTGCTGGATATCCAATACTTAGTCAGTTGGTCGAGTGCGATCACCAAGGAAGATAACCCCAGCCATCTACTAAGCATACTGTCTGGCCTCACCATCACCGAACAGATTGCTCACACAACGTCCGCACAGTGTCGGATGCTGTTGATCCGTACCCACATCCGCACGGTAATGCCAGCAACGTTCGCATTTACTGTTTGCACTGGCGGCAACTTCGATACGCTGCTCTGCCTCTGTCGCCACATGATGCACTGTCGCACGCGATGTGATTAAGACAAAGCGCAGATCATCTCCGAGCCGGGATAAAACCTTATAGTCCTCTCCGGCAAGATAGATATCAACTTCCGCCGCCAATGCCGACCCGATATCACCTGCCGCCCGCGCCTCTTCCAGTTGTTTGTTGACCTTGCCACGCCATGCTTCGACATTCGACCAAGCACCCACTTCATCACTACTCAACTGTGATGCAGGCAAGGTGTACCACTCACCAAGGTAAACACTTTCATCCTCTTTACCGCTCATTACCGCCCATGCTTCCTCAGCGGTGAAGGTCAGTATCGGCGCCATCAACCTCACTAGGCTGTGAGTAATGTGATACAGCGCGTTTTGAGCCGAACGTCGTGCAACGGAATCTTTTCCGGCGGTGTATAAGCGGTCTTTCAGAATATCAAGATAGAAACCGCCCAACTGCTCGGAACAAAAAGTATGCAACTTCTGAGCAGCCAAATGGAATTCATATCGCTCAAAATCCTTCAACACATCTTCCTGTAAATTTCGCATCATGGTCAAAGCATACTGATCTATCTCTAACCATTGCATAGTGGGGATGGCATCGTTGGAAAAATCAAAGTCATCGATGTTGGCCAGCAGGAATCGCAAAGTATTGCGGATACGCCTGTAGCTCTCCACCACGCGTTTGATGATCTCATCAGAAATATTCAACTCACCGGAATAATCAGTTGAAGCCACCCACAATCTGAGAATATCCGCACCCAATGTATCCAGAATCTTTTGTGGTGCAATCACGTTACCTTTTGATTTGGACATCTTGTGACCTTGCCCGTCAACTACAAAGCCGTGGGTCAGCAAAGCCTTAAACGGTGCACGGTCATTAATCGCACAACCGGTCAGCAAGCTGGATTGGAACCAGCCGCGATGCTGATCTGAGCCTTCCAAATATAGATCAGCCGGTGAATTCAATTCCTCACGGCGTTGCAAAACGGATGCATGCGTCGCACCGGAATCGAACCAAACATCCAGTGTATGGGTAAGCTTATTGTAGTGATCTGCCTCTGCACCCAGCAGGTTCACTGAATTGAGACTGAACCATGCTTCGATGCCGTCTACCTCTACCAGCTTGGCAACCTGCTCCAGCAATTCCGGCGTACGCGGATGCAATTGTCCGCTTTCCTTATGCACAAAGAACGGCATCGGCACACCCCAATTACGCTGGCGTGACACACACCAGTCCGGGCGGTTTTTGATCATCGCCTCCAGACGCGCACGTCCCCAGCTCGGGAAAAACTGGGTCGTTTCCACTGCCTTGTTCGCAAGTTCCCGCAGTGCTGTACCGTTCTGCTTTTCAGGCTTGCCGGAATGCGAACGCTTTTCCTGAACCAGACTTTCGGCATCAGCATCGGTAGCGGCACTCAGATTTTCCATACCGATGAACCACTGCGGGGTAGAACGGAAAATGATTGGTGTTTTATGCCGCCAGCAATGCGGATAGCTGTGTTGCATTTTCTCCAGATGCAGCAGATGTCCGCTTTGCTGGATGGCGTCGATCACTACATCATTAGCCTTCCAGACGAACAGGCCGCCGACCAACGGTAAATCAGAAACGAACTTACCATTATCTGCCACCGGATTATCAGCAGGCAGATTGTATTTTTGACCGACAAAATAATCGTCCAAGCCATGAGCAGGCGCGGTATGCACCAGCCCGGTACCCGCTTCCAACGTAACATGGTCGCCGCAAATTATCGGCACATTGCGCTTATAGAATGGATGCTGCAATGTCAGGCCTTCCAGTGCGGAACCCTTGCAGGCTGCCGCCATACCGTCGCCTCTGTCATTGCTGCCGCCCAGTTGAAAACGCGCCAAACACTGTGTCGCCAAATCGTATGCAAGGATCAGATAACCTTTGTCAGTTTTGACCAGGTCATATTCCAAATCGGGGTGCACACTGACCGCCTGATTGGCTGGCAATGTCCAGGGGGTGGTCGTCCAGATCACGGCATAGACTTTAGCGTTACCCGGCAACGAAACGCCAAACGCCTTTCCCACTGCCACCTTGTCTTTGACTTCAAAACCCACATCAATCGCCGGTGAAGTCTTGTCCTCATATTCCACCTCGGCCTCAGCCAATGCTGATTGGCAGTCCAAACACCAGTTCACTGGTTTGTAACCTTGATACAGATAACCACGTTGATAGATACTGCCGAGCGTACGCATGATGTCCGCCTCGGTTTTGAAATCCATCGTCAGATAAGGGCGATCCCAATCACCCATCACACCCAAGCGGATGAAATCTTTTTTCTGCCGATCAACCTGCACCTTTGCGTACTCACGACACAATTCACGGAACTGTCCGGGCGGAATCGCCTTGCCGTGCTTCTTCTCCACCTGTAACTCGATCGGTAAGCCGTGACAATCCCAACCCGGCACATAGGGCGCATCGAACCCCGACAAGGTCTTGCTCTTGATGATGACGTCCTTGAGAATCTTGTTCACCGCATGACCGATATGAATATCGCCATTCGCATAGGGTGGGCCATCGTGCAAGATGAACTTCGGCTTGCCTTTCTTAGCCGCACGTATCTTTTTATAGCGCTGCTGCGCCTGCCATTGCGCCAGCATCTGCGGCTCACGCTTAGCAAGATTTCCGCGCATCGGAAATGAGGTATCGGGAAGATTTAGGCTGCTTTTGTAATCAGTCATATTCGTATTTCTAAAAGTGCTTTGCTAGTAATCAAAGGTTAGTTATTTCAGGTGTTAATCGTGCTGTTCGAACCATTTTTTCGCCTGCTCAACATCCGTCGCGATTTGCTGAGTCAACGCTTCCACATCGGGATACTTTTCTTCTTCGCGCAGTTTCTGTAAAAACTCGACGCGTAGATGCTTACCATATAACTGTTCCGAAAATTCAAACAGGTGAACTTCCAGAACCGGCTTATTATCTTGTTTAACCGTGGGCCGCACCCCCAAACTGGCGACGCCCTGCAACACCCCCATATTTTCGATATGCGCCTGCACCACATAAATACCGCTCAACGGTGCGCGATTATGTTTAAACTGAATATTCGCTGTTGGATAGCCGATCTTCTTGCCTAATCCATCTCCATACACCACCTTGCCACTAATGCTGTAATGCCTGCCCAGATAACGCTGCGCAGCTTTCATCTGCCCTGCTGCCAATGTTCCGCGTACTGCCGTGCTGGAAACACGCACACCGTCATGCACCACACTGTGCATCACCTGAACTTTGAAGCCAAGCTGAGAGCCGATCTTTTCCATCATCGCAAAATCACCGACCCGCCCGCTGCCGAATCTGAAATCATCACCGATCAGCACACATTCGGCATGCAGTTTGGCATGCAATGCTCTGATGAAATCCTCCGCACTCATTTGTGCGAATTTTTCATTGAAGCGACAAACGTGCACACGATCCAACCCCATACTCTTGAAGAACTCAAGTTTTTCGCGCAGACTGGTCAACCTCACCGGTGCCTGTTCAGGCGTAAAGAATTCGCGCGGATGCGGCTCAAAAATCACCACTGATGCCAACAACCCATGCTCTTTTGCGGTGCTTTTCAATTCGTTCAGCAACGCCTGATGCCCCTGATGCACACCATCAAAATTTCCGATGGTGAGCGCAACAGGGGTAGTGTCTGATGAATAAAGTCCGCGTAGAATCTGCATAGCGGCGGATTATACCGTGAGATGAACCGGTGACGCTTGTATGGATATAGAGAAAGGAGCAACATGATCGACTACCCGCAGGTAGAACTGGATTTCATGAACCGCGATCACGCAGAATTCACCCGACTGCACAGCAAGCTGCTTGAATTGCTTGGCTCTCAGGCAACTGACGCCGAGGTGGACGAGATGTTGAACACACTTGCAGAACACACCCGCAACCATTTTGCAGCAGAAGAACAGGCTATGCGTGATGCAGAATTCCCACCTTACCCTGTCCACAAGGAAGAGCACGCTCAAGTACTGGTCGATATGCTCGATCGCATTGAGCGATGGCACCAAAACCGCGACACGGAAGCCTTGAAGGACTATCTGGCACACACCCTACCGGCATGGTTCACCCATCATGTCGGCAAGATGGATACGGTTACCGCACGCTATATCGCTACAAGTCAGCAAGATTGATTACCATACTTTACAATTCGCATTTACCTGTCCTGCATCATGGATAATGTTGATCTTTCAGGAGGGCATCAATGGATTTCATCTCATGGCTGGTAATCGGCGTACTGTTCATACTCGCCGAATCTGCTGTCGGACGCTTTTACCTGCTTGCAATCGGGCTGGCTTGCATCTACCCGGCCATCTATACATTTACCGAAACGCCGGTCAGCACCCAATTCACCACCTTCGGCTTGGGTGCAATGGCACACTTAGTAGCTGTTTTGATTATCAACACACTTCGCAACGCGCCATCCGCCAAATGCATGCCAACTGATGTCGGGCAACGGGTGGAAGTGATCGAATGGCTAGACGAAGGTACTGGCAGCGTGATGTATAACGACAGGGAATGGCCCGCTGACAAGGTGGATGCCGAAATGCCCGATACTTCCTACGGCATCATCACCAAAGTGCAGTATGGACGACTCGTCATCAATACCGAAGGGTTATAAGACAATTCCGATGAGTCAGACGACTGATCCATTCACGACAAATGAACCGTGGAATCTGGTAGCGGGTGGCTATGCAGAGACCACGATGGTCGTTTTCAAGCAATATGCCGAAGCCGTCATCGCCGCCAGCAACGTCAAGGCAGGAGCGGTGGTGCTGGATGTCGCATGTGGACCCGGCACGCTGTCACTCGAAATCGCCTCAACTGCCAGCAAAGTGCATGGCATAGACTTCTCAGACTCCATGCTCGCCATTTTTCGCGACAAAATCGAACAGGCAGGACACCCACATATCGAACTACACTGTGGCGACGCACAAACCCTGCCCTACGCGGATGGCCTATTTGATGCCGCGTTCTCCATGTTCGGCCTGATGTTCTTTCCCGATCGCAACAAAGGCTTCGCTGAAATCTATCGCACCCTCAAACCCGGCGGCTCAATAGCCGTCACCAGTTGGGCACCAGTCGATCAATCCCCTGCGATGAAAATGATGTTCGGCGCATTACGCGCGATCAAACCCGACTTACCTGAACCGCAAAAGTCGATTGCATCACTGGAAAATCCAGAAGTATTCAAACAAGAACTACACGATGCCGGATTCAAAAATATCGAAATACGCAGCATCACCAAACCTTTTCCAGTCAACTCCGTCCCGGAATTCTGGGAGGGTATGGTCAAAGGCAGCGCACCAATCCAGATGCTGAAACAAAACATGGATGAAGCACTATGGCGCGAGCGAGAAATACTCGCGATCAACTATCTGGAAGAAACACTCCCTACCCTCCCCACAGAACTGACTTCCGATGCGTGGTTGGGTTTGGCGGTTAAGTAAATAGTCGTTATGAGGTCTGAGATGCCTCCCTTAATTCAGAAACAAATGATGACTCTCGCCATCCCCATCATCGGCGCTTACACCGTGATGAAATCCGACCCCACCACCGGCAAAATCATCGCCATCGCAAGGGCACTCATCAAGCGCCCCAAGATACTCATCTTCGACGAAGCCACCAGCAGCTTGGATGCTGCGACGGCCGAACAATTCGGCAATACCATCAACCAGCTCAAAGGCAAAGTGACGATGATGTTTATTACTCATGCCATGCCCAAGAATCTGTTGGTGGATGAGGTGGTGAACATCGGGCAGGGGGCCGGGTGTATGAGGCTGTTAGAACCACTAATTCAAAGGGAAAACATCTAGATAGCTACTGCCTCAAAAAGTTTGAAAAATAGTCCGAACGGACTATATGGGGAAATCCCGATTGATAGTACTTTACGTTGTTGGGAATTTGGCTTTGGGCTCTTTGTGGAACAGGGTAAGGGAAATGACGAGACAGCATGCAACAAGACTGGGAGGTAAGGGCGTGAGAGTGAATTCAAGGCGGGTGGCGTAATGGGCTTTGTCATATTTTCAGTAATGGGGGTGTACTTCTTCATTTCACTAGTCGTGGTGATAGGAGCAACGAAGTACGCGAAGAAGAACAAACTGAGCGTCAAGAAATGGGGTTGGGGTGCAGCATTCGTAATGTACATGATTCCATTCTGGGACTGGATACCGACTGTGGTTGCTCATAAGTATTACTGCGAGAAGGAAGCAGGGTTTTGGGTTTATAAGACGCTGGATCAGTGGAAGGCGGAGAATCCGGGGGTGATGGAGGGGTTGGTGGAGGAAGAGGGTGCGCCTTCGACGAAGCAGGGAGATATGGATAATTACACTGTTACATATTTTTTGAACCAGCGCTTTAATTGGGTTGTAAAACACAATGGCCGATTTCTGTTCAATCGGTGGCGACATGAGCAAGAGGCAGTTGATGCCAAAACTGATGAGGTATTGGCACGATACATTAATTTTTCCACCTCCCAAGAACGACAGCAAGCAGGGTGGAATGGATGGAAGTTTTGGTTGGCTAATAGGAATTGCAGCGGTGGGCGGGCAAATAGGTATTCTGCAGATCAATTGATTGAGGATATTTCATTGCTTACAAAGGGAGTAACAAAATGAACACAATTCAAAACATGTTTCAACAAGCGCAATTGGCAGTGGCAGCATATGCTGACCTCACAGGGGTTGCCGGTTTAACTAATACAACGACATTTGAGCTACGTCTTAACCCGTGTAAGGCGTACTAAATATAGGGCGACAATAAGCGTAGCGCATTGCGCCGTATGAAAATTCCGGCATACTTCT
>CAZURE010000022.1:0-24711 GCA_964623195.1 uncultured Gallionella sp. | reverse complement strand
GGCAACACCCTCTCCCCCAGCCCCTCTCCCGCGAGCGGGAGAGGGTGGCCCGCAGGGTCGGGAGAGGGTGATGATAGGTTGCTGTGATGATACGACTGGTTGAAACCTTGAAGGCGTGGGGGACGGATGAGTTTGATGATGTCCTAAAGCGGGAGTTGGCAATGTACTCTGAAGCACTTTCTTTGCATCAAGCGCTTGCTAGCGGTAATTATGTCGCCGATACACCGATTATGGTGTCGAAGATCAGCTCTGCCGAAACACAGGATGGCGTTCATGTCAGGGTCGGGATATTTTTCCAGAGTGTGATCTCTGGTTGCAGTTGCGCGGATGATCCATCACCGGTTAGCGAGAGCGAGGAGTATTGCGAGATGTTGGTCGAGATAAATAAATTAACCGCTGAAGCTAAAGTCGTGCTGCAGGGATAAATATCAGCATATCAATATCTATTGAATAAACGGTTTTTGCACTGAATATGGAGGTTGGAAATGCGCTTGTCAGCCCGCTATTGCATTCCGGTTACGGATGAAGGTCAATCATCAATACTGCAAGGGCTTGCTCGGGTATAATGGTCGTTATTATGCATCCATGTCATGGATTGCGCTTTGCTTGGGAGGCAACAGAGTCTGTTGTGCCTGTCTTCCCCGGTTAAATTGAACTGTCATACAAATTGGAGTCCGCTTCATGAAGCAACCCGTCCCGTTAAGAACAATTCCACAAACGAACATCTTTCGCAAGGGAGATGTATTCGTCCTGTTCGGGGAACTGTTTGGTAGAGGTTATGCCAACGGTCTAATCAACGAGGCACGTAATGCAGGCATGACCATCATTGGTATCACGGTTGGTCGTCGTGATGAAAACAACGCGCTGCGTGCGTTGACTGCAGAAGAGCATCGTTTGGCTGAAGAAAACCTGGGTGGACGCATCATCAATGTCCCACTGATGGCAGGTTTTGATCTGGATGCACCTGAGGGTGAACCAACGCCTACAGATTTATTGGCCAAATTGACGCTGAAAAGTTGGCAAGATGACAAGCTGGATTTTGCGCATATTGAAAAATGCCGCGAAATTGGTGTGAAACGCTTCAAAGATTCTGTTGCACAGGTTATGACAGAGCTGGATGGCATGATCCCCGATGGTAGTAATGCCTATTTCGCACATACGATGGCAGGTGGTATCCCTAAGGTGAAAGTATTCCTTGCGATTGCTAACCGTATTTATAAAGGTCGTGGCGATCGCTTTATGTCTTCTCGGGCACTGTTGGACAGCGATCTGGGTAAACTGATTTTGATGAATTTTGATGAGGTGACTGCCAATACCTTGCAACACTTGATTGACGGCAGTGCTGCGATTCGTGACCGATTGGAGAAAACCGGCGGGCAGGTTCGTTATTCAGCCTACGGCTATCACGGTACTGAGATTCTAATCGGGGATGAATACACTTGGCAGACCTACTCCAATTACACTCAGGGCAAAGCCAAGATGCGTCTTGAGAGCATTGCCGCCGCAGCCTGGGAAAAAGGCATCAAAGCAACTGTCTATAACTGTCCCGAGATTCGCACTAACTCTTCCGATATCTTTGTCGGGGTAGAGCTATCACTTTTCCCGCTACTTAAGGCATTGAGAAAAGAGGCTGGCGGCGCATGGGCGGACAGTCAGTGGAAGGCATGTGATGAGCTCCTGCAAGAGGGGCACACTATCGCGAACCTGTTACAACAGATAGAAGATTACAACTTGAGTAAGGTGTCGTTGCGCTACCGTGATTTCGAAGCGTGGCCTATGGATAACAGCGTGGAACTTGCTGACCTGATGATCGGGACATCTGATCAAATTACACAAATGCACAAAGACCGGAAAGCGCTGGTAACGGATATTCTGAGTGCGTTGGTACTTGAAGGAACGGGCCCGTTGATGTTCCACGAAACATCGAACCCTGCGGCAGCAGTACTTTGGTTGAATCATGACATTATTGCCAAACAGCTGAACACGATGCATGCCTAGCTGAAAAAAGTGGGGGTTAGAATTTACTCACCCCACTTGTTGCTCAAGAAAATGATTGCTCAAGAAAATTTGTTGGGCATCAGGCGATAATCCGGTAGTATTCCCCTTCAGATTTCGTGTTGCTCTGTTCTTGAAGAGCGTGGGAGAAATATGTTCAGTATTCGAGTCGGCGGTTTCATCAGTGTGATCGCGCTATTGTTTGTTATTTCAGGATTAGTTGCGGCCACAGCAGCTTCTGCAGCGGTTAGCCCTGAAGATCTCAAACTAAGGACGGGTCCAGGAGACCCAGTCGCTGGTAAGGAGAAGTCTGCTATTTGTCAGAGTTGTCATGGCGAGAAGGGCATCAGTGCTGATGCCACCTATCCGAAACTTGCAGGACAATTTGCCAGCTACATCGCAAAGCAAATCCATCAATTCCAGTCGGGAGACAGAAAAGATCCGATAATGTCTGCGATGTCTCAGTCTGCCGGCAACGATCAGGATATTCTGGACATTGCCGCATATTTTGCCAGCCAGAAGCAGATGAAGGGAACCAGACGCGGGTTAGATAAGGCGGGGCGCGCAGCATATAAGAGAGGTAAGGTGATATTCAAGGATGGCGGTAATGCATGCAGCGGATGCCACGGAAAAAAAGGGAAGGGTATCTCTCCAGGCAGTTCGGAAGCACCTGTTATCGGTGGTCAGCATAAGGATTACATAGTTAAGCAGTTGAAAGATTTCGCGAAACGTACCCGTTCCAATGATCCCGGAGGCATGATGGGAGTGATAACCGGATTCATGACGTTTGAAGATATTGAGGCTGTAGCAACCTACGTGTCTACCTTGTAGCACACAGAAAATAAATTTTAAGAACGGCTAAATAGGCAAGAAGTGGAGGAATGAATCTGCCGCTCTTGTTATCAGGTAGGACTATTTCTTCATGCAAACTACTTCAATGATATTGAGTACGCCACTCTGCTGAGCTGAACTGATTGGCTTGATAGTACACAGTTGCTTGACGGGCATGGTCTTGATAGCAACTCTGTAGTCGCTGTTGTCAGACAGACGTACATCGGGAAAAACAAAATCTCCATTCTTATTGATTGCAATGTCATAGGTTCCATTGAGTTGCAGACCTAGCCCTCTGCCCGAGAGACCAGATGCTTTGCCACCGACTGCAATGTTGTTGGTCTTGCAGGTGACAGTGATGGTTTTGACTTGGGAGCCAGTAAACTTTCCGCTCCCATTGTTGATTGCGCAGCTCTGTTGGGCTGGAGTGGATTTAACAGTGACTGTATAGGTGCTGCCTTCCGGGAATGTTTTTTTGAATTTGAATTTCCCGTTAGCACTGACAGGAAGATCATTGGCTTGATTGACCTGAAGCACCAAGCCCTTTCCGGATAGGCCGGAAACCGAGCCACTCACATTAAATGTGGCATTAGCAGGTTTGGCTACGACAGGCTTTGCTTTTGCTGCTTCTTCATCTCCGCAACTGGCCAGCGCGAATATCGCTGCTGATGCCAATAAGATACGTGCTATTGAAAGCTGTGCCATTTGTGAGCCTCTCGTTTTGGAAGATACTGATCCTTGTTTATTGCATTATGGACATTTCATGCATGCAAATAATTGGAATCAATCGGATTATTCTTACGATTGTACACAATATCAGTGCGGGGTTTGTCGCTACCTGACAATCTATACAAGGTTAATTTGCTACCCTGAGAGTTGATATTCAAGGCCTTAAAAGGTGAGCTGCCAAGTGAATTTGCCCTTCACTATGTCTACGTCTACAATCTTCCTATGCATGTAAAGCGACCGAAAAGGCAAAAAGAAGTACAACCTGAATTAAGAAAGAATATTTAATGACGATTTTATTGAAGCAACTGTTGTCGCTAATCAATTTGCTGAACTCAGATACCGGATCCAACCAGATCGCCGCAGGAATCACCTGTGGCTTGATACTTGGTTTTGCGCCATTGATTTCTTTGCAGGTGCTGCTTGTTTTAATTTGTGTCTTCATGCTTCGCATCCAGATAGGCGCTGCGCTTATATCAGCTTTTTTCTTTGCCCTTGTTGCATGGTTATTTGATCCGGTGTTCGGCTCGGTAGGAGTCGCCATCCTTGAGGCGGAATCAATGAGAACTGTGTTTGCTGCCATGTATAACATGCCGTTGATTCCACTCACGCATTTCAATAACAGCATCACTATGGGAGCGGGTGTGACGAGCTTGGCATTGGCACCCATCATTTTCTTTGCCAGCAAGCGGTTGATAATGACTTATCGGGAACAGGTCGTTCAACGTTTCAAGAGCAGTCGTTTGTGGAGGTTATGGACTGGGACGGTGTTTTTTAAAATGTATTCGACTTATGAAAAATTCCAGGGATAGCGCTGTGGCTCAAGCAAATAATGCGACAAAAAACAAAGGGCCGATTCGTTTTGAGGCGATCGTGCCATTGGCGATCGTAATCGCTTTAATCGTGCTTTATTTCACGCTCTTTCTGGATTCTCACTTGCGTCGCGGACTCGAATATGCGGCGACACAGGCGAACGGTGCTGAGGTGAATATCGGTCGGCTTGACACCAGCGTATGGGATGCCTCAGTCGTACTTGGCGATATAGAGATGACAAACCCAGTATCACCTGATCGAAACAGGATGCAGGTCGGCGCAATCAACTTTGGCATGCTTTGGGATGCCTTGTTACGAGGCAAGGTGGTGATCAACGAGGCATCCATTGTCGATGTGGATATCGATACGCAGCGCAGCAAACCGGGGCGGGTGTTGCCCGTTAAGCCTGCCAGTGAGGGTGACGGTTTCAGCGATCAGGCACAGGCATTGATGCAGGGCGAGTTCTCAGGGAATGTGCTGGGTGACCTTGCCGAGATTGCTGCCGAGGCTGACCCTAAAGATCAACTTGCCTCAATAGGAGGTGATCTTAAAAGTAGCGCGCATATTTCACAGATGCAAAAGGCATTGGATGACAAAGAATCACAATGGAAATCCCGCTTGGCATCGATGCCGACAGGTGAGGATTTTTCCGCCTTGCAACGCCGTTTGGCAGAGGTGAATCTGGATGAACTGAAAGAGGTCACGAAAGTTCAAGCATCACTGAAAGAACTCGGATCGATACGTAGCGACTTCAATGATAAGGCCAAGTTGGTCAGTGAAACAGGAAAAGCGCTGACTGACGAATTGTCATCGCTTAAAGGATCGATATCCGGTCTTGATGACATCGTGAAAGAAGATATTCTGGACCTGCAAACAAGGATGCGCTTGCCGTCGTTGGATACAAGCACCCTGTCCCGTGCGTTGTTCGGTATGGATGTGTTGGAAAAGGTGCAGGAAGCTCGCGGCTATATGGATCAGGCGCGCAGTTATATGCCGGCGAAAAGCGAAAAAGAAGCGATCATTGTGCATGAGCGAAGCAAGGGGCGCGACTATGCATTTGAGCGAACCAATGGCTATCCTAGTTTCTGGTTGCGCAAAGCGCTTATCACCTCAAGTGTCGCGGGGGGGATATCCGGTCAGATTCTAGACGTGAGTACCAATCAGGGCATGGTCGGGCGTCCGATGGTGGCGACGATCAAGGGCAATATTCCCCAGCAGGATATTTCGGATATCAAGGCAGAGCTGGTGGTCGATCATACGACTGGCAAGCCAGTAGAACACTTGACGATGGAGATTGGGAAATACGGTGTTGCAGGGCGGTCGCTGGTCAACAGTCCTAATGTTGAGTTGGCCTTCTCAAAGGCGCTGGGTGCGGCGAAGTTCACTGCCGAACTGCGTGAGGAAAATGTCGAAGTGAGCCTGAACAATATATTCACCGAAGTTGCGATGAATACCAAAGCACAATCCGATGTGGTGCTGGAGATGATTAATGCTTCAATTGCAGGCCTTGATGCAGTCGATCTTGATGCACACGTTAGCGGCACCTGGTCCAAGCTTGATTGGCAGCTTTCCACTAATCTGGCGAGCGCGCTGGAGCGTGGCATGAGTCGTTTCCTGAAAGAGAAAATAGACGCTGCTCATGCGCGTATAGAGGGTATGGTGAATGACCGCATAGCCGAACAGCGAAAACGACTGTTCGCACGGCAGGACGAAGTAGGGTCTGGACTAAATACTAAGCTGACATCCAGTCTGGCACAAATCAATAGGGTGCGTCAGCAACTGGATGCAGCACGTAAAAAACTTGATGATCGTAAGCAGGCGTTAGTCGGTGCGCAGCAGCAGAAGCTCAAGCAGGGTGCCGACAAATTACTCGACAAGTTGAAATTCTAGTCGCAGGGCTATCGCGCTAAATAAAAAGGCCAGCATCTAGCTGGCCTTTTTATCGTGAACAGCTTGTTGTTACAGTGATTGGACTTTGCTGCCAGACATAGACTTACCACTATGAAGCAGCGGCATCGCATCAAAATACTCCTGACGCGTCACCTGACCATCACTATTCGTATCGATCTGCTTGAAATACTGGGTCAGCATCGGCATGTGCTTCGCTTCAGTGGTGTTCAAGCCACCGTTATGATCCGCATCGGCAGCATTGAAGCGACGGTCAAGATGGGTTGTGCCAGTGGTAGCACCTGCCGGGGCTTTATGACCTTTATGCATTTCATTCTGAGTCAGCTTGCCATCCTGATTGGCATCCATTTTGGTGAAATGCTGATTATTATGTTTAGCATAGTAATCGTCGAACTCGGACTTGGAAATGGCGCCGTCATTGTTAGCGTCGGCACTATTGAACATTGTGCCTTTTGAACTTGATGCTTGATTGTGCTTCTTTGAGTCACATTCCTCACCAGCGGCGAATGCGAAAGTTGAAGCCAATGCTAGAACGGCAAAGCCTGTTATGTACTTAGATTTATTTTTCATGATGCTTCCTTTCTGATGCGCCCAAATAGATTGCAGGGCTAATTGTTCTGATAGGGGATTCGTATGTGCGAACTTTATCACGATGACGGCTACTTACGAAGTGAAGCAATACCGTTAATAGGGTCTATGCAAGCATGCGAAGCCAAACTTAACCCAAGGTCATCCTATAAAGTTAAAGACCAACTGATTGATTAGAGGTTCCGTCAAGGTGATGAATTATCTTCAGCTGTTGATAGTTGCTGCTTCGTGTCCAATAACTTTGCTCGCGAGTCAGGTGATTCCAGACTGATGCGACCCAGTTTGCCGTTACGAAATTCCGTCAGCAAAATCATTGCCGCTTTTTCCAGATCAAGCCCGGCACCACGACCTTTGAGCAAACAACCCCGTTTTTTTGCAATGGCCTCAAGTACACCCACGTCATCCATTCCCGTCAATGTGAGCTTGTAACGTTCGGCGAGTTGTTCCGGGTAATATTCAAGTAACAGCGAGGCGAGAAAAATAGCGATCTCATCATCGAACACCGCATTGCGTCCGATTGCATGGATGGCAGCCAACATATAACCATCTTCCTCGAGCTCGATTTTCGGCCACATCAGCCCTGGTGAATCAGTCAGTGTCATCCGGTCGTTGATCTTGTGATTTTGTTGAGACTTGGTCACGGCAGGTTCGTCACCGACATTGGCAACCTTGCGCTTCAATAGCATGTTCATCAGTGTCGATTTGCCGACATTGGGGATGCCCATGATCATCATGCGCAGCGGTTTGTGTGTGCTATTGCGATGTGCTGCAAGCGGCTGGCATAGTTTAGGCACACCGGCAGCGTCGCTGGCACTCTTGCAGCACAATGCCACGGCTTTGACACCATCCTGTTTATTGTAAAAATCCAGCCAGGCCTGTGTGACCTCAGGATCAGCAAGATCAATTTTATTCAATATTTTCAGGCAAGGACGCCGGCGATGCTCGCGAAGTTCTCGGATCATCGGGTTACAACTAGCCTCTGGCGCGCGGGCATCCAGCACCTCGATAACAACGTCGGTAAACTCCATCGTTTCGCCAGCTTTGCGCCGTGCTGAGGTCATATGACCGGGGAACCACTGTATTGCCATTGGGCACCTCTCAAAATCCAGATTTTAGTTACGGCATAACCTGAAGGTTAGCCTGCACAGCAACTTCGTTGTATCCCAACTGCTGCGTTGCGTGGGAAATTTCTCGCTTGCATATCACCTATATGCGCCGCTGCTAAGTCTTCTCCCCGCTTGGCATCTGGGCGAACTCTGGATTTTTAGAGGCACCCAAAAGGGGATAGTTAATTAAGTGAGGCCGGATTTTACTCTGCGATGCCTGTAGAAGCGATATTGATTGCTAAGAACGAATGAGCAGCGCCAATTGCGCTTCATTAAGATAACACCACTCCCCTTCGGCAAGTTTCAGCGCATCCAATTTTAATCCGCCGACCTGCGCGCGGTGCAGCGCAACACAGTGATTGCCAGCCGCAGCCAGCATGCGTTTGACCTGATGGTATTTTCCCTGCTCCAGCACAATCTCGATCTGATGGCTGGCTACCATGCGGCAAGTCACTGCCGCCAGCGGGGCTGGCTCATCGTGCAGCTTTACGCCAGACAGAAATTGAGCGACCAGTTCCGGCGTGACCGGATCATGAGTGGTAGCGACATAGACCTTGGGGACATGGTGCTTAGGCGAAGACTGGCGATGAATGAATGCGCCGTCGTCGGACATCAATAATAGACCAGTGGTGTCGTGGTCGAGTCGCCCCACCGGCTGTACATCGCGCAACTTGAACTGCTCGGGCAACAGGGTGTGCACGCCAGGATGGTGGCTGGCCTTGCGTGAACACTCGTAGTTGGCAGGCTTATTCAGCGCGAGATAGACACGTTTATGATAAGTCCACTTTTCACCGTAGATAGTGAATTCCAGTCCCTCAGGTTCGTAGGTGACACGGCTGTCGGTCACCGACTTGCCTGCAATGATCACTTCGCCGTCGGCAACTAATCCGCTGCACCATTTCCGTGTTCCGAATCCCTGTGATTGCAGAATGCGATCTAAAGTCATTTTCCCCATGTGTTGACTTTAGCAGAAGGTAAGGGTGATATTCAGCATTGGCTTGGTAATTTCGGGTAAAAAAGGCTAATCTGTGAACTCAATACGTTTTTACTTATCCTATACCTGACTCGGAAGCGGGGACAAGCGGGAACGGTCGTTTGTCTGGCCGGATGGCGTTGTGTCGCGGTTCAGACTATAATCCCGACCGACTTTTTGAACACTGTTTGATTTATCTAAATAATGCAACTGTACACTTTTGGAATTAATCACCAAACCGCTCCGCTAGACGTGCGTGAGCAGGTCGCGTTCAATGCGGAAGGCATGGAGAATGCGTTGCGTGATCTGGTGGAAAACGGCGGCGCCAAAGAGGCCGCGATACTGTCTACTTGCAATCGCATGGAGCTGTATTGCAACGCGGAGAAGCCCGACCATGCGGTTGACTGGCTTGCCGAATATCATCACATGCCTCGCAAGGATATCGATCCCTATCTTTACTTGTTACCCAGAGAGGAAGCGATCAAGCATTCTTTCCGTGTAGCCAGCGGGTTGGATTCGATGGTGCTGGGTGAACCGCAAATATTGGGTCAGATGAAGCAGGCCGTGCGTCATGCCGAAGAGGCGGGCACATTGGGATTCCTGTTGCACAAGTTATTTCAGCGTACTTTCTCGGTTGCAAAGGATGTTCGTACCCAGACTGAGATCGGCTCTAACCTGGTTTCTATGGCTGCTGCGGCAGTGAAAATGGCTGAGCGCATCTTCCCGGACATTTCAGAGCAGAACGTAATGTTTATCGGCGCGGGAGAGATGATCGAGCTGAATGCCGTTCATTTTGCCGCCCGTACACCCAAGCGCATCACGGTTGCAAACCGTACTTTGGAACGTGCTGAAACATTGACCCGTCGTATCGGAGGACACCCGATTACGCTTACCGATCTGCCAGATCAGTTGGGTCAACACGACATTATTGTTACTTGTACGGGCAGTCCACTGCCGATTCTTGGTAAAGGTATGGTCGAGCGTGCGCTCAAGGCTCGAAAACATCGCCCGATGTTCATCGTCGACCTTGCCGTGCCCCGAGATGTGGAAATCGAAGTGGCGGAATTGGCTGATGTGTTCATGTATACCGTCGATGACATCGCCGAGGTCGTCAAAGAAGGCGCGGATGCACGTCAGGGTGCAGTGAAAGAAGCGGAGGTCATTATTGACTCCAGCGTATCGGATTTCATGCATTGGATGGATTCCCGTCAAGTGGTGCCAACCATACGTGCACTTCGCAACCATGCCGAGCGTAACCGCCGTCATGAGATGGAAAAGGCACTCAAGCAGTTAGCCAAAGGAAACGATCCACAAAAAGTGCTGGAAGCGATGAGCAACGGTCTGACCAATAAATTCCTGCATTCTCCAACGCATGCATTGAATCAGGTGCAAGCTGGTGATCGAGAAAAATTCCTTGATGTCATCCATCGTTTGTATCATCTGCATACAGACGAGTAATCAGAACCCGAATGAATCCCAGTATTACCGCCAAACTCGCCCAGCTGGGCGAGCGTCTGATTGAAGTCGACCAACTGCTGAGCACCGAAGAGGCCACCAAAGACATGGACACGTTCCGTAAGTTGAGCCGTGAACGTGCCGAGCTTGACCCGGTGGTCAATCTTTTCCATACCTATCAAGCTTGTCAGTCAGACATAGAGGTCGCGCGTGAAATGGCGGATGACCCTGAAATGAAAGAATTTGCCGACGCAGAAATCGAGCAGGGAGAGGCGCGCCTGGCTGAGCTCGACAGTGAATTGCAATTGCAATTACTCCCTAAAGACCCTAACGATGAGCGCAACGTATTCCTGGAAGTACGTGCAGGCACAGGTGGCGACGAAGCTGCTTTATTCGCGGGGGATTTGTTTCGTATGTATACCCGTTTTGCCGAACGCAAGCGTTGGCAAGTGGAGATCATTTCCGAGAGCCACGGAGAGGTGGGTGGTTACAAGGAAGTCATCGCCAGAATCGTCGGTGAGGGTGCTTACTCCGTGATGAAATTCGAATCCGGAGCACATCGGGTGCAGCGCGTACCCACTACCGAGACGCAGGGGCGTGTGCATACATCAGCCTGTACGGTTGCGGTGATACCTGAGGTGGACGCAGTCAGCGAGGTGGTGCTGAATCCTGCGGATCTGCGTATCGACACCTTCCGCGCCAGTGGTGCGGGTGGCCAACATATTAATAAGACAGATTCGGCGGTGCGTATTACCCATCTGCCGACAGGGGTCGTGGTCGAGTGTCAGGATGGCCGTTCACAACACCAGAACAAGGCGCAGGCCATGCGTGTGCTGGCGGCACGCATCATGGACGCGCAGGTGCAAGAACAGCATGACGCGACCGCTGCAACGCGTAAAAGTCTGGTGGGCAGCGGAGACCGCTCCGAGCGTATTCGTACGTATAACTTTCCTCAAGGTCGGGTCACCGATCACCGCATCAACCTCACGTTATATAAGATGGACGCGATCATGGACGGTGACATCAGCGAGCTTGCTGGAGCGTTGATGTCCGAGCATCAGGCAGCGCAGCTTGCCACCATGGCTGAAAGCGCCGTATAACCCGTTGCGGCCCCAGATAATTGAATGAAAAAGCTCATCTCACAACGACTCAAATTGATACCGGGACATGAATTTCAGATACGCCATTCGGGATGTTTTGACTGATTGCCACTTTTAGAAAGTGTTATTCGAACGGCTTAGATAATCTTAACGAATGGTGGGCAACGTGAAATGGGTTTTGCTCCTTCCCCCATGCAGAGGGGGAGAGCAGAGCGAGGGGGCAATTGGGATGGGGGTAGAACAGTGGATCCGGAGAGTTTTTACCTCCACCCTGATGAGGCAACTAGCCATTCGACTAAGCTGGCAAACTACGCCAGCCAAGTCGCTGGTTATAACCCTCCCCCTTAAAGGGGGAGGGGATGGTTCATTGCCACTAGATGAGTTTCCTAATAAGCATGGATAATTTATTTGGGACAGCAGTGCATATAACCCATTTGGCGGATGGAAAAGTTTGCATGGTTTCCGCGATAATGACCCCATGAAATTTTCTATTCAGGAAGTCCTACGCAACGATAGTCGCCGCATAGAATCAACGCTTGGTTTGGAGCCAGCTACGGCTCGTATCGAAGTGCAAATGCTGTTGCAATATGTGCTGGGTGTCGCCCGTTCGTATCTGCCGGGCCATCCCGAGCAGGAGCTTAACCAACAGCAGGCCACCGATTATCAAACTGCATTGGGACAACGTTTGTCAGGTGAGCCGATTGCCTACATCACAGGGGTGCGTGAATTTTACGGACTTGAATTTAAAGTCACGCCTGCGGTATTGATTCCCCGTCCTGAGACCGAGCTATTGGTTGAGCAGGTATTGCAGCGTCTCCCTCCTCCCTCCGCTACGTCCCTTCGTCTCTCGCAAACGGGAGAGGGGCAGGGGTCGGGGTCAGGGAAAGAGACGTTCCGCATCCTTGATCTGGGTACCGGCAGCGGGGCAATCGCGCTCAGTATTGCGCATGCACGACCGGACATTGAAGTGACTGCGGTGGATGCTTGGCAAGAAGCCTTGGATGTGGCTCGTGAGAATTCACGGACTTTGAAGGTTGGAAATGCTCACCTTTTGTTGAGTGATTGGTTTGCGGGGCTGCAAGACGAGTATTTTGATGTGATCGTTTCCAACCCGCCCTATATTGCATCGGACGATACGCATCTGACACAAGGCGATCTGCGCTTTGAGCCACGTAGCGCATTGGCATCCGGTGCGGACGGGTTGGACGATATACGCCATATCATCGTGCAAGCGAAACTTCACCTCAATCCGGGTGGTCATTTACTTTTTGAGCACGGCTACGATCAGGCTGCACAAGTGCGTTTGTTGTTGCAGTCTGGTGGATTCGCCGGTGTGAACTCCATTTGTGACCTGTCTGGCATTGAGCGCGTGACTGGCGGGGTGATGAAGTGATCTTGGTTGCATATGTTGAAAGTTGGCGGCTCCTCTTTCCAGAATACCTTTAGAAAGGCCATATCTCTTATTTGTGCTAAGGAGACATATTTTGAACTGAACCTCGAACTGTCGAAATATCGGCAATTAGAATATTGAGGGTGAATATTTGTTGCACAAATACAACAAGGTGCGCGTTTAACTTGCTCTGCTGTCTGAGGTGTGGATAATTCGACACTGAATTCCCATAACTGGGGGATTTTTAGGATTGCTGGTTGAGCTTAAGGCTAGATCGGTGAATCAAAGTGAAAACTTAAAAAGGAGTTTTACATGCAAAAGAAAATTATCGCACTGGCAGTTGCTTCTGCTTTGGCTGTTCCAGCTGTAGCAATGGCTGAGGCCACCGTGTATGGTCAAATGAATATGGCATACGAAGTAGTTGATAATGGTGCAAATACTGCAGGTGTTGGTACAGCTTCTGATTCCACCAACAATGTGTCTAGCAATAAATCCCGTCTGGGCTTCAAAGGTACTGAAGACTTGGGTAATGGCATGAATTTGATGTGGCAGATGGAAGGTCAGGTTAATGGTGATACTGGTGCTAATACACTGTTCAACCGTAATACATTTGTAGCATTGTCAAATGACTACGGTACTGCATTGTGGGGTAGACACGATACGCCATACAAAAAGGCAAGCGGTAAATCTAACGTGTTCAAGGATACGATTGCTGACAACCGTACCATCATGGGTGGCGGTGCGCACGAAGCACGCCTGAGCGATTTGGCGGCTTATTTCAGCCCGGACTTTAGTGGTTTTAATTTTGCTGTTGCGTATGTGGGTCAGACTGATAACGGCTTGGGCGCTACAGGCTCAACTGTAGCGAGTGCAACTTCGATTGCTGCTAACTACGCTAGAGATAACTATACAATTTCTGTTGCAAATCAGTCATTTAGCCAAAAGGATAAGCTGGTAGCGGCCAACAAAGGTGATAACACTGCGACTAAGCTGGCAGGTAGCTATAGCATGGATGCGCTGACAGTCGCGCTCGTATATGAGATGTTGTCGAATGATATTGGTGGTACTAAAACAGAAGGCGACAACGTTTATATCTCAGCTAAGTACATGGTGACTGACAAAGGTGCAGTGAAGCTGGGCTATACAACTGCTGGTGAAACTAAAACAGGCGGCGCGACCAATAATGGTTCTGGCGCATCTCAGGTTGCACTGGGTTATTCTCACATGTTGGCTGACAACACATCTGTATATGCTGTTTATACCAGTGTTGATAATGACACAACCGCAACTTATGGTTTAGGTCAAAGAGGTTCAACTGCGGGTTTAGCTGCGGCAAATGCGGGTGAGGATCCAAATGCTTTCGCAGTCGGTATGCGCATGTCGTTCTAAGCAACGGAATTTTAAGACTAAAATATATTAGTAATTTATAAGTATTTATAACTTTTAAGGAGTTTCACATGCAAAAGAAAATTATTGCTCTGGCTATCGCTTCTGCTCTGACTATGCCTGCATTGGCAACGGCAGCACCTACAGTTTACGGTGATGTACGCGTGGCTTATGAAATCACCGATACTGGTTCTGCAACAACTGGTACAGGTGTAACAGCGGCTAAGCGTAACCAAGTAGCAGACAACTTCTCACGTCTGGGCTTCAAAGGATCTGAAGATTTGGGTAACGGCCTGACTGGTATTTACCAAATGGAAGGTCGTGTTATGACTGATATCGGTGCTAGTAACCTTTTCAGTGAAAATACATACTTGGGTTTAGCGGGTTCCTTCGGTACAGTGTCTTTGGGTAATCATTACACACCATACCGGATGTCAACACGCGGTCTGGACGTATTTGGATACAGCACTGCAGACAACCGTTCATTGATGGGCATGACTAGCACGGGTATTTCTCAAGATGCAACATTCACAGATGTGCTGGCATATATGTCTCCTGACTTTAATGGTTTCAGTTTTGCAGCGGCGGCGGTAGGCTCAAACGATAATACGCTTGGTACATACGCAAGTTCAGCTGCAGCAGAGCTTAGCGCGACATCCATTTCAGCGAAGTACGGCATGGATAACTGGTCAGTTATAGTGGGTAATCAGACGATTACTGCTGATGATAGTGTTACACCGACAAATGAAGGTGAACTGACCGCTACTAAGATTGCAGGTACTTATGCAATGGATATGTTCACAGTGGGTTTGGTGTATGAAATGCTGTCTGACAAAGACAATACAGGTGCAAAAACAGATCGTAATAATATCTACCTTGCCGGTACATATAACGTCAGTGATATGGGGACAGTGAAGCTAGCTTTCACACAAGCGGGTACATTGGATGTTGCCGGTACAGAAACTAAAAATTCTGGCGCGACACAGGTTTCACTGGGTTACGATCATGCAATGACAGAGAACACGACTCTGTTTGCCACATACACCAGCATCGCTAACGATACAGCAGCTAATTATGGTTTGACTAACGCTGGTTCAACTGCAGGTGGTCAGGCTGTAACGGCTGATGATGATCCAAGTGCTATCTCATTTGGTGTACGTCACTCGTTCTAATATGTAACGCGACCTAGGTCGCTGCACATAAGCAACACTTAAGCGGGCATCTTCGGATGCCCGTTTTTTATGGCAAATCAATGTGTATATTTGCAATTGTTTCAGCTATGCTTGGCCTCATTGTAATTTCTCATTTTCATCCGAATGAATGACCAGCAACTACTGCGCTACGGCCGACATATCCTGTTGAAAGAAATCGGTATCGAGGGTCAGCAACACCTGCTGGATGCCTGTGTGCTGATCATCGGGCTGGGAGGATTGGGTTCTCCCGCTGCGCTATATCTGGCTGCCAGCGGGGTGGGTAGACTGATGCTTTGCGATCATGACTCGGTGGAGTTCAGCAATTTGCAGCGCCAAATCATTCACCGCACTTCAACCATCGGCCAGCCTAAAGTGGCATCTGCGCACGAAGTGCTTCACGAGATCAATCCGGAAGTTGAATGTGTGCCATTGGAATTCAAAGTGGATGTTGAAAAATTAAATGAATTGGTTGGGCAGGCGGATGTCGTGCTGGATTGTAGTGATAATTTTGATACGCGCTATGCCGTGAATGCGGTATGTCTGGAGCAGCGTAAACCGTTGGTGTCGGGTGCGGCAATTCAGTTTGATGGGCAAATGTCTGTGTTTGATTTTCGTCATGCAGACTCAGCATGCTATAACTGTCTTTTCCCGGCAGAAGGTGTGTCCGAGGAATTGCGATGTGCAACTACGGGAGTATTTGCACCATTGACGGGCATAATTGGCACGATGCAGGCGGCAGAGGCACTCAAGCTCTTGGCAGGAATAGAACATGGATTGAGCGGTCAGCTATTAACGATTAATTCATTGGATATGCAGATAAAGCGCAGCCGTTTGATACAAGATCGCTCATGTGCTGTGTGTGGTATGCGCAAATAATAGCGATGAATAAAAGTATATAATTTTCACTTAAGGCTGGGCGGGCAATGTGCAATTATGCATGCTTATTGCTCCAGCAAAAACGAATAGGGAGTGTTGTGTGGCTAGACTGTTGTTAGTGGTTGCCATCGTTGCAGTGGTATATCTATTAGTTCGTTCGTACCGGCAAAATTCAGCTTCCAAGTCTGAAGGCAGCAATGGTGCATTAACCGAAGATATGGTTCGATGCTCACATTGTGGTGTGCACTTACCTAAAAGTGAAAGCCTCTCTTCAGGCGAATACGATTATTGCTGCAAAGCACATCTTGATGCTCACCGTAAGTGAATCGATGAAGCAAGAACCTTCAGTCGAGGCAGTCTTTGAACCTGTATCCGAGGAAAATCTAGGAAATACAATAGTCCCCGATTTGTGGCGAACACTTCTGTATTTCAACTTTTATCGCCTTACTTTGTCCAGCTTGCTGGTGTTGCTTGCAGGAGTATTCGGGGAGGCGTTATCTCTTGGCCCGAAAAACTGGGCACTATTTCTAGTAACCAGCATCGTCTATTTGCTGGTGGTAATTGCTTCTTTCGTTATGCAACGGCTGAGGTGGCCGAGTTTTTCCTGGCAGTTGGCCATTCAGATAGGCGCGGACATTGTATGTTTGACGTTGCTTTCAAACGCCAGCGAGTGGATACATAGTAATGTCAATTTGCTACTGATGGTCTCTCTGGCATCAGCTGGCATGATTAGCCGTGGCAGAATTACTCTATTTTTCGCTTCGCTGGCCAGTATTGCAGTGCTTCTGGAACATTCATACTCCGTGTTGTATGGCGGTTTAGTTAATGCGCAGTATGTCAAAGTGGGTCTGTCATGCGTGGCGTACTTTGCTGTGGCATGGCTGGCACACACACTGGCAAAATACGCAGTGGATAGCCAGAAGCTTGCCCAACTTCGAGGCCGTGATCTTGACAGTTTGTCGGAGGCAAATCGCATGGTGATGCGCGACATGCAGGATGGTGTGTTGGTGGTGGATGGTGACGCAAATATCATGCAGATGAATCAGTGTGCTGAGCAGCTGTTGCGAAAAGGTGCCAGCGCTTCTGCTCCTTTGGCCGAACTATTCCCTTTGCTGTTTCATCAATATGAAGAATGGAAAAATAACGGTAGCCTAAGCAAGGACACCCTGTGGTTGGAATCAGGGCTGTTAGTAAATTTACGATTTATTGCAATCGAAGATGACGTCACACATGGTGCCTTGATCTTTCTGGAGGATATGCAGCGAGTTCGTGCAGAGGCGCAACAGATCAAACTTGCTGCACTGGGTCGGTTGACTGCTAATATTGCCCATGAAGTCCGTAATCCACTATCAGCTATCAGTTATGCAACCGAGTTAATGCGTGAAGAACAAGGTGATGGAAAGCAGGAGCGTTTGCTGCAAATTGTCATGGATAACACACAACGTATCAATCAGATCGTTCAGGACGTGATGCAATTGAACAGACGTGACAGGGCGCAACCGGAAGTGGTGGGGCTACATAAGTTATTGGATGCTTTTGTCGAAGAATTTTGCATGTCAGAACACATTGGTCAGGATGTAATGACTTTGTCAGTAGAGGCCAATACGGAAGTTCTGTTTGATCGGGGTCATTTGCGTCAGATATTGTGGAACCTTTGTCGGAATGCATTACGTTTTAGTACTAAGCAGTCCGGTAGTGTGAATCTAAAGATACGGGTAATAAATGGGCACGCAGTGCTGGATGTTCAGGATGACGGTCCGGGTATTGCGCCGGAACAACAAGGGAAACTATTCGAGCCTTTTTTTACTACTGCGAAAGAGGGAACTGGGCTTGGGCTGTATATTGCCAAGGAGTTGTGTGAGGCAAATGGTGCGAGACTGGATTATCACGATACGGCTGACGCTGAAGCGGGTGCTTGTTTCCGCATCACATTTAATATGAGCGAAAATGAAAGCGGGAGTGTTTGATATGGCAGCTAGCAATCGGGAAAAGCAACGATGCGTACTTCTGGTGGATGATGAGCCGGATATCCTGGAGCTGCTTGAGCTGGCCTTACTCAAAATGGGGTTGGAGGTGGATAAAGCCGGAGATGTTGGCGGAGCCAAAAAAAAACTAAATTCACGCAGTTATGATTTGTGTCTTACAGATATGCGTATGCCGGATGGTGATGGGCTGCAGGTAGTCCAGCATATTAGCAAAAATGAAATGAATATTCCGATTGCAGTGATTACTGCACACGGAAATACGGAAAATGCCGTGATGGCACTGAAGGCTGGAGCATTTGACTATCTAAGTAAGCCTGTTTCATTAGATCAACTGAGAGCTTTGGTCAAATCCGTTTTACATTTGCCTCCTCCCGGCAGTGATAAAGATGAGGATGATGGCAAGATTCTGCTAGGACATTCAGCCTCCATGCAGAAAGTCAGAGATTTGATTAAAAGGGTGGCGCGAAGTGAGGCACCAGTGCATATCACCGGCGAATCGGGTAGTGGTAAAGAGTTGGCAGCGCGAATGATTGTGCATAATGGTTCGAGACACGATAAGCCATTCGTTGCTGTGAACTGTGGAGCCATTCCGGCGAATCTGATGGAGAATGAGTTTTTTGGATACCAGAGGGGTGCATTTACAGGCGCAGATAAGGACAGAGACGGATTTTTTCAAGCGGCAAATGGCGGAACACTGTTCCTTGATGAGGTAGCAGACCTGCCTTTGGAAATGCAGGTCAAATTGTTGCGTGCAATACAAGAAAAGCAAGTGCGTAAGCTGGGTGCAAATATTGAAGAAAGTGTGGATGTACGTATTATCAGTGCCACACATCATGATTTGGCTGCACGTGTACGAAAGGGAGATTTTCGACAGGATCTTTACTATCGCTTGAGTGTTATACCGATTTGTATGCCAGCATTACGTGAATCACGCGAAGATATACCTGAGATTGCGCAACAGGTTCTGGCGCGTTTAAATGGAGATGTAAAAGTACAATTTTCAGATAAAGCACTAAAGGTGCTTCAAGGCTACAATTTCCCAGGCAATGTGCGCGAACTTGAAAATATTATTGAAAGAGCATTGGCATTATGCAACGGAGATGTGATCGAAGAGCAGGACTTATTGCTAGTGCCAGTTGAACATACTCAATCCGATAACTCGGATTTAGGCAGTAAGCACCCACTTCCAGACTATCTTGATCGTGTAGAAAAGCAGGCATTGCTAGAAGCATTGGATCAGACCGGGTTTAATCGAACGGCAGCAGCAAAGTTGCTAGGTCTGTCATTCCGCACAATGCGTTACCGGATGGAGCGCTTAGGCATTAAGGCGCCGGGTAATGATGATCATGAAGATTGATGATGATGGGCTGCTAAAAGAGGGGAAATACATTCCATCCCCAAATTGCGACGATCGCCCACAAGGTGCAATCGAATTGCTGGTGATTCATAACATTAGTTTGCCGCCCGGAGAGTATGGCGGAAGTGGTGTGCAACAGCTATTCACCAACACGCTGGATGAGGCAGAACACCCATACTACAAAACGGTATCTGGACTAAAGGTTTCAGCACATTTCTTTGTGCGGCGTACTGGTGAAGTCATCCAATTTGTACCATGTGTGAAGCGTGCATGGCATGCCGGTGAATCCTGCTGGCAGGGTTTGACATGCTGTAATGACTTCTCGCTGGGTATCGAGTTAGAAGGTAGTGATGAAGTGCCGTTTACGGATCAGCAATACGATACCCTTATCCAATTGACCAAAGCACTACGTGCGGTTTACCCGATTCGTGGAATCGCAGGTCACAGTGATGTTGCACCTATTCGCAAAACTGATCCCGGCCCTTGCTTTGATTGGGAGCGTTATCTATCCGGTATATGCTTTTCCTGATAAGTCGAGTATGGGTATCTTTCTTGCGTGCCTCGAGCCTAATGCTGAGAATTCTGCCTTATCTTTTATGTAAGTAAAGCCTTGTGACCATCCTATATCAGCATCGGCATTTTTCACTTGCAATATTCCGCTCATATACTACAATTAGCTATACAAGTTAAAAAAAACACTATATGTAGTGTTTTATAAGTCAAACGGATATCAAAGGGGGAATGTATGTTGCATGCTGCTACCGAAAGTGTTTTAGATTCATCAGTTCTAGCAGGCGACATCGCACCACCTTCTTCCTCCTCCCCACCCAGTTCTTTCGATCAGTATAAAGTTGTCCGGCGCAATGGTTCAGTGGTTGTATTTGAACCAGCAAAGATATCAATTGCTTTGACTAAGGCATTTATCGCCGTCAATGGCGGGCAAGGTGCAGCATCAGCGCGCGTGCGTGAAATGGTTGAGCAATTGACGGATGGTGTTGTCTCAGCGCTGATGCGGCGCCAGCCCCACGGCGGAACATTGCATATTGAGGATATACAAGATCAAGTTGAACTGGGATTGATGCGTTCCGGCGAGCATGATGTCGCCAGATCTTATGTGTTATATCGCGAAGAACGCTCCCGCTCGCGTAGTCAATCGACGAATGTTGAACAGACTCATGCGATTAATGTGACCGGTGAAGATGGCCAGTTAAAGCCACTTGATTTGGAAAAGTTTACCATGTTGGTGCAGGATGCATGTGCTGGCTTGGGGGAGGCTGTTAGTGCTGAAGAGGTACTCAAACTGACCTTGAAAGATTTATATGACGGTGTGGCGATGCATGAGGTGCGTAAGTGCTTAGTGCTTTCAGCGCGCTCGCTAATCGAACAAGAGCCTGCCTATAATTTCGTGACGGCACGATTACTATTGAATAACATTTGCAGCGAAACATTGGGGGAAGAGATTGCTCCTGGTGTGATGGCAGATCGTTATGCGACGTACTTCCCGAGATTCATCAAGCAAGGCATAGAAGCAGAATTGTTGGACGCGCGTTTGGCGCAATTCGATTTGAAGCGTTTAGCAAAAGAGTTGGATGCACAGCGTGACCTCCAGTTTGGATATCTGGGTTTGCAGACGTTATACGACCGCTACTTCCTGCATATCGAAAATCACCGCATCGAATTGCCGCAAGCATTTTTCATGCGTGTGGCGATGGGCTTGGCACTTGATGAAATTGATCGGGAAGCTCGTGCGATAGAGTTCTACCGCTTGTTGTCCAGCTTCGACTTTATGAGCTCTACGCCAACGCTGTTCAACTCTGGAACACAGCGATCACAACTGTCTTCGTGCTACCTGACTACAGTTGATGATGATCTGGATGGCATCTATGAGGCGATTAAGGAAAATGCCTTGTTGGCGAAATATGCTGGCGGATTAGGCAATGATTGGACATCAGTGCGTGCTTTAGGTGCGCATATCAAGGGTACAAACGGAGAATCACAAGGTGTAGTCCCGTTTCTAAAAGTAGTCAATGACACGGCTGTTGCAGTCAATCAGGGTGGGAAACGTAAAGGGGCGGTTTGTGCCTATCTGGAAACATGGCACTTGGATATCGAGGAATTCCTTGAGTTGCGTAAGAACACCGGTGATGACCGTCGCCGTACTCATGATATGAATACGGCAAACTGGATTCCAGATATGTTCATGAAGCGTGTCATGGAAAACGGAGAGTGGACTTTGTTCTCGCCATCAGATGTGCCTGATTTGCACGAAAAATTTGGTTCTGAATTTGAAAAAGCATATTTGGAGCATGAGGCAAAGGCGGATAGAGGAGAAATTAAGCTATTTAAGAGAATTCCCGCATCCAGTCTGTGGCGCAAGATGCTGACAATGCTGTTCGAAACAGGGCATCCATGGATTACTTTCAAGGATCCTTGCAATATACGTTCTCCACAACAACATACTGGTGTAGTGCATAGCTCCAATCTTTGTACTGAAATTACATTGAATACTAGTGATGAAGAAATTGCAGTATGCAATTTGGGTTCGGTCAATTTGTCTGCTCACCTCTTTCCGAGAGACCATGAGCAGGCTGGCCAGATAGATCATGAAAAATTACGTCGCACCGTAAATACAGCAATGCGGATGCTGGACAATGTGATTGACATTAATTACTACGCAGTTGGTAAAGCCCGTAATTCGAATTTGAAGCACCGTCCGGTTGGTATGGGCATTATGGGGTTTCAGGATTGCCTGCATGAGTTGCGCATTCCATATTCTTCTGACGAAGCGCTCGAATTTGCAGATCGTTCCATGGAAGCGGTGTCCTACTATGCATACTGGGCTTCGACGGAGCTGGCGGAAGAGCGAGGGCGCTATGCAACGTATCGCGGCAGCTTGTGGGATCGTGGCATTCTGCCTCAGGACTCTCTGGACTTGCTGCGACAGGAGCGAGGTGGCTATGTTGAAGTTGATTCCTCAACCAGCATGGATTGGGACGCATTACGTGCACGTATAGGGCAGCATGGTATGCGTAACTCAAACTGCATTGCGATTGCGCCTACCGCAACTATCTCAAATATCATCGGTGTGTCGGCTTGTATCGAGCCCACCTATCAGAATATTTTTGTTAAATCGAATTTGTCTGGTGAATTTACTGTTATCAATGATCACCTTGTATCCGATTTAAAAGAATTGGGCCTGTGGGATGAGGTGATGATTGCAGATCTAAAATATTTTGACGGCAGCCTAGCTAAAATTGATCGCATTCCAGAAGCGTTACGTAGTTTGTATGCAACTGCTTTTGAAGTTGAGCCCGCGTGGTTGATAGAGGCGGCATCAAGACGGCAGAAATGGATCGACCAGGCTCAGTCGCTCAACATCTATATGGCAGGTGTTTCAGGCAGGAAGCTGGATGAGACATATAAGCTTGCTTGGGTACGCGGTTTAAAAACAACATACTACTTGCGTACCATGGGGGCGACTTCAGCAGAAAAATCTACAGGACGTGCGGGTGCGCTGAATGCTGTTTCTGCCACTGGCGGCGCTACTGAAGAGAATCAATTCTGCTCAATTGATAATCCAGAGTGCGAAGCTTGCCAATAATCGTGACCATCACCCCAGCATGTGAAACATGCTAGGGGTTATTCAGAATAAAAGAAATAAAAAGGAGTTTAAGGAATGCTGACATTTGAAGAGAATACCCAGTCTGCCGGAATGGCACGCAATACAGCGTTAGGCGATATGTCACCTGAGCTGGAGGATACGCCTAAGGTCGGTGATGCCGAGGCCGTCGCTCCTGAACAGCAGCAGGCGCCAGCTTCTACTGGACGAATCCGTGTGGAAGATAAAAAAATCATCAATTGCAATGCAGATGTGAATCAGCTGGTTCCGTTTAAGTATAAATGGGCGTGGGAGAAGTATTTGTCAGCATGTGCAAATCACTGGATGCCACAGGAAGTGAACATGACCGCTGACATCGCATTGTGGAAAAGCGACAAGCTGACAAGTGATGAACGGCTGCTGGTTAAGCGCAATCTGGGCTTTTTTACAACTGCAGATAGTCTGGCAGCGAACAATATCGTACTGGGTACTTACCGCCATATCAGCAACCCTGAATGTCGTCAGTACCTGTTACGCCAAGCTTTTGAAGAGGCGATACATACACACGCCTATCAGTACATTGTTGAAAGTTTGGGGTTGGATGAAGGTGAGATATTTAACATGTACCATGAGGTGGCTAGCATACGCGCCAAAGATGAGTTTTTGTTGCCCTTTATTGATACGTTGACTAACCCATCATTTAAGACAGGCACGCCTGAAGCAGATCGGCAATTGTTGCGCAGTCTGATTGTATTTGCCTGCATTATGGAAGGGCTGTTCTTCTATGTTGGCTTTGTTCAGATTCTCGCACTGGGTCGCCAGAACAAAATGACGGGTGCTGCTGAGCAATATCAATATATATTACGGGACGAATCAATGCATTTGAATTTTGGTGTGGATGTCATTAACCAAATCAAAATGGAAAATCCGCATCTTTGGACCAGTGAATTCAAAGATGAAGTTCGTGGCCTGATACAAAAGGGCGTCGAATTGGAGTATGCCTATGCTGAAGATACAATGCCGCGTGGTGTGCTTGGGTTGAATGCCAGCATGTTTAAAGAGTATTTGCGCTTTATCGCAAATCGACGTTGTCAGCAAATAGGTGTTGATATCTTGTACCAAGGAGCGAATAATCCATTCCCATGGATGGCGGAAATGATAGACCTGAAAAAAGAGAAGAACTTTTTTGAAACTCGTGTCACCGAATATCAAACTGGCGGCGCATTATCTTGGGATTGATATCAGTGACGCGGGTTGGTCGCATCACTGGTTAATGGCTTTGGGCGTGGCTTGATTTCAGCCGGGCTTGGGGGGAGTAGTAAACGTAGTTGTTGTTTTTATTAACTTTCATTAATGAAGGAGAGGCAAAATGGCAGCAGCAAAAAAGAAGCCAGCAGCTAAAAAGAAGGCGGCAGCCAAGAGGCCAGCAGC
>CAZURE010000021.1:24732-24944 GCA_964623195.1 uncultured Gallionella sp. | reverse complement strand
TGCTCCGGTTAAGCCTGCTCCGGTTAAGCCTGCTCCGGTTAAGCCTGCTCCGGTTAAGCCTGCTCCGGTTGCGCCTGCTCCAGTTGCGCCTGTTCCGGTTGAATCTGCTCCGGTTGCGCCTGCTCCGGTTGAGACTGCTCCGGTTGAGACTGCTCCGGTTGAGACTGCTCCGGTTGAGACTGCTCCGATTGAGACTGCTCCAGTTGAATCTG
>CAZURE010000021.1:0-24632 GCA_964623195.1 uncultured Gallionella sp. | reverse complement strand
CTCCGGTTGAATCTGCTCCGGTTGAATCTGCTCCGGTTGAATCTGCTCCGGTTGAATCTGCTCCGGTTGAGTCTGCTCCGGTTGAGTCTGCTCCGGTTGAGTCTGCTCCGGTTGAGTCTGCTCCGGTTGAGTCTGCTACATCACCAGTAGGTACTAACTAAATACCGCCACTAGCGGTCGAAATAGATATTCAGCCACCTCCTACAGCTGATCCTGAACCCGCAGTTACACCGCCTAAAGCGACCGATCAACAAGCAGACACTGCATTAGTCTAATAATCCAACGGAAAAATCCTTCAATGCCTTCATGTTATGACATGAAATAAAAAAACAGCCCGATTTTTCGGGCTGTTTTTTTATTATTTTATAACAACTCGGGAAGTCCCGAATGTTACTTGGTTATCCGTTAGCTACTTTCTAGTGCTGGCATAAATTGCTGCACCAATCCCTACTACCAAAGCAAACCCCACTACAAAATATAAAAATACAGCATCCATTTCAAGTCACCTCCAAGTTGATTACAAATTAATTTCAATACTTATAATAATAATACACCTAGATGAAATTTAGCATATTTTTTTATGACTGCAAAACCCTGAACGCTGTCTATTCCCCACGAAACCCTTCAAATATTCCCAGAACGCTAAAGTTTATTCATCAGCCACTGCGCTACCTGCTCTGCTCCAGCAGGCACAACTTGTGCCGATTTAGGCATCTGCCATATTTCATTCAGTGCGGCTTCAACCTCCCCCCGCTCCAACGCCTGTCGAGCAAGCTCCATACATCTCCCATGCTTTTTCAACCATTCAACCAGAGCCGATGATTCCGGCCAATCTGCCCGACTGGCAAATAGTACCGGCACATTGCTACAGGCGGCTTCAACAAAGCTGCCGTAACCCGGCTTACACAGCAACGCATCGCAACTGGCCAGCAAATCTGAAAAACTCAATGGCTGCGATTCCAACGTAATCGCATCAGGGTGACTTATCTGCCAACTGCCCTGCACCAGCCAGCGAACGCCATCTATACGCGGCCAGTTTTCCATTGGTAAACGGCTCGCAATCCCGCCCAGACTAACCAGTACCAGCTTCACCTTGTCCGGCAATTCCAAATGGCGATGAAGCTCATCACGACGGTTCACACCTATCGCTGCGACGGGTGATATCGGAACAAGGTTAGCCAAATCGCTCATTTCCATACCCGGGGTCGCACGTAAAAAAGCCTCTGCATTGGCATAACAGGATTGTATTTGTGTGGAAACGGAATCCTCACCGCAATAGTGTCGATATATATCCGCCCAATTCAAAGAGCATAGTGAAACATTCGGAATCCCTGCACGCTGCGCCCCTGCCAGAGGCAGATATCCGACGTTGGAGAACACCAGATCGGCCTCAAGCTCACTGAACAAATTTGCTTCCTCATCCACACGCCTGTCCCATTCTGCATGAAAATCCCGGTAAGCCGCCCGACTCTGTTCTGCCTCTACATCCAGTGCTGATGACATCACCATGCCGATATCGCCTTCGCTGGGCAGCAATGAGAATGGCGCACGAATACGATCATGCAAATGATCGAATGACACAGTGGAGCGCACCGTAATCCGCAATTCAGGCATACGTTGATGGATACAATTCAAGATCGGTGCGGTTTGAGCCACATGACCATAGCCATGCCCTGAGATAGAAACAACGAGATGGGACATAAACCTCAACTGTATGTAATAAAGTAAATCTTGACGAAGGTTACCACTCACCGTAAAACATCACAAAATCAAACAATTCGGCAGATGAAGACAAAATGTTATACTGCACCAGTCTTCACGAGCGGAACGGATTTCGTTCCTCCCCGGTGAATTTGATTTTCGATCAGTAGTGAAATTAATTATGAAATACGGCAACGAAAGGTTCATCAATGTCCGAAGCAGATAAGACAGTTAAAATTCGCGCAATTTCTGAAAAGGATGTGCCCCGAAATACGCTCACTGAAGAGCAAAATGCTGCGCTAGAACGCGCAAAGCAGAACGCTCAGCTTGATGAAGAGAAGGTGAAGCCTCAGGCAAACACCGCAAAAATCGAAAAATTAGTGGAGAGCCTGACCGCTGAGAAAGCCAAATCCGCTGACTTCAAGAAACAAATTGAGGCACTCAACGATAAATTGAGTGATTATTTGGAGCTGGAAAGTACCGTCGAAAAACTAGGTGAAAAACTCAAGCTGGAGCGTGCTAAGTCAACAGGGCTGGAAACAAAAGCGGCTGAACTCGAAGCCAGAATAGAAGCGCTTCCCGAGTTGGAAGAAAAAGTGAAGAGGCTTACTGAGCTTGAAGCCAAGGTCGTCAAACTGGCCGAGATGGAAGCAAAAGTAAAGGAGCTTTCCGACGTGCTGGGCAAAATATCAGGCATCGCAGGCGGGAAGGCTTAAGTCCTATCTTCAAACGCAGCGCTTCTCCCCCGCTGCGCATCCACCCCGAACAAAATCAACAGTCCAATCAAAAAGAACACCCCGGTGATCAATATCGCCAGGCGGTGGTCTCCTTGCGTAACCCAACTCACCAGACCGTAAGTCACCGGTCCAACGATGGCGGACAATTTCACCGCCAACCCCCAAAGACCAAAAAATTCTGCTCGTCGCGTGACCGGCGAAAACAGCCCCACCAATGCCCGCCCAGCCGACTGACTGGCGCCCATGCACAGCCCTGCGAGATTGGCTGCCGCCCAGAACAATCCCTCCCCCTCTGCCGCCCATGCCATCACCACCATGATCATCCAGCCAACCAGTGTCAACGAGATAGCCGGGATATGCCCTATACGATCTTGCAGATAACCGAATGAGAATGCACCGACAGCCGCCGTGATGTTCACCACAAAAATCAACATCAGCGTCTGCTGCATCGTGAAGTGCATCACTTGCTGGGCATAGATCGCCGCCAGCGTAATTACCGTCTGTATGCCCGCCTGATAGAACACCGTGCAGATCAAAAAGCGTCGCAGGTCTTGGTAATCACGCGCATGGCGTATCGTCTGCAACAAGCGCAAAAAACTTTCCTGAAACATATTCTTGCCCGCCAGATGCGGCTGGGGTTGTGCGCGTTCTTTGAGTATCAAAAAAGTCGGCAGGCTTGCCGTTGCAAACAACACTGCTGTAATCAGCATCGTAACCGGTACGAAATCCGCCGCCGTATCGCTGCGCCCCTGCGCCCAGCTCACATAGGCAAGACAGACCCCCAAACTCACCAGCCCGCCCACATAACCCAGACTCCAACCCCAGCCGGAGACGCGCCCGATGGATTCCTCGCGTGCCAGCTCCGGCAGAAATGCGGCGATCAGATTTTCCCCGCTACCATAAAAGAAATTAGACAGCACGATCAGCGGAATCACCAACCACAAACTGCCCGGCCCGGCGAAATAAAGCGCGGCAGTGAAAAGCACGCAACCTGCCGTGGTGAAGAGCAACAGCCGCTTCTTTGCCGCATAGGCATCAGCATAGGCCCCCAGCAAAGGCGCGATTAGCATAATCAGCGCATAAGACAACCCCAGCGACAACGTCCATGCCAGCGTCGCCCAAGGCGCATTGCTCGCTACCACTGATACGAAATAGGCATTGAAGATTGCGGTCATAACGATAGTGGTGTAGCCGGAATTGGCGAAGTCATACATCGCCCATGCCCAAGCTTCGCGGCGGTTCACATCAGATGCAAGATTGCGGCTCATGTATCGTTCCGATTAAATCACGCGCCAACTATACCGAAAGTTTTGGGTGCATTTGGCGTAATCACGATTGCGCCATGCATGAACGTTGAATTGTTCTCTATGTATGCTTTAAAAAATCAAACCGGCGGGGGTAGCCCGACAGCTAAAGTCGCGGGGTGCGGCGGCGCACAGGGGATGGGAAGTCAAAACCACCAAACCCGCCTTTCAATTCCCATGTGCATCGCTGAGTAGCGGAGACGGGTCAGGGAATTCTGACGAATATGTTTGAGCACGTGGACGCGTAGCGGATCGTGCGAGTTTATGAGGAGGCCTGACCAGTCGAGCAACGCAGGGAACCCGAAGGGCGGTAAACCGGGGTCGCCTTCTTTTTGGTTACTTTTTCTTGGCGAAGCAAGAAAAAGTAACTTGCTGCCGGGCAACCCCCGACGGTTTTTGATGGGTATCGCTGCACTCAACCCATCCTACACTTGCTAGGCCATCAAAGAACGATGACCAAGTCGCTGGTTATGACAAGGGGAGGCTGGGTGGGGTTTAAAACCGTTTCAAACCCTAATGTGTGATTGAACCTCTATATCTTACAAGTCATATCCTGACCACAACACAGTGGAGACTTGATCTTGCCGTGACCATTCGGGCATTGTGAAATCTGCACCTCAGTACCATCGTCCAGCTTCAATGCGCCATTTTCCAATGGTGCATCACATTTAGCGCAAGTTGCATTCACTGCCATACCGCATTTTGAACATTCATAAGTTGCCATTTCTATCTCCTTCCAAAGTTATTCATAAATCGCCCAGGATTATCTTGATTAAAGCACTCAACAATGTCAAGCATAATCCTGATACTTCAAAAACGAATGTCCAGTGTGCCGCACAAATATCGCATCAACGGCGTTGCCTGATTGAAACGCTCAGCCACCTGCTCACGAAAGTCCGTTGCAGTGACCGTCTTCTTGCTCATCGCGGCAAGCGCGATGAAATCCTTGCGCTTCAAATCCTCCACCAGAGGATGATCCTTCGCAAAACCGCGTGGCGCATTGACGAGCGCATCACCGACCAATTCAAAATGCTTGCTGAACGCTTTATCGTCGCGTGCCTTCACCCATGCCTCCGGCTTCTCGACGATGCCCTGACGTATCTTGAACAGCGCATCCGATTCAGGGTGCCACAGCCCTACCCCGACAAAACATTCATCCGGCGCAATGTGCACGTAATACCCCGGCGCATGTACATCCTTGCCCAACTCATGACGAAACTGGATGCCGATATTGGTTTTGTAAGGTGTCTTATCCTTGCTGAAACGCGTATCGCGAAACACCCGCATCAATGACCCGCCCACCTTCTTGGGAATCGCGCGAAAATGCGAAGAGATCGCAGGCAACTCATTCCCCATATCTGAGATGAAATCCAGTGCGGGTTCGCGTACTAATTTCTCGTAATCCGGTTTATGCTCCTCAAACCACTCGCGGTTATTATTCGCCGCAAGGGTGGAAAGAAAAGTGAAAGTCTGTTTGGTGAAATAACGGTCGGACATTTCATTACTCCTGAAACTGGAGGTCGTAATCTACACCGACAGATATAGACAGACAATGTGCATTACAAGAACTCATACACGCGCACAACTATTCCGGGAGCACTCACCTTAGCCGCTGTTGCCACACCGCCGGATCTCGCCCACTGTGAAATACCGCCAGCACAATGATGTGTTGATCTCGTTCGCGGAAATAGATGCAGTACGGGAAACGTCGTGCGACCGCTTTGCGTATATCGCGATAGTGCATCGGGAATTTTTCGGGTGTGTCGGTAATGCGCTGAACAAGAAGTTGAATTTCTACAAGGAACTCCATTCCTAATCCCACTTGTTCCTTTTCGTACCAGTCGCCCGCCTTGTCAAATTCGAGACGTGCCTGCTTGCGAAAAATGACGGGACGCATCAGCGCTGCCAACGGTTTTGTGCTTCGGCTTTGATCGTTTCCCAAGTGACTGTTTCGCCCGGCCTTGTATCATCTTCTGCAAGGCGACGATCCAGTTCGCTTTTTTCTTTTTCATTGGGCGGCAACAGACCCGCTTCAATGGCAACAGAATCCCAGATATCCTGCGCCAGTGCGATGCGATCTTCGACGCTCATGCTATCGATGCCTAATGCGTGCAGTGCCTGACCCATAGCCTTCTCCTTGTTTGAAGATTAATATTACACCAGCTTCTTCAACTGATACAGCTTATCCAATGCCTCTTTCGGACTCAGATCATCCGGCTGCGGTCGCATCGAACATCGCAGAAACAATCAGGCAGAACAGCTATGGACAGCCCATAGTTCCCTACGCAGCATATCGCTGAATTTCTACTTCAACATGACGCTTTGCGGTCGCGTCAGCATCAGCATAAATGCGGCTGGCAATCGGTTCGCTCAGGTAATACTCGCCGCAGTTCTCACAGATTTCGGCAGGAACATCGCGGATGACAACTACGCTGTTGTCACGTTGCAACGTAACCGTAGTGGTACCGGGGTGGGTTTCGCCGGTCTTGCAGATTGTGCATTTCATGATGTTCTCCTTCGTTTGAACGTCTCGTCCCAGATTGCGGGATCGGGCCAGTACATGGTGACCAGATGGCACTCGCCTGCTTCTGAACGTCCTACCACGGCATGGATTGCCTGCGTGCCATAAAAACCTAGTAGCAGTGCACTCGGGAAAGGCTTGTCGTCATGGTATTCAAATACAATTTCTGCTTCTGCCACGATGTGCGCTACAGCTGCCGGATCGATTCCACGCTGAAACATACGCTCGAAAGCGTGACGGGAAAAGTGCAACGTTTTACATTCCATATCTCAGTGCCATATCGCAGTGTAAGACAGATTGTTTGCATACAGTTTAGCACTATTGCTAACTGGTTGTATTACACCAGCTTCTTCAACTGATACAGCTTATCCAGTGCTTCCTTCGGACTTAGATCATCCGGCTGCACGTCACGTAAAGACGACACTAGCGGATGTTCTTCCGGCTCTGGAGCATCAGGCACCTCGGTAAACAAATCGCCCTGCGGATTTTGCGCGGCACTTTGTTGTTCCAGCCTCACCAGTTGTTTTTTTGCGCTGCGGATCACGCTGCTTGGCACACCCGCGAGTGAGGCGACTTGCAGGCCATAGCTCTGGCTGGCTGCACCTTCGTTAACACTGTGCAGGAATACGATGCTGTGCTGGTGTTCTATCGCGGCGAGGTGGACGTTGGCGAGTTGCGCGAATTCTTCTGCCAGCCGGGTGAGTTCGAAGTAGTGGGTGGCAAACAGGGTGTAGCTTGCGTTACGCGTCAGCAAATGACGCGCAATGGCATAGGCCAGTGCCAGACCGTCGAAGGTGGAGGTGCCACGCCCGATCTCGTCCACCAGCACCAGGCTTTTATCGGTGGCGTTGTGCAGGATGTTGGCGGCCTCGGTCATCTCGACCATAAAGGTGGAGCGTCCGCTGGCGAGGTCATCGGATGCGCCGATACGAGTGAATATCTGGTCGATCTCACCGAGCACGGCTTCTTGCGCGGGTACGAAGCAGCCGACGTGTGCTAACAGCGCACTCAAGGCCACCTGACGCATGTAGGTGGACTTACCGCCCATATTGGGGCCGGTGATCAGCAACATCTTGCGCGCGTCATTGAGCGCGGTGTCGTTGGGCGTGAATTGTCCGGACTGGTCTTTGAGTTGCTGCTCCACCACCGGATGACGACCCTGCTTGATGCTGATCTGCGCATCGTTCACAAAACGCGGCGCGCTGAAATCAAGTGTCACGGCACGTTCTGCAAAGGTGGCGAGCACATCCAGCCCGGCCATTGCCGCCGCGATGAATTGCAGTTGGGGAATGTACGGTGCGAGCTGGTCTAGCAGTTGTTCGTAGAGCAGCTTTTCTCGCGTTAACGCTTGTATGTCTGCGGACAGTGCTTTCTGCTCGAACGTTTTAAGTTCCGGTGTGATGTAACGCTCGGCGTTTTTCAATGTCTGGCGACGGCGGTAGTCGTCCGGCACTTTATCCGATTGCGCAATGGAGACTTCGATATAAAAGCCGTGCACACGGTTGTATTCCACCTTGAGGTTGGCGATGCCGGTACGCTCCCGTTCGCGAGTCTCCATCGCCAGCAGAAAATCGCCGCAGTTGTTCTGGATGCCGCGAAACTCGTCCAGCTCGGTATCGAAGCCGTCAGCGATCACGCCACCGTCTCTCAATAATGTAGAAGGTTCAGGTTTGATCGTACGTTGCAATAATTCGACCAGTGTTTGGTCAGCACTGAGTACATCACCCAGCTCATTGATCAACGCTGCATCACTTGAAGCAAGCACTGCATGAAGTTGCGGCAGTTGTGCGAGAGTGTCACGCAAACCGGACAGGTCACGCGGCCTGGCACTACGCAATGCCACCCGTGCCGTGATGCGCTCGACATCGACGCAGGGTTTGAGCTGTTCGTGCACCTTGCTATGCAGCTCATTCAGTTGCGCGACCGCAGCCAAGCGTGCGTTCAGCATCGTTCGATCACGCAACGGGTGATGCAGCCAATGGGATAACAATCGACTGCCCATATTCGTGGCGCAGGTGTCGAGCAGCGACAGCAAAGTGGGAGCTGGCTCACCGCGCAGGGTCTGCGTGATCTCAAGATTGCGACGTGTGGCAGCATCCATACGCACGTATTGGTCGGCGTGATACACCTGCATACCCCGCACATGCGCGATGCTCTGCCCTTGCGTCAGCTTGGCATAGCCGAGCAACGCCCCTGCCGCTTCCAGCCCGACGGTAAAGTCGTCGCAGCCAAAGCCTGCCAAGTCGAGTGTGCCAAACTGCTGACACAGCGCACGTCGGGCAGTATCAAGCTCGAAGTGCCAAGCGGGCAATGACTTCCCGGCAGCACCTTTGAACGATGGCGGTGCAGCATCTTCTGCACCCAGTATCTCGGAAGGTTGCAAGCGCTCAAGCTCTGCCGGCAGTTGGCTAACGCTCACTTCAGAGACAAAAAATTGCCCCGAGGCCAAATTGAGCCATGCCAGACCGACTTCGTTTTTATTCTGGTGTAGCGCAAGTAATAAGTTGTCGCGCTTATCGTCAAGCAATGCGGAATCAGTCAGCGTGCCGGGGGTGACGATGCGCACCACTTTGCGTTCAACCGGGCCCTTGCTGGTGGCCGGATCACCGATTTGTTCGCAGATCGCCACCGACTCGCCCATCTTCACCAGCCTAGCCAGATATTGTTCCGCAGCGTGATACGGCACCCCTGCCATCTTGATCGGCTGCCCACCCGATGCACCACGCTGGGTCAGCGTGATGTCGAGCAATTTGGCAGCACGCACCGCATCGTCATGGAATAACTCATAGAAATCACCCATGCGGTAGAACAACAGCAGATCAGGATGATCGGCCTTGATGCGCAGGTATTGCTGCATCATCGGCGTCTGGCCTGTTTTCTTTGCTCTGCCTTGCTTTTCAGGGCTTTGCTTTTCAGGGCTTTGCTTTTCTGTGCTTGCCATACGACTACCCGTGCACCACGTAGCGACCGGTAAATTCAACCGCTGGTTGGCCTTGATTGTGTATGATCACATCCAGCGACAATCTGGCCCGGTCATGTTTGTTCAGCGTACGCAGGAATTTGTTTAACGTTTCGTCATCCAAATTGCATTCTGCCTGCATGTCTTGAGCGACAGGCCGTAGGTAACGGATGTTTGATTCCTGTATGACGATGTGTTTATGCAAGGCGGCTTCGGCTAATTTGAGATGCAACATGCCCCATCCACACAGCACGGCGAGCGAGTAGAGGCTGCCGCCGAATGCGGTGCTTTTATGATTGATGTTGGTTGCGAGCGGTGCAGAGAGTTTCAGGCTAGTGCCGTCATAGTCGGTAACACTGACACCCATTGCCTGTGAGAGGGGTATCTCGTCATGCAGTGTGCGCTCCAGTGTTGCCGCCGAATCCATATCAAGCTTTGCTGGCTTTCAGCCCGGGTGTCAGATGGGGTTTGATGACATCCAGCAACAGTGGATGGATGTCGGGGTTGCCTGCACAGATGTGGCAGTCCCGTAGATATGTATCCGTCCCTTCAAAATCGCTGACCATGCCACCTGCTTCGGTGATCAGCAGTGTGCCTGCGGCGATGTCCCAGACATGCAGGCCGGTCTCGTAGAAGCCGTCGAAACGTCCGGCAGCCGTCCATGCCAAGTCAAGCGCGGCAGAACCGGGGCGGCGCAAGCCCGAGGTCTTTTGCATCAGGTCTTTGAAGATGCCCATATAGGCATCCATGTGTTCAAACTTTGTATAGGGGAAGCCGGTGCCGATCAGGCTGTCGGCAAGTTTGGCGCGCTTGGTCACGCGTATACGTTTATCGTTCAGGAATGCACCACGCCCGCGTGTTGCGGTGAACAGTTCATTTCTGACCGGGTCGTACACCACACCCTGAGTGATGATGCCGTTGTGCTGCAAGGCGATAGAGACGGCAAACTGCGGAAAGCCGTGCAAGAAGTTGGTCGTACCATCTAGTGGATCAATGATCCAGACGTAGTCGGACTCGCCTTGCGTGCCGCTCTCTTCTGCTAGAATCGCGTGGTCTGGATAGGCTTCCAGCAGGATCTGAATGATTTCCTGCTCGGCAGCGCGGTCTACTTCGCTGACGAAATCTGCATGGGATTTTTTGGTTACGGTAAGGTGATCTATTCTGTCGGACATACGATGAATCAAATTGCCTGCGCGACGGGCTGCCTTCACCGCTGTGTTGAGCATAGGGTGCATAATTGGTACGACCTTTTTAATGAGCTGAGAAAATTCAGCACGCATTTTAGTTGGAATCACGTTTTGAATAAACAAAATCCTTTCAGTAACATCCGTGTGGTACTCAGCCACACCACCCATCCGGGCAACATCGGCGCGGCGGCGCGTGCGATGAAGACCATGGGGCTGAGTCAGTTATATTTGATCAACCCCCGCCTTTTCCCTGACCCGCAGGCCTATGCGATGGCAGCGGGTGCGGATGATGTGCTGCAGAATGCGGTGATATGCAACTCGATAGACGAAGCATTGCAGGGGGTTGTCTTTACCGTCGCGATGACTGCACGGATGCGCGATATTTCTCTTGAGGTGAAGTCTCCGCGTGAAGCAATGCCGCAGGTATTGCAAAACGCAGCCGCTCATCCTGTCGCATTGCTGTTTGGCACCGAGATGTCGGGCTTGACCAATGAGGAGACGGGCAAGGCACAATTACTGGCGCATATTGCTTCTAATCCAGATTACTCTTCGCTCAATCTGGCCGCTGCGGTGCAAGTGCTGGCTTACGAATTGTCTGTTGCAGCACAAACTTTTATCCCCGATACACCTAAAATACAGCCTGCGGCCTTTGAGCAAGTGGATGGTTATTTTGCCCATCTGGAAAAAACGCTACAAGAAATCAACTTTTTCACAACGCAAAATCCTGCCCGTCTGATGCAACGCCTACGTCGTTTGTATGCTCGCGCTGGATTGGAGCAGGAGGAGATCAACATCCTGCGTGGCATATTAAGTGTGACGACCGAGTATAATGCCCGCCTTAAATCGCGCTATCAGGATGAGGCGCGTCAACAGGGAAAAGACAGAAATGTTTCGGAACATTAAAGAAGATATCGCCAGCGTATTCGACCGCGACCCGGCTGCCCGTAGCACGATCGAAGTATTGACCTGCTATCCGGGCTTACATGCGCGCATTCTGCATCGCCTTTCAAATAATCTTTGGCACGCACAGCTCAAGTGGCTGGCGCGTTTCGTGTCGCATATTGCCCGTGGGTTGACCGGCATTGAGATACATCCGGGGGCAACCATAGGAAAGCGCTTTTTCATCGACCATGGCATGGGTGTGGTGATCGGTGAGACGGCTCATATTGCAGATGATGTGACTTTGTATCACGGTGTCACACTGGGCGGGACTTCATGGAAAGATGGCAAGCGACACCCGACTATCGGTAATGGTGTTGTGGTTGGTGCAGGAGCGAAGATACTTGGTCCGATCTCCATTGGAGATGATGCAAAGATCGGTTCCAATGCGGTGGTTGTTAAAGATGTGCCGGCAGGTGCAACAGCTACCGGTATTCCTGCCCGTATTCTGGACGAAGAAAAGAAGGCTTCAGCCGAATTCAATGCATATGGAATCAGCAACGACCATAACGACCCCGTCAACAAGGCACTTCACGGACTGATCGGACACAGTGTCACGGTAGATCAGCATATCGAATTTATCTTGAAGAAGCTTGCGAGCATGGGGGTGAAAGTAGACGAAGAGCGCGCCACCGCAGACAAATTCGACCCTAACCACCTGAATAAGATAGTTGACTAAAATACTGCGTCTTAATATTATGCCGCTGTAGTTGTTTTCCCAGTATTCCTACACACCATTTGAACTATATGGTTTTACTGACATCCATATAAACTGATAACTGGAGATTAATATGAGATTAACGACTAAAGGGCGTTTTGCTGTGACTGCAATGGTTGATCTGGCTGTACGCGGCGGAAAATCTCCCGTGACGTTGTCCTCTATCAGCGATCGTCAAAACATCTCCCTTTCCTATCTTGAACAGTTATTTGGTAAATTGCGCAGAAATAATATCGTTGAGAGTGTGCGTGGCCCGGGTGGTGGTTATTATTTGGGACGCCCTGCTGACAAAATCTCTATCGCTGAAATTGTACTTGCGGTTGATGAGCCTTTGGATGCGACCAAGTGCGGTGGCATGGGCAAATGCAATGGCGAATCAAAAACTTGCATCACCCATGACTTGTGGATGGGTCTGAATGAGAAGATACTTGATTATCTTGAGTCGGTGAATTTACAGCATTTGGTTGAAACCGCCAGTAAGCAGATGGCAGAAGAGTCGCACATCATGCTGTCAAAAATTACCTAACCCTTACCTTATTGGGGTAAAAATTCGGCAAGCCGTTTTTTTTGACTGTTTGCCATTTTTTCAAACTACGCTGAAACATTTCTTATGATCACATTCTGGAACGGTCTTTCAAATCGCTGGCTATATCTGGCAGGTGCACTATTCCCAGGCGGACTAATCGGTTTTGCCTTGTACCTGCAATATGTAAAATATGAAGATCCCTGCCCCCTGTGTATGGTGCAGAGAGTAATTTTTATCGCTATTGCTGTCGTGTTTTCGGTTGCAACGGCACATGGCCCCAAGCGTACTGGTGAACGGGTATATGCAGCACTAATCTCCCTGCTATCACTTTCCGGCATCGCTGTTGCCGGACGCCATATCTGGATACAAAATCTTCCTAAAGATGAGGTCCCCGCTTGCGGCCCCGGGCTGGATTACATGCTGGAGACGATGCCGTTTTCGAATGTAATCAAGCAAGTTATACATGGCTCCGGTGAATGCGCCGAAAAGGGATGGACTTTTCTGACGCTGGGTATCCCTGAATGGTCGCTGCTCTGCTATATCGGACTGGGTGTCTGGGCGGTTTTGATCGCTTTTCGAAAAAAAGGCTGATCCGAAAATCAGCCCCTTCCAACGCAAGGTCACAATCTACACCTGAGGATGTGCGCGCTTGAGTTTGTTATGCATTTTATTTAATGCATTCAGGTATGCTTTGGCAGAAGCGACAACAATATCGGTATCCGCCCCCTGCCCGTTCACGATACGACCATCTTTTGAGAGGCGCACGGTCACTTCACCCTGAGCATCGGTACCACTGGTGATGTTGTTCACCGAATAAAGTTGCAACTCAGTACCGCTGTTTACGATCTGCTCTATCGCCTTGAAGGTAGCATCCACTTGCCCGCCACCCTGTGAGTCAGACTGATGATCGACACCGTCGATACTCATGATTACCCGTGCCACCGGTAATACATCGGTTTCAGTATGTGCGCCCATAGAGATCAAACGATAGTATTCGCTGACTTTGGCAACATCTCCATCGCTGACCAATGCCTGCAAATCTTCATCGAATATCTCGCTCTTACGATCTGCCAACTCCTTGAACCGCTGAAACGCTGCGTTAAATTCATCTTCAGAATTAAATTCGATATGCAATGCAGCAAAGCGTTGACGAAGCGCATTGCGGCCTGAAAGCTTGCCCAAGGTCAATTTGTTAGCATTCCAGCCAACATCTTCCGCGCGCATGATTTCGTAGGTCTCGCGATTTTTAAGTACACCGTCCTGATGAATGCCCGATTCGTGTGCAAAAGCATTTGCCCCGACGATCGCCTTGTTCGGTTGAACAGGATAACCGGTGATACTGGAAACCAATTTTGAGGTTGGAACAATCTGTGTAGTATCGATACGCGTATCAAGATTGAACACATCGCGACGCGTCTTCACCGCCATCACGACCTCTTCCAACGAAGCATTTCCTGCCCGCTCGCCCAAACCGTTGATGGTGCACTCGACTTGTCTCGCGCCGTTCATCACAGCGGACAATGAGTTCGCTACGGCCAATCCCAAATCATTATGGCAATGTGTTGACCAGATCACTTTATCCGAATTCGGGACACGTTCGATCAATTGTTTGATGCGTTCACCCCATCCGGCAGGGATGGAATAGCCGACCGTATCCGGCACATTCAATGTCTTGGCACCCGCCTTGATGACCGCGTCGAATATACGAACCAGAAAGTCCATCTCCGAACGTACCGCATCTTCTGCGGAGAACTCCACATCGTCGGTATATTCAAGCGCCCATTTCACCGCTTGCACCGCACGCTCAACCACTTGATCTTCGTTCATACGCAATTTGTGTTGCATATGAATAGGACTAGTCGCGATAAAGGTGTGTATGCGCCCCGACTTAGCAGGACGTATCGCCTCACCTGAGCGACGCACATCATTTTCACTTGCACGCGCCAACGTACATACCGTTGAATGCTTAACGGTCTCAGCTACTGTACGTACGGCTTCAAAGTCTCCAGGACTGGCTGCAGCAAATCCCGCTTCGATGATATCCACACCCAACTTTTCAAGTTGACGCGCGATACGTACTTTCATTTCCCGCGTCATGGCTGCGCCCGGGCTCTGCTCGCCGTCACGCAATGTGGTATCAAAAATAATCAATTTATCTGTCATAACGAACTCCAATAATACAATTCATGCCTGCGCCACCGGATAGGATTGGCGCGCTCACTTCAAGGTTGTGTAATGTGTAATTAGCGCGCGCGGCGCAGCAGCAGCGCAGCGAGTAGGCTGAAGGTGGAGTGCAGAATCGCGATGTGTGTGGAGAAATGCATGGACGAATATTACCAGCTTTAGCGCATCACGCAATGGTTCGCTTTTTAGGGCCGCGCCTGAGTACCCATAATACATACCCGGAAAGGGCATAAGCCAGGAATAAAGCAAACAATACGCCGGGCGGATAACTTGATATCAGAATGAAAAACAAAGCGATCAGAAAAATCACGATAACGGGAACGCTCTTGCGCACATTTAAATCTTTGAAACTATAGAACGGCAGGTTACTGACCATGCTCAAACCGGCAAAAACCGTCAACGCAGCAGCATACCAACGGACATCCTCCCCCTGTACGCCATAATCAAGCATCACCCAGACAAATCCCGCAACCAATGCCGCTGCGGCAGGACTAGGCAGGCCCTGAAAATATCTTTTGTCGATTACTTCAATATTGGTATTGAATCTCGCGAGTCGTAATGCGGCAGCGGTGCAATAGATAAATGCGGCAAACCATCCCAGTTTACCCATCCCCATAAAAGCCCATTCATACATAACTAAAGCGGGTGCCACACCGAAAGACACCATATCGGATAGGCTATCGTATTCAGCACCGAATTCGCTTTGCGTACGCGTCATACGTGCCACTCGACCATCCAGGCCATCCAGAACCATCGCGATGAATATCGCCACTGAAGCATGCTCGAAACGGAAGTTCATCGCCTGCACAATCGCGTAAAAGCCCGCAAACAGTGCCGCCGTCGTAAACAGGTTGGGCAATAGGAAGATGCCGCGCCTACGAAGGCTCATTCTGGTGCGTGTATCGAATTCATCCATGTGCCTAGGCTATCGCTTTATTGTGTTCTTGCCAAGAAAGATTATCCTCGCAAAAAGCGAGGATAAGGCAGTGGCAATCATATGATGAAACAGGCAAGAGAAGAAAGGTGCTTTCCCCTTCCCCTGCCGACTGTTAGTTTTTGGATTGATCCACCAATTTGTTCTTGCTGATCCAAGGCATCATACCCCGCAATTTACCACCCACAACCTCGATTGGATGTTCCGCATTCAAACGACGACGAGCTGTCATTTCAGGATAGTTTGTGCGACCTTCCAGAATGAATTGCTTTGCGTATGAACCGTTCTGGATATTTGCCAGACATTCTTTCATCGCAGCACGCGCTTCGTCTGCAATCACACGATGGCCTGTCACATATTCACCATACTCGGCGTTGCTGGAAATCGAGTAATTCATGTTCGCAATCCCGCCCTCGTACATCAGATCGACGATCAGCTTTAATTCGTGCAGACACTCGAAGTATGCCATTTCAGGCGCATAACCCGCTTCAGTCAGCGTCTCAAAGCCTGCTTTTACCAATTCAACCGCACCGCCACACAGTACTGCTTGCTCACCAAACAAGTCGGTCTCGGTCTCTTCACGGAAATTCGTCTCGATTACACCACCTTTTGTGCCGCCATTTGCTGCCGCGTAAGACAAAGCGATATCTTTGGCTTTGCCTGTCTTGTCTTGATATACGGCGATCAAGGTAGGTACGCCGCCGCCTTTAAGATATTCGGAACGCACTGTATGACCCGGCCCCTTTGGCGCGATCATGATCACATCCACGTCTTCGCGTGGCACAACCTGGTTGTAGTGCACATTAAAGCCATGTGCGAAAGCCAATGCAGCACCCGCTTTCATGTTAGGCGCTACTTCGTTATTGTAAACATCAGGGATGTTCTCATCAGGCAACAACATCATCACCACATCAGCATCTTTAACCGCAGCCGCAACTTCGGCAACCTTGACACCAGCACCTTCAGCTTTGCTCCAGGAAGCCCCGCTCTTGCGCAAACCAACCGTGACGTTCACACCAGACTCTTTCAGATTCAGCGCGTGTGCATGGCCTTGTGAGCCATAGCCGATGATGGTTACCTGCTTGCCTTTAATCAGTGACAGGTCTGCGTCTTTGTCGTAATAAACTTGCATGTTGCCCTCTTTAAAAAATAATAAAAATTAAACCTTCAAAACTCTTTTTCCGCATCCGATGCCCGAAGCACCCGTACGCACAGTTTCCAGAATATCTTCACGCTTGATCGACTGTAAAAACGCATCCAGTCGCGCACATGTATCAGTCAATTCTATTGTGCAAGTAGAATCTGATTCATCAATCACCCGGCCACAATAGTCACTAAGCGAATTTTTCAGTGTATCGCATGCTTCACCTTGAGCATTCACCTTGACCAACATCATCTCTCGCTCAAGATGATCGCCATCGCTGAGGTCCATCACGACTGCAACATCTATCAGCTTGTTGAGTTGTTTGTTGATTTGCTCGATAACTGCATCCGAACCACTGGTAACGATCGTCATGCGTGACAAGGTCGGATCTTCTGTGGGTGCAACTGACAGGGATTCGATGTTGTAGCCACGAGCCGAAAATAAACCTGCCACTCTTGATAGTGCACCTGCTTCGTTTTCCATCAGTAAGGAAATGATATGCCGCATTACAAATCCTCCGCCAAGATTACTTCCGACATCCCTTTACCGCCTGGAACCATAGGGAATACATTTTCAGTCGGATCAGTACGGAAATCCAAAAATACCAGATCATCCTTACGGGAGAATGCCTCTTTAAGTGCCGGTTCGACATCCGAAGGATTGTCTACACGTATTCCGATATGACCGTAAGCTTCTACCAGCTTCGCAAAATCAGGCAAGGCATCCATATAGGACTCCGCATATCGGTTGCCATGAAAGAACTGCTGCCACTGTCTAACCATGCCCAAGTAGCGATTGTTCAAGGACAACACTTTGATCGGCAGATGGAACTGCTTACACGTAGACAGCTCCTGTATGTTCATCTGGATACTGCCTTCGCCCGTCACACAGGCAACCGTTTCACCGGGATTGATTAACTGCACTCCCATCGCAGCCGGCAAACCGAAACCCATTGTGCCAAGACCGCCGGAATTGATCCAGCGACGTGGCTTGTCGAACTTGTAATACTGTGCAGCCCACATCTGGTGCTGGCCGACATCAGAAGTCACAAATGCCTCACCTTTAGTGACTTCGTACAGTTTCTCAATAACGAATTGCGGCTTTATGATTTCTGTCGAGTTCTGATAGCGCAACCCGCCGCCTTTTTCTCGCCATTCATTTACCTGTTTCCACCAGTTTTCAAGTTCATTCGCGTCAGGCTTTTTCTTAACGCTGCGTAACTCGCTTAGCAATTGGTCCAGCGCCAGCTTCAAGTCACCCACGATAGGCACATCTACTTTTACGCGCTTGGCAATCGAAGAAGGATCGATATCAAAATGGATAATCTTGCGAGGAACTTGTGCAAAGTGTTCAACATTGCCTACCACGCGATCATCAAAGCGTGCACCGACTGACACCAAAACATCGCAATACTGCATCGCCATATTGGCTTCATACGTACCATGCATACCGGGCATACCAACGAACTGCTTATCATTAGCAGGGTAACCGCCCAGCCCCATCAACGTCGTGGTGCATGGATAACCGAGCAAACGTACCAGATCATTCAATTGACTTGACGCACTTGACAATACAACACCACCACCGGCATAGATCATCGGACGTTTAGCTTCTAACAATAATTTCGCTGCTTGTTTGATTTGCTCAACATCAGCTTTACCGGGTGGGTGATAAGAACGAATATTCACTTCGCCAGCATATTTAAAATTCGCCTTTTGGTTCGAAATATCTTTTGGGATATCAACCAAAACCGGGCCAGGCCGACCTGATTTGGCAAGATAAAAAGCCTTTTTGATAGTGGAAGCGATGTCATTAACATCCTTTACCAAAAAGTTGTGTTTTACACAGGGTCGCGTAATACCGACTGAATCCACTTCCTGAAATGCATCTTCACCAATTGCATAAGAAGGCACCTGACCGCTGATGATAACCATTGGAATGGAGTCCAAATGTGCAGTTGCAATGCCAGTCACGGCATTCGTCAGGCCGGGGCCGGAGGTCACTAGTGCAACACCCACCTTTTCGGAAGAGCGTGAATAACCATCTGCAGCATGCACAGCGGCCTGCTCATGACGAACCAAAATATGCTTGACCTTTTCCTGCTGGAATAATGCGTCATAAATGAACAACACAGCTCCACCGGGATAGCCGAATACATACTCAACTTGCTCTTCCTGCAAACAGCGGACAACGATCTCCGCGCCGGTCAATTCCATCACATACACCTTGAACTATGCCTTATTAAAGAACCGCATACGATAAAGGCTGGCGGCATTTTGGTCAACCTTTGACCGCAGATTAATTGGGATTTCATGCATAACCACAGGCTATTTGTTACCATCTCTTCAAAATAATCATGAAGGATTCAAACTGGCCACTCCTGCAGAACTCTCACATTTTCTGGAAAGTGTAGAACGGCGCGCTTACAAGCAAGCCTTATATGGAGCACGCGATGCGCAATTCGCAATGGATATCGTCCAGAATGCGATGATTAAACTCGCCGAAAAATACAGTGACAAACCGGTTGCCGAATTACCCATGTTGTTTCAGCGAATTTTGCAAAACACCCTCCGGGATCACTATCGCAGGCAAAAAGTAAGAAACACCTGGACCAGCCTATTCTCCTCATTTTCGGGCAAAGGTGAAGAGGAAGAATTTGACCCGCTCGAAGTTCTGCAGGATAGTGACAATTACAGTGCGCCTATCGGGCCTGAAAACTCTCTGGATCAACGCCAGACAATTACAATAATAGAAAAAGCGCTATCTCAGCTGCCAACACGTCAACGAGAAGCCTTCCTGCTGCGTTATTGGGAGGGACTAGATACAACTGAGACCGCCGCCGCAATGGGTTGCTCTGAAGGGAGCGTCAAGACTCACTGCTCGCGTGCGGTAGGTGCGCTGGCGAAATCGCTTAGTGCCAAAGGAGTGGAGCTACCATGAACAACGACACCTTTGATCAAACGCCCGACAAAAACCGGCCGGAATCTATCGCCAAATTACTTAACCAGTCGGCAGAAACGCTTGATTCAGACACAACCGAAAAACTGCGCCATGCGCGGAATATCGCACTGTCCAGAAAACCCGCGCACAATGCCGTTTTAGCGTTAAGTAGCGGCAATGCAGCACACATGCTGATCCCGCACACCCCCCAGCAATGGTTCGCCACCGTTATCCTGCTGGCAGCCCTACTTGTCAGTCTGGCAAGCTACTGGCATCATGCTGCTGAACCTGACGCAACATATCAGGACATGAGCCATCTCGATTTAGCGATTCTGACAGATGATTTACCTATGGAGATTTTTCTGGATCTGTAAAACCATGATGAAAGCCGCAGTTGTTATCGTCCTTCTTTTCTTATCGCCGATTAATCTGGCGACTGCCGCGACGCAAACCTGGAGTTCACTTTCCAGCTCACAAAAAGTAGCACTCGCCCCCATACGCGGACAATGGCAAAGCCTATCGGACGCACAACAACAAAGTTTCCTGAAAGTATCCAAATTCTTCCCGGACTTAAACAAAGCCGAAAAGCGTCGGTTTTTAAGTCGCCTGAAAGCATGGAGCAAACTCACCCCCCAGCAAAGGCAGGCCGCTCGTGACACCTATCGTGCTTTTAGTCAGGTTCCCGAAGATAAACGGGAACAGGTAAGGCAGATGGTGAAAGAAGAGCAAATGGGGAAAGGTAACGGTCGCTAGATCAGCTTAACAGCGTCCCTGAGGCATTCCTAAATTACCCTTAATATTCTGATTCTCAGCCTATAGCTTTTAGTCGAGCTCGAAGGCTGTTTCGTAATTCTGTTTAAGTTTTGGATCCTGATCTTCCTTGCGTAAGTAACAGTTGCCTACAACGAGAATATCAAGCTCGGTTCCCATGAAACACCGAAACGCATCTTCGGGTGAACCTACGATGGGCTCGCCACGTACGTTGAAGCTGGTGTTCACCAATAGCGGGCATCCGGTAATCCGTTCGAATTCGGTCAACAAGCTATGGTAACGAGGGTTGGTGTCCTGGTGCACCGTCTGGATACGGGCGGAATAATCAACGTGTGTAACGGCAGGTATGTCGGAGCGAGGAACGTTGAGTTTATCGATCCCGAAGAGCTGATTTTCTTCTTCGGTCATTTCTTTCCGCCGGGCGCTTACTACATCTGCAACCAGTAGCATGTATGGGCTGTCATCATCCAACTCGAACCATTCACTCGCACGCTCGGATAAAATCGAAGGCGCGAATGGGCGAAATGACTCGCGGTACTTAACCTTGAGATTAAGTGTTTTCTGCATGTCCGGTGAGCGCGGGTCACCCAAAATAGAGCGATTACCCAACGAGCGAGGGCCGAACTCCATCCGTCCTTGAAACCATCCAGTTGCTTTTCCCTGTGACAGGTCATCGGCGCAATTTTTTATCAACTCGTCATCTTCAAGCAGGTCGAATTTCGCGCCGCAACTTTTCAGACGCGCTTCAATATCAGTCTGGGTAAATTCAGGTCCGAGGTATGATCCCCGCATGGCATCGCCATTTACTTTTCGTTCTTGATCGAGTTGCATGTGATAGCCGGCAAAAGCAGCGCCGAGCGCACCCCCTGCATCACCCGCAGCAGGCTGGATATAGATATTGCTGAAGTGACCATCGCGCACCAGCTTGCCATTGGCGACGCAATTCAGGGCGACCCCGCCTGCCAGACATAGATTGTCGATTCTGGTTTCCTTGCGCAAGGATCGTGTGAGGCGTAATACCACTTCCTCGGTCACTGCCTGGATCGATGCAGCCAAATCCATATGCTGCTGAGTCAATAACTCATCCGGCTTGCGTGGTGGACCGCCGAATAAGTCGTCAAATTTCCGGTTGGTCATGGTCAGACCGGCGCAGTAATCAAAGTAGGACATATCCAATCTGAACGAGCCGTCCGGCTTTACGTCTATCAGATGTTTGAAAATCAAATCTGCGTACTTCGGTTCACCATATGGCGCGAGTCCCATCACCTTGTATTCACCTGAGTTGACCTTGAAGCCTGTGTAGTAGGTGAGTGCCGAATAGAGTAGACCCAGTGAATGAGGGAAGTGGATTTCCTTGATTACTTCAAGGCTGTGCCCTTTTCCAATCGCAACTGAGGTCGTCGCCCATTCCCCGACGCCATCCATGGTCAAAACGATAGCCTCCTCAAAAGGCGATGGGAAGAATGCGCTCGCGGCATGGCTGAAGTGATGTTCGCTGAACAACAACTGATTGTTCCAGTTGTCATTGTCATCGATTTTATTCAGCTCCTTCCGCAGCAAGTCCTTCAGAAAAAGCTTTTCCCTCAACCAAATGGGTATCGCCATCGAGAAAGACTTGATTCCGCGAGGAGCAAAAGTTAAATAGGTTTCCAGCAGTCGTTCGAATTTAAGGAACGGCTTGTCATAGAAAACGACGTACTCAACTTCACTCAAATCAACTCCGCCCTCGGACAGGCAATAGCGCACCGCATTTACGGGAAACCGGGGATCGTGTTTTTTGCGAGTGAAGCGCTCTTCCTGAGCCGCTGCAATAATGCGTCCATCTTCAATTAATGCCGCAGCGCTATCATGGTAAAGCGCAGAAATGCCGAGAATACGCAAGATATCCCCCTCAGAACAATGTATAGATGAAGGGGGCGACAGCAGAACCTTGTGCCAGTACGATTAAGGCACCTAAAAATGCCATCATTATCATGATCGGCCATAGCCAAAATTTTTTTCGGACACGCAAGAATGTCCAGAGTTCTTTGAGTATCTCCACATCGATCTCCTAAAATTGATTTTTCATTGAGTCGGACGTAGGACCAGGGGGCTCGCGGGGTATCCAGTATGATTTTGCATCAGGGTCCAACTTCAGGCGCAACGGATCGTTCCCGGTGAGTCGTATTACTAACCCAATCGGAGTTATAACAAGATAAAACATGACACCCAAAGCAATGGGGCTGACAATTTTGCCGAGCAGTAAACCAAACTTCGTCCAAAGTCGATTAAGCTCCGCAAGCAATGCCGGTTTGACCATAGCAACCACTGCAAATATGGCTGCTGTGCCCATTGCCCACCACCGAATAGCTTCTCCATTGAGCACAGGTATGCACGCTATTACAACAAACACAACAAAAAACACCATACCAAATGAGCGGTTAGAAGAACCATCTATATGTTCTTCCCGGACAAGATTTTCGTGAGGCATGATGCAGATCCTATTTCAGAAAGTTTAGACCATATAATTTCTTAGTATACACTCGCTCGGCATTTTTAGTGAATAATGGAAGTTGCATCATTAGTGGCTAGCAGTGATACTTTATTTACCGTGGTTTACGATAAAATGCTCAACGATGATACCTAAGCATTTGCTGAAGGTGCAGAGTTAAGGGGGATTGGTATGACTGAAGAAAATCGGATTAAATCACCTAGAATGGTAAAGCTATCATCCATTTTCGAAATATGCATAGTGGCCGCTATCACTTTTACTTTGTTAGAGATTACATCATGGTGGTGGTTCCATAACATGATGCCATCTAATCTCCGCGATAGCGCACTATTTACAGTGTACGGAAAGGAGCTTCCCGAGGATTCCGAAGTAGGAATCCCTATGATCCAACCTTACATATGGGCCAACTATAAGCCGAATTCTATGTCTCCTGCAGCAAATGAATTTGGTTGGCGGTACGGTGGAGGACCCAAACAACAGGGTGTATTTAGAATTCTTTGCCTGGGTGGATCAACCACTTGGTCTTCATCCGCGACTAGTGCTGATCGCTCATATCCAGCTCGTCTTGAAAAGTACTTGAAAAGCAAAGGTTACAGTGTTGATGTTGTCAATGGCGGTGCGCCGTATTTCACTTCTGCAGAGTTGGTAGGCACACTTGCCTTTAGAGGTATCTACACATCCCCCGATCTCGTGCTAATTCACACGGGAGGGAATGATACTGGTCCTTTTATGTCTCCTAGAGAGTACCGCTCGGACTATACGCATTGGCGAACAGTTGATCCCTCAATTAGTGAATCAACCAACTTGGACTTTTTTCGTGTAATGTGGAACTTCCCAAGTTGGACCTCTAGACTATTCTTTACGTATTACTTGCACCCAAATGCGCTTTACCAAAGGATGGTCGGCAAGCAGTTAACTTCACCTCAAGATGGCATGTTCGCTGATAATGATATTTCTAATCGTGAGCCTACAGGACTGAAAAAAAATCTTAGGTCGCTAATCGCTATCTCTAACTCAAATGGCGCCAAGGTAGTCAGTATCACTTTTAACATCCAATTCAATAAATATTGGGATTTTCTTCCTCAGGCTGAGCGGCGGAAATTGGCATTCGACCCACAACTATCGAAACGAGTTGTTAACCGTTTAAAATTTTCGATTGATAAATCCAATGATGCAACCAGACAGATATCAGCTGAGTATTCGGTACCCGTCATTCCATTTGACTCCTTCCAGACAAGCAGTCCAGAATATTGGCATGATCATAACCACCTCACAGATGAAGGTGTAAATGAGAAAGCTATTTTTATTGGTGATTTCCTCATAAAAAACAATATTATTCCAATGGTGGATTCTTAGGTGTATTGAAGAATTAACGCCTCAACCTGAAAAAGTTATAAACGATAAATGTAGAAAATTGCTCTTACCGTTCCCAAGATGCACAAACACGCGCCCTAAAATTCCGACAATTTACAGATGGCCCCACGGTGGTGAAATTACCACCGACACCTACACTTACCGTATAAACCTCAGCGCCGCTCTGTCCACCACAGCATCGCTGCTCCCAGCAGCAGAAAAA
>CAZURE010000020.1:0-25660 GCA_964623195.1 uncultured Gallionella sp. | reverse complement strand
CAATATTGCTCAAGCTTCAGCTACAACCATTGAAGTAGCAGCCGCTGGGCGGCGACCCTTCGACAAGCTCAGGGCGAAAGGTAAAATCAAAAACCGTGTTCCTCACCGGGAAACTTACCCGCCTTCACTTCGCTCACATAGCTTGCCACCGCACCCGCGATAGATGCTGAGCCTTGCATGTAGTTCTTGACGAAGCGCGCTTTTTTGCCCGGATAGATGTCGAGCATGTCGTGCAGCACTAGCACTTGACCGGAGCACTCTACGCCTGCGCCGATGCCGATGGTGGGGATATTCAGTTGCGCGGTGATCTCTGCCGCCAACAGTGCTGGTACGGCTTCCAGCACGATCATGCCTGCACCGGCTTGTTCAAGTGCGGCGGCGTCTTCAATTAATTTCTGCGCAGCGGCATGTTCTTTGCCTTGCACGCGATAGCCGCCTAGTTGATTCACTGATTGCGGCGTGAGCCCGATGTGTCCGCACACTGCGATGCCGCGTTCGGTGAGGAAGCGTAAGGTTTCTACCATCACCGCACCCCCTTCTATCTTGACCATTTGCGCACCGGCGACCATCAATTTTTCTGCGTGTGTAAAGGCTTCTTGCGGGGTGACTTGAAACGTGCCGAATGGCATGTCGGTGATGATGAAGGCCTGCTTCGCACCACGTACTACGCAACCTGTGTGATAGGCCATATCGTCCAGTGTGACCGGCAGTGTGGTCTCGTGCCCTTGCAACACCATGCCGAGCGAATCACCCACCAGCAGGACGTCCACCCCTTGTGCTTCTAGCAGTGCAGCAAAGCTGGCATCGTAACAAGTCAGCACGGCGATCTTTTCGCCCTTGCCGTGCATTGTTTGTACTTTAGTTAGCGTGGTTCTCATGTTGCCCCCATGCTGAAAAATTCTCTCGGCCCGCGCATTTCCTCTATGCGATTCAATAGCAGGTTGAAGTCTTCATCGCCATCGACAAAGTTCAGGTTTTCGTTGTTCACTATCAATACTGGTGCTGCATCATAATGATAAAAGAAGTCGCTATAACTTTGCGAAAGCCGCTCAAGGTAATCATCGCTGATGCCGTTTTCATAAGATTTGCCACGACGCTGAACGCGTTCTATCAGCGTGTCAGGATTAGCTTGCAAATAGATCACCAAGTCAGGCTCTGGGGCTTGTAGTTGCAGTGTTTTGTATATCTGCTGATAAAGCAGAAATTCTTCATCATTCAAGTTCAGTCGTGCAAACAGCGGGTCTTTGTCGAACAGGTAATCCGATACGGTGCTTTGACTGAACAAATCCATCTGCGCCAGATCACGCACTTCATTGCCGCGCTGGAACAGGAAGAACAATTGTGTCGCCAGTGCATAACGCGACGGGTCATTATAAAACTTCGCGAGAAACGGATTTTCGTCTGGTTTTTCCAACAAGGTGTCCGCGCCAAGGTGCTCTGCCAGCCGAGTCGCCAAGCTGGTCTTACCGACGCCGATCGGCCCCTCGACGACCACATAATGAAATTGATCAAACTGCATCGGTGATTCTCTCCAATACCTGATCTGTACAATTATCCAGTGCTAGTTTAGCACTGCCTATTCCGGGAATGGTTGCCTCTGGTGATATTTCCAGCAAGGGTTCCAGTACGAATGCACGCATATGCATCTGCGGATGCGGGATGGTCAAACCCTGTTCATGCATTTGCATATCATCATAAAGCAACACATCTAAATCCAATGTGCGTGGTGCATTACGAAAAGTGCGCTCACGACCATGTTGTTGCTCGATGTCCAGCAATGCTTGCAGCAAATCCTGCGGCAATATAGTTGTTTCAATCTTTACCACCGCATTCACAAAGTCCGGATTTTCCAAGCCCGGTTGCGCGACACAGCCCAATGGTGCACTTCGATATAAAGAAGAATTGTTCAATACACGCGTGTCCGGCAGTTCGTTTATGGCGGTTACTGCGCGTTGTAACTGACTGACGGGATCCTGCAAATTGCTACCCAGACCGATAAAGGCAAGATTTGCCATTACGCGTCTGGCTCTGTAGCTTCAACCGGCGCAGGTTTTTTGCGCGGCTTGCGGCGACGGCGTTTTTTCTCGCCAGCTGGTGCAGGCAGTAGCATTTCATCTCGACGCGCAGCACTCGCATCCTGAAATTCATCCCACCATAAACCCAATTCATCATCCACTTCGCCACTGGCACATCTCAACAGCAAAAAGTCGTAGCCTGCGCGAAATCGCTGCTGCTCCAGCAAACGGAAAGGCCGTTGGCCGGAACGTTGTGTGAAGCGTTGCTGCATCAACCATATCTCTTTCATCACCGCATGCTGACGATGCGGAATGGCAAGGCGGGCACGCTGCTTGTCCAGCACCTCCTCCATCGCTTCGTGCATCGCGCCCACCGGACGGGCACCCTGCTTCACGCGTAGATTACTAGCCACCAGCACCTCATGCCACAGTAATGCAGCAAACAGGAACGCAGGCGAAACACTTTTTTCATGGCTGATACGTTCATCGGTATTGCGCAACGCCAGCATGATGAATTTTTCACCCATCGGCTGCTCAAGGATGACATCCAACAGCGGCAATAAGCCGTGATGCAAATTCATCTTGCGCAGATGCTGGATACACACCACAGAATGACCCGACAACAGCATTTTCAACACCTCGTCGAGCAAACGCGCTTGTGGCACGTTGTCGAGCAGTGGCTTCATCTTCGCGATGGGTGCTGCGGTGGCTTTATCAATCTGTATGCCCAGTTTTGCTGACAACCTCACAGCCCGTAACATTCGAACCGGGTCTTCCCGATAGCGGACTTCAGGATCACCTATGATGCGCAATAAGTGATCGCGCGTATCAGCATAGCCGCCGTGATAATCGTAAATCTCCTGTGTGGAGGGATCATAAAACAGCGCGTTTGCCGAAAAATCACGCCGGGCCGCATCTTGCTCCTGATCTCCGAATTCGTTATCACGAAGTAGGCGACCGTGTTTATCTGTCTGCGCATCTTCGGCTTCTATCATGCGGCGGAAGGTGGACACTTCCACCATCTCTCCGCCAAACATCACATGCACCAGACGGAATCGTCGCCCGATGATGCGGGATCGACGGAACACCTTGCGCACCTCTTCAGGTGTGGCATCTGTTGCCACATCGAAATCCTTTGGAACACGCTCTAGCAATAAATCCCGAACTGCGCCGCCCACCACATACGCTTGGTAGCCTGCTGCTTGCAGGCCATCGGTGACCCTTAACGCACCGTAGCTGAGTTCATCACGTGCGACCCCGTGCAAGCTGAAAGGTATCACTTGTGCATTGCCGACAGACTTGACTTTAGCTGGCTTGCGGAGCACCCGTTTGAGCAATTTTTTTATCATGCAGTCTTTTGAGGGAATAAATAGTTTATTAATCTTGCGAAGAGCGCGGATTATACATTCCTAAACAAAAACGCGCCTTGCGGCGCGCTTGTCGAAACATATGATGTTAAGCCTGAATCACGTTTAGTCATCGCCTTCATCTTCGTGCTTGCCGCCATTCTTTTTTATACTTTTCAATTGCTTAGGCTGGCCACCCAGTTAGCATACAATCTCCTGGCAACGCTATTCATCTGCGGCAATAATTCGGCTGTTTGCTGCTGCGTATCTAATCCACTCTTGACCGCAGGGCTGCCCAAATTTGCCTCAATTTCACCCGCCCCTGCCTCACACCAAGCGGTGATCATTGCAGAGGTCATCTCAACGTGGCATTGCAGTGCCAAGTGTTTGCCGATGGCCCAAGCCTGATTGACGCAGTGCTGGCTTGATAGAATATGGGTCGCACCTTGCGGCAGGGCAAAAGATTCACCATGCCAGTGAAAGGCGGGAAATCCTTTTAGATCACCAAACCACGAGCGGGCAATATCGTTATCCGAGACAGACACTTCCCCCCAGCCAATTTCCTTCACCGGATTGACTGTCACTTCACCACCGAGCGCCTTGGATATCAGTTGACCGCCCAAACAGTGTCCCAGTAATGGAATATTTTTTTCGAATGCTTCTCTGATGAGCTGTTGTGCATCAAGCATCCACGGCAGATTGTCATTAACGCTTAACGGGCCACCCATGAATACCAGGCCCGAAAATTGACCAGCATGACAAGGTACGGACTCCCCTGCATCAATGGCAATCAATTGCCATGGGATGTTTTGCTCATCAAGATAATCCCCAAGATATCCGGGACCTTCTATGGCCACATATCGGAAGATGGCAACTGGCTTCATGTTCAACAAGAAACAACTAAGCAATGAGCAATCTGTTTACGGCTAAGCATCCAACGTCTTGTCTTTTTCAATCAATGCATAAGCCGAATGGTTATGGATTGATTCAAAGTTTTCCGATTCGACCACATAAGCATCGATACGCTTGTCTGTATCCAGCACACCGGCAACGTCACGCACCATGTCTTCAACAAATTTCGGATTGTCATAGGCACGCTCAGTGACATATTTCTCATCAGGGCGCTTAAGAAGACCGAAAAGTTCGCATGAAGCCTGCTCCTCAGCAATGCGGATCAAGTCTTCTATCCACACAAACTCATTGCTACGTATGGTCAGCGTGACATGGGACCGCTGATTGTGTGCACCGCGCTCGGATATTTTCTTCGAACATGGACAAAGGCTGGTAACAGGCACCAGCACTTTCATTGTTACTCTAGGCTTGCCGTCGAGAATTTCCCCAATCAGTGTCACATCGTAATCAAGCAAACTCTTCACCTCAGAAATAGGTGCAGTCTTGTTTACGAAATATGGAAAGCTCATTTCTATATAGCCGGACTCTGCCTCCAGACGAGCCACCATCTCACCAAGGATGGTCTCGAACGACTCGACGGAGATTTCTCGTTCATGCTCGTTAAGTATTTCGACAAAGCGTGACATGTGCGTGCCCTTGAAATTATGAGGCAAATGAACGTACATGTTGAAAGTTGCGATGGTGTGTTGGACACCAACGCTTTTGTCTTGAACTTTAACCGGATGGCGTATTCCCTTGATACCCACGCGATTAATCGCAAGACGACGGGTGTCTGCGGAGCTCTGTACATCAGCAATATGTTCAGTATTCATGACCAAAATCCTGTCGGGCTATTATGTAATAGAGGCCTATTATAACAATTCCCGATTAAATTAGTTGGTTAATGTTGATTGAATGCTTGCTAACAATCCTTTGGCATCAAGCCCACAATCCGCCAGCATCTGGCTGGGTACTCCCTGCTCGATAAAGCCATCAGGCAAACCTAGTTGCAATACCGGCACCTGAATATTGTGCTGCAACAGGCATTCCGCTACTGCGCTGCCCGCACCGCCTTGCACAACATTTTCTTCCACCGTAACCAGCAGCTCATGTTCACTACCAAGTTGCTTCACCAAATCAGTATCCAATGGTTTGACGAAACGCATGTTTGCCACTGTCGCATCTAACTGTAGTGCAGCTTCCAATGCGGGAATCAGCATACTGCCGAATGCCAGTATTGCTACACGCTTACCCTGCCGGCGTAGTTCGCCCTTGCCTATCGGCAAGGTGTTCATTTCTTGCTCAACTGCCACACCTGGCCCCGTACCACGCGGATAACGCACGGCACTCGGGGTATTCAACTGGTAAGCGGTGTACAACATCTGTCGGCATTCATTTTCGTCAGCAGGCGTCATCACAGTCATGTTTGGAATACAACGAAGGTAGGAAAGATCAAAGCTACCCGCATGTGTCGCACCATCCGCGCCGACCAATCCACCACGATCAATAGCCAGCATGACCGGCAGATCCTGTATCGCAATATCATGGATTAACTGATCATAAGCACGCTGCAAAAAGGTAGAGTAAATCGCCACTACCGGTTTATAGCCTTCGCAGGCGATGCCCGCAGCAAATGTCAGCGCATGTTGCTCTGCAATACCGACATCAAAATAGCGCTCTGAAAATTGTTCAGAAAAATCCGCCATCCCTGAGCCTTCACACATCGCAGGCGTGATGCCGACCAGCTTCTCACTCAGCTCGGCCATGTCACACAGCCACTGACCAAACACCTGGGTATAGGTAGGCAGGGCTGAAGGTGCTTTAGCAACGATACCCTGAGTATGATCGAATTTGCTCACACCGTGATACAGCAGGCAATCCTCTTCAGCTAATGAATAGCCTTTACCCTTTTGCGTTACAACGTGTAAAAACTGCGGACCCTCCAGTTTTTGGATATTGCTCAAAGTATCAAGCAAAGCATCTAGATCATGGCCATCAATCGGGCCGATGTAATTGAAGCCAAATTCTTCGAATAAGGTACCGGGAATCACCATACCTTTGACATGCTCTTCGGCACGTTTGGCAAATTCCAGTACCGGCGGCATACCTTTCAGCACCTTCTCACTACCACGCCGCATCGCCGCATAAAATCGACCTGACATCAGCTTAGCCAGATAGTTATTAAGTGCGCCGACCGGACGCGAAATCGACATATCATTATCGTTAAGAATTACCAGCATATTTGCATCCATGACACCGGCATTATTCAGTGCTTCAAACGCCATACCGCCGGTCATCGCACCATCCCCGATGATCGCCACGGCGCGCTGCTCTGTACCTCTCAGCTTGGCAGCGACCGCCATCCCTAAAGCTGCTGAAATCGAAGTGCTTGAATGCCCCGTACCAAAAGTGTCGTACGGGCTTTCGTCTCGCTTTGGAAATCCTGCGATACCGTCCGCCATGCGCAACTTACTCATCGCCTCACGACGTCCGGTCAATATCTTGTGCGCATAGGTCTGGTGGCCCACATCCCACACCAACTTGTCTTCTGGTGTATTAAAAATATAGTGCAGTGCGACGGTCAACTCTACCGTGCCCAGATTTGAAGAGAGGTGCCCGCCTGTCTTGCTCACGGATTCGATCAGAAATTCGCGTAACTCCTGCGCAAGCTCAGGTAATTGTTCGCGATCCAGTTGGCGCAGATCTTCCGGGCTCTTGATGGTGTTAAGCAGTGAATCCATTAAAACTTTCGCATGACGATAAAGTCTGCCAGATCACACAAATGCTGACCCTTAGCTCCGAAGTCATCCATAGTATCCAATGCCTCACGGTGCAAACGCTGCGCCATCTCACGCGCACCTTGTATACCCAAAAGGCTGACGTAGGTCGGCTTGTCGTTATCGACATCTTTTCCGGCTGTCTTGCCCAATGTCGCGGTATCCGCTTCGCAATCAAGCACATCGTCAACAACCTGAAATGCCAGCCCGATCAGTTTGCCGAAATGGTCCAGCTTGTTCAGTTGATCTTTATTCAAATCCCCGCAATGAGCACCCAGCAGGATAGCCGCGCGGATTAATGCGCCAGTTTTGTGGATATGCATAAATTCCAGCTCAGGCAATGTGAGCGATTGACCGACGCTATCCAAATCGATCGCTTGCCCGCCTGCCATGCCGCGGGAACCGGCAGCCTGCGCCAGCACCTTGACCATTTCAAGTTGCCGCTGCGGATCGTCATTCAAACGATGCCCTGCAAGGAGCTGGAATGCCATCGTTTGCAAACTGTCACCGACCAGCAATGCGGTTGCGTCGTCATACTGCACATGGCAAGTCGGCTTGCCTCGCCGCAACACATCGTCGTCCATGCACGGCATGTCATCGTGCACGAGCGAGTAGACATGGATGAGCTCGACTGCGGCAGCGACTATTTCGACCTGATCCGTATTCGCACCGGACAACTCTCCGGTGGCAAACGCCAATAACGGGCGCACCCGCTTGCCACCATCCAGCACCGCATAGCGCATGGCTTCGTGCAAGCGTTGTGGAGCAGTATCTGCGCCTGGTAATATACTGCGCAGAACCTCCTCGAAACTTGATTGTCGATTTGCGACCCAACCTTGAAAATCTGCGCGCATCAAGCCTGCCCGGATTCTGACGAAGCAGCACCCTCGCCGCCTGTTGCAAAATCCTTCAAAACACCCTCTTCAAGCACACTCACTTGCTGTTGTGCATCTTCCAGTTTGGAACGACATAGTGTCAGTAACTCAGCACCTCTTTTATAGGCCACCAGAGAATCTTCCAGGGATAATTTTCCTGCCTCCATATCGGCTACGATTTGCTCAAGTTCGGCCATCGCAATTTCGAAAGCAGGTATTTTTTTTGCGCCAGTCTTTTTTAGACTAGCCTTATCAGATGGACCCGCCATGACTACTCCAGCTTGGGAAAGGCTGGCATTTTACCCAACGTCACTCGACAGAGCCAATTTTTGTTGCCCCCAAAAAAAATATCGGGGACAATCCAAAGCTCTGAGAAATTCCAAGAACGAGTCTGCTCACAAAGGCAAGCGCACTGGAATTCAAATCTCCATTTCTATCTGTAATGACACCTAAATTCAGCGGTTCACTGTGGATGCTGGTTGCCGGATTACTATTCGGCTGCATGAGCGTATTCGTTAAGCTTGGTGCCGAATACTTTACACATATTGAGCTGGTCTTCTATCGTTCGTTCATTAGCATGTTTATCGCATATGCCATCATGTATCGACATAGTGTCAGTGTCACAACGCAATATCCACTCACTCACTTCTGGAGAGGACTTTCCGGCACCATTGCACTGTTACTCTTTTTCTATTGCATCACCGTACTGCCTTTAGCAACAGCAGTCACCTTGAATTACACCGCACCATTGTTTCTCACAGTGTTCACGATGATTGTCTATAAAGACAAATTTCACTTACCAATGACAATCGCGATTACGCTGGGATTTTGCGGTGTTGTCCTGCTTCTGCACCCGACACTTGAACAAGAACAGTTATTTCCAGGATTGCTGGGGCTTATCTCAGGTTTTCTTGCTGGTATCGCCTATCTAAATGTCAAACAGCTTGGCATTCTAGGCGAGCCTGCTCCCCGTATCGTCTTCTATTTCAGTCTGCAAGCAACCCTAGGCAGCGGCATCTGGATGTTGTTTGACACTATTCACGCCATCTCTCTGGATAGTGTAGCCATTCTGCTAGGCTTGGGCATGAGTGCCACACTCGCTCAGATAGCCATGACCCATGCACACCGTGTTGGACACACCATGGCTGTCAGTAATCTTTCATACAGCACCATTATATTTTCCAGCTTGTTTGGCATGATGATCTGGCATGAATTGTTACCGCTAAGCAGTTGGCTAGGGATGGCATTCATCATTATTGGTGGTGTGCTAAGCTTACGCTTAATCCCCAAGCATGAAGAGGAACAAACTCAATGATCACCATCGAACAAACTGACAATCTGGTCAACGTAGCAGTATTAGGGGAATTCACGCTTGAAGACTTCAAAACCTTCGAAGAACAGTCGCTCTATCAACTCAGCTCCCCAGGCACCATCAACCTGCTATTCGACTTGCGCGCAATGATCGACTACACCGTAGATGTCGCATGGGAAGAAATCAAATTCTTCAGCAGCGAGCACAACCATGATTTCAGCAAAATAGCAGTCGTGACTGACGATCAGTGGATCACATGGCAGGCGTGGCTATCGAGGATATTTGTAGATGCCGACATTCGCGTATTCACTCACTATGAAGAGGCGCAAGGCTGGATGCAAGCATAAGACCTTCAGCAGCTAACCCTTTAAATAAGCAACAAAAAAACCCGCTTACGCGGGTTTTTTTATCTGCAACGGAACAGCCGGATTACTTCAGCTTGGTTTCCTTATACATGACATGCTTACGCGACTTTGGGTCGAACTTTTTCAGCTCGATCTTACCGGGCGTGGTTTTCTTGTTTTTAGTCGTTGTGTAGAAGTGACCGGTACCGGCACTGGATTCAAGTTTGATTTTTTCGCGCATTTCAATGCTCCTTAGATTTTATCGCCGCGTGCGCGCATATCAGACAATACGGCATCAATGCCGTTCTTATCTATGGTGCGCAGGGCAGCATTACTCAAACGCAAGCTAACCCAACGGTTCTCGCTCTCGACCCAAAAACGACGACGTTGCAGATTAGGCAAAAAACGACGTTTGGTTTTGTTATGCGCATGGGAAATGTTATTCCCGCTGACCGGGCGCTTTCCCGTTACTTGACAGACACGTGCCATGGTTCTACTCCAACCGATTTCAAAAGAGCGCGGATTCTACCGAAGTCAGCGAGTAAGTGCAAGACTCATCTAGCGGTATTAATCCAAACTAAAGCTAGGCCACCCTTTAAGAGATGGCATAGTAATATCACTCACCCCCCTCCGCTTTCCTCCTGAAAGTACGTCTCACCATAGCTTAACAGGCCACAAACGCCTTTAAAATTATATAAATGACGCTTCTTGCCGCCATTCGATTTTGCCGTTATACAAGTATAAAGTTCATAAATTTACATGCCAACCATGCGTGTTCGACTTTATAATATAAACCATTCAATTATTTTGCAGAATGTAACATGACCACACAGACGATACCTATCATTCCCAGCAACACGACGATCACCTCAGAAAATAAATGTTCGTTCTGCACAGGGTCAATATGCTGCACTTATATTACCCAACAAATCGAGACCCCAAAGACCAAACTAGACTTCACCAACCTGCTCTGGCAGGTCTCGCATAAAAACGTTAGCATTTATAAAGATGAAGGCCTTTGGAGTTTGCTGATAGATGGCGATTGTGCACATCTTCTACCGGGTGGAGGCTGTGGCATTTATGATAGCCGACCGCATGCCTGCCGCGAGTATAGTAACGATTACTGTGAATTTGACGCCCCTTCTGAGGAGAGCTTTGATTTGTATTTCCCTAACTATGAATCTTTATTGAAATATTGCAAAAAGAAATTCAAGAACTGGGATAGTAAGAAAACAGACAAAAATCCGGAAAAGAAGCTCAAAAAGAAAAAAGGCAAAAAAATCAAATGATATATAGTTCTTCTTAAGAAATTAAACCAACCAAGCATAAGTATGTATCACAGACAGCCCATTTATTTTATTATTTAGAATGGAATAGAATAAATCTAAGTGACAGTTTAATCGTAGTTTGTTAACCCCTGCGACACCCCCGCCACTTGATTTCGTCGCCACTGGTAAAGTGTGTAGTTTTAATTATTCACTCGCAAACATATATATCTATTATGGAGAGAACAACATGATAAAAAGTTTCAAGCGTTTCACGCTCGTCACTAGTGCTTTTTTTGCCCTTGCTTTTGCCAACACCAGCATGGCTATCGTTGATATCTCTGGGGCTGGAGCAACTTCAACAGCCCCACTGTTTGCCGAGTGGTCAGACACCTACAAGTCAGAAACATACTCGCTAGTAAGATACACACCCATCCATTCAACTTCTGGAATCAGCCAACTATATAAAAAGTTAGTAGACTTTGGTGCCATAGATGCCCCTCTTCCAGCAGACCAGCTGGATAAACGTAAATTATTTCAGTTTCCGACAGTGATCAATGGCGTCGTTCCAGTTTTCAACCTTGATGGTATACCTTCCGGTCAACTGAAGTTAACAGGTGAAGTGCTGGCAGATATCTACATGGGTAAAATCAGAAAATGGAATGATCCCAAAATAGTTGCGCTTAATGCAGGGGTTGCGATACCTAATAAAACCATTATCGTTTTTCGAAGAGCGAAGGGATCTGGAACAACCTTCATATTCACCAACTATCTTTCCAAGATTAGCGAAAGCTGGAAAAGTAAGATTGGAGAAGGCATGATTTTATCCTGGGTGACGGGTAAGAGTGCAAAGGATAGTGAAACCTTAGCTCGCTATGTAAAAAGATCTAATGGGTCAATTGGTTATATTGGGTATGCCCATGCAGTCAGTCATAAATTACCAATCGTTAAACTACAAAACCGTGATGGGAATTTTGTCGAAGCTGGTAGCGACTCATTTCAAGCAGCCATTGAGAACGTACAATGGGATGCTGCCAACGGATTTAATACCAGTCTGACCAATCTTCCAGGCAAAGATAGCTGGCCCATAATAGGTGCCAATTACATTCTGATGAGAAAAACCCAGGAAAGTGCTTCAATTGGCGACTCTATACTAAGATTTTTTAACTGGGGATTTACCAAAGGTAGCGAGACCGCAACAGAGCTTGGCTATATCACTTTATCTGACAAGCTAATAAAGAAAATCCGAGAAGCTTGGTCAACTCAAGTCAAAGATCTAAAGGGCAACGCAGTCTGGGAAGAATAACAAACCATAACTGCATGATTTAATTTGATTTTACAAATAATCTCTCATGTAATAATCCTGTAACACAAACTCCCTACCATGCTGTCTGCAACATGGGCTGTGGTAGCCAGTTGGGATAGTGTTCTGGAACCACAAGCAATATTACGAAAACCTTTTGGAGATTTTAATGATTAGTAAAATCAATAAACTTATCACCGGCCTTGCAGCCGCGACTATTTTGACTTTTTCAGGTGTGGGTCACGCTGGTAACATCACCGGTGCCGGCGCCACCTTCCCTTATCCCGTTTATGCAAAGTGGGCAGAGGCTTATCATGCGAAAACCGGTGATGCCATGAATTATCAATCCATCGGATCCGGTGGCGGCATCAAGCAAATACATGCAAAAACTGTAGACTTTGGCGCCACCGATGCTCCATTAACACCTGAAAAACTTGATAAGAGTGGTTTGGCTCAGTTCCCTACGGTCATGGGTGGCGTTGTACCCATCATCAATCTTCCAGGCGTATCCAGTGGACAACTCAAACTGACTGGCAAATTGTTGGCAGATATTTTCATGGGTAAAATCAAGAAATGGAATGACCCCAAAATCGCAGCTGAAAACAAGGGCCTGAATCTACCCAATAAAAGCATCTTTACCGTTCATCGTGCTGATGGCTCAGGTACGACTTTCATCTTTACGAATTTCCTCTCAAAAACTAGCGCTGACTGGAAAAAGAACGTTGGTGCAGGCAAGGCAGTTTCATGGAAAGGTGGCATGGGCGGCAAGGGTAATGAAGGTGTAGCCTCTTTCGTGCAGCGCACAAAAGGATCGATAGGTTACGTGGAATATGCTTATGCGCTACAAAATAAGATGGCTGTCGCAATGATGAAAAATCATGATGGTCACTACGTTAAACCCTCGGACAAGTCATTCATGGCAGCGGCGGCTAATGCTAATTGGGAAGCTGATAAAGGGTTTTACGAAATCTTGACCAACCAGCCAGGTAAAGACAGCTGGCCTATCACTGGTGCTACTTTCATTCTGGTTTACAAAAACCAAGCAAATGCTACCACCGCCAAATCCGTATTGAAGTTCTTCGACTGGGCATATACCAATGGCGACAGGTTGGCATCTGACTTGCACTACGTCCCTATGCCTGAGAATGTCACTACCATGATTCGCAATGCTTGGAAAAAACAGATCAAGGATAGCAAAGGCAACGCAATTTGGAAGTAATCTAACTTGAACGTGCAGAATTAACTGTACTCAAGATATAATTCAGGGGGGGCGATATGCCCCCCCTTGTCTATTTCTATCAATACACCATTAGTCCATGAAGATATGTCTACCCTGAATGATGCTCGTCTAAAGCGCCAAGTTTGGCTGGATATGCTGTTCCGCGGTGTAACCCGCATGTCAGCAATTGGTGTACTCGTTTTACTGGTAGCTATCCTCACCTCTTTGGTCGTCGGCAGCATGCCGGCAATAAAAGCGTTCGGATTTGGCTTTTTGACCAGTGCGGAATGGAACCCTGTCACGGATGAATACGGTGCTTTGGTGCCTATCATCGGGACCTTGACCACCTCAGGCATTGCGCTATTGATCGCAATCCCGGTCAGCTTCGGAATTGCATTATTCCTCACAGAACTTTCACCTCGCATCCTGCGCCGTCCACTTGGCATTGCCATCGAACTCCTAGCAGGCATTCCCAGCATCATTTACGGTATGTGGGGACTATTCGTGTTCGCCCCCCTTTTTGCAGACCATATTGAACCCTGGCTTAACGATTATGTTGGCGAACTGCCTTATATTGGCCCGTTTTTCTCAGGCCCGCCTATGGGTATTGGCGTACTCACTGCCAGCATCATCCTCTCCATCATGATCATCCCCTTCATCGCCTCGATTATGCGCGATGTATTCGAGGTCGTGCCCACATTATTAAAAGAATCAGCTTACGGCTTGGGGGCGACGACATGGGAAGTGATGTGGAATGTGGTACTGCCCTATACCAAAATCGGCGTGGTCGGTGGCATCATGCTGGGATTAGGGAGAGCACTTGGGGAAACGATGGCCGTCACATTTGTCATCGGTAACGCCCACGAGCTAAGTCAGTCTTTGCTGATGCCGGGTAACAGCATATCTTCTGCATTGGCGAATGAATTCACCGAAGCCGTTGGCGAGTTGTACCTTTCCTCACTGATTGAACTCGGCTTGATTCTATTCTTCATCACATTCGTGGTCTTATCGTTAGCACGGTTCATGCTCTACAAACTCGGAAAGCGTGAAGGGCAAGCATCATGATTAACCCATTAGACCTCTACACACGCCGTCGCATATATAACGCCATCGGCCTACTGATCTCCATGCTCGCCATGGGATTTGGCTTATTCTGGTTGTGCTGGATATTGTTCACTTTGTTTGAAAATGGCCTGCCGGCGCTGGATATGGTCGTGTTCACCAAAATGACCCCGCCGCCTGGAAGTTCCGGTGGATTACTCAACGCCATCACGGGCACATTGATGATGAGCTTGGTCGGTACACTGATCGGCACACCGATTGGTATTCTGGCAGGTACTTATCTGGCTGAATTCGGTCAGCGCGGATGGCTAGCACCCGTTACCCGATTCATTAATGACGTACTGCTATCCGCCCCCTCCATCGTCATCGGATTGTTTGTCTATGAAGTGTACGTCGTACATGTCAAACATTTCTCTGGATGGGCGGGCGCTTTGGCTTTAGCAATCATTGTTATCCCTATCGTTATACGCACGACCGAGAACATGTTAAGGCTTGTGCCCACCACTCTCCGTGAGGCAGCCTCAGCACTTGGCGCACCACAATGGAAAATCGTCAACTTCGTTACTTTGCGTGCTGCACGCGCCGGTATCATCACAGGCGTAATGCTGGCTATCGCACGCATCAGCGGAGAGACCGCTCCGCTTCTGTTCACTGCATTGAACAACCAGTTCTGGAACAGTGATATGGACAGACCAATGGCAAATCTACCAGTAGTGATCTTCCAGTTTGCGATGAGCCCCTATGAAGACTGGCAGCATTTGGCTTGGGCTGGTGCTTTATTGATTACCATAAGTGTGCTGGTACTGAATATTCTGGCGCGAGTCTTATTCCGGCAAAGTGCAACAACTCACTAACAAGGTTTGTAAATGAACGCTGAAAACACCGCCAATCCCAAAGTCATTGTTAATGATCTGAACTTTTATTACGGTAAATACCGTGCGCTTCAGGATATCAACCTGAATATCGCCGAAAAGAAAGTCACTGCCTTCATCGGACCATCTGGATGCGGAAAATCCACCCTGTTGCGCACCTTTAACCGCATGTATCAGCTATATCCAAATCAAAAGGCAACGGGTGAAATCCTGCTGGACGGCACGAATATACTGGATAAAAAACAGGATCTGAATATGCTGCGCGCCAAAATCGGCATGGTATTTCAAAAGCCGACCCCTTTCCCGATGTCGATCTACGACAACATCGCCTTTGGTGTTAAGCTTTACGAGAAGCTTAACAAGAGCGATATGGATGAACGTGTCGAATGGGCCTTGCACAAAGCAGCGCTTTGGAACGAAGCAAAAGACAAGCTCAAGCAGAGTGGTACCGGGTTGTCAGGTGGTCAACAACAACGTTTGTGCATTGCGCGGGCGATTGCTGTCAAACCCCAGGTATTGCTGTTGGACGAGCCAACTTCTGCACTTGATCCTATTTCAACAGCACATATTGAAAAATTGATCGATGAATTGAAAGAAGATTTCACCATTGTCATTGTCACCCACAACATGCAGCAGGCGGCCCGTGTCTCTGATTTCACAGCGTATATGTATCTGGGAGACCTGATAGAGTTTGGTGACACCAGCTCTGTCTTTACTAATCCCACGCGTAAAGAAACTGAGGATTACATTACCGGCAGGTTCGGTTAACCCTATCCTGACAAACGGTCAATATTCCGTTTGTCGCATGGTATTGGCAACGCTGGCAATACAACGGCATAATGCCGCAAAATTATTCTTCTTCAATCTGAACCAAGGAGTTATACACATGAAAAAGTATCTGGCCATCTCGCTAGCGCTGAGTTGCTTTGCACAGCCTGCAATCGCTGCCAACAACATTGACCTGACGAATTTCGCCAGCGTTCAGGCAGATTTCAAAAGTTTCTCAGAGGATCTCGGCTCGGCTCTAAGCTACAAGGCTGTTATTCCAGCCGAGCCACTTGGCATCACCGGATTTGATGTTGCTCTGGAAGTCTCTTCTACAGAAACAAAAAACTTGGGTAAAGCTATCGGCACCACAGATACCACCATGATTGTACCGAAACTGCATGTACATAAAGGCCTGCCCTTCAATATTGATGTTGGCGCGTTTTATTCCAGCGTTCCAACCACGAACATCAAACTGGTAGGTGCAGAGTTGCGTTACGCAATTCTTGAAGGTGGTATGGCGATGCCGGCGGTTGCCGTACGTGCCGCAATGAGTAAATTGAGTGGTGTAGACGAACTAGCCTTGAACACCAGCAGCTTTGACCTCTCGATCTCCAAGGGATTTGCAATGTTCACGCCATACGCTGGTGTCGGTACCGTCAAGGTCAGTAGCGACCCTGGCAACACCATTGGCTTGACTAAAGAGAGCTTCAATCAAAGCAAGACCTTTGCAGGTGTAAATCTCAACTTGGGTCTGACAAATATCGCTGTCGAATACGACAAGACGGGTGAAGCAACATCCTACTCAGCAAAAATAGGGCTACGCTTCTAATTTAGAAAAAAGCTTTCATATAAAGCCCGACTGGCATTCCTGGTTGGGCTTTATTTTTTGGCGGCTTTCGCCATTTCAACCAATACCGCCCTTGCCTGCTGCGCATCGATCACCGGCGCTTCAAAATCAAACCTGATCACGCGCTCATCAGCCCGCACATCAAATCCGTCAATATCTATTCCCAGCATAGTCACTTCCAGCGCCCCACATTGGTGGTAGTGCTGACAATAATTGCGCAGAGCCGCCTGATGATCCGCATTCATATGCTCGATCACGCTTGTTTCATGTTCCATCAGTTCATAGCTTGGCACTAAATAATGTTCCATCTCTGCCCAGTGTATGCGCCCAAAGCCGCCGATATATCGAATCCCTATCGGCTTGATGCGAAAAAAAGAAAAATCATGCATTTCAAAATAACTCTCCGCCTCAGGAAAGTACCGTAGATAACGCTCCCCAGATTTCTCACGATCAGGTTCCAATGCTGCATCACCGAGCAGTGTCACACGCCCCTGAGTTTGTATATTTGGTGCTTGCTGATCATGTGTAATCAGGCTGACTCTAGGGTCATGCTGGATGTTCTTGGTATGCTCTGCAATCGTGCTAATAAGAATGAGCAGGCTGCCATCATGATCCGTGACATAAGGCGTGATCGATCCGAACGGATGGCCATCGAACTTCTTGGATAAGGTACTGAGCGCGCCATAACGATGACCCCGCAGCAACTTGCGGGCTTCCTGAGCGTTATTCACCGGCGCTTTACGCATGAGCAAGCTTCAATGCAGTTTGAGCCAAACGTTTTCCGAGTGCTATACATAACTTCTTCTCCGTATCAGTGATGGGTTGATCGTTAGCCAAACCCGAAAGGTGGCTCGCGCCGTAAGGCGTACCACCACTTTGCGTGGTTGATAATTCAGTTTCTGAATAAGGCAGGCCGACAATCATCATGCCATGATGCAGTAAGGGCAGCATCATCGACAACAAGGTACTCTCCTGCCCGCCGTGCATGGTTCCGGTTGAGGTGAACAAAGCTGCCGGCTTCCCGACCAACGTATGCTTCATCCATAGCTCTCCCGTGCCATCCCAAAAATATTTCATGGCTGAGGCCATATTACCGAACCGGGTTGGACTGCCCAACGCTAACCCCACACACTCCTCAAGGTCTTTTAGCTCGACATAAGGTGCGCCACTATCCGGTATTTCCGGTTCGACTGCATCGCACATAGGCGAGACTTTGGGCACGGTACGCAAGCGTGGACTCACTCCCGGCACTTGATCCACCCCTCGGGCGATCAACTGTGCCATTTTTTGCACCGCACCGCGCTGACTGTAATACAGCACTAGAATTTCTTTGTCGGTTATCATGCCTGTATTATTAGGCAAATGAATCGACCATGCAAAACAATTGGCGGCACATTGTAAATTTCTCCCGTTTTGTCGCCATGCGCTTCAAGGAGGATCGATGCGCGCAAATCGCCTCCAGCCTGACTTTTACCACCTTACTGTCTATCGTGCCTTTGCTCATGATCGGGCTGACTGTATTTTCAGCATTTCCGATGTTTCAGGGCTTTATAGGAGATATTAAATCATTCTTGTTCAACACCCTGATACCGGCTCAAACCGATGGCGCCATCCCGGCTTATATACAAGAATTTTCCGACAGTGCCGCCCGCCTGACCACCGTTGGTATCGTTTTGCTGGCATCCACAGCCATGTTGACCATGCTGACCATCGACAAAGCATTCAACTCAATCTGGCGAGTTAGGCGCCCGCGTCCATTGATAAAACGATTAGTCAGCTACTGGGCGGTCCTGACCTTCTCCCCGTTACTGATCGGCGCAAGTCTGTCACTGACTTCATGGCTGATCAGCTTATCGATGGGTTACGCCAAACTCATCCCCGTCTTTGGCATCGGCGTACTCAAAATTTTGCCGGTATTTATTACCACGCTGGCTTTTTCGATCATCTTCCGACTCGTGCCCAATCGCTATGTACCGCGCAGACATGCATTGATTGGCGCGTTGATCGCCGCTGTCGTATTCGAATCCATGAATCGGGCATTCGGCTACTACATCACTCACTTTCCAACCTACAAGCTGGTCTATGGCACGCTTGCCAGCATGCCAATATTCCTGATGTGGATATACCTTTCCTGGTTAACTATTTTGACTGGTGCAGTCATCACCTCATCCCTCTCTCATTGGCGATCTCCGCCCTCTTCGTCACTGGCATCACCACCCGCGTTGCTACTGGATGCATTGCGCGTGCTGAATGTCATGGTAAAAAACTTTGAGGATGGTAAGGTAAGCACCTTCCCGGCATTATCCAAATCATTGAACTTGGGATATGACACTCTTGAGGTCATACTTGGTAAACTAGCAGATGCTAAAATTGTCAGTAAGGCGGAAGGCCTCGGGTGGTTGCTGGTACGTGATATTAACGGCATGCGCGCGACTGAAATCTTCCGGCTTTTCGTGCTGGATATCAGCACGCTCGTCGTCGGCAAGCACAATGACCCGATGCAACAATGGCTGTCGGATTGTGCGACGCAACTTGAACAAAGTACCAACCTGACCTTGCAGGAACTTTTCTCTAAAAAGTATTCCTGATTGCTCAGATTTATTTGCAACGAAATACAAAGTTTTGAATTGATAAGGTGATTTATGAAAATGTTGGAAAAGTTATTCGAAGGTGTATTGTGGAACAGTCGTTTCATCATTTTGACTGCTGTTATCGGCAGCTTGCTTTCTGGTATCGCAATATTCTATATCGCGACAGTAGATGTATTCTCCCTGTTCAGCCATGCGATGCATTATGGCGACTCTAGCTTGACTGAAGAAGCCCGCAAGGCACTGCACGATGGTACGATAGCGCATGTGGTCGAAGTGGTTGATGGCTATCTGCTGGCAACCGTCATGTTGATCTTCTCTCTGGGTTTGTATGAGCTGTTCATCAGCGATATCGACCAGGCGCATGGTAAAAACTCATCCAGCAAAATACTGGTCATCGAAAGCCTTGACGACCTCAAATCAAGATTAGCCAAAGTGATTTTGATGATTTTGATCGTCACCTTGTTCAAGGAAGCGATGAGCATGGAGCTGAACTCACCGCTTGACCTTGTCTACTTAGGTGCCAGCATCGCCTTGGTCTCACTGGCGCTGTACTTCACCCATGCTTCCGAGCATGGCACTGGCGAAGGCCGCGATCATGGCAGCAGCACGGGGAAAGATGGTCACTAAAGCTATTCTCAACACGCTCGCATGTTTGACTCTGATCTTTCCCCCTATCGGATATGCGGGTGATTTCACACTAGAAGACCTCGACGGTAATACGCACCGTCTGACTGACTATCGGGGTAAATGGGTATTGGTGAATTACTGGGCGACTTGGTGTCCACCTTGTCTGAACGAGATACCGGAATTGATCAACCTACATAGCGACAAAGATAACAACCTGATCGTGATTGGTATCGCGATTCAGTCAGGTTCAAGTTATAAGGTAGCTGATTTTGCAGAAGCACATCACATGAATTATCCCATCGTGATGGGCAGCCGTGATGTCACTGCACAGATTGGCATCGCAAATGCACTACCAATGAGTTTCCTATACTCACCAGCGGGAGAAATGGTGAGTCGACATGATGGCGAATTGACACAACAAATGGTCGAGTCCGCCATAATAAAGCATCTTAACTAGCAGGAAGATAATTGCCGCTGACCAAGGGGCCATTTCCGCTACTAACCCTTGGACGATTTAATGACCAGTTTTTCCGCCATGCAGCGCGTACTAAGTTGGGATATTTCGACTTACCCAGACTACCGTTGTATCTGCCCAATGCACGAAACAGATCGCCTTTTTCGATATCCAGATAGTGGCGTAGAATAGTGCAGCCATAGCGCAAATTAGTACGTAAATGAAACAAATTATGCTCTTTTGTGCCTAATTCTTTAACCCAAAATGGCATAACCTGCATAAATCCGCGCGCGCCAACTCTTGAAACCGCATACTTATTAAAAGCACTCTCCACTTGAATCAGCCCGAGTACCAACTCCGGTTCAAGTCCTGCGCGGGTCGCTTCATAGTGCACCGTTCTAAGAAAATCCATCCGCTTCTTAGCATCCGGGATGCGCTTTTGCAGACGGCGTGACATCTCGCTCAACCAGAAATCAGCCTCATACTGAGTTTCAAACACCAGCTTGGGTGCAGCTTTATCCGACACACTACGCTGCATTACGGCACGCACACTGGCAGAAAGCGGCGTATAGACTTGCGCGCCCGCTAACGCGGTTTGTGCGCACAGCATCGCCGTCAAATATACTGGCAACGCAGATAAAGCAAAAAATGGCTTTGTGATCAGTCGCATACTTTCGATTTTACGAGCTCAAGCACATTTTGCAAGGGGATGGACTGCGCTTCAGTATCAAATCGTCCCTGATACTCCACCGTGCCATCCTTCAAGCCGCGCTCGCCCACCACAATGCGATGTGGCATTCCCGTCAACTCCATATCCGCAAACATCACCCCCGGACGCTCATTCCTGTCGTCCAGTAACACCTCCAACCCGGCAGCTTTACAGTCTGCATAAAGCTGCTCGACGGCCTTGTTAACGTTCTCACTCTTGTGCAAGCCGATGGGTACGATAGCCAACTGAAAAGGCGCCATCGCAGTCGGCAAACCGATACCGCGTTCATCAAAATTCTGCTCGATGGCCGCCGCCACGATACGAGAAACGCCTATGCCGTAGCAGCCCATCTCTATGGTTTGCGACTTGCCCTGCGCATCAAGATAAGTCGCATCAAGTGCCTCCGCATACTTAGTGCGTAACTGAAAAATATGTCCGACTTCGATGCCTCTGCATATCTCCAAATCACCTTTGCCGTCCGGTGAAGGATCACCCGTGACCACGTTGCGAATGTCTGCAATTAAATCCGGCTCCGGCAGATCACGCCCCCAGTTCACACCGGCGGTGTGGAACTTAGGCTTGTTCGCCCCCACGACGAAATCGCTCATCACAGCAACACTACGGTCGGCGATGACGCGGAGTTTAGAACGATCAATACCTACAGGGCCGAGAAACCCCGGCGGACAATTGAATTGCGCCCTGATCTCTTCCTCCATTGCAAATCGAAACTCAGTCAGGCCAGCCAACTTACTTGCCTTCACTTCATTCAAACTGTGATCGCCACGTAACAAAAGGATATGCATCGCATCCTCAGCCACCAAGGCGATTAGCTTTACCGTGCGCTGCAATGGAATCCCCATCAGCTCGGCGACCTGCTCACAAGTCGTCTGCTTCGGTGTATCGACATCCCGCATTTCCTCTGCCGGCTCTGCACGTGATGCTTCAGGCGCAAGCGCTTCAGCCATCTCGACATTTGCCGCATAATCCGATTTCGGGCAATAAGCCAACGCATCTTCGCCCGCATCTGCCAACACATGGAATTCATGCGAGCCGCTGCCACCGATCGCACCGGTATCCGCAGCGACTGCGCGATATTTCAGACCCAATCGCGTGAAAATTCGGCTATAGGTGTCATACATCACCTGATAGGTTTGCTCCAGACTGGCAAAATCCGCATGGAATGAATAGGCGTCCTTCATCATAAACTCACGCGCACGCATCACCCCGAAACGCGGACGTACCTCATCGCGAAACTTGGTTTGTACCTGGTAAAAATTCAACGGTAGCTGACGATAACTACTGATCTCGCGCCGGGCGATATCCGTGATCACCTCTTCATGGGTCGGGCCGAAGCAAAACAAATTGTCATGCCTGTCATTAATCTTCAACATCTGCGGACCGAATACGTCCCATCGTCCGGTCTCCTGCCATAGATCGGCTGGTTGTATCGCAGGCATCAACAACTCGATACCCCCGCTACGATCCATCTCCTCCCGCACGATCTTTTCAACCTTGCGCAACACCCGCAAACCAAGCGGCATCCATGTATACAACCCACTGGCGAGTTTTTTGATATATCCGGCACGCACCATCAGCTGGTGACTGGGCAACTCGGCCTCGGATGGAGCTTCCTTGAGTGTAGAGATGAAGAATTGCGAAACGCGCATGGTATGAACAGCCTGAAATAATAATCGAAGCCGCGATTCTACCGTGAATACAGCCATACCGGTATGAAGGTATACGTCTCGCTTTCCAACCCAGTTGAAATATGAAAGAATCACAGCATTAATTAATCAAGTAGGTGAGAGATGATCGACCGCGAGGGCTTCCGCCCCAATGTCGGCATTATCATCACGAATGACAGGAATCAGGTGTTCTGGGGCAAGCGGGTACGGCAACATGCCTGGCAGTTTCCGCAAGGTGGCATACAGCGTGGCGAATCCCCTGAACAAGCGATGTACCGCGAATTGCATGAAGAAGTGGGCTTGATGCCCGAGCATGTGAAGATACTCGGGCGCACCCGTGACTGGATGCGATATGAAGTTCCGTCAAGCTGGACTAGACGTGAATCGCGTGGCGGATATCGCGGGCAGAAACAAATCTGGTTCTTATTGCAACTGGTCGGTCGTGATTGTGATGTCAGTTTACGTGCCAGTCCCCAGCCGGAATTTGATGCCTGGCGATGGAACAATTACTGGGTTGATATCAATGCCGTGATTGATTTCAAGCGCGAAGTTTATACATTGGCACTCAATGAGTTATCCAGTTACCTGCCTTCGAACAAACGCAACAAGGCACAGCACCCTCGTCAGGAAGCAAAACTTCAGAACCAACGATAAAAAACCCGCATCAGCGGGTTTTTTACGGTTGCAGCTAACATTCTGATAGATGTCCGGCTAATGTTTCCCGGTGCTGCCGAATCCAGCCATGCCGCGCTCGCTTAACGGAAAATCATCCACGATATTAAACTTCGCCTGCATCACCGGCACGATCACCAGTTGTGCCATGCGCTCCATCGGCATCAACGTAAAAGGAATCTGACTGCGATTCCACATCGACACGAAAATCTGACCCTGATAATCCGAATCGATCAAACCGACCAGATTACCCAGCACGATGCCATGCTTATGCCCCAGACCTGAACGCGGCAAGATCATCGCCGCATAACCCGGATCCGCCAAATGTATCGAAATGCCGCTCGGGATCAATTCTGTCTGCTTGGGCTGGATCACCATGTTGTGATTGATGCATGCACGCAAGTCGATTCCGGCGGAACCGGGAGTGGCATAGCCCGGCATGTTCTCGTGCAAACGCGGGTCGAGTATCTTCACATCTACTGAAATATGCTTCATTTGATTTCCCCTTTCTGTCGTTGCGCGATACGCTGCATCAATTGTCTTGCCAAGGTAAGCTTGTCGCTACGCGGCAATGTCTCACTGCCGCTATCATCGAACAATACCAACTCGTTATCGTCACTGCCTATCGCCTGCTGCGCCAGATTACCTACCAGCAACGGTACCTTCTTCGCGATACGCTTCTGCTCGGCATATTCGGCAAGCTTCTCGCTCTCAGCGGCAAAGCCCACACAATATGGCGGGTTCGGCAAGCTGGCGACATAAGCGAGGATATCCGGGTTGGGTACCAGCTCCAGCGTCAGATTATCCGTACTCTTCTTGATCTTTTGTGCGCTCGGCTTGGCAACACGGTAGTCTGCCACCGCCGCCACGCCGATGAATATATCGCAATCAGTCAAGTTGGCTTTAACTGCCTCTAACATCTGTTCCGCACTTTCCACATCGACAGATTGTGCACCCTCAGGTATAGCCAATGCCGTCGGGCCGGAGACCAGCATCACCTGCGCACCCATCTCCAGCGCGGCTTGTGCGACCGCATAACCCATCTTGCCCGAACTGCGATTGGTGATGCCGCGCACCGCATCTATCGCTTCATAGGTCGGCCCGGCAGTGATGACCACCTTGATACCATCAAGATTACTTTTCGGCATTGTTAGCTTACGTCGCTGCTGAGTTCAACGAGGCAACGATCTCATTCGCCAGCGACTCCGCCTCCAGCATCCGGCCCATGCCCTCCTCGCCGCATGCCTGCACCCCGCTATCCGGCCCCAGCAACTGCACCCCGTCTGCGACCAGTTGCTTCACATTGCGTTGCGTTGCCGCATTCGCCCACATCTGCTTATTCATCGCGGGGGCGACCAACAACGGGCAATCGCGCGCCAAGCACATTGTGGAAAGCAGATCGTCCGCCAGACCATGCGCCAGCTTAGCCATAAAATCCGCCGTCGCAGGTGCGATCACAATCGCATCCACCGCACGGCTCGTATCAATATGCGCCATACCATTACTCGTGGCATCCCACTGATTCACCAGCACAGGTTTGCCAGTCAGCGCCTGCATCGTGGCAGGCGTGATGAACTGACACCCCGCCTCCGTCATCGCCACCTGCACCTCAACGCCCTGCTTCACCAGCAGGCGCGCCAACTCCGCAGCTTTGTAGGCTGCGATGCCGCCAGTGATGCCGAGCACGATGCTTTTGTTCATTGTTTGTCCCATAATGCTGTGTATCTTAACAAGAAACGGCACTTCTTGGCTGGGAGGGTGATGGTCATCACAGGTTTTATCGCGGGAGTGCGCTGGCAAATGTGAATATTGCCAGACCAATCGAGACTGAGCTAACCCACCTATGACGGACGTTGAAATTAAGCACCCTCATAATACAACCTCTCCACCTCATCAAGCGTACGGTAACCGAGTGACTGATGAATGCGATTATAAAAGCACACGATGTCATCAAAGATCGCCAGTAATTTTATTTTTTTATGTGGGCCTATCCGGGCCTATCCGGGCCTATGTGGGCTGATCCGAT
>CAZURE010000019.1:0-26357 GCA_964623195.1 uncultured Gallionella sp. | reverse complement strand
GCTAAGCGTAAAGCTGAGGAGGAGGCACGCCTAAAAGCTGAGGAGGAAGCTAGGCTCAAAGCTGAGGAAGAGGCACGCATCAAAGCTGAAGAGGAAGCTAAGATCAAAGCTGAGGAGGAGGCACTTAAGCAAGCAAGACAGGAAGCCTCCAGAAAACCACACACAGAAGCGGTTGTAGTTAAAAGTAAACCAGACACTTTCGCGTTCGGTGATTTTGATGTTGACGAACCTCAAGCTTCCGACAGCAAGGCTGCGGCTAATCTCCGTCAGGAATCTGTAAAGGACGAACATACATCTTCAACCTCGCAGACTCAACATGACACCGAACCTGATCGTAAAGCAGTAAAAGCGGAGCATGCGGAAACAACGCCAGCCCCTGCTCAAGCCTCACCCCCACCCGTCGATCATGCTCAAGCTAAAAAAGAACAAAAAGCGCGGGAGGATGCAGCGCAAGTGCTCGCCGCTGCTGAAAAACGCGCAGCTGAGGAAGCTCAAGCTAAAAAGATTGCTGACGAACAAAATAAAACATGGGCAGAAGCTGAACAACGTTCGCTCGAAACCGCCAAAGCCAATGCAGAAAAAGCTAGTCAACAAGATGCGGTCAACAAGAAACCTGCCAAAATCCCAGCCAAGGTAAAGAAGAGCAGCAGTCCGTTCCCATGGGGCCAGTTGATGGGACTGATTGTTAAGCTGGGAATAGTCCTGATCGTGCTACTGGTGGGCGCATTATTTGCAGTGCCCAGCTTCCTGCCAATGCGAGATTACATGCCTCAAGTAGAAAAAATCATCTCAGACAGCTTGAATCAACCGGTACACATCGGCAGTCTGTCTGGACAGATTCTGCCCACTCCACGACTTGAAATAGGCGAGATTTATATTGGTAAAGGCAAACAGTTGCAGTTAGACAGGGCACACTTGAATTTTTCATTCTCAAGCCTGATGCAAGAGAACAAACCCATAGACAGCATCGAGATAGAAAATTTCAAAGTCAGCGGAAAATCAATTCAGGAAGTATCTGGCTGGTTCCAAACACTCGCCGCAAACAAACAATATCCAACCACTCGCATGAGACTTCACCAAGGAACGCTGGATGCAGATGTGTTTAAACTGATTGGCATTGAGGGTGATATACATTTCGATTCCAAAAATCAATTCAACAACATGAGTCTGCTAGCCAATTCTGGAAAATACACTATAGACATCAATGCCACTCCTGAGAGCAAACTACAAATTGAACTGTCGGCAAAAGGTATCGCCTTGCCTCTATTACCAAACTGGAAGTTTGATGAGGTCACTGCAAAAGGTGAGCTCAATAGCAATCAACTCATCATCAGTGAATTCGACGGCAGATTATTCGGGGGTTCCATTAAAGGTGACTCAAGAATCACTTGGCGTACAAACTGGCAAGCACAAGGAAATATTACTGCAAAAACCATCAACCTGAATCATTTCAATGAGCTGCTTGTTGGTAACTTTGACGGAGATGCCTACTTCAAAATGAATTCACCCGAGCTGGGAGGACTGACAGATTCATCCAGGCTGGATGGAAGCTTCACAACAAACAAGGGCACAATTAATGGCGTGGATATCGTTGAAACCGCTCGCCTACGTAGCAAAGACCACCTACCCGGTGGAAGGACACACTTTGATAAAATGTTGGGTTCTGTGTCTTTCGTTAACAACATCTATTATTTTGAGAAAGTGCGAATCAAAACGGATGTTTTGAATTCAACCGCTTCAATAGTGGTCCAGAAGGATCGGTTGTCTGGAAGTATGGAAGCAAATTTGAAGATACAGGATAACGCCACAACGACTAACCTGGAAATTAGCGGGACGCTTGATCGGCCTCAGTTGCATACCGCACAGTAAAGAATCAGCTTAGCTCTGGATAGTAATACCACATAACCAAACTGGTTTTATTCGGTTCCGGCAGATAGTTATGCCGCCATCACATCGTCACGCATCCTTAGCGCTTCCTCGATGTCTACTGCGACCACTTTCGATACACCTTTCTCCTGCATGGTCACACCAATTAACTGACGAGCCAGTTCCATGGTGATCTTGTTATGACTGATGAAAACGAACTGCGTCTTCTCTGCCATCTTCTTGATCAGGGCGCATAAACGCTCGGTATTGGTATCGTCCAGCGGTGCATCCACCTCATCCAGCAAACAGAATGGCGCCGGGTTTAACTGGAAAAGCGAAAATATCAACGCAATCGCTGTCAGGGCTTTTTCACCACCGGACAACAAATGGATAGAGCTATTCTTCTTGCCGGGTGGTTGCGCCATCACTTGCACACCACTATCAAGGATCTCTTCCCCGGTCAGCACCAACCGTGCCTCGCCACCACCGAACAACACCGGGAATTTCTCGGACAGATGCTTATTGACCTGATTATAGGTATCCATCAGCAAATCTCGCGATTCCTTGTCGATACGGCGTATCGCATCCTCAAGTGTCTCCATCGCTTCGCTCAGATCACTGGCTTGCGCATCCAGATAAGCTTTACGCTCATCAGCTACCTGCAACTCCTCCAGCGCAGCGAGATTCACAGCGCCTAACGCTTCAATATCTGCACTCAATCTGTTCAAGTCACTTTGCAGGGCGGACGGCTTGTTGTTACCGGATTCCAGTAGTGGCAACAATGCCTGCTCATCAATATCCTGTAACTGTTCAGACCACTGTTCGAAATGTAGGCGTGCTTCCTGCTCTTTCAGCGTCAATTCATTCAACTTCTCGCGCAGAGGTTCGAGCTTATGCTCACAGCTAAGGCGTTCCTGCTCCAACTTTTGCAAGTTGACCGTGGCACTTTCCAGCGTATTTCGCGCATCACCTAGATGATCTTCGCAAGCCTTGCGTACCAACAGTGCTGCCTGTAATTTCTCCTGATCTGCACCATCGTCACTGGCGGAAAGGTCAGTACGCAATTGCTCAAGATTTTGCTCGAACTGCGTAAGTGCCTCGCCGATCTGCTCGACATTATGTTGAAGGTCAGTAATTTTTTCCGTGCATGTTTTGGCAAAAAAGTTTGCTTCCTGTAGCGCATGTTGCGCTTGCTGGGCACGACTACGCTGCTCACGCAAGGCAATATCCTGTGCATTGACATTGCGCTGTGATTCATCCACTTGCGTATAGAATGCTGCGATTTTTTCACGCAAATCAGCCATCTGCTCGTCTATTTCGCTTTGCCGCACTTGCTCGGCCTTCAATGACTCCGCCGCTTCCTGCATCTCACGCTCGATCTGCTCGGCACGCTCGGCATTATGCTCACGCGCTTGATTAAGCTTAAGAAGCTTCATCTGCAAACTATGCAAGCGCTGTTGCAACTCATTACCGGTAGAACGTAACGGCCCGATCTGTGTCTCAATAGACTGATGATACTGCTCTGCTTTTACGACCTCTGCGCGTGAAAACTCGGCATTACGATTCTGCTCTGCCAGCTCGAGCTCCAACTTTTCGATCTCACGCTGCCTTGCCAATACGCCGTGCAATTGGGTATCAGGTGCATGAAACAGCACGCTGTGCGCACCAATCAAATGCCCTTCGGGCGTAACAAACCAGCCACCCTTCGGCAACTGCTCACGCTGTGCATAACCTTGTGCCACATCCGTTACCGCATAAACATTGGTCAACCAGTCTCGCATCACTGGCAAGACTTTTTCGTCCTGACATTGCACATAGCTCAACAATGACTTCAACTGTGACGATTCGTCATGAGCCTGAGAGTTTTCTGAAGGTGCAAACACCGCCAATTTAGCCGGAGGTGCATCGCTCCATGAAGATGCCGCATCAAGTGCGGGGATTGCCAGCGCGTTCAGGCGCTCACGCAATACCGCTTCCAAGGCATTCTCCCAGCCATTATCGATACTGATCGATTGCCACAAGCGCGGCAACTCATCTAACTGATGCTCCTGCAACCATGCGTTAAGGTTGGTGTCGTTATCTATCTGCCGCTGCAATTGTTGCAAAGCATGCAGCCTTGCTTCGGTCTGCGCCAGCAAACGTTCCTGCTGTTGCAATGAATCCCGCTGATTACGGCGTTGCGTATCTGCCAACGGTAACTGCTCTTGCAGATGCGCTAACTTTTCAATCTGTTCCGCATGCTCTTTTTCAAGCTCTGCTACTTGTTGCTGTGAACGTTGCAACTCACTGTCATCGGCACCCGGCAAATTATCTTTTTCCAGTAACAATCTTGATCGGCGTGATTCAAACTGCTGGATGTTGCGTTGCACATGTTCGTGCTGCGTATTCGCCAACTGCAACTGTTGCTCCAATTGCAATTGTTCCCGCTGCAATTCGTTATGGCGCTCTTGTGCCGTGCGTGCCGCCTGCTCAGCTTCAGGTAAGTTTTTTCCTTCCAGCTCAGCAAGTTTTTCTGCTTCGGCGACTTTACCACCCGCCCCATCCTGCTGACGCTGCCAATGTTCCAATAGCGTATGCACACCTTGACGTTGATGCTTCTGTTGTTCGATCTGCTTTTCGGTATTAGCCAACTGCTGTGTCATGCGCTGGCGTTGCTCGATAACATGCTTGATGTGCTGCTCAAGCCGGGCGATTTCGGCATTTGCCGTATACAGTTCACCCTGCTTGACATGTAGCGTATCGGAAAGTTGGTAATGATCTGCACGTACTGTTTCCAACTGACTTTCGATGTCGCGAAGCCGTGCTGTTTCAGCTTCAAGTTCTGTACGGTTTTTTTCGATATTTTGAACGTGGCGTACTCGTTGCGCTTCCGCTTCTTGCTTTTTGACCAGCCAGAACAAGTGCTGTGTTGTATCGCGTTGCTCTTCCAACGTCCGGTATTTCTTGGCCACCTCTGCCTGCTCGGTTAAGTGCTCCAGTTGCTTCTCCAGTTCCTGGAGGATGTCATTGACTCTGGTCAGGTTGTCTCGCGTATCACGAATGCGCAATTCAGTCTCACGCCTGCGATCCCTATATTTTGAAACGCCCGCTGCCTCTTCCAGAAAGATCCGCAGTTCTTCTGGTTTAGCCTCGATGATGCGTGAGATCATGCCTTGTTCGATGATCGCATAAGCGCGTGCGCCCAAGCCGGTACCGAGGAATATGTCGGTAATATCCTTGCGCCGTACATGCTGATTGTTGATGTGATAACTGGAATTACCATCGCGCTGCAGGATGCGTTTGATCGAAATCTCCGCATAGCTAGACCACTGCCCCGCAGCTTGCCCCAAAGAATTGTCGAAGATCAGCTCAACGCTGGCACGCGATACCGGCTTACGTTTGCTTGAACCATTAAAAATCACATCCTGCATGGTCTCGCCACGCAACGCGGAAGCTTTGGACTCGCCCAACACCCAGCGCAACGCGTCGATCACGTTCGATTTGCCGCAACCGTTCGGGCCGACCACGCCAACGATCTGCCCCGGCAACGCGATATTCGTAGGCTCAACGAAAGATTTGAAACCCGCTAATTTAATCTGGGAAAGACGCAAAGATACCTCTGTAAATCTAATTTATGGCTCACCGCTTCGTACAGCTTGGGGCTACATCCCGAATAATGAATTTTCAGGAGCCGCCGCAAGCCATGCGTCAAAACGATATAATTCCACCATTCTAACCGAACCTGACTAGCATACCAATATGACCTCGAAACCCGCTAAAACACTGGAAACTTTCCCCAATCCCCAGCCGGGACGGGATTATCACATCCACATGGAGATTCCCGAATTCACCTGTTTGTGTCCCAAAACCGGTCAGCCTGATTTCGCCACCCTGATGCTCGACTACATTGCAGATCAGCAATGCGTTGAGCTGAAAAGCCTGAAGCTCTATATATGGTCGTTTCGTGAAGAAGGCCATTTTCACGAAGACGTCACCAACCGCATCCTCGATGATCTGGTCAACGCCACCCAGCCACGTTTCATGCGCCTGACCGCTAAATTCTATGTGCGCGGCGGCATCTTCACCAACGTGGTCGCCGAACACCGCAAGCCAGACTGGCAACCTGCACCAAGAGTTGAGCTAGGCCAGTTCGAGACGCAGTCGAACACGCGCGGTTGAGTTGTCTTAAACCCTTACTCATCAAACCATTTAGTGCTGAACAGGATTCAGTTCAAAGTTAAGCCATCATGGATATAACCACACAAACCCTGAACGAAAACGAACTCGACGAGTTAAATCAATTCCTGTCGTCTGATGACATGCCGGAAAGTGCCATGGACATGTCAATGCTGGATGGCTTTTTTGCCGCGCTGGTGTTGAACCCCCAACTCATCAATCCCGGCGAACATTTTCACTGGATATGGGATTCAGAGAAAGGTGTAGACGAGCCTGTGTTAGATAACACGGAAATTGGCAACCGCATTCTCGACTTGATTATTCAACACTACAACAGCGTGCATGAAGCGATTGAAAACGACCAGTACGAGCCGATGTTTTTCACACTGGCACAGGAGGATGGCAGCGAGTTTTTAGATGCAGAGGGATGGTGCAAGGGATTCATGCTCGGCACAAACGTGTCCAACGATCCTTGGGATGATGTTTTCAAGAATCACCCCGCACTGGTATCACCGATGGTATTGCTGGGTACCGAAGCGGGTTGGGAGCTGCTGGACAAAAGTAAGGACATGAAGCGTGCCACACAGGGCGCATACGAGTCCATCGCGGAAAGAATTAAGAGGTTGTACGAATACTTCCTCGAACAGCGCGAAGCTGCGACCGAAGAACGCATGGCCAAATCGGAAAGCGTGCCACTCACCGTCTGCAAAACCGGGCGCAACGATGCCTGCCCTTGCGGATCCGGCAAGAAGTTCAAAAAGTGTTGCGGCGCACCGACGACACTGCACTGAACGCCTCCTATTAAGGTGTATGCGTCCAGTAACGCCAGTGCGTTTTGCGGTATCGCTCCACCTGCAAACCTTGCTCATCCATCTCAACAAGGATTGCTCCGTCCTGATCCGAGCGTAGTGTTTCTACCCCCATATCAGCATAGCGTTGCACTACTTCAGATTTTGGATGTCCGTAACGGTTACGATTGCCTACCGTGAACACCGCGTAGTCGGGCATGACTGCACTGATGAAGCTTTCAGTAGAAGAGCTCTTGCTGCCGTGATGTGGCACGATCAGTAAATCTGCCGCAAGCTTGTCGCGATGTTTTGCCAGCAAACGTTGCTCGACCTGTTCTTCAATATCTGCTGTCAGCAGGATGTAGTTTTCTCCTGCGCTGATGCGCAGCACACACCCCATATTGTTATCACGCCCCTTTTTTGCAATAACTGCCGGGTGCAAAAACTCGAATCGCACGCCATCCCACTCCCAATTATCACCATCCTGACAGTGTCGGCGATCTGTTACTGATTGTAGCAATGGATGCTCATCGTTCAGTGACGACGACACCCAAGCTGTAGGCAGAGTTTGCAGGATTGATAGGCTACCCCCTGTGTGGTCGATGTCGTCATGGGTAAGGATCAGCCCGTCCAGATGCGAAACGCCAAAGGCTTTCAGTGCAGGAAGCACGATTCGATTACCGCTATCGGCTTCGCCGCTGAAGTCCGGGCCGGTATCGTATAGCAGGGTATGGTTTTGTGTTTGAATGGCGACCGATAAGCCCTGACCGACATCGAAGATGGTCAATTTTGCTGATCCGTATGACGGTGGTTCAGGCGTATTGGTAAACATGGGCAACATCAGCAGAACACCCAACCAGCGTGCCGGAAAACCTCGTGGCGCAAGAATCAATATAGCACCGATCACACCGATGATGATGCTCCACGATGATGGCGCATGTTGCATCCATACTGCCTGCGGCAAAGCACTCAGCCATTCCAGATAGCCCATCACCAACGACATCACCCAGTGTGCAAGCCATAACACCGCGTCCAACGGCAACACTGCACCCAACAAAGTCAGCGGCACGATTACCAAGCTAACCAGTGGTATCGCAATCGCATTAGCAATCGGCGAGACCAGCGAAACCTGTTGGAACAGACCAAGCAGTAACGGTGTAAGGCCGACCGTCATCGCCCATTGCACCTTGGCATATTGAACAAGCCAGTGCGACTGGCCAATACGATATCCCGTCACATACATAATCAATGCCACTGCACCGAACGATAACCAGAAGCCCGGAGACACTACCGCCCAAGGGTCCGGGATTAGAACGCCGAGTATCGCAATCGAGAGAATCTGACCGAGCGAAAAGTTACGGTTAAACCATAACGCGACTGCCACCGCGCCAACCATATACACAGTACGCTGCGCGGGCACGCCATAACCGGATAGCAGCGCATAGCCAATCGCCACTAGCATTGCGACCGACGCAGCGGCCTTACGTGCCGGCAAGCGTAACGTCAGATAGACACTGCGTCGCCATAACCCGTATGTGATTGCAAAAGCCAGACTGGCGAGCATCGTAATGTGCAGGCCAGATATGCTCATCAGATGATTCACACCTGTACGCGTGAACACTTGCCAATTCTCGGCAGAAATACTGGACTGATCGCCAATCGCCAAGGCACTCAATACACCGGTATAGGGCGCACCTTCCAACGTAGCTTGAAACTTGTTGCGTATCGCCTCACGCCATGTTTCGATGCGATACCCCGCACCATCAGCCAGATCATCAAGGCGAAGATTTTTCCCCTTGTTATGTACATATCCGGTTGCACGAATATCATTTTCCAGCGCCCATAATTCAAAATCGAACCCATGCGGATTACTGCTGCTATGCGGTTGTTTGAGGCGCACTGTGAGCTGCCACCTTTCGCCTGCCTGCACCACTGGATAAGCCTGATTCTGCTTGGAACGATAGGTACTGATATAGAGACGGTACGGCACTTCGACATCCGATGTAAGCACCCGCTCCACATCAAAACGGAAACGCTGCCCATATTCATGCTTTCTCGGTAGCTCGGCGACCACGCCAACCACCTCGATATTGCGCCCCTGCCACTCGTCAGGCAGACTCACTGCAAGGCGCTGTTCGGCCTGCCAGGAAGAATGGTAAAAACCTAACAAAAATGCACAAATAGCGATCAAAAATGGTCGTAAATATCGCAAAAAAGATACATTTGCACGCAACAATAATGCAGCGAGAAATCCCGGCAGCAACCATGCCCATGTGAAGTCCGGCAGCTCAGATTGCTGTTGCAGCAGCCAGACCCCGAATGTGAAAAATGCCGCAAAGATGACCATAAGGTGTAGAGATTAACCGATGCAGCTACAATCCTCCTATGCGCAAATTCATCCGCCAATACCTACCCCATCACGACACGGTAATAAGTCATCGCTGGCTTAAACCTTTCAGTGGCGTATTACACCACCACAACCTGTGGCACCTGCACAGGCGATCCGTGTCGGGTGGTGTGGCGGTAGGTATGTTTTGTGGACTGATTCCTGCCCCGTTTCAGATGATTTCAGCATCGTTGTGCGCAATTTTGTTCCGCGTCAATCTGCCCGTCGCCGTTGTCACCACGCTTTACACCAACCCGTTCACCATGTTGCCGCTTTATGCACTGGCTTGGAAAATCGGCGCATGGGCAAGCGGAGTCAGCAACGGTGCTCCCCATCAACCGCTTGCCATACCGGAACTACATTGGGACGACTGGGCGACGGTGTTAATAGACTGGTTCATCGCACTGGGCAAACCGATACTAATCGGCGTGCCGCTACTGGGTATTGTATTGGCGATCGTGGGATACCTTATGGTGCGCGTTGCCTGGCGGATAGCTGTGATCTACAAGTGGAAAAAACGGCACCAGCTACAACAAAAGGAATGACATGAGTATCAAGTGCTCTGTTTATATTGCTGCGAGTATTGACGGATTCATTGCGAAGCCCGGCGGAGATATCGAGTGGCTTAACCGCCCGGAGTATGCCGCCTCGAAACTGAAGGGACTGAGCTACGATGATTTCATCGCAACAGTTGATGTGCTCATCATGGGTCGCCATTCATTTGAAAAAGTGCTTTCCTTCGATCATTGGCCATATGAAAATATCTTGGTTGTCGTGCTAACCAGCAGAGAATTAGAAATTCCAGAACATCTGCAAGGCAAGGTCAAAATTGAATCCGGACAGCCGGAAGCAATACTGTCACGGCTATCATCACAAAACTTCAGCCACTTCTATATAGATGGCGGCATCACAATTCAGCGATTTCTCACTGCAAAACGGATTAATGAAATAACCATCACCTGGATCCCAATATTGCTGGGAGGCGGTATTCCACTGTTTGGCATACTCGATGCCGAGCAGCCGCTACAATTAATTGAGGCCATCCCATCCGAAAATGGATTTGTACAGCTTAGATACTCAGTTCAGTAGCGTGTAAGGATTTGATGCTATCCAACGACTCTTACCTGCATTCATAAATTTGGCGATGCCAATACATTCAAAGAGAAATGAAATTCGATCACATCGCAAGAACCTATCTATCTTCTGGCGCACTGGCTGCCACCATGAGCGGTGCAGCGTTGGCCGCTCCTTGCGCAGGGAATAACCCATGCGTAGCAAAGGTGCACTGATGGAGCAACAACAAAACAACAAAACCATCCCACTTACAGGACTGATTATTTCACCCGATTTATCTAATCTGAGCTTGGCTCAGCTACAAATCATGCAGCATGCCGGTTTGGAAATCCTAGAGTGTTATCGCGTCCTGAGTAAATCAAATCTGAATATCGTTGGTGAAGTCTTACGTGACTCTCTTAATAAGGGGGAAACGTTTTACGAATTCAATCACTATCCAGATGATGACGTCTACGATCGCGAAACCCATGCACAATATTATTACCATGCTCATCGCAGCGAAATCGGCGAGCATGGGCATTTCCATACCTTCCTTCGCCCCAAAGGTATGCCCGCTGGGGTCGCTCCCATAGTGCATCAGGCAACCGACCCGTGGCCGCAAGGTGATGAAGCGTTGTCACATTTGTTAGCCATCGCGATGGATGGTTATGGTTATCCGACCGGCTTATTCACCACCAATCGCTGGGTAACGGCAGAGGCATGGTATCCAGCCGAACAGGTCATTCAGATGCTGGATCGTTTCATGATCGACCATGCGTTTCCTTCATGGCCGGTAAACCGCTGGATCAGCGCGATGTTCGTGTTATATCGCCCTCATATCGAAGCCTTGCTCAAACAGCGCGACGAAATCATCCGGGCGTGGACGGCAGCACATCCTGGCCAGGATGTATACGAAGATAGGGAACTGGATGTCACCAGTCAATTGAACATATCGGTTGAAGACACGTTGAACGAGATCAATCAATTAATAGATTCACGATCAACCTAAGCCTTCCTTAGCGCAACAATCTCTGTAAACACCCCCAAGATATTGCATAAACAGGATACCGCACAAAAAAACACCCACTAGATTCCAGTGGGTGCAATCTGACCAGATCATGAATAGTCAGAGGAGAGTCCGGCTCAGTGCATCTTAGCTGCACAGGGGTTTTTCACGCTGCACGGATTCTTGGCGCTGCATGGGTGCTTTCCGGCGCAAGGATTTTTTCCAGCGCATGGGCTCTTCCAGGCACAGGGATGCTTACTTGCACAGGGATTCTTTGCTGAACATGGGTTCTTTGCTGCGCATGGGTTCTTTGCTGCGCATGGATTGACCCCCTTGAAAGTTTTTTGCAAGCTGACGGTATAAACAGTGAGTGCTGCAAGCTTTTTGCTGCCCCAAGGGAGCGGTTTAGTTGCCATCGGTGCAACCATGCAGAACTGCACCATTTCATCCAAATGTACTTTTTTGATGCCTGCACGTTCATGCGTCATGCTGACATAGTGGGGATACGCTTGCTTAAACGTATTCTGAAAGGAAGCATTTCCGGTATGGCAAGTGTTGCAGGACATGCCATTTGTGCTGAGCTTGGTGTCCTTGAATAAGGTCTTACCGTAGGCCAGCAAGTCTGCCTGATTTCCTTTGTAAGGCTTGTAATTCTTAGGGCGCATGACCAGTTTTGGGTCTACATGATCCCCTTTTGCTGCACAAGGATTGCTTGCCATACATGGATTTTTTGCGGCGCAGGGATTGCTCGCAGCACAGGGATTCATACGCGCAGCACTGCTACGAGGTGCGCAGGGGTTGGCCCGGCAAGGCGCTGCTATTGCCAAGCCGGACAATGAGAGTGTCAATGCGCCAGAGGCGATAAGAGTATGTGCCAATGTATTGTATTTCATGATTTTCTCCAAATTTATGAATCGAGCGAATATGTCGGCCTAACTACCAGCCACTGATAATTTTTAAGTGACGTTAGTTTGTCGCAGCAATCAGGAAAACCTTACAAAATATCAACGCTGCAAACTGCACACGCAAAAAAGCGCGGACCAGCCGCGCTTTTAATATGTCCAATTACTGCTATATTCGACTCAGGTATTCTGCACCACGATCTTGGGAAACGCAGCACTGTGATCCTGCGCCATATCTGCAACTTTGATCGCGATACGGCGTGCAATCTTTTTGTAATCCTTTGCAATGTTACCGTCAGGATCGGTAATCACAGTCGGGCTACCGGAATCAGTCTGTTCACGGATACGGATATCCAGCGGTAAACCACCCAGGAATTCGGTGTCATAGTCGGCGCACATTTTCTCTCCGCCGCCCGCGCCGAATATATGCTCTTCATGCCCGCACTTAGAGCAGATATGGGTACTCATGTTCTCAACAATACCGAACATCTTGATGCCCACTTTTTCGAACATCTTGAGGCCCTTGCGCGCATCCATCAGCGCGATGTCCTGCGGCGTAGTGACGATGACCGCGCCGGTAACCGGCACTTTTTGCGCCAGTGTCAGTTGGATATCACCGGTACCCGGCGGTAGATCGACCACCAGATAATCGAGGTTGTCCCAACGAGTCTGGTGCAATAACTGATCCAGTGCCTGTGTGACCATCGGGCCACGCCACACCATCGGTGTATCTTCGCCATCTATCATGAACCCGATCGACATCGCCTGTATGCCATGATTGGTCATCGGCTCCATCGACTTACCATCTTTTGATACCGGCTGACCAGTGATGCCCAGCATGGTCGGTTGAGAAGGGCCATAGATGTCGGCGTCCAACATGCCGACGCGTGCACCCTCTGCTGCCAGCGCCAGTGCAAGATTGACGGCGGTGGTGGATTTACCCACACCACCCTTGCCACTCGCCACGGCGATGATGTTCTTTACGCCATCAACCAGTTTCACACCACGCTGGACAGCATGGGGTACGACTTTGCTGGCAACGTTCGCACTCACTTTACCAACGTCTGACAGGGATGACTTGAGGTGTTCTTCGACCATAGTACGAATCTCATCCAGCACACTTTTAGCCGGATAACCAAGCAGGATATCGAGTGACACATCGTTGCCACTGACTTTGACGTTCTTAACGGATCTGCCGCTGACGAAGTCTTTCCGGGTATTCGGATCGATCAGGTTCTTCAACGCATTCTGTACATCTGCTTCGCTAAAACTCATTACTGACTCCTGTTGGTGATTCAATCTGCAATTTTAAACCAACCGACTTGTTTTGTCGGGTATTGTTCATTCATGGATCCTCCATAATCAATGTGGTTTTCATCTATTCTGATTTATCGTCCACCATTATTACATCTACGCGATACGTCAAAATGATTGCGGATGGAACCACGCCAGCTTGTCACGCAATGAGACTACACCACCAACAATGATCAGCGTGGGTGGCTGCGGTTGTTCGCGCTCGGCGATACCCGGTAGCGTTGCTAGCTGTCCGGTAATCACACGTTGGTTCGGCGTGGTGCCCTGTTGCACGATTGCGATTGGAGTATCAGATGGCATACCCTGCTTGATAAGCTTGGCACACAAAGTTGTCAGACCGAGCAGCCCCATATATACCACCACTGTCTGATTGGGTCGCGCCAGTTGCTCCCAGTCCAGATTCATCGTGCCATCCTTGAGGTGCCCGGTAACGAACACACAAGATTGTGCATGATCGCGGTGCGTTAGCGGGATGCCGGCATAGGATGCAACACCTGATGCTGCTGTAATACCGGGCACGACTTGAAAGGGGATGCCTTCTGATGCCAGCGTCTCGATCTCCTCGCCACCCCGCCCGAAGATGAACGGGTCGCCGCCCTTGAGCCGTAGCACACGCTTACCTTCCTTAGCCAAACGAACCAACAGATCGTTGATTTCTTCCTGATGCAATGTGTGAACTGCACGTTTCTTACCGACGAATATTCGTTCCGCATCGCGCCGTGTCATGTCCACAATAGGCTTGGACACCAGATTGTCATACACCACGACATCGGCTTTTTGCATCAAGCGCAATGCACGAAACGTCAGCAAATCAGGATCGCCCGGCCCTGCACCGACCAGATAGACCTCGCCACGAACGATATTGTCCTCATCGGCCAGCATGGTCTGCATCATGGCTTCAGCAGCAGCTTCATCACCAGTCAGCACTTTTTCAGCCACCACCCCGTCCAATACGTTTTCCCAGAAAATGCGCCGCTTAGCATTGTTGGTAACACGCTGCTTCACCTGCATACGATAACGCTCTGCAAACGAAGCCAGGCGGCTATAGTTCTGAGGAATAACGGTTTCCATTTTGCCGCGCATCATGCGCGTCAGTACCGGGGAAGCACCGCCACTTGAAAAAGCCACCATCAGAGGTGATCGATCTAGAATCGCCGGCATGATAAAGCTGCATAGCTCGGGATCATCGACCACATTCACTGGCAGATTACGCGCTTGCGCCAGCACTGACACTTGCGTATTTACTTCACGATCATTGGTGGCCGCAATCACCAACATCACACCATCCAAATGCTTTTCATCAAAGCGTGTCGCTATCAGTTCAGCGTTATCGGTGCCTTTCAAATCATCAGCTATTTCCGGCGCAACAATACGCACCCGCGCCCCGGCCTCAAGCAGCACACCTGCTTTACGGGTGCCCACCGAGCCGCCGCCGACGACAAGGCACAATCGACCTTTTATTTTCTGGAATACCGGTAAAAAATCCATCAGCTCTTAACCGCCTTTAATATCAGTGGCACTAGTGCCTCCGGCAATTGTATCTTGCCTGCAAGTGCAAACCCCTGTGCGCGCTGCGACATCTTGCGCCATGTTTTATTAATAATCAGTATCCATTTTGCTTCATCATATTCTGGATGCTGGTCGGCGAAGCCCGATATGTAATATTCAAGAAATACCAGATCAACCACATCTTCCATCATCTGCGTCTCGGGATTGGTCTTGAGATTCTTTTTTCCGACGATGGCTTTGACACGAGCCACCATCTCTTCGTCATAGCCGACTTCCTGCATGATCGCACCTGTAGTCTCAGCGTGAAATCTGTACAGTGTAGTACGCCAAAGCATATAGCCCGGCTTGTTCATGGGGTAGTCACTACGCGGGACCTTCCAGCGCTGTATATGCTGGGCGCGCACTGCAAGCTTGACCGCTTCCGATGCCTCGGGCGCGTAGCGCGCCTGCATCTCACTCATGCGCTGCGCATAGAGTAATTCCTTGGGATATTCCTTGCCTTCAGATATCTCCTTGTTCGGGTCTTCTGCATTCGCTTTGTCGAACGCCACGATGGCAGCTTGATAATGTAAATCAGTCATATTGAGAGGCGTCCGATTTAGTGGACGGGCCGATTGAATGGACGGGCTAGTCATCTGGCTTATACCACAGTAGCGTAACACCGATAGACGAAATCAGCTGGTTTGGGACGATTGGCAGTTAGCACTCAAGGAAAAAGCATTATCAACTTTCCCACCCGTCACAGCGGGTCCCGCTCAGCTTAGCAAAAGCATTTAGCGAAACAGGATGCGCATTACAATAGTCTCGCTTCGGCGTAAACAATTACTAGGATTTGAACCAACGCTTAGGCAACGACATCAATCCTTGGAGTATCCTCTTGCCGGCCGTTGATTCGCGAATCTCTGCTGACTCCTCCACGCGATGCTGTTGAATCAACTGAGGGTCCTCGCGGTATTTCATGTACTGGGTCAACGCTGAACTGAGGTGGTTTTTCAGGAACTTGACCTTCACAGGCTTGTTCAAGAAGCGGAATATCTGAGCTTGGTTGATGAGTTCGATCACCAAATCAGAATCCGATGCAGCTGTCAGCACGATAGTCAGTATCTGTGGATTTTCCTGCTTGAGTAGCTTGATCATCGCTGCCGTATCATCGTTGCCTGCACCCACATCAGCCAGCACTACAGCAATCTCATGCTGCTGCATCACGGAAATTGCTGCATCAAGGTCAGAGGCGTAATACACCGGGCACACACCATCCATCACACCTTTCGCAACGCGATGAATCTCTTCATCCGCATCAATGACCAATACACCAGCCTCGATCTTGTCAGGCAGCACGGCTGCGGTAGATGATGCATCCCCCAGCTCAGTCGCAATCGTCACTGCTTCAGAAACGGTTTTCAGTAACTCCTGATTGTTCCATGGCTTACTGATGAAGCGGTAGACCTCACCATCATTGATCGACCCCACAATTGAGGCCAGATCGGAATAGCCCGTCAGCAAGATGCGCACGGTGGACGGCGATATTTCTCGCGCCTGACGCAATACCTCGACCCCAAGCATGACAGGCATACGCTGGTCGCTGATAATCACATGTATCTTATGGCGCCTGAGATAATCCAACGCCTGATGACCATCTGTCGTCGTGTACACATGGTAACGTGTTCGGAATAACGATTTCAGTGCGTTGAGTATGCGTTCATCGTCATCAACAGCAAGTATGCAAACCTTTTCTGCGTTCGGATCGACCGCAAGCTGACTATCGCTGGTCACTTGAGCGCCATGGGCGGTATCAGAGGCGCGCTGCTTGGACAAATCCAAAGTCACATCAGGATCTTCCTGAGCCTCAGGTGATAATGTCGTTCTGTCAGGTGCGGCTCGACCCGTCGTCGGAAGGGGTGTCGGTGTCGGCGGTACCGCTGTCTGGGTATTGATTAAGCGTGCTGCATTGAACAAACCCGGCGGGGGCTGTACAGCAGGTGATAATGTCGGCGTGGGCGAAGTAGCGGCAGGTGCTTTTTCCTCGGGACCAATCACGGCATTCATCGCCTCAATGAATGCATCGGAAAATTCGCGCGCCGTCTGAAAGCGTTTCTCGCTATCTTTCTCCATCGCCTTAAGTATCACCTCATCAACCTGAGGGTTAAGCGCTGGATTGATACTCGAAGGTGGTGCGCAACGCTCGTAAATGACCTGCTGCATCACTGCTGCACTATTTCCAGTAAATGGTTTTTTTCTTGTCAATAATTCATAGGCAATGACACCGACTGAATAAATATCCGAGCGTTCATCAATCGACATGCCTATGAATTGTTCAGGGGACATATAGTGCGGTGATCCAAGCACATCACCAAGCTGGGTCAACTCAGATGACTCGGTATGCGCGATACCAAAATCACATAATTTTATTCGCCCATCACTGTTGATCATGATGTTTGATGGTTTGAGGTCGCGGTGTACTACCCCTTCTTCATGAACATAACCCAACCCATCCAGCAGTGGCCTGATGATTTCAACAACTTCAGCAAGCGTGTATGTCTTCCCATTTGATAAGTGCTCATGCAATGTCCTGCCGTTCACCAACTCCATCACGATGTAAGCAAGATGCTCATCCTCACCGTAATCGTATATCTGCACGATTCTGGGGTGGATTAGCCTGCCAACCGCACGCGCTTCATGGCGAAAACGACTCATCAGATGTTGCAGGTCTACAGGTGCCAGTGAATTTTTGACGATCGCCTTGATAGCAACCCAACGTGATATGTAAGGATCGAAAGCCTTATAGACAGTCCCCATTGCCCCCTTACCAAGCTCACCCTTGATTTCGTACTTACCGATTTTGGTTGGTGTATCCATCAATGCAGGTCAAGAAGCAAGGGTGTTATCTTCAGGCCGTTCAGCCGGGAGCCAAACGGTAAACTTAGTGCCGTTTTCATTCGAATCCGCATGGATTTTCCCGCCATGATCCTGGATGATCTGATAAGAGATGGACAATCCCAAACCCGTGCCTTTACCTATTTCCTTGGTGGTGTAAAACGGATCAAATATCTTGGGCAACACATCTTCAGGAATGCCGCTACCATTATCGATGACTTCAACGGTGACACCGTCATTTTCGGCACGTGAAACCAGCGTAATCTCACCATTTTCTGGCGGAAGCGCCTGCGCAGCATTGGTAATCAGGTTTAGGAACACCTGATTGACTTGAGACGGCGCACAGGAAATTTCCGGTATCTCGCCAAACTGCTTATTCACCTTAATGGTTTTCACCAAATGTCTTGCCAGTCCAAGCGTACTGTTAAGACCGTTATTTAAATTGAATTTGCTCACCTTGCTACGGTCGAGACGGCTGAAATCCTTCAGGTTTGCAACGATCTCAGAAACCTGCTCGGTACCATAAACACCATCTTTGACCAGCGCTGCCAATTCGGACAATAATTCGTTCTGCCTGATTTCTCCTAGCTGTGAGGCCAAAAGTGCAAACTGTTGATTCAACTCTTCCGGATTGACATTCGGATCATTAAGCAACGCCAGCAAGCGTTCAGTGTTAGTAATCGTTTCTGATATCTCAGGTAATCGATCATTGACTGCATTGAGGCTGTTATTCACGTATGCAAGCGGTGTATTGATCTCGTGAGCGACCCCTGCCACCATCTGTCCCAGTGACGACATTTTTTCGGACTGAATCAACTGTGCTTCAGATTCTTTCAAATGTTTCAACGCATCAGATAGTTCGCTGGTACGCTCTTCAACGCGCTGCTCCAACATCTCGTTAGCAGCCACGATTCTGATTCCCAGATATCCAATACCTATCAGCAAAGCCGCAGCATAAGCAATCATATACACACGGAAGCGTTCTTTTTCACTGAGTGTCACTTCAAGCTCGCGGTTGAAAGAAAGCACCACACCATCCAGTCGCGAACCTGATGTCACCGCTGAAATATTCGCAGCTAGATTTTGCTCGACAGGCTTGGTGGACAGCAATGCCTGCACGCCCTCGTACATCGCAAGTGCTGTCTCATTTGTCAGTGCATCCATTTCTCTGGAAAGCTCAAGCATACGAACAGCTGCATTCACTAGCGATGCTCGCTGCTGATCCTTTTCCAGCCAATAATATTCTGATGCTGCTGAGACAATACTGTTAAGCGTATGTGAAAATTCTTTCTGTTGGGATATCTTCTGCAGTGCCAATTTTCTTTGAGTGCGGTTACGGGGCAGCTGTGCCGTTTCTTCGACAAGCTCTTCCGATGTCACCTGATCTTCTTCAACCAGTATGATATTGCTTAAAGCGCCTTTGGACTTGCGATTGGCAACTTTAAACTTTTCGACAAGCTCGCCTTTTTTTGTGATTGCCTCGGATATCGCAGTTATGTTCTCATTTAACGCCGGGCTATTGACTTTGGGAACGGCATTTTGCAATGACTTGAGGGCATTCTGAGCGAGGAAGGTACGATCCGGTGCCGCAATCTGATCGTCTCTCATATCGATGCGCATATTCAACACATCAAGATCCCAGCTCCTTTCAATCTGTTGCAATTCACGCAACAAAGCTACGATTTCATTGCGCTCTGCCAGATTGACCGCTTCAGTTTTGTTATACAGGAATGCAAGTGCCGCAATCAGCCCCAATGTGGCAATTGTAAACAATAGGTGGCGTGTGGAAATCATCAGAGCCTTGCTTCCATTAAACGATCATACATAACCCGAAATATCCCCTGTCACGGCATGTCACCCCTGAATAATAATGAATTTAAGCCAACCAATAAGGTAACAAGGCCGAAATATACCTGATTATATGGAAGAAATACACAAATTCAGCGTCCGACAGTTGCGAATAACCCTAAAATTCAGTTGAGTCTCCAATCAGGACAATCTTTCACCCGTAAAGCAAGCTGATAAATCATCCATTCATTCGCACAATACGGTTGTCCGCCTCAGTCAACCTGCCGGTTATTGAGCGCAGCAATGATTTAGCAAAATTCAGTTCACACCCCTCACCCAGTTGTTCCAGTGCCTCAAAAGTGAACTCTGCCACGATGACTTCGGATATCGCCTCCAACGTAGCCTGACGATTTGAACCGCGCTGTATGTAAGCCATATCCCCGAAAAATTCTCCGGCTTTGATGACATTTAATAGACTGCCCTTCTTGATAACACGTAGCGCACCCTTTGCCAGCATAAACATGCTGTTGCCGGGATCTCCTTCGCGCAAGACGATGGTTTTAGCAGGATACTTTGACCATTCACTGACACGTACCAGTTCCCAAATCTCTGGGTCAGAAAATGCCTCCAAAGCGTGCAGACCCGAGAAAATACGGAACTTCTCGATATCGGAAATATCGTGCTTTTCAATGCCAAAGCGTGCCAACCGTGCGATTTCCGATATCAGTGATGACCAGTTCTGAAAGCGTTTTGATGCATCTCTCGATATCATTTTACGTACGATCAAATCCAATTCAGGCGGGATCTCAGGACGATATTTGCTCGGAGGAACGACATCATGGCTGGTAATTGCCTGTATCAACTTTTCTTCGGTGTCTCCGTCAAACGGCAATCGCCCGGTCAGCAGCTCATAGATCACGACCCCAAGCGAATACATATCACTCAAATGGGTCACCCGCTGCCCACTGATATGCTCAGGCGACATGTATGAAAGGGTGCCAACAGTCACCACCTGCTCATCTTGTTCCTGATGGAATAATGCTGCACCGAAATCCGTGAGCTTCACGTTCTTATCGTCATCGAACATGATGTTGCCCGGCTTGATATCACGGTGAATGATGCCCAGACAGAATGCATATTCAAGTGCGCTACTGCATTTGAACATGATCTGTAACACATCTCTGATCGGCAACAGTGTATCGTGATATGAATACCGGATCAGGTTGCCGCCCGGTATATATTCCATCACCACATAACCATTATCCTCAGACACCGAGGCTTCCAAAATAGAAACCACATGTGGATGTGATAACCGCCCGGCAAGTGCTGCCTCATTCAGAAATTGCTTGCGGCAAGACTCGGTGAATTCGGGATCCTTCAGCACAGCGCTGTCAAATATCTTCACCGCAACGTCGAGGTCGGTAAAGGTATCGCGAGCATGATAAACCTTGCCGGTCGCACCCTCTCCGACCTGTTGGTCTAGTTCATACTTACCCAGCCTGTATGGCAACTCCATTTAAACGACATCCTTATGAATAAACAAACTGATACGCTAACGCTGAGTTATAACAGGATTCACCCGTCTCAAGCGAAATAATGCATTGATATTGTGATCACTGCTGAAATATAACGCACCATCCGGCCCGAATGCCACATCTGCCGGTCGCGCCCATCGATCGCCATCAGGCAACTGAAATCCGCTCACCAGATCATCCACGCGTACCGCTTCACCGCCTTTAAAGCGTACAGCGACCAACTTTGGTACGCGCCGGGTTTCAACACCACCGCCCACCGGTTTTCCCCATGAGCCATGCAAGGCGACGACTGCATCGAATTCCAGCGCTTCATCCATTGCACCTTCGGGCACAAACGCCATGCCGAGCGGCGCATTGCGTGCTGGAAAGGTGGCAACCGGGATCGTCACCTCTGCAATCGGACGCGGCGGTTTGTCGGATTCACAATCATCGCGGTTCACTTGCTTGCCGTCGAACTGGAACCAAGGCATGCCATGAAAAGAACCGGGGAGGAGTTTGCTGAAGTATTCCGGGGGCTGATTAAAACCCAGATGATCCGGCCCGTTGTTCGTGGCATATAGCACGTTGGTCTGAGGATGCCAATCGAACCCCACTGGATTACGCAGTCCGCTGGCGAATGGCACCCACTCGGGTTTGCCGTTATCCTCCCGCAGCACCATCACACCGCCGCGTTGATCATCAAAATCATAACCCTCTCCCAGATATTGGTCGGTGCAGTTGCGCTGTATCCCCAAGCTCACATAGATGCGCCCGTCCGGTCCTACGCCCACTGTGCGTGTGTTGTGTCCGAAACCGCCCGGCAATCTCGCCAGCCGTGTTACCGCTTTGCGAGTCACTTTCACCTGACCGGGCTGGTAAGGTGCGCGATATAAGCCATTGGTTCGGGCGATCAGAATCTCACCCTCGCGAAAGGCCACGCTATGCGGGTAACCACCTATATCGATCAACACCTCAGCCTTGTTATACGGCGGCGGCAGACGATAGACCTTGCCTGACTTTGAACCGGCGAACAAATCGCCATTTGGCGCGAAAGTCAGCATACGCGGCCGATCCATATCTACCAGCCATTCCAATGTGTAGCCCTTGGGAACACGTACGGGTGTTGATTCACCATCAAGTGTAAATATCCGCTCTTCATAGAGAAGCGGCTCGTTACCGGCCAGTGCATCCGATAAAGCCACAGACCACAGCAACAGAAAAATTCTAAGGTAGTACATATTCATTACCCTGCCAATAAATACGCGGCGCAAAAAAACAGCCGCCCATTGCCAGAGAAACCGTTTGGCAAGAGGCGGCTGAAGTGTCTTGCAGTGTATTCACACCACAAGTCTCAACACTTATTCTATTTCAGACAACAACTTCGGATTAGTCACTAGCTTGCGTACACCGTGCGCATGATCCTCTTCGAATTCATTACCTTCGCACCACTCGCCTACCGTGTTGATATCAACCTTGGCACATTGCGGACGTACACTCCATGTAACCTGATAAGGAGAGCAAGTCTGTTCGTTATAACTCGGGCCGGTTGTCGAACCCATAAACTCAACAGGCTTGCCTGTATTGCTTGGTATCGCTTTCGCCTGATGCAAGCCATTAGCCATATTGCCTTCATAACCCAGCTTGGTGAAGTCCAACGCGTTTGAGTCGTTGACCAGTGTGAAGACCTGTGTCTCTACGCGCAACTGCGGATTGCCACATTCCTCTGAAAGACAGGAACCCAGTGACTTGCCTGGCTTCACGTCACATGTGCTGTGTACCCAGTGCACCTCGATAGTGTCTCCTGGTTGCAATTCGCCGTGCTTGCTCTTGCAAATTGATTTTTTGGTCGGAGCCAACTCTGCCTTGCTTAGCTTCTTGCTAATACCGCACTGATAGCCACTCTCGTAACCATGACCATCGCCTTCGCCAGCGTAGATCGCAAACGCCTTGGCCTTATGCTCTGCATTCTTGTGGAAATGAATATTGCACAGGTTCATTTCCTGATAGTCAGGTGCTGTTGAAAACTCACGCTTATTTTCACCCGCAATATTGTCAATATCACGTGGTGTTTGTGGCCCGAAACCAACGCATGCTTCACCTGACCCACCATGTTTATCATGTCCGTGTTTATGACCGTGCTTATGTTCTCCCGCCATTGCGCTGGCGGAGAACAAGCCCAACGCTATTACTAGAAAAATATTGTTCACTTTGATAGATTTCATATTTCAAGACTCCTGAGTTGTAAAAATATAATTACTTGAATTAATTACTTATAGTGATTCTTCAATCTCAACAGTCACTGTCAATCTCAACAGGCACTGTCATAAGCAACTTGCATATATCAATTCGCACTATGAATATTCCCCACAATACTTGCCAACCAAAAAATAGAATTTTACCATTCAAATCAGAATCAGATTCACTCTTTTGTTTCCTTGATCTCAGCGTTTGCGAAGCGGCTCAAGCAAAGAGGATAAACCATTGTGATCCAGCTCCTGCATCAAGGCGAGCAATTGCCCAATCTCACCCGGCGGAAAGCCCTCGCGGGCAAACCAATTAAGGTAATGTCCAGGTAGATCGGCAATCAATCTGCCCTTGTATTTTCCAAACGGCATTTCGCGTGTTACCAATAGTTCTAGATGCCTATGGTTCACTCGATCATCCTCATGACCCGACATATTTTTTCAAAGCACAGTACACTCTGCACATAAATCATGGAATCTTTCCTGAAAACACTATCTAACCCAACAAATCTTGCAAGGAAACAGAATGAAACTCAAGCCATTAATCACTGCCCTCATCATCGTATCGTTAACCGCTTGTGACAAAAATCCTGCCGACGAGCCTTTCGTACCCGCAGGTAAACTCAAGTCCTCCAGCCAGAAATCATTGAACCCGCTCTACGACACCCAGATGCCTGATGCCACTGGTGCAACGGGGGAACTGCCACCCGGCCACCCTGCTGTAGATCGCGGAGAGCCTGAAACTCCCCGCGATGACGCTCCCAATGTCGAGATGGTGGAACGTGCCACTGTCATCAGCACCATCAATATCCCGCAGTTTACCTACATCGAAGTCAATCAAGACGGCCACATACGTTGGCTTGCGGCTGCCGAGATCATGCTTAAAGAAGGTGACAACATCAAATTCGATGCTGGCTCGACTATGTTCGATTTCAACAGCAAAGTGTTGGAACGCTCATTCGACACCATCACCTTCGTGAATCGAGTTGCGATTATTTCTGAAAAATGAGTGGCCGTGCGGGATAATCAGGGATAAGCCAGCGCTATCTGGTTTATAGCGCCTAATTTAAAATGCGAATATCACCGAAATATCGGGTGAAGTCTCACTGCACACCCGGTAGATCGACTTGCTACAGTCCAGATAAGTCTCATTTACAAAACCAAAACTCAGATACGCATTCTCACCCGACGCCATCATCACACCCGCTCGGGTTCCTGTTGAATTGATGCTGGGCAGGCCTTCGATGATCGTCCTGCGATAAAACGCGCCCACATAAGGCTGAAATCGGGGTACTTGATAAAAGACATACTGCACCAGCGGCGAATATTTAGTGATGCCCGGCCCGTCCCCGGACCACTTCTCCAGCGATAAGCCTACGCCCAGCCCATCCATCACGTTATAGCTCGCGCTTCCGCCGATTGCGATATAACTTTTCTCAAAGGCATAAGTATTCCCCGCCACCAGCGAAAACTGAGTGCGCCCTTCGGCGAACGTCCCGCCCGCACCTGCCCAACTCACAGACATCACCGCTAACCCAAGCAATCCCGCCAATATCAGCCTAGTCATCACCCAACCTCCTTAATCTCAAAGCTCTGCGTTACTCACCGCATTATCATCAATAACGTTATGAAAAAGCATAACAGTAAATGTAATCAGCCAAAACCATCCAACAAGCGCCGATTACAGATAAAATATCGGAATGAAACTACCGATTTTATATTCCTTCCGACGCTGTCCCTACGCCATGCGCGCGCGAACAGCCATCTTCGCCAGCGGCATCAATGTTGAATTGCGTGAGATCGAACTAAGAAACAAACCCGAACAACTGCTGGCAGCCTCTCCCAAAGGCAGCGTACCCGTGCTGGTATTGCCTGATGGCACCGTCATCGACGAAAGCTGGGACATCATGCTGTGGGCACTGCAACATAACGACACCTACAATTGGCTGGGACATGAAGCCGATCTGCTCGGAGCGACACTCCCCCTGCTGGAAGAAAACGACACCAGCTTCAAAGACAACCTGGATAGCTATAAATATCCCGAGCGCCACCCTGAGCAATCCCAAGCCGAGCATCGCGCCGCGGGTGAAGAATTTTTGCAGATATTGGAGCAGCGACTGGAAATCACCCCATTCTTACTTGGCGCACGCTTTACCGTAGCCGACGTCGTCGTGTTGCCCTTCATCCGGCAATTTGTCGCCGTTGACACAGCGTGGTTTGAAAAAGCACCCTACCCCGCCCTGCGCGAATGGTTAGCTCGCTATTTGGAATCTGACCTGTTTGATAAAGTCATGGAGAAATTCCCCGTGTGGGAACCGGGACAGAAGCCAGTAATATTTGGCTACCAAGCCAATAATAGCTAAATAATTATATGCTTATGACACATGCAGACTATATTTAACACCCTTCACAACAAGGTCATAAAATCATTGAAGCTGGCTGACAATAGGTGTATAAAATAATTGCAGTCTTAGTAGATGTTAGTCAAATATAAATCGTTAAAGGGAGATGCCTATCGACCCCGCAACAGACCGACTTAAATAAATAGCTCCCAAGGTCAGCTTAAATGACTGACATTATCGGCATCCCATAAGCCGACCAAATAAAACGCCGCTGAAATGCGGCGTTTGCTGTTTTTGGTGAACATTTTGTTGCTTGGTGATTTGACATCGCCACAAACCTACACCTCAATAAGGGTTTGAATTCATGGCATAAAATGGCCGAATTATCGCCAATCAGACCGATTATCGCCCTGCAACAGCCGTCTATCGCACAATCCTTCCCAGCAGGAAATTCTTAGCCCAGAATGCGAACCATGCAATGAAGCAATTTATTGCACGTGCTTCTCCTCCCTAGAGCACATGTTCCGTTTCTCTCCCCTTACGGAACATCTTTTCCCCCGGTTTGAATGGCCGGGGGATTTTTCTTTTTGGGGTCTTATTGCGAATGTTTTATTGCG
>CAZURE010000018.1:0-26809 GCA_964623195.1 uncultured Gallionella sp. | reverse complement strand
CTGTTCCGACGTTTGTAAAAGGTCCTCAAGCGCCAAATCAGAGTGATTAGCCCGTAGGTCAGCAGCCCGATTAGCGAGGCTGTGATGGTCAATCCCACGAGTAGCGGTTTGCCCCGAGCGGCAATGTTTTGCCACAGACTTGCGTCCGCATCGATTTCCCCCGCGCCTGAAATATTGTCGGCATCTGCGGGTATGTCTTCACCCGTCACCCACGATCCAAATTGGTAAGCACTGTAGTAAATGGGGCCATAGGTGACCGGATTGCTGATGAAGGTGCTCGCGAAGGCAGCCGGTACGTTGGCGCGTAACACGATGGCGGCTGTTACCGAGAGCGGAATCTGCGCGATAGGGATGAGCAATCCGAAAAACACGCCCAAGGACACGCCCAAAGCGACCCCGTGTCGCGACCAACGCCAGAGTCTTGGTTGCTTAAGCCAAGGGCCGAGCCATGCTAACCAGCGGTTGTTGTGAATTTGCTCACGCGTCGGGATAAGGGCGCGCAGGCGCTTACGTATTCCCATTCACATTCTCCACATGTGCGAGCATCGCTTGAGTTTTTCATAGGAAATCATAGGTGAGAGCTTTCTAAGGATTACGATTGCAATCCTGTATTGTAATCCTCACAGCAACTAATCAATCACCATTCATAGAGTAATAGGGGACGGCCCCCGTTTTCCGGCTGATACTGCCATCAATACGCCCGTATTAAATAATCCGGCGATACCCATTTTCTGCCGCATTCCTGCGATAAAGCCCGTGATGAGCATCACCCTATCAGCCAAGGTATGCGGTTTCTTGTTAAGATGCGCAGCATTCTAGTTTGAGCTTAACGAATGGTGGGCAACGCGATGTTCAACCCACCCTAAATACTGAACCACTAGCGCATGAAGACATTTTTTGAATTATTTCGCCTGATGCGCCCACAACAGTGGGTGAAGAATGGCTTTGTGTTTACCGGGCTGCTGTTCGGTCATGCTTTTCATGACAGTGCGCTGGTGTGGCAGGCGATCATGGCGGCATTGGCTTTTTCGCTGGTGTCGAGTGCGATCTATATCGTCAATGATATCGCCGACCGTGAGCAGGACAGAATGCACCCCAAGAAGCAGCATCGTCCTCTGGCAGCGGGTACGGTGTCGATTAGCAGTGCGGTGGTGCTTTCCGGGTTGTTGGCGAGTGTTGCAATCGCGCTGGCGTATTCGGTTTCTGAGGTCGTGCTGTGGATCATCATCGGTTACGGGATGATGAATCTGGCTTATTCCTTCCGCCTCAAGCATGTGGTGTTGCTGGATGTGTTCATCATCGCGGCGGGTTTTATGTTGCGCATTCTCGCGGGGACGTTGGGCTTGGGGATACCGCCGTCTCAATGGCTGCTGTTGTGCGGTTTGATGGTGACGCTGTTCCTCGGTTTTGCTAAACGCCGCGCCGAGATCATCGCGCTGACGGAAGACAAGACTTCGCATCGCAAGGTGCTGGCGCATTATAGTCCGGTGATGTTGGATAACATGATCGGGGTGACGGCTGCCGGATTGATTATGAGTTATAGCCTGTATACGATGAATGCGGAGACGATACGCATTCATGGTACGGCTAATCTGGTCTACACCGTGCCATTCGTGGTGTATGGCGTGTTTCGCTATATCTATCTGCTGCATCACGAGAGCGGCGGGGGCGATCCTTCGCGTGATCTGGCGCGCGACCTACATATGCTGGTGGTGGTGGGCGGCTGGTTGGCTGCCACGATCTGGTTGATTTCATAAACATGAATGTCCAAAACTCTGCCGTCCTGAGCGGATGGCGCTTCCGTACGCTGTTGCTGGTCGTATTGCTCAGCGCGGGGGGCTATCTGGCCTTTTCGATCTGGGGCGGTTGGCAGGACGTGGTGGATGCTTTCGTCCGGGTGGGTGTGACGGGTGTGGTGATCGCACTGCTGCTGTCATTGGTGAACTACGGTGTGCGATTCGTGCGCTGGGAAAAATATCTGAGCCTGCTAGGACACAAGGTCTATACGCCTGAAAGCCTGCGTATTTATATCGCGGGCTTCGGGTTGACCATCTTGCCCGGCAAGGCAGGCGAGACGATACGCAGTGTGTTCTTGAAGAACCATGGCATGACGTATCCAGAAAGTCTGGCGGCATTCTTTTCCGAGCATTTTTCCAACTTGATCAGCATGACGCTATTGGTAGCTATCGGTTTGTGGATTTATCCGCCCGCTCAACCAGTGGTGGTCATCCTCGCGGGGGTGATTGCCATTGCGCTGCTGGTGCTCCAACAAACAAAGTGGCTGCGCGCGATTGAGGGTATCGCGCAACAGAAGTTGCCCGACCGCGCGGCAAATCTGGTCGTACCGACGATTTCCATCGTGCTGCATTCCGGTCGATGCTTTAGCTTACCCATGCTGATATATGGCATCGGAATGGGCTTGATTGCATGGGGAGCGGAAGGCGTGGCGTTTTATTACATCATGCATCTGCTCGGCAGTGATATGAGTTTACAGACGGCGTTGTTCATCTATGCGTTTTCGATGATGGTGGGCGCACTCAGTTTTCTGCCGGGGGGCTTGGGTGGTGCAGAGGCGACGATGGTGGCGTTGTTGATTCTGAATGATGTCGCACAGCCACAGGCGGTTGCTGCAACGGTGTTGATCCGCTTGGCAACGCTGTGGTTTGCGGTGGGCTTGGGCATTGTTGCGCTGATGCTGCCGGAGCGTAAGACAGTATGACGACCACGACGAGTAGTGACTTCTCCACGGCCGGCGATTTGGCGCCCGGCGATTTAGCGCCAGGTGATTTTTCTGGTCTGACACCCGACCAAGTGCTGAACGCGCTGGATAGTATCGGTCTGCATAGCGATGGGCGGCTGCTGGCACTGAACAGTTATGAAAACCGCGTTTACCAGATCGGTATGGAAGCAGGTGTTCCGCTGGTGGCTAAGTTCTATCGGCCGGCACGTTGGAATGATGCTGCGATACTGGAAGAGCATGCTTTCGTGCAGGAATTGGTCGAGCGCGAAATCCCGGTCGTGCCTGCACAGCTTATCAACGGCAAAACCCTGCATGAGTTCGGCGGATTCCGTTTCTCGGTGTTTGCCAAACACGGCGGGCGTGCGCCTGAGTTGGATGATCGCGCTACGCTTGAATGGATGGGACGATTTCTCGGGCGCATCCATGCCATCGGTGCGCTTAAGCCGTTTGAGCACCGTCCCACGTTGGATATCGACAGCTTTGGCATTGCACCGCGAGATTTTTTGTTCAGTCATGATTTTATTCCGCTGGATATCGAAACAGCGTATCGCAGTGTGATCGATCAGGCGTTGCAAGGGGTGCGGCAGTGTTTCGAGCGGGCGGGTAAGGTGAGTCATATACGCCTGCACGGTGATTGCCATGTTGGGAATGTGTTGTGGACGGATGATGGCCCGCATTTCGTCGATTTTGACGACAGTCGTATGGGGCCTGCGGTGCAGGATTTGTGGATGCTGCTATCAGGAGAACGAGATGAGATGGTGGGGCAGTTAAGCGATGTGCTGTCCGGCTATGAGGATTTTTGTGATTTCGACGCGCGTGAGCTGCATCTGATCGAGGCCTTGCGTACCCTACGTTTGATCCATTATTCGGCTTGGCTGGCACAGCGTTGGGCAGACCCCGCGTTCAAGCGGGCTTTCCCCTGGTTTAATACGCAGATATATTGGCAGGATCGCATTCTTGAGTTACGTGAGCAGATTGCGCTGATGGATGAACCGCCGTTATGGCAAAATTAACCCCTTGCCCCTGTGGCAGCGCGAAAGTATTCGAGGATTGTTGCGAGCGGTACATTGAGGGTGGGATTGTTGCACCCAGTGCAGAGGCGTTGATGCGCTCTCGTTACACTGCTTATACGTTAAGGCGCGAAGACTATCTGCTGGCAACTTGGCATGTGTCTACACGACCAGCTCAAATCGGCCTAGCTGATGAGGTGGCAACTAAGTGGTTGGGGCTAGAGGTCAAAAAATTCGAGCTTCAAGATGCAAACCATGCGACAGTTGAGTTTGTAGCGCGTTATAAGATAGGTGGACGCGCACATCGATTGCACGAATTGAGCAGCTTCGTGTGTGAGAACGGAAAGTGGTTTTATGTGGATGGCGATATTGCTTAGAAGTCGTCTGCCTAGTTAGATGTAATTTAGAAAGATATTGATTCAATTGAAAAAAGTAGCCATCCTTCAGTCAAATTATATTCCCTGGAAAGGCTATTTCGACATGATTGCGGCTGTCGATGAGTTCATTCTCTATGATGATATGCAGTACACCCGTCGTGATTGGCGTAACAGGAATAAAATCAAAACACCTCAAGGTGAGCAATGGTTGACCGTGCCGGTCAAGGTCAAGGGCAAGTATGATCAAAAGATTCGGGATACCGAGATCGACGGCACTGACTGGGCATCGGCACATTGGAAATCGATTTCCCAGAATTATCGCAAGACTCCATACTTCAAGGAGATCGCAGCGTGGCTAGAGCCACTCTATGTAGAGGCTGGTGCTTGCAACAATCTGTCTATGATGAACCGCTTATTCATCGAGGCGGTGTGTGCTTATCTAGCGATAAACACCGTGATCAAGAACTCATGGGATTATCAGCTTGCTGATGGTAAGACTGAACGTTTGGCGGACCTGTGCGTTCAGGCCGGAGGGGATGAATATATTTCCGGCCCGGCTGCCAAGGATTATATTGAGGAAGCGGTATTTGCAAGTAAAGGAATAAAGTTGACTTGGTTCGACTATGCTGGATTTGCGGAATACCCTCAGTTATGGGGTGAATTTGTGCACGGCGTTACGATTTTTGATTTGTTGTTTAATTGCGGGAAAGATTCACAGCGTTACATGAGGTATGTTCATTCATGAAGCTTTCTATCGTTGCCACTCTGTATCAATCGGCTGATCACCTCGCCGAGTTTCATCAGCGCGCAACTGCTGCGGCACGACAATTCGCAGGCGATGATTATGAAATCGTGCTGGTGAACGATGGTTCGCCGGACAATAGCTTGGATATCGCGGTGCAATTGTACGAATCAGATGAGCATGTCGTGGTGGTTGATTTGTCGCGTAACTTCGGACATCACAAAGCGATGATGGCCGGTCTTGAGCACGCCAATGGCGAACGGGTTTTTCTGATTGATAGCGATCTGGAAGAAGAGCCGGAATGGCTCATCAGTTTTTCTGAGCAAATGCAAACCGAACAAGTGGATGTGGTGTACGGTACGCAGAAAACACGAAAAGGCGGGTGGTTCGAGCGTTGGAGTGGTTCTATCTATTATTCCATCTTGAATTGGTTAGCACATGTTAAGCACCCAAGAGATATTACGACGGCTCGATTGATGACACGGCGATATGTGGATGCGCTGCTTAGCCATAAAGAGCGCGAAATTGTGATCTCCTTTCTGTGGATTATTACCGGGTTCAAGCAATCATCCCAAACCGTAAAAAAACATAAGGCAAGTAGCACGACCTATAGTATTCTAAAAAAAGTGGGTCATTTGACGAATGCCATTACTTCATTCAGTGAAGCCCCTCTGAAGATAATTTTCTTATGCGGTATATTCATCTTTATTGTGGCAATGGCAAATGCCGGGGTTTTGGTAGTCACGCGTCTGTTTACGTCACAGCCGGTGGATGGTTGGACATCAATCATGGTCTCGGTTTGGGTGTTGGGCGGCATGATCATTTCGTTTATCGGCATCATCGGAATCTATCTGGCCAAGATATTCTCAGAGACCAAGCAGCGACCTTATGTAATCGTCAGGGAAGTATATGGGAAACGAAGAAACTAATATCAACTCAAGCTATGAGAGGCACTATGCCGAGCGGGCCAGTGCCAAAGTCTATCCGACAGAATTCGTGGTCAGGACGTTTATGGCAAGTTATCCGGGCCTGAAATTTCAAAAACCCGCACCCGGCGATGAGATTCTGGATGTGGGTTTTGGTGATGGCAGGAATACGACTTTTCTTTGTGATCTTGGCTTGAATGTGAGCGGTATTGAGATCACCCAGGGCATTGTGGATCAGACCAATAAACGCCTTACAGACCTCGGACACAGTCCTGATCTGCGTGTGGGCAGGAATAGCAGCATTCCCTATGAGGATGAGAAATTCGATTACATTCTGGGCTGCCACTGCTGTTACTATTGCGATGAAGGTCAGACCCTGCTGGATAACCTGAAAGAATACGCCAGAGTGTTGAAGAAGGGTGGTTATCTGGTGGCATCGGTAGCCAATAGGGCATCTTATATCTTTGATAATGCTGAAGCACTTTCGGACGGGTCGATGATGGTTAAGAATGACCCTTATAACAACCGCAATGGCTATCGCCTTCAAGCGTTTGCCGATAGTGCTGAGATCGAAAAATATTTCCCCCCCCTATTCACAAACTTTTCCTTCGGCTCAGCCGATAATAACTATTACGGCATTTCAGAACGCGTATTCTGGGTCGTTTGCCAAAAGAGCTAAGGTATGAACACTGCTACACTTTATTGTTGTCCCCACGTTGAATGTAAGCATACGCCCCTCGAAGAGAGTGCCGGGAGTTTGCGCTGCAAAAACGGGCATATTTTCCCTTATGCAGCGGGAACTGAAGTACCGATCTTTGCCTGTGAGGATGAAGATGCCAACGAATACGCATTGGAAGATGCCGCAAACATTCATGACAATGCGCTACGTTGGGTATTCAACACCTTCGGATCGGATGAGGACACCCTGCGGCGCAGTCTGATTGCAAGGCTGCAATTATCCAAGGGCATGAAGATTCTGGTGACCGGGGCAGGTGCGGGCAATGACTTGCCCTATATCGCAGAGCATCTGGGCAAAGACGGGGTGATTTACGCGCAGGATATTGCCAAGCAGATGTTACTGGCAGGGGTTGAACGTTGCAGTGCACAATTAGATGCGCTGGGTGTGGAGGTGCATTTCTCTGCCAGTGATGCGACCAATTTGCCTTTCAGCGATAACGTTTTCGATGCGGCCTATCATTTTGGTGGCTTGAATCTGTTCCCGGATATCCGCAAAGGCATTGCCGAAATGAATCGCGTGGTCAAATCGGGCGGGCGTATCGTCATCAGTGATGAAGGCGCAGCACCCTGGCTGAAGCAGAGCGAATACGGCAAAATGCTGATCAATAATAATCCGCTATATTTATATGATGCGCCGTTGGATTTGTTGCCTGAGACCGCCAGTTCAGTCAATCTGTCTTGGGAAGTCGGTAACTGCTTCTACGTGATCGACTTTGTGGTGTCGGATGACTTGCCGCCGTTAAATATAGATGTTCCGCATTTAGGCAAGCGGGGAGGCAGTATCCGTAAACGCTATTTCGGTCAGCTTGAGGGAGTAGACCCGTCGTTAAGAGACAAGGTGTATGCCGAAGCTGAGAAGCAGGGTGTTAGCCGAGTCGAGTTTCTGGAGAGCCTGCTGAAGAAGGCTGTGTAGCACTGATGGGCGCGTTGATAGATCACCTGCAGACGAAGCAACCCTTTGCGTGGCAAAAGAAGGGTTTGCTGTTTGAACCGAATATGCCGGGCTTTACCCATGGCTCTCACCCTTGTGCGGTGCATTTCAAGGATGATGTGTTCGTGGTGGCTTTTACCTGCCGCGACATGCAACGCCGCTCACATGTATTCTTATCTTATGCCACCATCAAGGACGGCGGCATAGCATTGACCGGAACACCGAAAATGGCTTTGGCACCGGGTGCGCCGGGTTACTTCGATTGTGATGGTGTCATCAGCGTCTGTATCGTCAGCCATAAGAACCAGCATTATTTATACTACGTCGGTTGGCAGAACCTGCCTGAAGGGATGTGGATATGCGATACCGGCAGGGCGATTCTGAACCTTGAAGCACTGACCCTTGAGAAGGAATTCGAAGGGCCGGTACTGGGGCGGGATAAGCATAATCCCTTATTCGCGGCGGCTACTGCGTTTCATGTGACGGATGATGTATGGCATACGTGGTATAACTCAGGTGTTAAATGGGAGAAGACCGAGCAAGGCTGGCATCACCATTATGGTATCCACCATGCGCAGTCCAGCGATGGCATTGATTGGGTATGCGATCCTGAGATCTGTATTCCATTTGCGGATGAATATGAATATGCGTTTGGCAGGCCCAGTGTTTATCGCGTGGATGATACTTATTTCATGTGGTTCGCTCACCGGGCCACTAAGGATATCGACACTTACCGGATAGGCTTTGCTTCATCAAAGGACGGATTAAAGTGGGATCGCAATGACGCATTAGCAGGGATTGATGTCGCGCCTGAAGGCTGGGATAGTGAAATGATTTGTTATCCTTACATCATTGAGCACCGTGGTCGCATGTATATGCTTTATAACGGAAATGAGTATGGCAAGACCGGATTTGGATTTGCCGTTTTGGAGAAGGATTGATGAAAAAAGTTATATTGGCCGGTAACGCGACCACTGCTGACATTCTGAATTGTTACCTCGCTCAGGATGAGCGATATCAGGTATTGGGATTGACCGTCGATGATGAGTATGTGGAACAGGGCGGTGTTCCAGGGCTGGAATCCATCCCGCTTTCTCAGCTAAAAGAGCAGCATGATCCAAAAGATTGTGTGGTAATCATGGCGATGGGCTATGGCGATATCAATCGCAGCCGTGAGTCCATGTTCCTGCGCCTCAAGGAGATGGGCTATCGCATTGAGACCTATATCCACCCGGAGGCCAGTGTTCACACCGATCATCCGATAGGAGAGGGCTGTGTGATATTACCTGCGGCGGTGATCGAGCCTCACGTGCGTATTGGCGCGAACAGTATGATCTGGGCAAACACCACACTGGCGCATCATTCCAGTGTGGCGGAGAATTGCTGGGTAGCTTCAGGCGCAGTGGTCTCCGGGCAGGCTCAGTTGGGACGCAATGTGTTTTTAGGTGTAAGCGCGACTATCGTCAATGAAGTGGCGGTAGGTGAATACTGCATTATTGGCGCGGGTGCTTTGATTACCAAAAGTACCAAGGCATCGAGTGTGCATTTGGCAAGGTCAGGAGAGGAGCACCGCTTCTCATCTCAAGATTACATAAGATTTTCAGGATTTTAACCATGAATCAACGTTTGGCTTCCATATTGGCGGATGTATTTGAAATGCGCGCAGATCAAATCGTTCCTGAACTTAATAAAGAAACGGTCGGCAGTTGGGATTCTCTGAAACAGATGGATCTCGTCTTATCGCTTGAACGCGAATACGGCATTGCGCTGGAATTTACCGACATCATCAAAATGATTTCTGTTGAGAGCATTATTGAAGTGCTAACAAGCAAGGGAGTAGACCTTGAAGCTTGAGGGCGCAGTCGCACTGGTCACGGGTGGCGCCAAGGGTTTGGGTTTGGGCATCGCCGTCCATCTGCAATCGCTGGGTGCGCAGGTGGTCGTGGTCGATTTGGATGCGCAAGCGCTGGATGGTCTGCCTGAAGGTTTGCAGGGGCATGTGCTGGATGTCACCCGCCCTGAAGATGTCAAAGTCGTCGTCAACGAGGTAGTCGAAAAGCACGGTCGTATCGACATACTGGTGAACAATGCCGGTGTGATTTTCAGCGAGCCTATGGTGAACATCATGAATCCTGCCGCGATGATGCATGACTATGACCGATTCCGTCAGTCCATCACCACCAATCTTGATTCAGTTTTCATCATGACTACCGCAGTGGTGGAGCAAATGGTGCTGCGTCGCACCAAGGGCGTCATCATCAATATCAGCTCAATCAGTGCAAGGGGTAATGAGGGGCAGACGGCATATGCTGCTGCCAAAGGTGGCGTGAATGCGATGACGGTGACGTGGTCAAAAGAACTGGGCAGGCTAGGGATTCGTTGTAATGCGGTAGCACCCGGATTTATCGGTACCGATTCCACTCATCATGCGCTCAGTGAGTCCATCCTCAAGCACATCCAGTCGAATACGCCGCTCCGCCGTTTGGGTGACGCCGTTGAGATAGCAAAAGCAGTGGCTACCGTGGCGGAAAACGATTTTATCAATGGCGCGATCCTAGATGTTAACGGCGGCCTGACGATCTAGAATGGTTAAGCTGGAAAAGGGCAGTTACGACCCGATATACCGCCTATATCAGTCTTGGCAGTATTTTTATCCATTGATCGCTGCGGTGTTACTGGATGAGCAGGACGGGGTCGTTTACGTCGATGATGCCGACCAGCCAACACAAGCTTATGTTGAACATGCTTTCGGATTCGCGCAGATTTTCGGCGCGCGCGTTGATAAGTTCGAGCAGGAACTGAAGCAATACCTGTTGCACGATCAACCATTCACACCTGCCAAAGTTCGTCTATATACGCCGCACCTTCCCGACTACCTGATGTCGCCCGAATACGAATCATTACGCTCCGAGCGACAACGTTTCCACATCACTGATGAAGATTTTTCGCGCGTGCGAAGTGCTGACAATGCGGTCTCAAGTGACATCAGTTTCGATAGTGCCGATGCGTCGAACATTGCGCTGATTGAAAAAAAGTTCGGCGTGGTGAACAGGTTTTGGCGTACACCGGAAGATTTCATCCGCAAAGCGCATACGGTCGTCGTTATGTATCAGGGTCAAATGGCTTCGATTTGTTATGCCGCTGCGGAAGGGGATAAACGTGTTGAGATCGACGTGATGACGTTACCGGACTTCAGGAATCTCGGTCTTGGCAAACATGCCGTGATGGAGTTCGTCGAGCGTTGTCTTGCCCAGTCATTGCAGCCACTTTGGGATTGCTTTACCAACAACTCAGGCTCCATGATGCTATGCAAATCGACGGGATTTGTTGCTGCTCATGCACCTTATCCATTTTTTACAATCAATAAGCCTTCACCGGAAAAAAGCGGTTAGTGACTGATATGCATCATTACAACCTTGCCATGTATTTTGCCGAGGTGGCAAAAGATCAAGCCGAACGCCCCGCATTGCGCTATGCAGAGCAGGTATACAGCTATGCCGACCTAGCCAAACAAGTGGAAAGTCTGGCAGTGCTACTGCTGGCAAAAGGTTGTCGCCGGGGAGATGTGATTGCCATCGGCCATAACAAGCGCCCGTTATCTTATGCCTTGATGCTTGCGGCATTGCGCATAGGTGTTGCCTACGTGAATATCGATGTCGAATCTCCCGTCATTCGAACCTCTTACATTCTTGAAGTGAGCGGTACAGATTTTCTGTTCTACGATGACCACCAGTATGAGCAGACCATGCAGGAACTGGCGCAGAAAAATGACTGTGCGGCGATATTGCTGAACGATGAGATATTGCCTGACATATCCCAAGCTGACCGGGAGACTCAGGCTAGACTGATGGCGCAGGTGGATGGAGCTAGCATTGCCTATGTGATGTTCACCTCGGGTTCGACTGGCATCCCCAAAGGTGTTGCCGTCACGCATCAGAACGTACTGCACTTTATCGCATGGGGTCAGGCGTGTTTCCAGATCAACGATCAGGATAACTTCGCCAACTTGAGCCCGATGTATTTTGATAATTCGGTTTTTGATTTTTATGTCGGTTTGTTTTCCGGTGCTTCGTTGAGCCCGGTGCAACGGGAGTTACTCACCCAACCCTATGAGTTAGTCTCTTATGTTGCCCAGATGCGTTGCAGCATCTGGTTTTCAGTGCCATCGCTGTTGATCTATCTGATGGCGATGAGGGTGTTGGCTGAGAATGTCATGAGCAGCCTGCGCTATATCGTTTTCGGTGGAGAAGGTTATCCCAAGGTCGAATTGAAGAAACTGTATGACCTGTTCTCAAAGCAGGCAAACTTGGTGAATGTTTACGGCCCGACCGAATGCACCTGTATCTGTAGTGCACATTTTTTGAGCGATAGCGATTTTGTTGAGATGGAAGGCCTGCCGATGCTGGGCAAGCTGAACCAAAATTTTGATTGCCGTATCGTTGACGAAAACGGTCATGACAGCGATGAAGGTGAGTTATGCCTGATCGGGTCAAATGTGGCAGCGGGTTATTTCAATGACTTGGAGAGAACTGCCGCATCATTCTTTACTTTGACTGACCTCAACCGCTTCATGAAGCGCATGTACAAAACCGGTGATTTAGTGCGTGAAGTTGATGGAAACCTGTATTTTGTCGGTCGCAAGGATAATCAGATCAAACATATGGGTTATAGAATCGAGCTTGAGGAAATCGAACATAGCTTGAACAAGGTCAAGGGTGTAGAGCAAGCTGCTGTGATATACAAAAGAGCTAATGCGGCTTACGGAAAGATCATCGCTTTTGTCTCCAGCAAAGTAGAATTGGATGAAAAAGTCGTTTTGGCTGAATTGGCTGAGTTTTTGCCAAGCTATATGGTGCCCAGCAAAATTGTCGTCAACAATGAACTGCCCAAAAACCCGAATGGAAAAATAGATCGTAAACAATTAGAAGGATCGATTTGATCCGTTTTCCGATTTAGTTAGAAAGTTAAGGCTGCCCATGAGTTACCTCTATATAAGTATGACCATACTGCTCACGGTATACGGGCAGATCATCGTCAAGTGGAAGGTGATGGAAGCCGGCGCAATGCCGGAGCCTATAATGGATAAATTGATCTTCCTGTTTTCGATCTTGCTGAACCCTTGGATGTTGAGTGTGATACCGGCAACTTTGATTGCGGGATTGTGCTGGATGGCTGCCATGACTAAGTTGGACTTAAGTCATGCTTATCCGTTTGTCGGTTTGACGTTTGTGTTGGTGGCGGCATGTAGTGCCGTATTTTTTCATGAGCCTATCAGCTTAGTTAAGGTTTCCGGCCTTAGCTTGATCGTTGCGGGGATCATTGTGAGCAGTCAAGGATGAAGTGTTGCGTGCAATGCAATGCATCATTTGACGGCGGCTGGACCTGTCCGGAATGCAAATTCACACCAACTGAACAAAATGGATATTTAACTTTTTCACCTGAGCTATCCATTAGCTCATCATCCGGTTTTGATTTGTCTCAATTTACCGCCCTGCATGAGGTGGAGCAGGCTTATTTTTGGTTCAAGTCACGCACTTCATTGATCGCATGGGCATTGGGAAAGTTTTTTCCAGCCGCGAATAGATACTTTGAAATCGGGTGCGGTACTGGGTATGTGCTTCAGGAAATCGAGAAAAAATATCCCGATGTGGCATTAAGTGCCAGTGAAATATCCGTAGCGGGACTCCCTTTTGCTGCGACGAACGCACCCAGTGCAACATTGTTCCAGATGGATGCAAGATCATTGCCGTTCAAAGAGGAATTTGACGTTATCGGCGCATATGATGTGATAGAACACATCGAGGAGGATGAAAAAGTGCTCCAGCAAATGCATGAGGCGATTCGGCCGGGCGGGGGTATCATTCTGACTGTGCCGCAGCATGATTTTTTGTGGAGTACCCAAGATGAGTCATCGGGTCATTTCCGGCGCTACAGCCGTGAGGATTTAGTGCAAAAAGTCAGCCGGGCAGGGTTCGAGGTGGTGAAAGTGACTTCGTTTGTTTCTTTATTATTGCCCTTATTACTAGTGTCGCGCTATATGAAAAATACCAAGCAGCAGACAGATCTCGCAGAAGAATTCAAAATAGGAAAGTTAACGAACGGCATCCTGTTGATGGTCATGCAGCTAGAGCGATTGATGATCCTCTCAGGCATCAGCTTTCCAGCTGGTGGATCATTATTACTGATCGGGCGAAAAGCGGCAGAGAATAGTCAATGAAGATTACTTTTAATAAGCCTTTCATGACAGGCAAAGAGCTTGAGTACATCGGAGAAGCTCACAAGAACAGTATTTTGGCGGGTGATGGCCCATTCACCCAACGTTGTCATGGATGGTTAGAGGAACGAACGGGCTGTGAAAAGGCTTTGCTCACCCATTCCTGCACTGCGGCATTGGAAATGGCTGCCCTGTTGCTGGATATTCAGCCGGGTGACGAGATTATCATGCCATCCTATACCTTTGTGTCTACGGCAAATGCATTTGTCTTGCGTGGGGGCACACCTGTATTCGTAGACATTCGCGAAGATACTTTGAATCTGGATGAGCGTTTGATTGAAGCGGCGATCACGCCAAAAACCAAAGCCATTGTTCCGGTTCATTACGCGGGTGTTGCATGCGAGATGGATACCATCATGGCCATCGCCAATCGTCATGGTCTGAGGGTGGTGGAAGATGCCGCTCAGGGAGTGATGTCAAGCTACAAGGGGCGTGCGCTGGGGAGCATAGGCGACCTTGGGGCGTATAGCTTTCATGAAACCAAGAATGTCATTTCCGGCGAAGGCGGGGCATTTCTGGTTAACGATCCCGCGTTGGTATTGAGGGCAGAGACTGTCAGGGAAAAGGGTACGGATCGTAGTCGTTTCTTCAGGGGCGAAGTGGATAAGTACACTTGGCAAGAGGCAGGATCATCATTTTTGCCGGGTGAATTGATCGCAGCCTTTCTTTGGGCGCAACTCGAAGAGGCCGATCGTATTACACAGGACCGTATGGCTAGCTGGAACCGCTACCACGAACTGCTTGAGCCTCTGGAATCTCAAGGCATCCTTCGCCGCCCTATCGTGCCTGAAGACTGTCAGCATAACGCACATATGTATTACGTCCTGTTGGCACCAGAAATCGATCGGCAGGCAGTGCTGGCAGAATTAAAACAGAATGAGATCAGTTCTGTTTTTCATTACGTACCCTTGCATTCATCTCCCGGCGGATTGCGTTATGGGAAGATATGCGGGGAGCTTGCAATGACTGATACACTTTCCGAACGATTAATCAGATTACCGTTATGGGTTGGATTGAAAGAAGCGCAACTCGGTAAGGTCGTGGAAGTTTTGATAAATGCAACGGCAGGAATGAAGTAACAACATCCTATACAAGGTGGCTTGGAGTGCGCATAAAATCGGTGTATCTCAAGGTAAGAAACAATTAAGAGGAGTTCAGGTTGAGGGATAACCCACTGTCGCCAGCTATTAATAAGCCAACATTCATTTCCATCGTATGCCCCATGCATAATGAGGAAGAGGTTATTGCGCTTTTCTTCGCTAGGATATTGCCCATACTGAAAGAGGCGTGCGATGACTTTGAGATCATCTGTATTAACGACGGGAGTACGGATGATACCTTGAGCAAGTTGACGGATTTCAGCCTAACGGAAGCTTCCGTGAGAGTGATTGATCTATCAAGAAATTTCGGCAAAGAAGCCGCACTCACCTGTGGTATTGACCACGCTCTAGGCGATGCAGTCATACCGATTGATGCTGACCTGCAAGACCCGCCTGAGCTGATCGTGGACATGGTGAAGCTTTGGCGTCAGGGTTTCGATGTGGTGCTTGCCCAGCGAACAGATAGAAGCGCCGATAGCTTTCTGAAGCGTGTGACTTCCGAATGGTTCTATAGTGTGCACAATGCTATTTCAGAATCAAAGTTAGCCGCCAATGTGGGGGATTTTCGCCTCATGGATCGCAAGGTGATTGAAGCGCTCAAGCAGCTTCCCGAAAGACGTCGATTCATGAAGGGATTGTTTTCATGGGTAGGCTTTCGGCAGGCGGTGATACCTTACAAGCGGGAAGCGCGGCAAGCAGGGGAAACCAAGTTTTCAGGTTGGCGTTTGTGGAACTTTGCACTGGAAGGGATAACATCCTTTTCTACGGCGCCATTGCGAATTTGGTTCTATATCGGGGTTATCGTAGCGTGTCTGGCTTTTGCCTATGGCTCATTTATTGTGGGGCGGGTGATATTTTTTGGTCGCGATACACCCGGCTTTGCGTCGCTGATAACAATAGTGCTGTTTATTGGCGGTATTCAACTGATCGGCCTTGGTGTGCTCGGTGAATATATGGGGCGCATTTATAGTGAGACAAAAAAACGTCCGATTTATATCGTGCGTAAGGATGCAAGCGGCTCGAATGATAAGCAGATAAGCGGCGAAGATACAGAGGGCACAGATAGCGTCGGCAAGGATACAGAAGATGGAGGCTAATGTTTTTCGTGAAATGGCAGCCGTGCAGGGAAATCATTGGTGGTTTGTTGCGCGTGGTCGCATCCTTGCAACTGTGATCAGCAGGCTTTCTTTGAGCCCGGAGTCAAAAATTCTTGAGATCGGCTGCGGTACAGGCGGAAACCTTGCCATGCTTTCAAGATTTGGTCAGCTAAGCGCAATGGAGTATGACGAACATGCGCGTGAGATTGCTGAAGCGCTTGATGTTTGTAAAATTGAAGCAGGAGGGTTGCCGGAACCCGTTCCTTTCGATAATGGACAGTTTGATTTAGTCTGTCTGCTGGATGTGCTGGAGCATATTGAGAATGATGATGATGCCCTGGTGCGTATCGGACAACTGCTGGGGCCGACAGGTCGCTTGCTGATTACCGTACCTGCCTATTCATGGCTGTGGTCTGCTCACGATGAGGCGCATCACCACCATCGCCGCTATACAGCTCAATTACTACGTGACAAAGCACAACAAGCAAATCTTGTCGTGGACAAACTTTGTTACTTCAATACATTTCTATTCCCACTGATTGCATTAGTCAGACTGATCGGAAAGGTATCGAAAAAAGCAGGCGGCTCAGATGCCGCGATCCCGAGCCCGCTGATAAACTATCTGCTTAAAGCTATTTTCAGCTTAGAGCGATATGTCATTACAAGGGTGAGGTTGCCCTTTGGTACATCCGTGATGGCGGTGTTATCCACCAAGGTGCCGTTATCTAGGGCACCATGAAAATAGCACCATCCCTTCCTCGCTTTGCAACAGTTGGTGTCGCCGCAACGATTATTCATGTTTTAGTGGCGGTAGCGCTCGTAGCATTGATGAATTGGCATCCGGGCTTAGCGAATGGAATCGCATTCATTGTGGCAAATTTATTCTCATATGCAGTGAATACTCATTGGAGCTTCGAGCGTCAGATGAGCTTGAAGTCGTGGTATCGTTTTTTGGCGGTATCCTTTCTCGCATGGTTGCTGACCATTGCTGTTAGTTGGTCGGTTGATGCGGCTGGCGGGTCATATCAACTGGGAATCTTACTGGTAGTGGCGCTCATTCCCGGATTAACTTATCTCGGTCATCGAAATTTCACGTACCGATAATGAAAACCGCTACTCTGCGTTCCATATCCCTGCTACCCGACATCTGCTACCCGACATCTGCTACTCCACATCTGATACCTGATTGTGACTGTAACTAAAAACTATCATTGGCGCATCGCCGGCTTCTACTTTTTCTACTACGCTTTCGTAGGGATGTTTGCGCCCTATTGGAGCTTGTACCTTCAGTCTATTCATTTCGATGCCATTGATATCGCAGTACTGATGTCGATACAACCGGTGATGAGGATGGTTGCACCGAACATATGGGGCTGGCTGGCGGATCACACGGGTAAGCGATTGCTGGTGGTGAGGCTGGCGGCAACATTGAGCGCAGTGTGTTATTTGGGCGTGTTTTTCACGGACAGTTACTGGGGGCTGTTTTTGGTGCTGGCGCTCATGAGTTTTTTCTGGAGCGCTTCGATGCCGCTGGTAGAAGCGACGACACTGACTTACCTTGGCAATAAAACTTCACACTATGGACGTATCCGGTCATGGGGGTCAGTCGGGTTTATCGTTGCGGTAGTCGGACTGGGCTATGCTTTTGATCACATCGCGATCTACTGGTTACTGTGGGCGGGGCTGGTATGCGAAATCGGCATCGTGATATTTTCGCGACAAATGCCTGAGACTGAGGTGTTGGCACATCACACCGATCATCAGCCTATTCGCCAAATCGTATTGCAACCCAAGGTAATGATTTTGCTGGCCGCATGCTTTTTGATGTCAGCGGCACATGGTCCTTACTATACTTTTTTCTCCATCTATCTGGTTGATCATGGATATACGAAAAGCGCCGTAGGGGGCTTGTGGGCACTGGGGGTAATCTGTGAGATCGGTGTGTTCTTTTTGATGCCGATGCTGATGAGGCGATTCAGCTTAAAACGCATCTTAGCAATGAGTTTTGCGGCTGCTGTGGTGCGCTTCGCAATAATAGGCTGGGCGGTCGACAGTGTGTTGCTGATTTTATTTGCTCAGACACTACACGCACTGACTTTTGGTGCCTATCACGCAGCCTCAGTGGGGCTGGTGCATGAGTTCTTTCGCGGTCGACACCAATCCAAAGGGCAGGCGATATTCGGTAGTGTGACTTATGGTGCAGGGGGAGTGCTTGGCGGTTTGGCAAGCGGACCTATCTGGCAACATTGGGGAGCAAGCACCCTGTATTCATTGAGCGCATGTGCTGCTTTGCTTGGATTGATGATGCTTTGGAAGCTGCGAGGTGAAGCGGAGTAGTATTGTTTCTACAGCAACAACTTTGTTGCCGGCGAAATGGGGAGATGAAATTCCAGGCGATTACTCTTTTGACTCGGGAGGCGTCTTCCTTCGATCAGTTTTGTTTTTTCTTCTTTCCAGCAGTTCAGGATAACGCTGCTCGGGATTCTTCCTTCTGTCAGTGCTTCTTTCTCGCCGATCCTGAACCTGCTGGTTCCTGCTATCGGCATCCGGCGAAGCTTGCTCTTGGTCTGACCCTGGTGTTTTAGGTGGGGTGCGTTGTAGCATACCGATGTCTGCTTTGTTTTCGACTACGTATTCAGCAAACTGGATGTTGGATTCAACGGCATCCAGATAGATGTGTTCACCGTTAAAATGCTTTTCACCATAGAGGTGTGCACCTTCCAATGTGTCATCCATGCGTTTCTTTGCGCCCTGATAGAAGCCGGGTGTTTTGATAACCAAATCCTGCGGGGAGGCGAACACGACTTGTTCATTGCCCAGCTCATCGCGTTTCTTTGCGATCCCACCCAGAACGAATTCAGTGTAGAGCCTATCGTGGCATTTTTCCAGATAACAGCGGTCTGACATTTGCGCCAATATATCTGCGGTCGCCACAATATTACCAATGGTGCGATAAACCTGAGAGGGAACCACAATACGTTCAACAGGCACTTCATAGCCAGTAAAATGTACCAGGCTTGCAGCAGTTTCAGACAAATCGTTCATGCCGATTTCATTCATGTATTGTTTTAACATTTCTGCGCTACGGGATACATGGACTAGCGTGAACTCGGCGCCATGCTTATCATCTTCCTGTCCTCGCTTCCGTAAATATCCGCTATCGTGGAATAACGCTATCAAGGTGCCAAACATGAATAATTCTGCGCCCAGAGCAGAGCCGTCTTTGTGAGTACGCTCATACCCATCCATCAAACGTGCACTTGCCAGCGTGACATCCATGATGTGCTGCAAATCATGGTAGGCAGTGTCGCAGGGGGCAAAATCAGGGTTTCCACCGCGATATAGCTTGGAGATGTAATCAATCGCTTTTTTCAGCGGTTCGGGACGTGCTTGCGGGTATAAATCAAGAAAAAGACTTTCGATAGCATCACTGACCGATGCCGGATCAGTCACGTTGACAGTGTTGTTCACGTCATAGTCATTGCGACGAAATTTGGGCTGCTTTTTCTCCATAATCAGTATGCTACACGAAGCCGGCGTGTTTTGGTGCGGACTTTGGGACGTTTCTTTACCTGATATCGTGGCAGTTGATTGCATTTGCCTAAGGCTGCACACATGCAAGGCCATGCAAGCCTAAGCAGGGAGTGCCTTGCAAATGCTAGAATAGCAAGCTGATGCAACTGTATTTTCTCCCGACTGAATTTATCCATGACACAAGTATTTCTTTACGATACAACGCTTCGTGACGGTACTCAACGCGAAGATATCTCCCTTTCGGTAGACGACAAGCTGGTGATTGCGAAACGCCTTGCAGATTTCGGTTTTCGTTACATAGAGGGAGGGTGGCCCGGCTCTAATCCAAAGGATGCTGAGTTCTTTGCACGAGCTGCAAAGTTGGATCTGGGTGATGCCAGACTTGCAGCATTTGGCCGAACCAGACAAAAAACGTTGAAATGTGAACAAGATACCAATTTGAAGGCCTTGCTGGATGCCGGGACACCCGTTGTGACGATGGTGGGAAAAAGCTCGGCTTATCATGCTGAGTTAGTGCTCTCCGCCACGCTAGAGGAGAATCTAGCCATGATTCGTGACAGCGTGGCCTATATTAAGTCTCACGGTCGTGAAGTGATGTTTGATGCGGAACATTTTTTCGATGGCTTTATCGACAATCGTGAATATACGATGGCGACATTGCGGGCTGCTGCGGAAGCAGGGGTTGATTGGTTGGTGTTATGCGAGACCAATGGTGGCAAACTTCCCTGGGAGGTCGAGGAGATCGTACGTGAGGTTAGGAAGCATCTCGACACGCCGCTGGGCGTACATTGTCATAACGATACCGGATGTGGCATTTCGAATACGCTATCTGCTGTACGTGGCGGTTGTACTCAGGTGCAAGGGACAATCAACGGGTATGGCGAACGTGTAGGCAATGCAAACCTGACGACGATTATTCCCAACTTGCAACTTAAGATGGGTATTCCGGTCGTAAAGCCAGACCAGTTACGCGAGTTGACCTCACTTTCTCATTATGTCGCAGAGGTGGTCAACCTCAAGCACTACAATCATGCTCCCTACATCGGTCATAGTGCCTTTGCGCATAAAGGGGGCATTCATGTTGCGGCGATCATGAAGGCGAGTGACACCTATCAGCATATTGACCCGGCACTGGTCGGCAATGAGATGCGTTCAGTCGTGTCTGAATTGTCCGGTCGTGGCAACATCCAGATGCAAGCGAAGAAACTGGGTATAGATTTAAGTAATGAAGATGCGCAACGCGTTTTAAACCATATCAAGCATTTGGAACACGAAGGCTTTACCTTTGAAGCGGCAGAAGCCAGCGTGGAGTTGATGATGCATTGTCTGCGGCCCGACTATGTGCATCCATTTGAGCTGATTGATTATTTTGTCATTACTGAGCGACGTCATAGCCGTGGATTGCTTTCAGAAGCGACGGTCAAGGTGAAAATTGGCCATGAAATAAAGTTTGTCGCTGCTGAAGGGAACGGACCGATCAATGCGCTCTCAATGGCATTGCACACAGCATTAAGAGACATCTATCCAGCTTTGAAAACCGTCCATCTGACTGACTACAAGGTGCGTATTCTAGATAGCGCAAGTGGCACTACAGCAAAAATACGTGTGCTGGCGACCTTTCAGGGTGGTGGTCATGTATGGACGACAGTGGGTGCAAGTGCAAATGTGATTGACGCCAGTTGGCGGGCTGTGTCTGACAGTCTGGAGTATGCGCTGTTGAAATTAGAAGACTCTCTCGCCTGCCCACTTTATTGAGGTATGCTTAATTCCTGATTGGTATGGCATAATTGCCTGTTCTGCAGAGGTATATATATGGACGCACAAACGCTTTACGAAAAATTATGGAATAGTCATTTGGTTCGCACCGAACCGGATGGGACTTCCTTGATCTACATTGATAGGCACTTGGTTCATGAAGTGACCAGCCCGCAAGCTTTTGAAGGCTTGCGACTAGCTCAGCGCAAACCTTGGCGTGTAGCGTCGATGCTGGCAGTGCCTGACCACAATGTGCCGACAACCAACCGCAGTGGTGGCATTGCAGACCCTATTTCACGCTTGCAGGTTGACACACTTGATGCCAATTGCGCCGAATTTGGAATTTCAGAATTCAAGATGGGTGATGTGCGTCAGGGGGTAGTGCATGTCATGGGACCGGAGCAGGGTGCGACCTTGCCGGGGATGACGGTGGTGTGTGGCGATTCTCATACCAGTACACACGGTGCTTTCGGCGCCTTGGCGCACGGCATTGGTACCAGTGAAGTTGAGCATGTGATGGCAACACAGTGTCTTGTCGCGAAAAAGTCCAAGGCGATGTTAGTCAAGGTGGAAGGCGTACTTGGTAATGGCGTCACAGCAAAAGATATTGCACTTGGGGTGATTGGCAAGATCGGTACCGCTGGTGGAACAGGGTATGCAATCGAGTTTGCCGGGAGCGCAATACGTGCATTGAGCATGGAAGGTCGTATGACCCTGTGCAATATGGCCATTGAGGCAGGTGCCAGAGCAGGTATGATTGCTCCCGATGAGACAACTTTCGCATACATCGAAGGCCGTCCGTTTGCGCCACAAGGAGAACAGTGGGACAAGGCAGTCGAGTACTGGAAAACATTGCAAAGCGATGAAGACGCGAAGTTTGATTCAATCATCGAATTGGATGGCTCAAAAATCAAGCCACAAGTGACTTGGGGTACATCACCGGAAATGGTGGTGACGATTGATGGTAACGTGCCGGATCCTGCCAAAGCATCCGATGCAGTGAAACGCAGCGACTGGGAACGTGCGCTTGCATATATGGACTTAAAGGCGAATACACCCATCACTGAAATCAAAATCGATAAAGTGTTCATAGGCTCATGTACTAATGGCCGCATTGAAGATATGCGTGTGGCAGCTTCCGTTGCAAAGGGTCAGAAAGTTGCAGGGAATGTGAAGTTGGCGATGGTGGTACCCGGATCAGGCTTGGTTAAGCAACAAGCCGAGCAAGAAGGATTGGATCAAATATTCATTGATGCGGGTTTTGAATGGCGCGACCCCGGTTGCTCCATGTGCTTGGCGATGAATGATGATCGTCTGTCTTCCGGCGAACGTTGCGCCTCCACCTCAAACCGGAATTTCGAAGGTCGGCAGGGGCAGGGCGGGCGTACCCATCTGGTGAGTCCGGCGATGGCTGCTGCCGCAGCAATTGCGGGACGCTTTGTCGATGTGAGCAGGGCCGATGTGAGCACGAAGGAGGGAGAATGAAAAAATTCACCAATTTGGATGGCTTGGTCGTGCCATTGGATAGAGCGAATGTGGATACCGATGCGATCATCCCCAAACAATTCCTAAAGTCGATCAAGCGTTCAGGTTTCGGGCCGAATGCATTTGATGAATGGCGCTACCTGGATCATGGCGAGCCGGGAATGGATAACAGCAAACGTCAGCTGAATCAAGAATTCGTGCTGAACCATCCCCGTTACCAAGGCGCAGAAGTCTTGCTGGCGAGAGAGAATTTCGGTTGTGGCTCTTCACGCGAGCATGCCCCTTGGGCGCTGGAGGATTACGGTTTTAGAGTTATCATCGCGCCAAGTTTTGCCGACATATTCTTTAACAATTGCTTCAAGAATGGATTGCTGCCAATCAAGTTGGATGCTGCCATCTTGGACGAACTCTTCAGGGCTGTAGAAGCCAATGAGGGCTATAAACTACAGGTTGACCTTGAGTCACAAGTCATTGTGACACCGGATGGAAAAGAGATTAGTTTTGATGTGGATGCTTTCCGCAAGCATTGCCTGGTAAATGGGATGGATGACATCGGCCTCACTTTGCAGCATGTAGCAGATATCAAGGTGTTTGAAGAAAAGCATCGTTCACTGCAACCCTGGCTGTTTGCCTGAAAATGAGACTGACTGAGGACGAACGATTGCTTATTAAAAGCATTATCGCCAAAACTTTCGGAGCGGACGCAGGTATTTGGTTGTTCGGTTCACGCTTGGATAGCACTAAGCGTGGTGGTGACGTGGATTTGTATGTGGAATCTTCAGTTGAAGACACTTATTCCGCTCGTTTGCGTGCAATACAAGATTTAGAGAATGCGTTGCCTTATCCGATAGATTTGGTGATACGAGAGCATGGGCGTGATTTGCCGATATACCGTATCGCTCAAACACAGGGTATTCGCTTATGAAAGGAAATCTTATTGATGCGTTGCATCAGAAGCTGACACTACTCCAGAAGATGCGCAACCATCTAACATACTCTTACGACAAGATTATGCCTTGGTGGCGGGTTGATGAGGATTTTGCACAATGGAATGAAGAGCAACTCGAGAGTCTAGCCGCTTTTAAGGGACGCTTTGCTGAATTTCAGGATCATCTTGCCTCAACAATGAAGTTGATAGCCAATATAGAACAAGAGGATACAAGGCAATTTACCTATGTGTTGAACTATATGGTTCAACTTCATATTCTGGATAGCATGGATGAATGGCTGTCAGTGCGCAATTTGAGAAATGCTGCAACACATGACTACTCTGAACCGGAAGAAGTCAAAGCAAAACATTTCCACAAGTTGTTGCAACACACGCAATATCTTTTTGAAACTCTGGATAGTCTCGGGCGCTTTACGACCTCGGCCTATCCAAACTAAAGACAGGAACTGTTGATAATGAAAATAGCTGTTCTGCCAGGTGATGGCATTGGCCCGGAAATTGTCCCGCAAGCCGTAAAAGTGTTGCGTGCGTTGGGTCTTAATATGGAATTGGAAGAAGCACCTATTGGCGGTGCAGGCTACGATGCATCTGGCGACCCGCTTCCGGAAACAACACTGAACCTCGCAAAAGAGGCGGATGCTGTCTTGTTGGGCGCTGTAGGAGATTGGAAATATGACAAGCTGGACCGGGACATGCGCCCTGAGCGCGGCCTGTTGCGTATCCGTAGTGGATTGAATCTGTTCGCCAACCTGCGACCTGCATTGCTTTATCCAGAGTTAGCTTCCGCATCCACCTTGAAGCCTGAAGTGGTGGCAGGGCTGGATATCATGATCGTGCGTGAACTGACGGGTGATATTTACTTTGGTCAGCCGAGAGGGATATCGACACTGGAAAATGGAGAGCGCGAAGGCGTTAACACCATGCGTTACAACGAATCGGAAATTCGGCGCATTGGTCATGTCGCTTTTCAGATTGCACAAAAGCGCAACAAGAAGGTTTGCTCTGTAGACAAGGCAAATGTACTGGAAACCACTGAGTTATGGCGTCAGGTCATGATAGAACTTGCGGCAGAGTATCCAGAAGTCGAGCTGAGTCACATGTATGTGGACAATGCTGCGATGCAGCTTATCAGAGACCCTAAACAATTTGATGTGATGGTGACGGGTAATATCTTTGGCGACATTCTGTCCGATGAAGCTTCCATGTTGACGGGTTCTATTGGCATGCTGCCATCTGCTTCTCTGGATGCCCACAATAAAGGCATGTATGAGCCCAGTCATGGTTCCGCACCTGACATCGCCGGTAAGGATTTAGCAAACCCGCTTGCAACCATACTTTCGGCGGCAATGATGTTGCGCTATACATTTGGTGATGAAGCGAATGCAGCACGCATAGAAAATGCAGTCAGAAAGACATTGGCTAAAGGCTATCGCACAGTGGATATATATGCTGACGGCTGTCAGCAGGTCGGCTGCGCTGCGATGGGAAACGCAGTTGTCGACGCTTTACAAGATTAATAATTGGAGAGGTTGAATGAGTAAGCAATATGATGTTTGTATTTTAGGCGCGACCGGTGCTGTCGGTGAGGCGATGCTGTCCATTCTGGAAGAGCGCAAGTTTCCGGTACGCAATCTGTATCCATTGGCATCGAGTCGTTCAGCAGGATCAGAAGTGACCTTTAATGGAAAAGAGATAAAGGTGATTGATGTTGAAGGATTTGATTTCTCACAAGCACAGATCGGTCTTTTTTCAGCCGGTGGCAGTGTTTCGGAAAAATACGCACCTGTCGCCGCTGCAGCCGGATGCGTGGTCATCGACAATACCGCGCATTTCCGTTATGACGAGGATATTCCGCTGGTGGTGCCGGAAGTGAACCCACATGCCATCGCACAATATAAAACACGCGGCATTATCGCCAACCCTAACTGCTCAACGATACAGATGTTAGTCGCGTTGCAACCTATCAAGGAGGCGGTGGGTATATCACGTATCAATGTGGCAACCTATCAGGCAGTGTCGGGTACCGGTAAGGAGGCAATCGACGAACTCGCCGGGCAAACACGCGCGTTATTCAATTCTCAGGAACCGACCGTTGAGGTTTACCCGAAGCGTATTGCTTTCAATGCCTTGCCTCATATCGATGTTTTCATGGATAACGGTTACACCAAAGAAGAGATGAAAATGGTGTGGGAGACTCAGAAGATCATGGAGGACGACAGCATACTGGTGAATCCGACTGCGGTACGTGTTCCAGTGTTCTATGGTCATTCTGAGGCTGTACACATTGAAACGAATAAGAAAATCACTGCAGATGAGGCGCGTGCCTTGCTGGGTAAGGCACCGGGGATAGAGGTGATGGATAAGCCCGAACCGGGTGGGTATCCGACAGCCGTTGATGCCGCAGGTAATGATGCAACTTATGTTGGCCGAATCAGGGAGGATATCTCTCACCCGTTGGGCTTGAATATGTGGGTTGTCAGTGACAACGTCCGTAAGGGTGCGGCACTAAATAGTGTCCAAATTGCGGAGATTTTAGTTGCGAAATACATGAGTTAGGAGATAATGCAAAGCATATTATTAGCTTGTGCTTATAACTCCATGATGTTATTTTATATTCTTGAATAATCTAGATGAAGGTGATGGCGTGCGAAAATCACTATTGAAACTCCTTTTTACGATTGCTGCATTCTCGGCTTCTGTTACTGTTCATGCGCTGGGCATGGGTGGAATAAACGTGACGTCTGCGCTGGGGCGGCCCCTTCAGGCTGATATTGAGATAGTAGCAGCCACCAAGTCAGAAAAGAATAACCTTGAGGTTCGCCTGGCACCAACTTCGGCCTACCGCGACGCAGGGTTGGCGTATCCGCATGGAATAAAGTTTAAATTTCAGCTGGATAGCAATTCTGTTGGCTTGCCATACCTGAGGGTGACGAGTGATCAAGCAATTGATGATCCCTTTGTCAGCTTATTAATCGAAGTGACCTGGCCTTCTGGAAGGTTATTGCGTGAATATACATTTTTGTTGGATCCTCCTGGTTATGTGCCTGCTCAAGTCGCCGTTCCAGATGTTCAGGTTGTTGCACCTGTCCTACAATCAGCACCAGTGCCGGTTGTAATCCCAGATACGCAGCCAGCCCTTGCACCAGAATCA
>CAZURE010000017.1:0-32090 GCA_964623195.1 uncultured Gallionella sp. | reverse complement strand
AGATATACATTTACCCGAAACCTACTCTTTAATTTACCTATTGGATATAAGGAAATCCTTATTTCAAGGTGAAAGCATGCCTGATTTGGCTTGGAATGATATGTGTCCCCGGCTTCATGTCCATGGCTCTACCTGTCTTTATATTCATTTCAATTCATTGCTGCTGATTCACACTACGTTTGCTTCGTTTAGCTATTGATCCGAAAAAATTTGAACTTAGCTCATTTAATTTCAGAAATTAATCTAGTCTGACCCCATTGATTCTGTCCTCTTCGACTTTCTTGATTTCCGAATCATTGTTGTTATCGGGATAACGCTCCAGCCAAGGCTCAATCCAATCAAAGAAGTCAAGAAGCTTGTTATGTTTGGCTGCGTCCCAATAGTTAATATAACAAAGGTAACTAAGGAGGCAATCAATCCTAAACCCCAATTAAACTGACCACTAACAATTCGAAGAATTGTCACCATTAAAAGACTTGCCAGAAATGCCACTAGCGGCGTAACTATTATTTGAAGTACAAATAATGTAAGAAGCGGTGATGAATATGAATCAAGTTGAGGAAGAATTGCACTATAAACTATCACCTGACCAATTACTGCAATCACCACTGCTACAATACCTAAAGTTACTGCCAACATGTGTTGGGCAAAATATCGAACAATCATAGCCTTGGTTTCTCACCGTCAGGATCCATGCCGCATTCAACATGGCATCTTTCAAGTTTCTTTTTGGCCCCCAAAATGCATCTAATCCATGCAGCAGGGTTTAAAATGCTAAATCCACACAGTAATAGCTCTGCGTGATAAATACAATTGCATTTATCAGTACCTTTAATTGCCTCACACAACTGAAGTTTAGCAGCATATTTTGCTGCAGTTTTAGCTTGCTCCTTGCCTGTAGGTGGGGAGAAATCTTGTAGTCCAAAAGGATCTATACCTACAATTGGATTACTTTGAACGTAAGTGTAGATATTCACTCCAGCCTCCAACCCAATCGGATCACTCGTGCTGTAGCGTCCTGTAGACGGATCGTAGTAACGATTCCAGTTGTAATGCAGCCCGGTTTCTGCATCTTCATACTGTCACGGAAAGCGCAGGTTGTTGGTCGTGTGCAGCAAACGGCAGCACAGCCAATGCAGCGAAGATCAATATGCCAGCTCGACGTTACATCGCCTTCATTCCGGCCTTGGCGGATTCGAGATTATTCATAATAGTGTCCTTGGCTTCTTATCCTTGGCTTCGTATCCATGGTTCTACCTGTCGTTATATTCATTTCAATTCATTGCTGCTGATTCACACTACGTTTGCTTCGTTTAGCTATAGCTCCGAAAAATTCGAACTAGGCTCATTAAAGTTTCAAAGTTCAATCGAGTCCGACCTCATTGATTCTTTATTAGGTCTGGTACATACAAAAATGAATACCCAACAAATAGTCCACAAAGGAATTACATCAAACAAAATTTGCTGAATTCCCCGCATTATTTCTCCATTCTTTAATAAATGGTTCACAAGTGTCGCTTCCATCTTGACAAGGTCGGTAACCCCCCCATATTCGTTTGAGGAATTATTAATCAGTCTATTTCCCCAAATTAATAGATACATCAGCAACACTCCTATACTGCACGCTAGTTGTATTTTGAAAGTTCGATTATTTTCTGCTGATAAGTAATATGCAGAAAATAATCCTCCAATTGCCATAAGAAACATTAACCAAAATCCTATCGCTGGTATGGCAAATGGATAGAAAGTAAAAATATAACTAGCCCAACCGACAATTAGGCTCGTTTGAGCAGTTGATGACCAAGTTAGTTTTTGGGGCATGATTTACTTTCCTTACATTCTGAATTACGACCTTCGGTGCAACTTAGAAGTTGATCAAAAGCTAAGCTTGGCCATTTAACATTTCCTATTTTCTGCAAAATTGACGATCCCTACATTCTGAAGTGCAACCGTTAGTGCAACTTTCAAGTTGATCAGTTACAAAGCTTGGGAATTTAACATCCAATGTCGGAAGACAAGCGGTAGTGCAGACAGAATAGCAAGTCGATCCCGAACCAGGTGATGGAATTGTTATCTTCTTTCCGATCTCTCTCCCGTTTTCTTCCCCGCGCTGAGCCGCGTTTTTGCCAAAAAGTGTTGACGTAAACGCCTTCCCTAGTTCACCCAGCAAGTGATAGGAGGCAAGCCCTCTCGGGTCAAAATTCCCAATCGCATTACCTTCCACATAGGCGTATTCATTGATGCCGCCCAATAACCCAATCGAATCACTCGTGCTATAGCGTCCTGTAGACGGATCGTAGTAACGATGCCAGTTGTAATGCAGCCCGGTCTCTGCATCTTCATACTGTCCCGGAAAGCGCAGATTGTTGGTGATGCTAGATGCTGAATCTACCGTTGCCTTACCGAAGGCATCATAGGTCGCGCTCCACACCACCGCCCCAGTCTGGCTCACCATTTTTTGCGGTGTGCCCAGATGATCATTCTGGTAGGTGTAATAGGCCGTACCGCTCTTCTGCCATAGCGGGTTGGTGGTAAAGGTGCTGCCCGGCGCGTAGCCGTAGCTCTTCGTCACCTGCCCGAAAGCATCCGCCTCGGCAATCAAGCCTTCCGCGTTGTAGAAGTAGTAGGTCTTTTGGGTGCCCGCATCTTTGCTAATCCTGCGCCCGAACGGGTCGTAACTGTAGGCGGCGATCAGGACATTATCGGCGTCGCGAACTTCGGTCAGACGGTTGTCGATGTCATAGACAAAGTTACGTGTGTTAGCGGCATTAGCACTATCGGTCTGAGTTTTGCTGTTGCCGTTGGCGTCATATGTGTAGCTGAGTGTGCCTGCCCCGTTTGATATTTGGGTGAGTTGGTTGTTTTCGTTATAGACCCAAGTGCTATCTGCTGTCCTAGCGTCGGTGAGGCGGTTGGCCACCGGGTCGTAGCTGTAGGCTTCGTCAGTTTGCGCAGGCGTCTGATTGGTGTAGGTCGCTGCGGTAAGCCGATCCAGTGTGTCGTAGCGATAGTCGGTGTTGCCCGCTTCGGTATTGGGAAATATTTTTGCCAGCTCCGGTGTGAGCAACACCAGATTGCTCCCTTTCTTAAAGGCTGCATAGTGTTTCCCGCGTACGCCTTTGCCAAGGTCTTCTCGCCGATATTCAGTGCGCATTTCATCAATCTTCTTCATAGGTGTACTGTTCGTGCTGCTAGGTGTTCCAGTATTTGACATGGCTCAACCGCGCGAATTCGGCGTCAGGATATATTTTATTTTTTTTGCCTGATGGAAGAAGTCGCACTAGCTTTCTGAACAACAAACCGCGTACCCGTTTTCTCGGCTAACTGGCGCGCTTTTTCTGCCGCACGGAGTAATGCTTGCGGCACTTTTTGCAGATCAGAATCTGTAAGGTGAGAAATTGGAGCTTTCATTTTCGTTGCCCTTCATCCATCAAAACAGTAGGCGTATCGGAATTATCATACAGTTGCCAACTATCCACGAGCAATTTATAACGCTCAAAATTATTAGCACCGTGCGTAAAGCGTCGGCGAATAACACTTTCCGGGACATTATGCCCGCCTTGTTCCACACGCGTGGCAACTCTCTCAATAGCAATCTCAACATTCGGCAAAGACAGGAAGATTAACTTCACCACATACCCTGCCGCACGCCAATTTGGAATTTTCTGAGTATATGCCTGACCGGATAACGTTGTTTCAAACGAAAAACTTTCGTTGAGCTTGACGTGTGCTGCAATCGTTTCCAACATCAACCGTCCTGCTTTGAATGCTGCCAGATCAGGTGCGAATGGTGACAAACCAGCAGCAATCAAATCCGCATTAACAAAATTTGGCAAGTCTGCATCCGTTGGCAGAAACTCACGGGCAAACGTTGTTTTACCCGCACCATTTGGCCCGGCAATGATAACGATGCGTTTGCTTTGTGATGCGTCACTCATTTTCAGCTACCGACTAATCGGCTTATACCGAATCCGCTTAGGCTTAGCACCTTCCTCGCCTAATCTCTTACGCTTATCCGCCTCATATTCCTGATAGTTACCATCAAAGAACGTCCATTTGGAGTCACCCTCCGCCGCGAGGATATGCGTGGCGATACGGTCGAGGAACCAGCGATCATGTGAGATCACCATCACGCAGCCGGCGAATTCGAGCAGGGCATCTTCCAGTGCGCGCAGGGTTTCCACGTCCAGATCATTGGACGGCTCGTCGAGCAGCAGCACGTTACCACCGGCGATCAGCGTCTCGGCCAGATGTAGTCTGCCGCGCTCACCGCCGGAGAGTTGTCCGACGATCTTGGCTTGGTCTGCGCCTTTGAAGTTGAAGCGGCCGATGTAGGCACGCGATGAGGTTTCGTATTTGCCGACGGTAAGGATGTCGTTGCCGCCGGAGATGGCGTCGAACACGGTCTTTTCATTTTCCAGCGAGTCACGCGCTTGATCAACGTGTGCGATCTTGACGGTGGAGCCGATCTTCACTTCGCCGCTGTCGGGCTGTTCCTTGCCGGTGAGCATACGGAACAGGGTGGATTTACCCGCGCCGTTCGGCCCGATGATGCCGACGATCGCGCCGGGCGGCATCTTAAAGCTGAAGTCGTCGATCAGCAGCCGGTCGCCATAGGCTTTGCTGACGTTATTGAATTCGATCACTTCATTACCCAGTCTGTCACCCACGGGGATGAATATCTCTTGAGTCTCGTTGCGCTTTTGGTGTTCTTGCGAATTGAGTTCTTCAAAGCGGGCGATACGCGCCTTGGATTTTGCCTGACGCCCTTTGGCATTCTGGCGCACCCATTCGAGTTCCTGTTTCATCGCCTTGGCGTGAGCGTCGAGTTGCTTTTGTTCGGTCGCCAGTCGCGCGCCCTTTTGCTCCAGCCATTCGGAGTAATTTCCCTTCCACGGGATGCCCTGACCCCGGTCGAGTTCGAGTATCCATTCGGCAGCATTGTCGAGGAAGTAGCGGTCGTGGGTGACAGCCACCACCGTGCCGGGGAAGCGCAACAAAAACTGCTCCAGCCATTCCACCGATTCAGCATCTAGGTGGTTGGTGGGCTCGTCTAGCAGCAGCATGTCGGGTTTTTCCAACAGCAATTTACATAGCGCAACGCGACGCTTCTCACCGCCGGAAAGATGTTCAATTTTGGCATCCCAGTCCGGCAGACGCAGCGCATCGGCAGCGATATCCATCTGGTGATTTGAATCCGAACCACTGGTGGCGATGATGGCTTCAAGCCGTGCCTGTTCGGCGGCGAGTGCATCAAAATCGGCATCTTCTTCGGCATAGGCGGCATACACTTCGTCCAGCTTGGCTTGCGCCTGCATCACCTCACCCAAAGCGGATTCAACCTCTTCACGCACGGTCTTGGCCGGGTCGAGCACAGGCTCTTGCGGCAGATAGCCGATGGAAACCCCGGCCAGATGTTGCACCTCGCCTTCGTATTCTTTGTCCTGATTTGCCATGATGCGCAGCACGGTGGATTTACCCGAGCCGTTCAGTCCTAACAGGCCGATCTTCGCACCGGGGAAGAAGCTCAAGGAGATATCCTTGATGATTTGACGCTTGGGGGGGACGATTTTGCTCACGCGGAGCATCGACATTACATATTGGGCCATTATTCCTGTCCTATTTCTTCGGTGAAACTGCGTTGGCTTCCTCACTCACTCCTTGTCGTACTATTTGCACTGTCTGCGTCGCTCGTTCGTCGCCGCCTTGTTTGACCTTCGAAATAGTACAGGAATGATGTAGTAGCAAAGTGCATAGCTTACCGCAAACAGGCAGCGTATAGCGATACTGTTAAAATGCGCCGCTAAGGATAGACGACATGAAACTAGCCAAATGAAACCGGGAAGAAACGACCCCTGCCCCTGCGGAAGCGGGAAAAAATTCAAACAGTGCTGCATCAATAAGACTGTTGCGTCTGCGCCGTCCGCTGCGCGCGTGCCAAGTCCCACGCCTGCCGAAACCAACTATCTGAATTCTTTGCTCACTGCCAAGCGTTATGCAGAACTGGAAAACAGCGCGCGCGCATTGACCAGTCAGTACCCGGCCTCAGGCTTTGCATGGAAATCACTTGGCATCGCACTGCAAATGCAGCACAAGAATGCACTGGAGGCTTTGCAACGTGCCGCCCTGTTGCTGCCCGAAGATATTGATGTGCAATATGATCTGGGCACGCTGCTGATGAGTCTCGGCAATCCCGCTCAAGCCGAGGCCTGCTTTCGTCGCGTTACCGAGGCCAAGCGCAACCATGCTGAGGCACTCTACAGCTTAGGCAATGTCAGGCAGCAGCTCGGGCAATACGCCGAAGCCGTCACCAGTTACCGTCGCCTGCTGAAGCTCAAACCAAAGCACGCTATGGTGCTTAACAATCTGGCATCTGCTTTAAAAGAAGTCGGTCAGCCCGGCGAGGCGGAAGAAAAATACCTTAGCGCACTAAAACTGGAACCGAACTCGGCGTTGATCCTTCGCAATTATGGCTCTCTTTTGAGAAGCGTCATGAGGCTGGCTGAGGCTGAAGAATATTTCCTGCGCGCACTTGAAGTCGATGCGAAATGTATCCCCGCGATGCTGGACTTAGGGCTGCTGTATATCTTTAACGGTGCGGCAGATCAGGCCGAACAGCAATTTTGGAAAGTGTTGAAAATAGAACCCGGCAATCTTTATGCACGATTCCTGCTGACCAGAACCAAAAAGGTCAAAGAAGGCGACAAAAATTTATCCGAACTCATCGCCAAAGAACAAACTGACAAAGCCTCCTTATCGCACGAGGATGCCTTCTTGCTTCAATTCGCGCTGGGTAAGTGCTTTGATGACTTGGGTGAATACGACAAAGCCTTCCCTCACTTTTTAGAAGGCTGTCGTTTGAAGCGTTCTACTTTTCAGTACGATGCCAATCAGATTGCGCGCTGCTATGACCAAGTTATCAAAATATTCAATCAGGAGACATTTGACCGTTTGCGAGGTGCGGGCAACAAATCTGCCGCGCCAATCTTTGTGCTGGGTATGCCGCGTTCCGGCACGACCTTGACCGAGCAGATCATCTGCCAGCCATCCTGAGGTACATGGTGCAGGCGAATTACCGGACTTGCCCCGTATCTCGCAAAGCCCGGTCGCAGGTGTGTCAGGATATCCCGCTAACATACGCAAACTCGATCACAAGGCTTTAACGCAATGGGCGGATGAATATATAGACTGTCTCGCCCAACATGCCCCGAACGCAAAATACATCACCGACAAGATGCCTGATAATTTCTGGCTCATCGGGCTTATTCATCTGTTGTTGCCGAACGCCAAAATCATCCACGTCAACCGTAACCCGATGGACACCTGCCTATCATGTTTCACCACCTTGTTCGACAGAGGGCTGGAGCAAACCTACGATCTCGGCGAACTTGGACATTATTATCATGACTATGTCCGCCTGATGGATCACTGGCGCAATGTATTGCCTGCCGGCGCTTTTCTGGATGTGCAATACGAAGACATCGTCGCCGATCTAGAACCTCAAGCACGTCGCATCATCGACTTTTGCGGCCTGGAGTGGCGTGATGAATGTCTGGCCTTTCACAAGACCGAACGTGCCGTTGGTACTGCCAGCATGACCCAAGTGCGCAACCCCGTTTACAAGTCGTCACTGGAGCGCTGGCGTTCCTATGAAAAATATCTGGAACCGTTGAAGATTTCACTGGGTGATTTATCACCTGAGTCTGGCGACAAGCCCTAGCTGTTGCAATAATAAACATGGCATAACCAATTGGCAGCACAAAGCCAATATAGCGGGTTGCTGTTAGAATCATCCAGTCGTACTGTTTGCCGCACTTAAGCTGGCAGTCAATTTGATATTTCAAGAGGAATAGCGATGTTTTACGGAATACCTCCCGGCAGAGAGCGAGAACTTCAACAGGCGATGGCAACAATCGCCGACATCTATAAAGACAACTTCTACAGCAATGATATGTTGATCGCGCTGTGGCGCAATCTATCGTTCCGCAACGATAAAAAGTTCATCTCTTCTTTTTACGAGTCTGCCACCAACAATCAGGAAAAAAGTCTGGTCTGGCGTTTACACACGCTGATATGGGCGGCACAGAATGCACTGAACGTTGAAGGCGACTTTGTGGAATGCGGTGTGTTTAAGGGTTTCTGTTCAGACGTGATGTTTAAATATCTTGAGTTTCAGCATTTACCTAGAGCAGCCTATTTATATGACACCTTTGAGGGGCTGCCCGAAAAGACCTCCACCGAACAAGAGCGCAAAATCTGGGATTATTCGCAACACGATCCTGAAGCGATATATAAAGGTGTCTGCGAAAAATTTGCCAAATATAAGAACGTCCATATCGTGCGCGGCATCGTCCCTGACTCCTTTGAGGATCAAGCACCCGAGAAGATCGCCTTCATGCATATCGATATGAATTCCGAACAAGCAGAGATGCTCGCGCTCGAGCATCTGTTCGACAGAGTCACTCCCGGTGGCATGATCGTGTTTGACGATTTCGGCTGGACCTGCAACGCAAACCAGATGAAGTCAGAGTTGGCGTTCATGAATGCGCGCGGTCATCAAGTGCTGGAGTTGCCGACCGGACAAGGCGTCGTCATCAAACACGCTTAAGTCAACCACCCGATGATGAATCACACTGCATAAGTATGAAAGCGGGAAGAAATGATCCATGCCCCTGCGGAAGCGGCAAGAAATTCAAGCGTTGCTGCATGGGTAAACAGGGTGTCGCGTCATCCACTCCACCAACTACAGTCATCGATCAACTCGTCGGGCTCTTCAACAGCGGTCGCCATGCTGAGCTGGAAGGCAGAGCTCGCCAACTGGTCGAACAGTATCCAGACTTTGCAACCGGCTGGCTGCTGCTGGGCGGTGCGATGCATATGCAGGGCAAGGATGGACTGAGCACACTGCGACAAACCGCAAAGCGGTTTCCAGATGATGGAGATGTGCACAATAATCTCGGTAATGTGCTGATGGATAAGGAGCTGCTGGATGAAGCCGCTGCAAGCTATCGACGCGCACTGGCACTCCGGCCTGATATGGTGGTGGCGCATTACAATCTGGGGACGGTGCTCAAAGAGCTGGGTGACCTGAAAGAAGCGGTGGCTTGTTGCCGCCGTGCACTTGAACTGAACCCTAAGCTGCCCGAAGTGCATGTAAACCTCGGCAATTTTCTGAAAGATAGCGGGCAACTGGATGCCGCACTGCAAAGTTACCGACAAGCTCTGAAACTCGCCCCGAACAACTTCACTGCACGCAGCAATATGCTGTTCGTGATGAATTATTCAGCGCATTCATCACTAAAACCTCAAGCATCACTGGAACATTGCGTGAACGAAGCGCGTGAGTATGGTCGCATCGTTTCGGAACAAACGGGTACACCTCACCGGACATGGACGTGCGAACCACAACCTGAGCGTCTGAAAGTCGGTATCGTGTCGGCCGACCTGCATAATCACCCTGTCGGCTATTTTTTGGAAAGTATGCTGCCTCACTTCGACCCGAAGCGCATCGAATTGATCGCCTATCCGACCAATATCAAGCGTGACGAACTCACCGAACGCATCAAACCGCACTTCTCTAAATGGCGGGAGTTGAACAGTCTGGATGATGCAGCCGCGGCACAGTCTATCCGTGCGGATGGCATACATATCCTGCTTGATCTAATCGGGCATACCGGCAAGAATCGCCTGCCGATGTTCGCCAACAAGCCCGCCCCGGTACAGGCAATGTGGCTGGGCTACTTCGCCACCACCGGACTGGCTGAGATGGATTATGTATTGGGGGACCGTATCGTGATGCCGGAGAGTGAAGCACATCACTTCGTCGAAAAGCGTTGGCGACTGGACGGGGCGATTAGTTGCATGATGCCGCCATCTGAGGCGATTTCCGTAGCAGCCTTACCTGCGCTGTCGAATCAGTACGTCACGTTCGGCACCTTGAATAATCTCGCTAAGATGAATGATCAGGTGGTGGCGTGCTGGGCGCGTATTCTGAATGCCGTGCCCGAGAGCCGTTTGTATATGAATACGGGTGCGCTGCGGGATCAGGAGTTCAGAGATAATGTCGCGGCGCGTTATGCTGAACATGGGATAGATGCGTCCCGTTTGGTCATGGCGGCGACCACGGGACGTGCGAATGCGTTGGCGAGTTATGCTAAGTTTGATATCGCGCTTGATCCTTTTCCCTATCCGGGTTGGACGACGACGTATGAGGCGTTGTGGATGGGAGTCCCGACTGTGGCGATACGGGGTGAGGCTTATATTTCTCATCTGGGTGAGAGCATCATGCATCATGCTGGCTTGCCGGATTGGGTGGCGGATGATGAAGAGGATTATGTCGCTAAGGCGGTGGCATTCGCATCTGATGTTGAGGGTTTGGCATCGTTACGGGCGGGTTTGCGTGATCAGGTGTTGAATTCTCCTTTGTTTGATGCGCCTCGCTTCGCACGGGATTTCGAGCAGGCGTTGTGGGGGATGTGGCAAGCGCGTGACAATTTGTTATGACAAAATAATGATGATGTTTACTGACTTCTCAATATGAATACTGCCAGCAACCCTTCACCTGCCGACCTGAACCAACTGGTCGCCTTATATAACAACCGGCGTTATGCCGAGCTGGAAAGCGCAGCCAGCGCAATGGCTAAACGTTTTCCCGCTTCCGGTTTCGTGTGGAAGTTGCTCGGTGCCGCTCAGCAGATGCAGGGCAAGAATGCACTGGAGGCTTTCAGCAAGACGGCCAAGTTGTTGCCGAACGAGCCTGATGCACATTTCAATCTTGGGGTGGTACAAAAAAGCTTAAGGATGTTCGATGAAGCGGTAGCCAGTTATCGCCGCGCGCTGAAGCTGAACCCGAAATATGCTGAAGCGTACGATAATCTGGGTAATGTGCTGAAAGAACTTGGTCAGTTCGACGATGCGGTCGCCAGTTACATGAAGGCATTGCAGGTCAAACCAGGCTCTGCCATCACTCATAATAGTCTGGGTACGGCGCTCAAAGCGCTTGAAGATTTTGACGGTGCGGCAGACAGTTATCGCAGAGCGATTGAGCTGCGCCCGGACTATATCGAGGCTTATACGAATTTAGGCAATCTGCTTAAAGATTTCGAACAGTTCAGTGATGCGATAGACAATTATCAGCTGGCACTGAAAATCGATCCGAACTGTGATGATGCCCTACTGGGTATGGCCCATATCAATGTCGTGAACGGCAAACTGGAACAAGCTGCAGACATCGCAGAAAAAGTGATTGCGCTCAAACCGAACAATCTCAATGCCCGCATCTTGCTGGCAAACGTTAAAAAGGTTAAGGCAGGCGATCAAAATCTGGCCTCACTGGTGGCAGCCGATGAAGCACGAAAAAATGGCGGCTTCGTGATATCTGATGACCAGACGATCTCACTGAATTTTGCACTAGGTAAAGGCTTTGATGATTCAGGCGAACCTGATCGTGCCTTCCCGCACTTTCTTGAAGGCTGCAAGATGAAGCGTGCCACCGTCAAATATGACGCCAAACAGTCCAAGCAACGGGTCGATGATGTCATACGTGCTTTTGATCAGGAAATCGTTGCAAAGCTTAGTGGTGGCGGCAGTTCGTCTAATGTACCGATCTTCGTGCTGGGCATGCCACGCTCCGGCACTACACTGACAGAGCAGATCATTGCCAGCCACCCTGATGTATTCGGCGCTGGTGAATTGCCAGAACTGCCGGTAATCGCAAAACGCAAAATAGACCATAAATTTTTTCCGGCAAATATTCTTGCCATCGATCAGGCAACGTTATCCGAATGGGGTAGTGATTATGTCGCCGGTGTGCATCAACGCGACCCGGATGCGTTGCATGTCACCGACAAGCGACCGGAGAATTTCTGGTATGTCGGGCTGATTCATTTGATGCTACCGAATGCAAAGATCATCCATGTCAGCAGAAACCCGGTTGACACTTGTCTATCCTGCTTCACCAAACTTGCCAGCCGTGGCTTGGAAGAAAGTTACGACCTGACCGAGTTGGGGCAATATTACCGCGGCTATGTAAAGCTGATGAACCACTGGCGTACGTTATTGCCCGAGGGTTCTTTTTTAGATGTGCAATACGAGGATATCGTCGCGGACAAAGAAGCACAGGCGCGCCGCATCATCGACTTCTGCGATATGGAATGGGACGATGCCTGCCTTGATTTTCACAAGCTCAAACGCTCGGTCAGCACCGCAAGCATGACTCAGGTTCGCAAGCCGATCTACCAATCTTCGGTGGAACGCTGGCGCGCCTACGAAAAGCATCTAGGGCCATTGCTTGATGCTCTGGGTGATTTGGTTCCCAACAGGTCAGGCTCTAACTGATGCAAAAGAAAAGCGGCAGAAACGATCCGTGCAGTTGCGGGAGTGGTAAAAAATTCAAGCATTGTTGCGAGAATAAAAAAGGCTCTGCCGCTGTCTCTGGATCTATGACGGGTCCTACACAAGCAGAACTTCAACAACTGGTCACACTGCACAACGCCAAACGTTACGCTGAAGTGGAAGGCCCGGCGCGGGCATTGGTCGTCAAATATCCGAACGCCGGTCTGGTGTGGAAGCTGCTGGCGTACGCCCTGCAATTTCAGGGCAAGGACGCGATGAACGCCTTTCAAAAAGCGGCACAACTGCTACCCGGTGAACCCAGCCTGGCTTTTAATCTGGCCACCTTTCAAAAGAATGCTGGGCTGCTTAGTGAAGCCGTAGCTAGCTACCGGAGCGCATTAAAAATCAATCCGAAGTTTGCCGAAGCCTATAACAATCTGGGCGGGCTGCTACACGAAATCGGGCAGGTCGGAGAAGCGGTGAACTGTTTCCGAAAAGTCGTGAAACTATTGCCTGATGCCGCTCAGGCACACAACAATCTGGGTGCTGCCCTATTTGAATTCGGCCATGCAAAAGAAGGTGTCGATGCCTGCCGTCGATCCGTCAAACTCAATCCAAATTTTTCAGAAGCACATAACAATCTGGGTAGATGCCTTCAGGAATTAAGCCAATATGACGAAGCCGAAACGCATTATCGGCAGGCACTCAAGCTCAGCCCTGAAAACTTCAAAGCCCTAGGCAACTTGGGCAACCTGCTGAAAGATATCGGGCAACTTGATGAAGCAATGAACTGCTACCAAGCCGCACTTGATATCAAACCGGATTTAACGGAAGCGCACAGCAATCTATTACTGCTACAAAGTTATTCAGCAAAATACTCCCCGGAACATTGCCTTGAGCAAGCCCGAAACTTCGGCAAGATCGTCACTGCCAAAGCGACTAGGCCATACAAGTCCTGGCAGTGTGCAACGCAACCGGATCGTCTACGTGTCGGCATGGTGTCCGGTGATTTTCGCAATCACTCCGTTGGCTATTTTCTGGTGGGGCTGTTATCGCACGTTGATCCCGATAGGATAGAACTGATCGCCTATCCGACCAACCCTCAAGAAGATGAGGTCACGGAACGCATCCGTCCGTCATTTTCACAATGGCGTCCGCTTTACGGAAAAAGCGATGAGGATGCTGCCCGAATGATCCATGACGACGGCATACATGTACTAATGGATATCTCCGGCCATACCGGTTTCAACCGCTTGCCAGTATTCGCTTGGAAACCCGCACCCGTTCAAGTCGCCTGGCTTGGGCTACCCAATACCACTGGCGTAGCTGAGATCGACTATCTGCTGGGTGATGCACATGCCACCCCTGTGGAGATAGCGTCACACTTTTCCGAGACCATCTGGCGTATGCCGGAAAGTTATCTATGTTTCTCCGCGCCGGTGCAGGCCGTCGAGGTCGCCCCTCTGCCAGCACAGTCGGCAGGTTGCGTCACCTTCGGTAGTTTCAATAATCTGACCAAGATGAATGATGAAGTGGTCGAGCTTTGGTCACGTATCCTTTCGTCCGTACCCGGCTCCCGCCTGTATCTCAAAACGGGCCAATTGGATAGCGAAGACCTTTGCGAAAAAACACGCGCGCGCTTTGCACATCATGGCATTGCACCGGAACGATTGCTGCTGAAAGGCAAGACAAGTTCCGCCGCCGAGCATCTTGCCGAATATAACAAAGTGGATATCGCGCTGGACCCCTTCCCTTACCCCGGTGCCACCACCAGCATAGAGGCCATGTGGATGGGCGTGCCTGTACTGACACTGCAAGGCAACAGGTTTGTATCCTTGATCGCCAAGAGCGTCGCGCATTATTCCGGATTAGCAGACTGGGTCGCCATTGATAAGGATGACTGTGTGGCAAAAGCCGTATCATTCACTGCTGATCAGGATAGCCTATCCTCACTTCGAGCGGGGCTACGTGATCAGGTACTCGCCTCTTCAATCTTCGATGCGCCGCGTTTCGCTCGTAACCTTGAAGATGCGCTGTGGGGTATGCATACGAACCAAAATGAGTGAATCGATCATCACTCATGCTAATAACTGGAAAACTGATTGATGAAACCCGGAAAAAACGATCCGTGTAGCTGCGGAAGTGGAAAAAAATTCAAGCATTGTTGCGGCAAAAAAATTGCAGCAGGTTCGGCTGCACCATCACCCGCCGACCTGAACCAACTGATAACCTTGCATAACGCTAAACGCTTTGCGGAGCTGGAAACAAAAGCGTTAGCGCTGGTCACTCGATACCCCAATGCAGGAATGGCTTGGAAATTACTCGGTATCGCTCAACGCAGGCAGGGCAAGAATGCACTGCAAGCATTTCAAAAGACAGTCGCACTGATGCCTAGTGATGCCGATGCACACGCGAACCTCGGTGTCATACAAAATGAAACCGGCGCATTCGATCTAGCCATCACCAGCTTCAACAAGGCGTTATCCATCAAGCCGGATGCTGCTGCCACACTGAACAATCTGGGCACAGCTCTGAGATTTTCAGGCAAGCTAGACCAAGCACTCGCCGTTTATCGTCGTGCCCTGCAAGCCGACCCGAATTCAGCGCATATCCATTTCAATCTAGGTACCACGCTCAAAGAACTCGGCCAGCCGGAGCAAGCCTTAGTCAGTTACCGAAAAGTGATCGCCCTCAAGCCCGACGCTGCTGAGGCGTATTGCAATCTATGCTCTATCCTCCACAAGCTCGGCCAGTACGATGCTGCGTTAGAAGTCGGTCGTCAGGCAGTCAAGCTCAACCCCGGTCTGGCCGAAGCCCATAGCAATCTGGGATATGTTTTAAAAGAAGTCGGCCAGCACGATGCAGCGATGGAGTGCTTTCAGCATGCCATTGCAGCCAATCCGAATTATGCAAAAGTACATGGGAATATCGCAGGCCTATATCAAAAAATCGGAGAAATGGATAAAGCTATCGCCGGCTTCCGTCGCTCGCTTGAGATGGAGCCGGCGCTTTCCACCTATAGCGACTTGCTATTCGTGCTGAACTATTCACCCGGCGTCACCCCCTCAGAATCTTTATCTGATGCACAAAAGTTCGGGCAGATGGCAAGTGCAAAAGTCACCAATCGACACACCAAATGGAAAAACAAGCCGCCCCCTGAGCGTCTCCGTGTCGGCATGGTGTCCGGCGATTTTCGCGACCACCCGGTCGGATATTTTCTGGAAAGCATACTTACCCATATCGACCCCGCACGGATTGAATTGGTCGCTTATACGACGCAAACCCAAGAAGACGAAGTCACCCAACGCCTTCGCACTTCATTTACCGCATGGCAATCACTGGTCGGCAAGAATGATGAAGACGCCGCAAAAATGATCCATGATGATGGCATTCATATATTGATTGATTTGGCCGGACACACTGCCTACAGCCGCCTACCCCTATTCGCCTGGAAACCCGCCCCGATACAAGTGGCATGGCTGGGTTACTTCGCGACTACAGGTTTAGCAGAGATGGATTATCTGATCGCCGACCATGTCGGTGTACCGGAGGCGAACCGTGACCATTTCACCGAACAAGTCTGGTATCTGCCCGAATCACGATTGTGCTTCAGCCCACCGGAGACTGATCTGCCAGTGGCTGACCTGCCAGCGGTTGATAATGGATATATCACTTTCGGTTGTTTCCAGAATCTGTCCAAGGTCAGCGAGGTGGTGTTGTCCACTTGGGCGGATGCGCTTAAGGCAGTACCGGATTCGCATTTGCGTTGGCAATGTAAGCAGTTCGATGATGCGCCTGTCGCTGAGAAGATTCTTCAGCGTTTTGAGCAACTGGGCATCGCGCCTGAGCGGATCGATTTACACGGGGGCACTTCCCGTGAGACTTATCTGGCCGCACACGGTGAGGTGGATATGCTGTTGGATACCTTTCCGTATCCGGGGGGGACGACGACCTGTGAGGCATTATGGATGGGCGTGCCGACGTTGACGCTGGCGGGTGATACGCTGTTATCCCGACAGGGGGCGAGTATGCTGACTTCTGCCGGATTACCTGACTGGATTGCTGATAGCCGTGAGGCGTTTGTTGCCAAGGCGGTTTCGCTGTCGGGACATTCATCTGGTAATGTTGCCGCTCTGGCAGATTTACGTGCCAGTCTGCGCGATCAGGTGCGGGTATCTCCCTTGTTCGATGCACCCCGTTTTGCTCACGACCTCGAAGAGGCATTGTGGGGGATGTGGCAGGCACGCCTGATCAAATGATGATGATATTTATTGATGACGAATTGATTACCCGATATGAATAATTCCCAATCCCCGACACCTGCCGAGCTCAACCCATTGATTGCCTTGTATAACGCTCGTCGCTATGCCGAACTGGAGGGACAGGCGAGTAAGATGGTTAAGCGTTATCCTGCTTCCGGCTTCGCGTGGAAACTGCTCGGCGCGGCGCAGCAGATGCAGGGCAAGAATGCGTTGGAGGCTTTCAGCAAGACGGCTAAGTTGTTATCTAAGGAACCTGATGCACATTTCAATCTGGGGGTGGCCCAGAACAGCTTGGGGATGCTCGATAAGGCGGCATCCAGTTATCGACGTGCCATCGCACTCAATCCTAAGTTTGCAGGTGCGCATTTCAAGCTAGCTGCCATCCTGAAAGATCTCGGCAACACGCAGGAGGCGATTAGCGCATATCAGTCCGGCTTAGCACTCAAACCAGATGTCGCCGAGGCACATTTTCATCTTGGCAATCTATTTCATAATCTTGGTCAATTTCCTCAAGCCGTTAATAGCTTCAGTCATCTATTAAGACTCAAGCCCGATACCCCTGCTTCGCACAGATATCTGGGCAATGCGCTCAGGCATGCCGGTGAATTTGACAGCGCTGCTGCCAGTTACCGCAAGTCATTGGAATTAGAACCCGATTCAGCAGACGCCTATAGTCAACTCGGACATGTACTTAAAGATCAGGAACAACTCAGTGCAGCAAAGGAACATTACCTGCGCGCATTGGATATCGACATAAATTGTGTTGAAGCATTGCTGGGCTTGGGGGTGTTGTATTCCAATGAGGGTGACACCGCCAAAGCCATATCTTATTTTCATGACATATTAAAGGTGGAGCCGGACAATCTGATCACCCGATACCTGCTGGCCTACATTGCCAAAGTTCGTGCGGATGACGATAATTTTACCGCCCTACAGGCTCTCGAAGAAAAAGCACTCAATAGCGACACGCCGCTGCCGAACAATCAGGCAGTCATTCTGTATTTTGCGCTCGGAAAATGTCTGAGTGATCTCGGTGAACATGATCTCGCTTTTTCGAAATACCAGAAAGCCTGTCAGGCCAAACGGGAAACGTTCGAATATAGTGCCACTGAAATGTCACAACTATTCAACGAAACCATACGTGTGTTCGACAAGACGATCATCGAGCGTTTGAGCGCTAGCGGCAATCCGTCCAGAAGACCGATCTTCGTACTGGGTATGCCACGATCAGGCACCACACTCACAGAACAAATCATTGCCAGCCATCCTGAGGTACATGGTGCAGGTGAGCTTCCCGACATGGCCTCAATATCCCGTCGTAAAATCGGCACAGCGAGTTTTCCCGGTAACATCCTCGCATTGGAAGATGAGACGCTTTCTCAGTGGGCGGATGAATACTTGAAAATACTCGATCGCTACGCTACAGATGTGCAGCACATTACTGACAAGATGCCCTACAATTTCTGGCTGGTAGGTTTGATACATAGCATGTTTCCCAATGCCAAAATCATCCATGTCCAACGTCACCCAGCCGACAATTGCCTGTCATGCTTTACGACGATGTTTGGTGAAAATTCACAATTACATACCTACGATCTTGCCGAGCTGGGTCGCTATTATGTTGACTATGTCAGGCTGATGGAGCACTGGAGGAGCGTATTGCCACCCGACACCATGCTTGAGGTACGGTATGAGGATATCGTCGCTGATCAGGATGCACAGTCCAGACGGATCATAGATTTTCTCGGTCTGGAGTGGGACGATGCCTGCATCGACTTCCATAAGCTCGAGCGCTCGGTCAATACCGCAAGTCTGGCGCAAGTACGCAGCCCCATTTACAAATCTTCAGTTGAAAAATGGCGGCGACACGAAACACATCTACAACCGCTACTGAATGAATTGGGTGATTTAGTACCCGATAAAGTTGAACAGACACCATGAGTAAAAAGCCCGGTAAAAATGAACCGTGTCCATGCGGTAGCGGAAAGAAATTCAAGCATTGTTGCGACGGCAAAGCGGCTATGCGCCCGGCAACATCAGCCCCCCCGCCTGATGAGCTGAACCAATTGGTGACGTTGTATAACACTCGTCGCTATGCCGAGTTGGAAAGCAAGGCAAACACGCTGGCCGGACGTTATCCCACATCCGGTTTCGCTTGGAAGTTGCTCGGAGCCGCTCAACAGATGCAGGGCAAGAACGCCTTGGAAGCTTTCAGCAAAACCGCCAAATTGTTGTCGAGTGAGCCGGATGCACACTTCAATCTGGGGGTGGCACAGAAGAGTTTGGGGCTGCTCAATGAGGCGGCGACCAGTTATCGCCGTGCTGTGAAGTTAAATCCAAAATACGCTGAGGCCTATGACAATCTCGGTAATGTGTTGAAAGAGCTCGGTCAGAACGACGAGGCGATAGCCAGTTTCCGCAAAGCGTTATCCATCAAACCCAATCTGGCGACGACGCACAACAATCTGGGCTCTGCTTTGAAGGAAACGGGCAATCTTGACGAGGCGATGGAATGTTATCGCCGCGCCATCGCATTCAACCCGAAATTTGCAGATACTTTTTACAACCTCGGCAACGCCCTGCTGGACAGCAGCCAGCCGGATGAAGCTGCAAAAAACTTCAGGGCTGCGGTAACGCTTAAGCCGGATTTCCCGGATGCGCTAATGAACCTCGGCACCGCATTAAAAGAACTCAGCCATTTCGACGAAGCCATCGTCACCTATCAACAAGCACTGAAGATCAAGCCTGAGTTCGCAGAGGTCTACGGCAACATCGGCTCAACCCTGAAAGAGATCGGGCGTATTGACGACGCTATCGCGAATTACACCCGCGCACTGGAACTCAAGCCGGACTTCGCGTTGCAAAGCAGCTTGTTGTTCATCATGAATTACACTGGCAGCCATACACCTGAATACCGTCTTGAAGAAGCCCAGAAATTTGGTCAACTGGCAAATGCACAGGTATCCAAGCGTTACGACTCGTGGAAATCCCGCAATGAACCGAAGTGCTTGCGGGTCGGAATGGTGTCCGGCGACCTACGCAACCATCCGGTCGGGTTTTTTCTGGAAAGCCTGCTGGCTCATATCGACCCGGCCCGCATCGAACTCATCGCTTACTCTGCCGTCCACACTACGGATATGCTTTCCACACGAATCAAGCCATATTTTTCCAAATGGAAATCTGTGGCCGGGTTGAGCGATGAAAATGCGGCGCAGATGATCCATGATGACGGCATTCATGTGCTGCTGGATTTATCAGGGCACACCCGTCATAGCCGCCTACCCCTATTCGCCTGGAAACCCGCCCCGATACAAGTGGCATGGCTGGGTTACTTCGCGACTACAGGTTTAGCAGAGATGGATTATCTGATCGCCGACCATGTCGGTGTACCGGAGGCGAACCGTGACCATTTCACCGAACAAGTCTGGTATCTGCCCGAATCACGATTGTGCTTCAGCCCACCGGAGACTGATCTGCCAGTGGCTGACCTGCCAGCGGTTGATAATGGATATATCACTTTCGGTTGTTTCCAGAATCTGTCCAAGGTCAGCGAGGTGGTGTTGTCCACTTGGGCGGATGCGCTTAAGGCAGTACCGGATTCGCATTTGCGTTGGCAATGTAAGCAGTTCGATGATGCGCCTGTCGCTGAGAAGATTCTTCAGCGTTTTGAGCAACTGGGCATCGCGCCTGAGCGGATCGATTTACACGGGGGCACTTCCCGTGAGACTTATCTGGCCGCACACGGTGAGGTGGATATGCTGTTGGATACCTTTCCGTATCCGGGGGGGACGACGACCTGTGAGGCATTATGGATGGGCGTGCCGACGTTGACGCTGGCGGGTGATACGCTGTTATCCCGACAGGGGGCGAGTATGCTGACTTCTGCCGGATTACCTGACTGGATTGCTGATAGCCGTGAGGCGTTTGTTGCCAAGGCGGTTTCGCTGTCGGGACATTCATCTGGTAATGTTGCCGCTCTGGCAGATTTACGTGCCAGTCTGCGCGATCAGGTGCGGGTATCTCCCTTGTTCGATGCACCCCGTTTTGCTCACGACCTCGAAGAGGCATTGTGGGGGATGTGGCAGGCACGCCTGATCAAATGATGATGATATTTATTGATGACGAATTGATTACCCGATATGAATAATTCCCAATCCCCGACACCTGCCGAGCTCAACCCATTGATTGCCTTGTATAACGCTCGTCGCTATGCCGAACTGGAGGGACAGGCGAGTAAGATGGTTAAGCGTTATCCTGCTTCCGGCTTCGCGTGGAAACTGCTCGGCGCGGCGCAGCAGATGCAGGGCAAGAATGCGTTGGAGGCTTTACAAAAAACCGCCGATCTTATGCCTGACAATGCCAAAGCACACTCTAAACTAGGCGTTGTTCAGAATAGTCTCAGCCTTTTCAATGAGGCCGTATCCAGCTTTCAAAAATCTCTATCAATCGAACCAAATTCCGCCATCACACTTAATAATTTGGGGACCTCTCTAAGACATTTGGGGAAGCTTGACGAGGCTTTAATCATCTATCGTCGTGCGTTGAAACTCCAACCAGACTCAGCGCATATCCTGTTTAATTTAGGGACAACGCTAAAAGATCTCGATCAATTGGACATTGCGATGGAAAATTATCGCAGGGTCATCACACTTAAACCAGATTCAGCCGAAGCTCATTGCAATTTGGGTGGCGTTCTCTGTAGTTTAGGGCAATTCGATGAAGCACTTTCCGCTTGCCAGCAAGCACTAAAAATCAATCCGAGACTAGCCGAAGCCTACAGCAATATGGGTTCAATTTTCAAAGGACTTGGTCGATATAAAGCCGCTTTAGAAAGTTACCACCATGCCATTTCAGCCGGTCTAAATTCCGCGAAGGATTATAGAATCATGGCGGGTATTTGTGAAAAACTGGGACGAATTGATGAATCAATAGTCAACTTCCGTCGTTCTTTTGAGATGGAGCCTGAACTTTCGACCTATAGCGATTTACTATTCGTTCTGAACTATTCAACCAGCCGCACTCCCTCAGAATGTTTATCTGAAGCGCAAAATTTTGGACAGATGGCAAGTGCAAAGGTGGAAAGACCATACTCCACATGGCAATGTGAAAATCAGCCCGATCGTTTACGTGTCGGGATGGTATCTGGCGACTTTCGCTATCACTCTGTTGGCCAATTTCTGGTCGGGCTGCTGCCGCATATTGACCCCGACAAGATAGAGTTGATCGCTTATCCGACTTACTCTCAGGAAGATGAGGTAACAAAACGCCTTCGCCCGTCTTTTTCAAAATGGCGTCCGCTATACGAAAAGAGCGATGAAGATGCTGCCCGACTGATCCATGACGACGGCATTCATGTACTGATGGATATCTCCGGCCACACCGGTCACAACCGCTTACCGGTTTTCGCTTGGAAACCCGCACCCGTCCAAGTAGCATGGCTGGGGTTGCCCAATACAACCGGAATGAGTGAAATCGATTATCTACTGGGCGATGCACTCGCCACACCTGAGGAGATCGAGCCACACTTTTCTGAGACCATCTGGCGTATGCCCGAAAGCTACCTGTGTTTTTCCGCACCGGTGAATGCTATCGATATCGACCCCTTACCAGCACTTTCGGCGGGACATATCACGTTTGGCAGCTTCAACAATCTAACCAAGATGAATGATGAAGTGGTTGAACTGTGGTCACGCATCCTGTTGTCCGTACCCGACTCCCGCCTGTATCTCAAAAACCGCCAACTGGATAGAGCGGACACATGCGAAACAACTCGCGCACGCTTTGCAAAACATGGCATCACCCCGGAACGATTACTGCTAAAAGGCAAAACAAGTTCTACTCCCGAACATCTCGCCGAATACAACAAGGTCGATATTGCCCTTGACCCCTTCCCATATCCCGGTGCCACGACCAGCATTGAGGCATTATGGATGGGCGTGCCTGTCTTAACACTGCATGGAGACAGGTTTGTTTCACTTATCTCTAAAACTGTCGCGCACTATGCCGGACTACCCGACTGGGTCGCTACAGACAAGGATGACTGTGTTGCAAAAGCCGTATCATTCACTGCTGATCTGGATCAATTAGCCTCATTGCGAGCAGGCTTACGTGAGCAGGTACTCGCGTCTTCAATATTCGATGCCCCGCGTTTCACAAAAAATCTTGCGGAAGCGTTGTGGGGAATGTGGCAGGCACAGATGGCAAAATGATGAACCTGGCAGCACGCTTTCTGCGGACCAGCCTGAAAAAAGTACAAGCTGATGACAAAAGCACTATTGAAGATTTCGCAAGATAACAATTTGAATATCCCTTACAAAAAGAAAGCCACGCTGCATGATGTATTGGGGAAATGTCCGGATGAACAGGGAGATTATGATCCCGCATTCTCGAGTTTCGATGCGGGATCCAAAATGAGGTGTGCCACATTCTAATACGATGCTGCACAAATGAGCCGTGCGTTTGACAGCCTCATCAGCGCATACTATCAGGATGCTTTGCAACGATTGCAGGTCGGTGGAACGTTGGCGCGCTTATGAAAAGCATCTTGGACCATTGCTGAATGCGCTTGGTGTTTTAAAGGGATAATAGGGTCTACTGCATTACGCTCTGATGCCAGCCAGCATTTTCTCCAACCGCTTTACTGAAACGATTACTGGCGTCTTGAGTTCTTGCGCGAACAGCGACACGCGCAATTCCTGCAACATCCATGCGAAGTCATCTACACGCGGCTCAACTGTGCCCTGCTGAGCCTGCCGCAATTTCTGCAAGGCTTGCAGCAGCGGCTGCATCTGGCTCATGCATTGTTCATCACGCGACGGGTTGCTGCGCAGTTTTTCAATACGCTTGTTGATGGCTTTAAGGTAGCGTGGCAGATGTTGCAAGCGCTCATAGGGTGTGGTGGCAATAAAGCGCTTGTTCAATAGCCACTCTAGCTGGGTGCGAATATCCTGACTCACCTGCGCATTGCTCTTGATCTGCGCCAAGGATTTTTGCAGTGCCTGATATTCGGCAAGGATGGTGGCAACCAGTCGCGCAATCTCCTGCACAATCAGTAACAATCTGCTCTTTGCTTCTTTGCCGCGTGCGATGAATTCCGCCTCATTGGTAGGTAGCGGCTCACTCAGGCAGCAACGATCGAATGTGGTTTCGAGAATTTGTTGCTGCAACTCCTGCTGAGTTCCGGTAAACGGTGCATTCGGCATCATGAACAACATACCGAGACGCTGCGCATCCGGTAGATTTTTCTTGAGATATTTCACCTGCTCCTTAAGCAACAACATAAACAAGCGGCGCAGTCCGGCACGGTGCTCGGCCTGTGCTGTATCACGCGTATCGAATGCCTGTATAACGACCGCATCCTCCTTGTCCACCAGCGCATTGAATAGTATGACCGTCTGTCCGGCACGCTTCACACCGTGCGTATCAATAAATTCACCAAAATGCCATGAGGTGTAACGCTGCGAGGTGGTTTCACCCTGAACTTCCTCAACCTCGGATACGACAACTGGTGCAACACGAGAAGACAGTTCGCTGTGCAGTTGAGAAAATTTACGCGACATACCGAGCTGGCGACCATGTTCATCCAACACACGAAAATTCATCAGCAGGTGTGGCGGTAATTGTTCAAGCCTGAACGCGTCTAGTTGAATATCAAGTTGCTTCTGTTCGCGGATATACCGTACTAGCGCCTGTAACAACGAGGTGTTAGAAGGCGGTACGTCACGACTGAACTCAGCGGCGAATTCTGGCACTGGCACCATGTGGCGACGCATACGTTGCGGCAATGTCTTGATCAATCGCGTCACTTTTTCGGCCAGTATGCCGGGGATCAGCCACTCACACCGAGCAGCACTGATCTGATTGATAAGCGCTAGCGGAACCGTCAGCGTGATACCGTCATCATTCTTTCCCGGTGAAAAGTTATAGCTCAGCGCAAAATTGACTCCATCAATCTTGAGTTGCGGCGGGAATTGGTCGGTGGTGATCCCGGCTGCCTCATGGCGCATCAGATCATCTTTTTTCAGGCACAGAAGCTTGGGCTGTTCTCGTTCTGCTTCCTTACGCCAGTGTTCGAAGGCTGCACCATTGTGCATACCTTCAGGAATGCGACTGTCGTAAAAAGCGAATATCAGCTCATCATCCACTAGCACATCAGGACGCCGAGATTTATGCTCCAGCATCTCGATGTCGTGTATCAATTTCTGATTATGTGCAAAAAACTTTGCCTGAGTGCGGAACTCGCCGCCGACCAGCGCCTGACGTATGAACACCTCTCGTGATTCGGCTGGGGCCATCGGCCCGTAGTGAACACGCAGCTTAGGATTGATTAACAAACCGTGCAAGGTAGTGCGCTCGTATGCCACGACTTGCGCAGCTTTTTTCTCCCAGTGAGGATCATAATAGTGGCGCTTGATCAGGTGATCGCCCACCTCTTCCAACCACTTCGGCTCAATCTTGGCGATGCTGCGTGCATACAAGCGATGTGTCTCGATCAGCTCGGCTGCCACCACCCATTTCGCACCTTTCTTTACCAACACCGAGTTGGAGGCAATCAGAAATTTGATGCCGCGTGCACCGAGATATTCGTGACCCTCTACGCTTTTCATACCGATATTGCCCAGCAAGCCGCACAACAATGCCTTGTGTATCTGCTCATAGGTCGCAGGCTGCTCGTTACTGCGCATACCCATCTCAGAAACTTGCGCATGAAGTTGCTGATGCAACTCATACCATTCGCGTAATCGCATCGGAGACAGGAAGTTTTTCCGGCATTGTTCAGCCAGCAGACGGTTTGATTTTTTATGTGCCACTGCTTCACGGAACCATGCCCACAATTTTATATAAGCAAGGAAATCGGATTGTGGGTCGGCAAAACGCTTGTGAGCAGTATCGGCTGCCTCTCGCTTATCTAGCGGTCGATCGCGTGGATCCTGAACTGACAGCGCGCTGGCGATGATGAGTATCTCTTGCAGGCAATGATATTGTCGCCCGGCCAGGAGCAATCGTGCGATTTTAGGATCGAGCGGTAGCTTGGTCAATTCCCGACCGACTTTGGTTAAATTACGAGTAGCGTCTATCGCTCCTAATTCACCCAGCAGTTGATAACCATCAGTTATCATCCGTGATGTGGGTGGCTCGATGAATGGAAACTTGGCGACATCACCCAAATCAAGCGCACTCATGCGCAAAATGACCGTCGCCAATGACACGCGGAAGATTTCCGGGTCGGTAAATTCGGACCGTTGCTCGAATCCCTCTTCGTCATAGAGGCGAATGCATACACCACTCATCACACGACCACAACGCCCCGCACGCTGGTTTGCAGCAGCACGTGAAATCTTCTCGATGTGTAGTTGCTCTACTTTCTGGCGAATACTGTAACGATTGACCCGCGCTAAACCGCTGTCTATAACGTAACCGATATTAGGGACAGTCAACGAAGTTTCGGCGACATTGGTTGCCAACACGACACGGCGTTTCCCCGATGTCGGCCTAAATATCTTATCTTGTTCAGCGGCAGATAATCGTGCGAATAACGGCAACACTTCGATGCCCCCATGACGCATATTGGGCGGATGATGTTTGCGCAATGTTTCTGCGGTGTCGCGTATCTCTCGTTCACCCGGCAGGAATACCAGTACATCTCCGCGCAAGCCGCCTACTGCGAGTTCATCCAATGCCGCACTGACTGCCTGGGGCACATCCTGCTTTTCACCATCTTCATTTTCCTGCGGCGGACGATAGCGCACTTCAACCGGAAAGCTACGCCCCGACACTTCAATCACTTTCGCCCCGAAATGTTTTGCGAAGCGATCTGCATCAAGCGTGGCGGATGTAATAATCAGCTTGAGGTCGGAACGACGCGGCAGTAATTGCTTGAGGTAGCCGAGTAGAAAATCGATATTGAGCGAACGTTCGTGCGCTTCGTCGATGATGAGGGTGTCGTAGTGCTGCAACAGGGGATCACGGTGTATCTCAGCAAGCAGGATGCCATCGGTCATCAGCTTGATACTGGTGTCTGCTGATACCCTGTCATTGAAGCGTACCTTATAACCAACCGCACCCCCCAACTCAGTTTTGAGTTCATGCGCAATGCGCGCGGCAACCGTACGTGCAGCCACTCTACGCGGCTGAGTATGACCTATGCAACCACGAACGCCGCGCCCCAACTGTAGGCATATCTTTGGTATTTGGGTGGTTTTTCCGGAGCCGGTCTCGCCGCAAATGATGACGACTTGATGTTCGCTGATCGCACGAGCAAGGTCTTCGCGCCTTGCGGTGACTGGCAGTTCTGCTGGAAATTCAATTTCGGATAATGATGCCAGACGTGCTTTGCGGCGCAGCGCTGGTGCTGATAGTGCGGGTTGAGTCAATTTTGAAGTGGGAGATGACAGTTAAGCTCTGCACCCATTAAGCTGTACAAAAGACATCACGCATCATGCCCACTAGCTTTAATGTGCGCTTATCGCCGATACGATAGAACACTCGATTCGCATCCTTACGGGTCGCTAATACACCTTTGTTACGCAAAATCGCAAGGTGCTGAGAAATATTGCTTTGCGATGTGCCGACATTTTCAACGAGATCTTGCACGCTGCTTTCTTGATCACCCAACACACATAAAATTTTCAATCGTAATGGATGTGCTATCGCCTTGATAGCCTGAGCGGCCATAGTTATGTCTTCTTCTTTGTCTATCAGCTTGTTTGACATACTTATCCCTTTATTTTCCCGCCAAGCTTCGCGCCAAATGGTGCGATTTCGGCTAAAATTACGGCTGCTCAATATTACTCTATGATTATATTCTATACCAATGAAGATTACCCCTGTTTTACTGCTCATTCTTGATGGTTTCGGCTACCGGGAAGAGACCGATTCCAATGCAATTCTGGCCGCTAATAAGCCTAACTGGGATAATTTCTGGCAGAAATACCCTCATACATTGCTTAATGCATCCGAAAAATATGTTGGCTTGCCATCTGATCAGATGGGCAATTCCGAAGTCGGGCACCTGAATATCGGTGCCGGGCGAATAGTCCATCAGGAGCTGAGTCGCGTTGACGTTGACATTGAAGAAGGAAAATTTTTCAACAATCCCGCGTTAAGCGCGGCAATCGAAAAATCAAGGGACAATGACAGCACGCTGCATATCATGGGTTTGCTGTCTCCCGGTGGTGTACACAGTCACGAAAACCACATTTTCGCTTTACTGGATATGGCTGCACGTTACGGCCTGAACAAAGTCAATGTCCACGCATTCCTAGACGGCCGCGACACCCCGCCCAAGAGTGCGCAACACTCATTAGAACGCTTACAACAAAAATGCGATGCCTTAGGTGTTGGACAGATCGCCAGCATCGTGGGTCGCTTCTACGCGATGGATAGAGATAATCGCTGGGAGCGCGTGCAACCCGCATATGAATTACTCACCGAAGGACGGGGTGAGTTTTCTGCTGAAGATGCGTTGAGTGGTCTGGCGCAGGCATATGCCCGTGATGAAACAGATGAGTTCGTCAAACCGACTGCCATCTCCGGTTCGGGGATGAAAGACGGCGATACGGTGGTATTCATGAATTTCCGCGCCGACCGTGCCCGTGAAATAACACGCGCGCTGACTGAGGATGATTTTGAGGGCTTCACTCGTTCTCACAAACCCGACCTCGCCGTTTTTGTCACATTGAGCAATTACGGTGATGACTATAGTCATTTGCCATCTGCTTATGCGCCTGAATCTATCCATAACGGTTTCGGCGAATACATTTCCAGTCTCGGGCTGAAGCAACTTCGTATTGCAGAGACCGAAAAATATGCCCATGTCACTTACTTCTTCAGCGGTGGCAAGGAGCAAAGCTATCCTGGTGAAGAACGGATTCTTGTCCCCTCTCCCGATGTGGCGACATACGATCTCAAGCCGGAAATGAGTGCTTTTGAAGTGACCGACAAGCTAGAGGCCGCCATTCTCAGTCAGGAATATCAAGCTATCATCTGCAACTATGCTAACTGCGATATGGTGGGCCATAGCGGTGATATGGATGCCGCCACCAAGGCGATAGAAGCACTTGATATCTGCATTGGTCGCGTTGTTAAAGCGATGCAGTCAATCGGCGGCGAGGTCATCCTCACTGCCGATCACGGTAATGCAGAGCAAATGCTGGACCACACCAGCCATCAGGCGCACACTGCACATACGGTGAATCCTGTTCCATTCCTCTATATCGGTCGCGAAGCGAAGCTGGAAGATGGCGGTGCCCTGCGTGACATTGCGCCCAGTATGCTATCTATCATGGGCATACCGCAACCTGTGGAGATGACCGGGCAAAGCTTGATTCAATTACGGTGATTTCAGTCCGGCGTATATCCATAGCATTACTATGCTGCCTGCCTCTGTTCGGGGTCGCACAGGCCGGCCAACAGGATAAGCTGGATGACTTACGCAAGCGTATCTCCTCTGTAAAAGCAGAAATAGATAAAACCAGCGAATCAAAAGCGGATGCTGCAGATGCACTCAAAGCATCTGAGGTGGCGATCAGCAACATCAATAGAAAACTCGCCAAGCTAAAAAAGCAAAAGCAGCAAGTTGACCGCAAGCTGAATGATCTCACCGCTCAGGAGTCCGAATTAAACGGCAAAATCTCTTTGCAGCGATCACAACTTAAAAAGCTGCTTTTACATCAATATACCAACGGTGAGCAGGAGTACCTTAAGTTACTGTTAAGTAATCAAAACCCGAATCAGCTTGCACGTGAACTGCAATATTTCACCTATATCGCGCGTAAGCGCGCAGACTTCCTCACCACCATCAGAGAAGATCTTGCCTCACTGAGCAAAATCAGAGAATCAGTACACGAAAAGCGAGCGGAAATTGAAGTGCTGCAATCCAAGCAGACCAAAAACAAAAGTAATCTGAATAAAAAACGCCGTGCTCGGAAACAGGTTCTGAAGAAAATATCCCGAAAATTAAACAGCCAACGTAGTGAAATCAAAAAGCTCAAGCGTGATGAGAACCGTCTTGCAAAGCTGGTAAGGAAGATTACAGATGCAATTTCTCCTACAAAAGGTAAGTCACTGTATCAAAATAACAACGCCCCCGACAACCGCTGGGATGGCAAACCATTTAAACGCCTCAAAGGAAAGCTCACCTTACCCGTCAAAGGTGTCGTCACCAATCGCTTTAATGCCGCCAGACCGGACAGTACCGTTGCATGGAAGGGGTTATTTCTGAGAACTTCCAGCGGAAGTGCTGTCAAAGCTATCGCGTCAGGGCAAGTTGTCTTTGCGGACTGGCTACGCGGCTTCGGCAATCTGCTCATTATTGATCATGGCAGCAATTACATGAGTTTGTATGGCTACAATGAAACACTATACAAGCAGGTTGGTGATATTCTTAAAGGTGGTGACACCGTAGCATCAGTCGGGAACAGCGGCGGTAATAAGGAATTCGGTTTATACTTTGAACTGAGACACAAAAGTAAGCCATTCGATCCGATGAAGTGGATGGCTAAAAAATAATATTTAAGGAAATTTATGCGACTTCTTGAGAAAACAGGTCTTATCAGCTTGGGTTTGGTGGCAGGCATTGCCGTCAGCCTGCATTTTTCTGCGATAGCTGATAAAGAAGAAACCATGGCAACACCATTGCCAGTAGAAGAGTTGCGAGCATTTTCTGAGGTCTTTGGTCGCATCAAAAGTGATTATGTTGTACCGGTTACAGATAAAAAGCTGATTACACAAGCCATTTCTGGAATGCTAAGTGGCTTGGACCCGCATTCCGCCTACCTCGATGCTGATTCCTTCAAGGAACTTCAGGTGGGTACGCATGGCCAATTTGGTGGTTTGGGTATTGAGGTTGGCATGGAGGATGGCGTCGTAAAAGTTATCTCACCGATTGAAGATACCCCTGCTTTTGAAGCTGGTGTCAAGAGCGGTGATTTGATCATCAAGCTCGACGATACTTTGGTGAAAGGTTTGACGCTGAGTGAAGCTGTCAAAATCATGCGTGGCAAACCGGGTGAAGCAATTTTGCTAACCATCGTCCGCAAGAATGAAACCAAGCCACTTAAAATCAAAGTCGTACGTGCCATAATCAAAGTGCAAAGTGTTAAGTCCAAATTGCTCGATACAGGCTATGGCTTCATTCGAATAACACAGTTTCAGGCTCAAACAACTGCAAATCTGGCCTCTGCACTTACCAAGCTAGTTAAGGAGAATGAAGGGCCATTAAATGGTCTAGTCCTGGATTTGCGAAATGACCCCGGCGGTCTACTGAATGGTGCTGTTGGCGTCTCCTCCGCATTTTTAGAAAAAGATGCATTAGTTGTCTATACCGAGGGACGTACCAGTGACTCCAAGATGCGTTTGACCGCCAGTTCAGATTTCTATTTGCGTGGCAATGGCCAAACTGACCATCTAAAAGACATTCCCGAGTCAATTAAGAGTGTCCCGATGGTCGTGCTGGTGAACGGAGGTTCTGCCTCTGCTTCTGAGATTGTAGCCGGTGCACTGCAAGATCATAAGCGTGCTGTGATTATGGGCACGCAAACTTTTGGAAAAGGATCCGTTCAAACTGTTTTACCACTGGGTAACAAAACCGCGATCAAACTGACAACCGCACGGTATTACACCCCAAATGGAAGATCCATTCAGGCCAAAGGCATCGTTCCTGATATAGAAGTAGAAGATCCTTCTATCTCGGAAGCAGCCAAGCAGTTCCGTTTACGTGAGGCCGACCTAGACAAGCATCTACTCAACGAAAAGGACCCGGACGAGCATTCCAGCGATAGCAGTAAAACCAAGCTGGACTCGCACGGCAACAAAGATAAAGGCAAGGGCATACAAACAAAACCATCAAGATTCGGTTCTGAAGATGATTATCAGCTCAATCAGGCCTTGAATCTTCTCAAAGGAATGCGGATACTACAAGGGAAGTAATTACAGGTTCATCGGATATATATGGCAACCTCTTCTGAACTGGACAAGCAACGCGATATCTTTTTCAGCCCACAACCTGAAAATCAGGTAGCGCGTGCCGTCCAATTCCTGTCCGAATTGCCTGATTGCGAGGTTAAGCAAGGCGAGACAGTGGACTCATTAAACGTCTCATACAGCCTGCATCAACATACCCTTGAAAAGCTGGAAGGGCTATTAGTCGATAATGGATTTCATTTAGACAACAGCGTCCTTCGCAGTATAGAACGTAACATCATTTATTATTGCGAAGACACGATTTGTCACAATATGGAAATCCCGGTTCACCCGACCAAAAAGAATCAAAAAGAGGTATTTGTTAAGGCCTATGATCAGGAGCCACATGGCGACTTTGACGATATTCCTCCAGAGTTGCACGAGCTCAAATAATACATTGCTCCCCCCAAACGACAAAGCCCTCGCAAAGAGGGCTTAATTGTATGTAGAGAGTCTGACGCCCTGCCCTGAGCTCATATAAGCCTGAACCGCATTGCGCCTATGGCTTGTTGTGGTTACGGCCGTCCCGTTGGG
>CAZURE010000016.1:31309-34690 GCA_964623195.1 uncultured Gallionella sp. | reverse complement strand
CAGTGGTCATTTTTTAAAGTTCGAAATCAGACTGATTGAGCAGTCAGCCCAAGTGCCACATGGTATCGCCTACTCTTTCACTTTTCATGATCCTGAAGGAACTAGGCTGCTTGGGTTCGACAATGCGCATCCCGTACCACACAAAGGCGGATCATTTGTTAAAGCCAAGCCAGAAGCTGATCACTGGCATAGAACGATTAATGATGAAGGTCGCCCATATACCTTCATTTCAGTTGAGCAGTTGATTGAAGATTTTTTTACCGAAGTTGAGAAGCAATGCGAATCGCTGGGTATATCAACCGAGGTTGTAGATGAGAAGGAGACATGATTATGAAAATCCAATCCATGAAAAGCCTAAAGAAAGAAATGTTGGGCGTCGCACGCGGTGAACTAAAAGTTCCTGCCAATGTTGCGCAAACTTCATTCGAATCTGTAGAGGCTGTGATTCGGCTGCTTACACCTGAAAACCGCACCTTACTCGCAACCATCGATAAGCAAAAGCCAGCATCCGTCGCAGAGTTGGCACGACTGGTCAAACGTGCAGAATCCAACGTTAGCCGCACATTAAGCAAACTTGAAGGGCTAGGTTTTGTGCGGCTAAAGCAAGGTGCGGGTAAATCCAAAATACCGGAAGTCGCTATCCACCGACTGATGGTGGATATGGACATCTGCGCACAACATGACATGGTGGCGACCGCCTGAATTAAAGTGCCTAATTAAAGGGGGCTGATCCCTTAAATTGCTCAGTTCCGCCCTAAGTTCATCAACCGCATCGACGAAGTCGTGGTGTTCCACGCGTTGGACGAAAAGCACATCAAATCCATCGCCCACATCCAGCTACAGTATCTGGAAAAACGCCTCGCCGCGATGGAGATGAAACTCGACGTCAGCGACGCCGCACTGGCCGAGATCGCCAACGCCGGATTCGACCCCGTGTACGGCGCACGTCCGCTCAAGCGCGCGATCCAAGCACAACTGGAAAACCCGCTCGCCAAACAGATACTAGAAGGCAAGTTCGCCGCGAAAGACACGATCAAAGTGGACTGTGTGGGTGGGGTGATGAAGTTTGGGGGGTGAGTAGGGGGTAACGGCCCGGAGCGGTCCGTGGAATAGTTTAGTTTGAGTTTCCGCGCTTCGGTGCGGAAGTTGGTGACTTCCTCTTGAAGTTTCCGCTATGCGCGGAACAGCAGACATAACGCGCACTTCTATAACCTACGCTGTATGCCAGTTTTGGTCGATGAAGCAAACTGCATAAAGCTGACGTCAAACTAAAATGCATATTACCCACCGATTTTACTAAGCTGAGCAGAGCGCGACGTTGAAATGATGCCCCCTTTGTGGGGTATCTAATTTCAGCGTCTAGTTCCGACACCCCACCATCGGAATACTTGATACACTAAGGAATGTGCGACCCCATACCAACCGAGGGTTCCGACACCCCACCATCGGAATACTTGATACACTTAATGTTCTGAAAACAGTTTGCAAAATTCTGTTCCGACACCCCACCATCGGAATACTTGATACACTGAACAATGCAGACGCACACACCCATCCTACGTTCCGACACCCCACCATCGGAATACTTGATACACTAGCCGACCCTGCCGCCATGGATTCGATTCCGTTCCGACACCCCACCATCGGAATACTTGATACACTGAGTTAGCTAGTGCCACAGCAAGGGGACAGGTTCCGACACCCCACCATCGGAATACTTGATACACTTCCACTACACAGTATTGGACCACATGGTGGGTTCCGACACCCCACCATCGGAATACTTGATACACTAATGGGAAGTATGTACCTGTTGGAGAGGTAGTTCCGACACCCCACCATCGGAATACTTGATACACTTACCGAATGAACCTAACCGATAGAATCACCGTTCCGACACCCCACCATCGGAATACTTGATACACTCTTGCCGCCATCCGCAGGAATCTCCACCGTGTTCCGACACCCCACCATCGGAATACTTGATACACTTGCTGCACAAATATCTGTCAGCGGGTATGCGTTCCGACACCCCACCATCGGAATACTTGATACACTAATCAGCAGGCAATCCAGCGATGCCCAGCCGTTCCGACACCCCACCATCGGAATACTTGATACACTCCTGTCCGGAGATATACTCTGTGTGTGTACGTTCCGACACCCCACCATCGGAATACTTGATACACTACTATGCCCCCGATTCAGACTGATGCTACTGTTCCGACACCCCACCATCGGAATACTTGATACACTAGAATCAGCAGGATTACGATCAGGCCGGTTGTTCCGACACCCCACCATCGGAATACTTGATACACTTGAACGCCGTCACTGTCGAGATACTTGATCGTTCCGACACCCCACCATCGGAATACTTGATACACTGCAAGCAAGCTGACCAGTCACCAGCAGCAGGTTCCGACACCCCACCATCGGAATACTTGATACACTCGTCATGCGCGCCGCCCCATCTTCTTTTAAGTTCCGACACCCCACCATCGGAATACTTGATACACTTAAGCAGTAGTTTTCAATTTTGTCTCCTCAGTTCCGACACCCCACCATCGGAATACTTGATACACTTGGAAAAGACACAACTCATGCAATAAACAGGTTCCGACACCCCACCATCGGAATACTTGATACACTAAGCAGTAGTTTTCAATTTTCGTCTCCTCAGTTCCGACACCCCACCATCGGAATACTTGATACACTAGTTGCGCCGCTCAATGGCGCGTATTTAGGGTTCCGACACCCCACCATCGGAATACTTGATACACTTATTTTATGAAAAAGGCGAAGATATGCAAGGTTCCGACACCCCACCATCGGAATACTTGATACACTCTGGGGCGTATTCTTTGCCGTCGATTTCCACGTTCCGACACCCCACCATCGGAATACTTGATACACTAACACCTCTTGGATGCCAGACAATCGAATAGTTCCGACACCCCACCATCGGAATACTTGATACACTAAGCCCCACGAACCATAGAGCCGCCCCCTGGTTCCGACACCCCACCATCGGAATACTTGATACACTTGGGTCGTGGCTTCGGTGTTCATGTGATCGGTTCCGACACCCCACCATCGGAATACTTGATACACTAGCGCAGGATATGCAGCAGAAAGATATTCAGTTCCGACACCCCACCATCGGAATACTTGATACACTGTATGTTGTCTGTTAACTGCATCATCGGGCGTTCCGACACCCCACCATCGGAATACTTGATACACTCTAAGAAGTCGAATGGTATTGCTACACTTCAAGTTCCGACACCCCACCATCGGAATACTTGATACACTCGGGCGGGAATAACAAGGAGCAACCAAAATGTTCCGACACCCCACCATCGGAATACTTGATACACT
>CAZURE010000016.1:22220-31209 GCA_964623195.1 uncultured Gallionella sp. | reverse complement strand
GTTCCGACACCCCACCATCGGAATACTTGATACACTAGGTCGCACGCAGTCTGTTGTTTTGATTGCGAAGTAGTCTTAAAAAAGCTCAACTTGCTCCGGCTGGTTGGGCTTTTTTCTTGTGGGTTTCGGTCCCAAAAACTCACGGGTCATCCCATATTGCTTATCGGTTACGAGGAAAAAGGCTACCTGTGCGCCTGCTGGGATACCTGTTCGGATGCGCTGTATCGTGGCTTCAGCTACCGCCATTGTGGGGAAGTGGCGCACATAAAGCGAATTTTGTAACTGGAAGAAATTTTCTTGCAGCAGGCTTTTGCGGAACAGCGTGTAATCGCGCCGTTCCTCGCGTTCTATCATTGGGCAATCATAAACCGCGATCACCCACATCACGCGCCATCCGTTGACCGCCATGCTTCGTCGTCCTCATCCATAACCAGACCTTCAGGCAGCGCCAGCTTCTTGCCTTTGCCCTCAAGAATGCGCACGAAGCTGGCAATGCTTGCATCAATCGCGGCGTGCAGCCGCATGTCTTGCCCAGCTAACCTTACTGGGCGCTCGACGAACCCGAGCAAAAAGCGCTTGGCGCGGCTGTCGAATTTCGGCGCTTTGCTCCAAGTGTCGGCATCATCGGCCAGATGGGCATCCACCAAAAAACGATACGGTTCGATGAAGTCATCCGCCAAGTTGAACGCATTGCCCGCGTTGCAATGTCCCAAGCCCAATGTGCCATTGAGTCCGGCAGAGACTAGCGAGCGAGAAATCATGGCGCGTAGTACGGCGTAGCCATAGTTGAGACGAATGTTCAGCGGGTCTTCCGCGCCTACCTTTCTGCGTTTGAATGTTTCAGGAAACAGGTTATTCCAATAGTGTTTTGCACCTTGGCCTTCCGCGTTGCTCTTGTCAGCATGTTGTACTTGTGTTGCGAGCCGTTCAAGACGTAACGCCCCGTTGCGTTTTAGTCCGCGCAAGGCGTGAGCCTGCATGGTCAGCTTGGCTGAAACCAGCTGCCGCCATAACTCTCCGCGCCTCTCGCTGCTATCCAATGCAATTTGCTGGCGCAGTCTGCCCGCATCTAGGCCTGTAGCGGCGAGTGGAATTTGCATGGCGCATGGCATGTGTCGCACATCGGTGACTATTACTGCTGCCCTGGCTTCGGCGAGTGCGCGTAATACGGCGACTGAGAGGGTGGTAGTGTGGTGTTCTAGGCAAAGCACGGCTACATCTTTGGGCGAGACGAACGCATGATCGAAACCGTCCCGCTCAATTTTCAGCCGCCCTGTATCTATGCGCAGGTGGGCGGGGTTTTCGATGACGAGAACGCGCTGTTCAGACATCGCTAACCAGTGATAATCGTTTTGCAGCCTGAGTAAATGCTATTTTCTTCTTCCCTGCGCCCCTCTCTGAAATCTTGTCGAACGAGCGTGGGTCGAAAATTGGTATAACAGCAATAGCACCTTTGGACATGAAGTAGCCTATTCGATAAAATTTATTATCTTTGGAATCTTTGACAACATCACCTTTGAAAATCCGTATTGCATTTTGAGGTGTGGATTTTCCCTTGCCACGCATGGCGTCACGAATTTTTACAAGCTGTGGCTCTCGTGAGCCATCTGAATAAAGTTCCAAATAGGCATAGCCAGCATTAACAAGGTATTTGCGATGTTCGCCGTTGCGGCTAGTGAACCCAATTGTCTGTGCATCTTCGGCATAGTTTTCAAAGCAACGAACCTTGTGTATGGGTGTGTTGTAGAGTGGATGCCGGATTGGATCTGTTAGGGCGGCCCCGGCATCCATTCCGTTTGCAATGCGGTCTTCGAACGTATCGCCGACTATGCGTCGCACATCTTCGCTAATGATGGAAGCAATAGCTTTACGCGCGGTTTCCAATTTGGTTTTTCCGCGTGCCTTTCCTAATCCGGCTACTGTCTGGCGTAGCGCAAGACGCAATCTGTCCTCACCTTCCCGCTGCGCTACTCCGTAGGCGGTATCCTTGAATAGTGCACCATCGGGATATCGATCCGGTTTGATGGTTATTATGCATTCGCGTACGGCTTCCAGTGCGGCGGCACGCACGCTGCGCAAAGGTGGCTCTGGAACTTCAAGACGTAACCGGGTTTCGTTTTTCATGCGGTATTCACGCTCTTCCTGTGTTTCTGCTGAATGTGCCTGCATCTTCTCGGCAGCAGCTTTGTAGCTCTTCGCCATTTGTTGGAATAGTCCGCGAGAGGTGAGCGCCAACGTGATGGCATCAATCAGGTGATGGCGATGATCGAGGCGTTTGTCTGGTCGTCGGTTGAAATCAAAGCCGGGATAGGCTTTTCGGTCTTCACTCCTGACTGGATGTCCTTCAAGGTATTTCTTGAGCTTGTCAAAATCATTCGGTTCAATCAACTTACCTTCTGTATCCAGCAGAGGCAGGTTACTTTCATTACGAACCTCCGGGATTACGGTTTCGAGTTTCCAATTGCGGCGCAACATGGCGGTGAGTTCACCACGCGAAACAGAGACCTTGTTTGGACATAAGCATTCCAGCCATTGCGCAGCCTCCTTGGCAATCCAAGAAGTTTGGTGAAACTGGCGGTCTGCAAAGCCGTTCACAGACTTGTCGGTCAATACTTCGCGCTCAAAGTCTTTCAGACGCAGCAATTTGGCTTTGCGGTATTGTTTCCTAGAATCAAATCGGGCGGCGGCGGCCTCGACAGATTGCCAACGATCCGTATTGCCCCATCTTTTCCAGGGTGTGCTGTCTCCTTTTTCTTGGTTACAGCCGTGATGGGCAAGCACGATTTCAGAACGCTTCATGCCTACCTGTGTGAGCGATTTCGGGATGATGTGTTCGTATTCCGTCGCGCTACCCGATAGCGCCTCGGCAAGGCTGATATTTTTGTCGCAGTAGGGACAAAAACTTTTGTCTTGCTCTACCCAAAGCAAGTAACGACGAATCTTGGATGGCGTTGGAGTTTGATTGTGCGTGCGAATTTCTTTTTCCGCTTCACGCCGAGCCTTGTTGTGCTTGTTGATGTCGCTTTCGCGCTCGTTGCGGCGGCTGATGCCCAAGCTCATTTCGCGGGCCATTTCCACTACGATTTCATCAGGCTGTCTACCGAGTTCTTCTATCATTTTGTTCACTGTCCAGCGAATCTGGCGCAGCGAACCGTCTACCACGGCATTGCCGGTAGATTCGGGTGCAGGCAGATTTTCCAAGCGTTTGATATCGCGGTTGAGAGATTTCGGATAACACACACTGATGGCAGTTTCTTCATCTCTCCCGTCCATGTTGCCTTGCCAGTCACCCGGCCAGTTTGGTTCTTCCAGCCAGTCAGCGAGATTGTTCAATGCTTTGACGGAGTACGAGGCGCGTCCGCCATCAAGACCCATTTTGCTCAGACGGTCGAAATGGTCGTGCTCCTTGATGTGGTCGACGAATGCAATCAATGGATCGCTGAATTGGCGCGGCTTGCCATCACGTTTTACGAAACTGGTATGCCATTCGGGATCATCGAGTTGCTCCGGTGAGCCTATTTCCGACAGGAAGTTGATGGCAGCAATTTGTGTTTTTTCCTCCAGTGCGCGGAAAGCTTGTTCAAGATTGGCAGCGCGTTCCGGGTGTTTTTTTGCGCTGTGCCTATCTAGCTTGCGTAGTGCGGCCAGTGTGCTGTTGCCAAGTAATTCTTCGCGGCTGGCGCGGTCAAGGTTCAGTCCTTTGCCTTGTGGCTTGGCACATCCTGCGTTTTCCAGTGCTTTGTATATGTCATCGAATTTCACCTTGTCGTTGTGATCGAGCAAGTCGCGGATAATCCGCTTTTGATCCGGTGTGATGGGTTCTGCGCGTCTCCCGGCACCCCAGCGCAAATCTGCCATTGTCTTTTCAATGCGAAAACGCTGAAATGCCATTTGCGCACGCGGTGCGCGTGGCAGCGTCGGTTCAAGTCCGCATTGAGCAACCAGATCAGCAGCCGATTTCAGCGGGCGCTGGTAGAACAATGCTTCATTGAAATGTTCACGGATAAGTTTGCCATCATGTGTTCCGTTCAGGATGTCATGGTGCCTTGCCTGCGTATCCCAGATGGTGTTGAATTCATGTTCGACCATTTTACGGAGCGCGTATAGATTTTTTGAGGTGTTTTCGTCTTCGCTTTTTTTACTCTTCGGTTTGTCGCTGATCTCTTTTACCTTGAGCTTGGTGGGCAAACCACTCTCCATGCGGTGCAGCAAGTATTGCCCAAGCGTAATACCTGTTTCGTTCTCATCCTTGAGCACAATGCCGCGCTCTGTGGCGAGTGCTCTCATGGCAAGGCTTAGTTCGCTGGAGCCTTCCGCGACCTCGCCTTTTTTCTTGCTCTTGAATTCACCCTTGTAGCCGCGTCGCTTAGAAAGACGAAGAATAATGCGCAATAAATCGTCAAGTTCAACGCATTCGGTTGCAGCTTGGGCGCGCAGATAGGGCAGGTTGTTGCCATCATCTGGTGCGACTTCTTCTCTTTTTAGTCCGAGTAAGTTGGCAAGATTCGCGATGTGCCGCAGGCGTGAGGCACGCCGATCAATCTGGCGACGCTGCATACGCGCTTTGCGCCGACCTGCTTTTTTTGAAACCAAAGTGCCTTGAGCATTTTCCAATGGCTCGCTGAAAATTCTGACGTGATGCCAAATTAGCGAATTCGGAATTCCGTCTTTATCCAAGGATATTGCCGCAGCACCAACCGATGCAGTACCCACATCCAACCCCAAACGATATTTCATCCCCATAGTGCTTGCCTCCTTGATTTTCGTTCTGTAGGATAGAACCTGTATCAGGTATTCCGATGGTGGGGACTGTCGGCAACAAGGGCTTAAAAGCCCACCGATACGAGACGGGCACTTCGGTGCCCGTTTCCTTTTTTGAGAGTGATTACTTGCTTCCGCGTTCTCCAATCGAGTAATCGGGGACCACGGTTTCACCACATTCCACCTAAACCTAAACCTACTCCTAAATCCGCCGATTGGATATAAGGAAAATCCTTATTTTAGGCTAGTGACTATGTCTCCTTATGGTTGATGACCATCTATCAATACCAAATAAAGAAACATTAGGGTCAGGTCTTACAATCATACATTTCTCCATGTTTATCTAGTTGCAATGCAAGACCTGCCCACCTTGATGCTTATTCGAGCTACTCCCACATCACATACGCCTTACACGGGCTGATTATTGTCATTTCTAGTGATGCGTTACTTTGCTCGTGACAGCATATATATGCTTGACCATATATATGATTGAATGTATATTTCTGTCATGACATTAACGCCCGCACAGTTATTTCAGGCACTTTCCGATTACACCCGTTTACGCAGCATCTTCCTGCTTGTACGGGAAGGAGAGTTGTGCGTCTGTGAGCTGACTTATGCGCTGGATATTATCCAGCCCAAGGTTTCTCGCCATTTGGCGCTGCTACGTGAAATGGGATTAGTGACCGACCAGCGTCAGGGTCAATGGGTTTACTACCGCCTGAATCCGAAACTTCCTGTCTGGGCGAAGGATGTCATCAATGCGACCATCGATGGTGCTATAAAGCAGCAACCCTATTGTGATGACCATCAGGCTTTGTTAGCGATGCCCAATCGACCAGATGCGGCCTGCTGTGCCTGACTAACCTAAAGGATGATTTTGTAATGAAACTTTTATTTTTATGCACCGGAAATTCCTGTCGCTCACAGATGGCCGAAGGCTGGGCAAAACAACTTGGTAGTGACTGGCTCGATGTGCACTCTGCAGGTATAGAAGCACATGGTAAAAACCCGCGCGCCATCACCGTGATGGGGGAAGCAGGGGTGGATATATCCGACCAAGCGTCAACAAAACTGACTGATGACATGCTGGATACAGTCGATTACCTCGTAACAGTCTGTGGTCATGCTGACGAGCATTGTCCGGTATTGCCAGCGGGCATGCGCAAGGAACATTGGCCTCTTGATGATCCGGCAAAAGCGACGGGCAGCGAGGCAGAAATTATGGCCGTATTCAGAGAAACACGTGACGAAGTACATCGTCGTGTAGCGGATCTGATCGAGCGTTTAAGAATAGAAGAGGCGAAGTGAAAACATGGACGACAAGAAAAAAAACGCTGAAATGGGACTGTTCGAACGTTACCTGACATTATGGGTTGCGATATGCATTGTTGCCGGTATCGGGCTGGGTTATCTGCTTCCTGGCACCTTTCAGGCAATCGGTAACATTGAAGTGGCACATATCAATCTGCCTGTAGCGGTGATGGTATGGTTGATGATCATTCCCATGTTGCTAAAGATTGACCTGAAAGCACTGAAAGGTGTCACACAACACTGGCGCGGAGTTGGTGTCACCTTGTTCGTTAACTGGGGAATCAAGCCTTTTTCCATGGCCTTGTTAGGCTGGCTGTTCATCGGTTATCTGTTTCGCCCTTTGCTACCCGCAGAACAAATTGATTCCTACATTGCCGGACTCATCATCCTGGCCGCCGCACCATGCACCGCCATGGTGTTCGTATGGAGCCACCTGATGCGTGGAGAACCGCATTTCACACTATCACAGGTCGCACTCAATGACGTCATCATGGTAGTGGCCTTCGCACCAATTGTCGGATTGCTGCTGGGCTTGTCTGCGATTACCGTACCCTGGAGCACACTATTGTTATCCGTATTACTCTACATTGTGGTTCCGTTGATTATTGCCACTCTGTGGCGGAATACAATGCTGAAACAAGCGAACGGCAATGCCAGGCTCGCGACGACGATCAAGCGCCTGCAACCATTTTCTTTAAGCGCCTTGCTGGCCACGCTCGTGTTGCTGTTCGGCTTCCAGGGCGATCAGATTATCAACCAACCGCTGATCATCGCCTTACTCGCTGTCCCCATACTGATTCAGGTCTTCTTCAACTCCGGGCTGGCCTACTTGCTCAACCGGCAGGTACGTTCACCGCATTGCGTGGCGGGCCCCTCGGCTCTGATCGGTGCCAGCAATTTCTTTGAACTGGCCGTGGCAACCGCCATCGCCCTGTTCGGGTTTGAATCCGGTGCAGCCCTTGCCACTGTCGTGGGGGTTCTGATTGAAGTGCCAGTCATGCTGATTGCGGTGCGTATTGTCAATCAGTCGCGTGGCTGGTATGAAAGCCGCGACGGAGTCGTACCCTATGAGGAATGCTGTCCCACTGATGTGCGCATGCAAAGTTAGGCGTAATCGGGAACTGATCTTCCCCCAGTTTAACGGATACAACTAATAGGCGAAAATACCGCCGGAGGAGTATCCCATGAACACAAGAAAACCGTATAAAACCTACACCAAAGATTTCAAGATAGCAGCCGTACGATTGATGGGAGCATCAGACCGTCCTGCGGCAGAAATCGCCACCGAACTTGGCATATGTCTTACACGGCCTGAATTGAACCCAATATTTTACCTTGGTAGAAAAGGGCTGTCTCCAGCCCCTCTCAGATAAATATATAAGGTTAGAACTCTCTGGTAAATGTTAGGGCTCCACTTGCAACAGTCAAAGTATTGTTGCTGTTTGATAGTATCGCATCGATAACAGCAGGCGTGCCAATATCGCCAATACCTGAGTCAAAACCTGGATGATTATCGTCGTAGAATAGGTTAACGGTGGCATTGCTTGTAGTTGTGTCGTAGGTATAGGTGCCAACTTCAAGACCATTTTGTCCAGGCAATGTCGCTGTTAGGTCATTCTCTGCGAGCATGATCGTGCCATCGTCAGTGATAAGGAGAATCTCAAACGCGCCTCCAGTACTTGGAACACGCCATACCCCTGAAAGTGGTGAAGCGCTAAAATCAATGGCGTTCATAGCAAGAGTTCCATCAAAAGTTAGGGTGGCATCACCGTTTGATAAGACAGCGCTATGGACCGCTGGCGTCCCGATATCTCCTACGCCTGAATCGGTACCGGGCGCGTTGTCATCATAGCTAATGGTAAATGTAACGTTACCTGTGGCTGTATCATAGCTATAGGTGCCTACTTCTAAGCCATTTTCACCAGGCAATGTTGCTGCAAGGTCATTCTCTCCGTATACAAAGGTATTATCTGAGAACATGATCATGTAAGAAAATTCACCTCCTGGCCCTGTGCTTTGCCAAGCCCCGACAATACGACCTTTATTCGTTGTAACAATATGAGCTTGCGCTGTGGCTTCTGCTTTCAAGGTGGTATTGGTGGAACCTGAGTTAGCTACCATACTGACAACAGCAGGATTAGCTGCAAACGTAGCTGCGTTGTCATTAAGATTGACCGAACCTAAAGCAAGGGCATTATCAACAGCAGTAGGGGCATTGTTGTGTATATTGATGCCATTAGCCGGATTCCCATCATCGTCGAGCGATTGTAGCAATCTAGCAATATTGGTTGCCACTTGCTTGATTCGTCGTAATATCAGTGCTGCCTCCTACTAACGTCAGAGGCGTCACAACGGTACTTGCAGCTCCTGCCGGGAATGAAAAAGTTCCTATAGAGAATGTGACGGTGTCCCCTGTCTCAAACTGAAACTCACCAAGTGAATTAGTCGTGCCGGTGTGAGTCGTGTCACCCGCAGAATTTTTTGTAGTGTATTGAATGTTACTTACAGGGCTATCTAGAAATACGCCGGTCTTTGTGGCAGAAACTGGTGTGCTGTCGCTACCGCCACCGCCACCGCAGGCGGCGAGTGTCAATGAGGCTAAAATAGTCGCGATATATTTTTTCTTCATCTTTTTTCTCCCTTTGTAATGTATCGATGGATTCAAAGTCATCAATTGGTTAAGACTCCATCAATTCGTTGTTTGCCAGATACTTCGCCTTTCCAAGTAACACATGCTACTAACAGTTCCGACACACGCAAGCTACACCTCAATCCGCCGATTGTAAATAAGGAAAATCCTCATTTAAGAGTTGATGGCAATGCCCAGAAACCAATAGCGTCAGTCTCGATCGTTATCCGTGATAATCAAAGCTTAAGAGGCCAGACCCATTTAAATTCGCCCATAACAGAAGCG
>CAZURE010000016.1:0-22120 GCA_964623195.1 uncultured Gallionella sp. | reverse complement strand
TGATAATCAAAGCTTAAGAGGCCAGACCCATTTAAATTCGCCCATAACAGAAGCGTGCGTTCTCTTGTTAATGGTCATTTCTGAATCGCCCGAGTTCCGTGGAGGCTATTTAGTTTATAGACTCACCAAGCAATAGCTCGGATTGCAAGGTGACATTCTGCGCGCAGGTCGTATAAATCACAATTCATGCAGAATGGGGTGACATGAGTTGAAGTGACTGCTTCTGGTATTGTTAGTGGGTATTATGCTGTCTTGATGGTGATGGCAGCTTGCGTGCTTTGAAAGGGGTGGTTAGTGATGCGGACGGGTGGTTTGATGTTGTCAGTTTTATGGGCATTATTTTTTGTTTCAGCTCACGCGGCTGAGCAGGCCGGGATTGCTGCTGTGACTGACGCGGTAGATGCGGATGTGAATAATCAGGATGCGGATGTTGATGTTGATTCTGAGCCGCTGGAGATTTTGATTATCACGCCCAAGCCATTTCAGCCTTCGTTTAGCGCAGGGGCTGAGTTGAGTCAGGTCAGCGCGCAAAAACTGGATGGCGATACGGTTCGTAAGTTGGCGGGGTCTTCGGGTGATCCGTTGCGCGCTTTGCAAACTTTGCCGGGGGTGGTGACGGTCAGTGGGAGTAGTGCGCCTGCGGTGCGTGGGTCTGGCCCCGGAGATAATATTTATTATGTAGATGGTTTGCGTACTTCGAAGTTGTTTCATTTCGGCAGCATCAGTGTTTTTAACGCGGACCTGATTAAGGATTTTGATTTATACAGCGCGGCTTTTTCTCCGAATTATGGGGATGTGACGGGTGCTGTGGTTGATGTGGCGTTGCGCGATCCGCGTGCTGACGGTTTGCACACTAAGATCAATACAAATTTGATTGGCTCGGACTTTTTAGTTGAGGGGCCGGGCTATGAGGGTCAGTCTTTTTATTTTGCGGCGCGGCGAAGCTACATTGATTTATTGATCGATCAGGTTGAGCAAGACGGGGTGACGGTTCAAATCCCGAACTATTGGGATTATCAAGGCAAGTATCTGTGGCAACTTAATGATACGAATAAGCTGGCATTCCACTTACATGGGGCGGGCGATGAAGTGTCGCTAAACATTGCTGCGGATGCAGAATCCGGCCAGAAGCAGCCGATTTTGGTGGGTTCTTCAGCATTCTCCAGTGAGAGTGCAATGCAGGCTGTGACTTTGGATACGTTGTTGGCTAATGGTGCGATCAATAAGATGGCATTGCAGCATTCCACCATTCTGATTAATAACGCGTTGGGCACTGCCGGCTTTGTTAATTTGAAGGTGAATAATGTTCGACTCGGCGATCAGGTTGAAATGAAGCTGGGTCGTGGGCATCAGATGGTGGTGGGGGCGGAATTGATTAATTCGGTGACGCAGGTGAATGCTGATTTTATCGTTGCGAATTGTACCCAGTTCAACCCGAATTGCGATCTCAGCACCGCCAATAATCAAAAGTTATCGGATGAGTTCAACAGCAACCTTGCTGCGCTGTTTGTACAGTCACGCAAGCGGATTACTGAGCCGCTGACGCTGGTTGGAGGGCTGCGCTATAGCAATGAGAATTATGCCAACAGCAGTTTTTGGGAGCCGCGCCTTGCGCTGGAGTGGGAGAGCGATGGTCGCACAACATACACCGCTGGTTGGGGGCGACATCACCAAAGCCCGACGGGTGAGCAATGGGCACCAAAGTTTGGTAATCCTGAGCTGAAAAATACTCGCGCTGAGCATAGTGTGTTGGGGGTGAAGCAGGTTGTGAATGCTGATTGGGACTGGAAGGTGGAGGTCTATCACAAAAAGTTTGACGACTTGGTGGTGAACGACCCGGTGCTGAATTATATCAACGCCGCCAGCGGTAAGGCTTATGGTTTAGAGATTTTAATCAACAAAGCAGAGACAGATCGGTTTTCCGGTTGGTGGGTGCTGAATCTGGCGAAGTCATTGCGCAAAAATGATGTAACAGGTGAGTCATTCAGATTTCAATTCGATCAACCCGTTAACACCACCTTAGTGGGCAATGTTGATCTGGGCGATAACTGGGCGTTCGGCATGAAGTGGCATTATCATTCCGGCTCGCCCTATACCCCTATCATCGGCACCAATGGCAACTATCCCGATGGTCGCCCGATTCCGGTATATGCGGCAGTGAATTCAGATAGTTTACCGGCTTATCATCAACTCGATATTCGCTTGGATCGGAACTATGAGTTTGATCAGTGGCAGCTCAATACCTATATCGAGTTTAATAATGTCTATCAGCGCAGAAACGTGGTTGGATACAACTACACACCTGACTATGCAACGCGTGAACCAGTTTATGACTTTGTGCTGCCAATATCGTTTGGTGTGCAGGCTGAATTTTAGGGGTTGGTAAAACGGGGAAGAAACAATAGTCGGTTGGCTGCGTTACCCCGTAAGGGCTTCCGGCATAACGATTATTGCATCGGACATTCACAATGGCTGCCCACTTAAGCTCGGAACTGCTCACATAGGTTCAGAATAAAATATCAAAATGGTAAAAAATGCATAAAACGTTCGTCGACAAATAATTAAACAGTGCTATTCCCACATGACATATGTATTGGCTGCTACGGCAGCAGTGAGCAGTTCAATCAAGGGGAGTGCACGTTTTGCGATGCCGATCTTGGGTTCTGCGTCATCATTATCACCGGATGAATCCGCGTCTATATTTGTCTGTAGCGCAGCCTGCAATTTCTCCAAAGCTTCAGGCACATCGTCTGCTTCGATGGCACCGGGGACAGTGCCGCTGTGCCCCATCATTTTCAGTAAGGTGAGTGCATTATCGCCAAACATGGTGATGTCGGCGTAGGCTTTGGTTTTGAAGGTGACCAGCATGTGATTCTCCTAGTATGGGTTTGCTTCGTCTCGGATTATGTCAGCCAGCTCCGGCGCGATTTCATTTAGTATGCTTAACTATGCAAAATATGCAATCTCTTTTCAGTCCCCGTAATCTTGTCATATATTTCATCATGTCTTTGACCGTGTTCGTGGGCTTGCTCGTTATCGTCGCACTGTATGCGGAACCGGTACTGCGCATCTCTACCATCATTGATGGGCCACCTGCTGTTATGAAGCGCAATATGAATTTACTGGCGGGATATCTTGAAAAGAAGATCGGCATGAGGGTAGAGTACCGCCCTAAACCCGATGGCGAAGCAATGGTCGAATCATTGCTATACAAAGAGCTTGATCTGGTCTGGATTGATGGTGCGCGTTTGGCAATGGCACGGTCACAAGGTCACACTGGCGTTTTGTCCATCGTGCAACGAGGGAAAGGCGGGTTTATCCCCTCGGCTGATGCTTTATCTGATCGCACTTATAGCTGGGCGATACGTGAGGGATTGGATGATGCGCTGCGGCAGAAGTTGACGGATGCATTTTTAACGTTGGGTGCTGATAATAAGTAGGATGAGTTGACCAAGGATACCCATCAAAAACCGTCGGGGGTAGCCAGACAGCTATCACCAATGACCTACTCAACGTTTTTGCTGAGTTAGTCATATGGATAGTAATTTCACCAGTAGTTCCATCAGTCCTTGCCGAAATCCCCTGACTGTTTTCTGCTACTCGGCGGTGCACAGGGGATTGGGCGGTTTAAATTACGAGTGTATTTTTCTACACTTTCTGAAAACCATCCTCTTCCCCTTAAAGGGGGAAGGCGTAAAACCCTCCGCCGATGATTCGTAGAAAAACGCGCTCAATTCTTGAGATGTTAAAATGCGCCCGAACAATCCGATAGTCACCAACCAATAGCCAAACCGATGGATACCAAACCCGCCGATTCAGGAGATGAAGTGATGTGTCATTGCACTGGCACCACGCGAGAAAAAATCCAACGCCTGTTCGATCAGGGTATGGATATCGGGGACATTTCCGATTGGACGGGCGCGCTTACCGGTTGTGGCGGTTGTGAGTGGGATATCGGGGATTACTTGAAGGAGCTGGCCGCTCATCGAGTCAATGAAACGACCGGCAATACGTAACGCCGTCATTTATATCAATTCTAATCTACGCAGTACCAAAAAAGGATAGCAGATGAGTCCAGTCGTCATGGCAATAACAGTTTTGTGCATCTATCTGATCTTTTATCGTTTCTACGCGAAAGGTTTTTTAGCTAAAAAAATATTCTCACTGGACGATAAGACGCCCACACCGGCACACACCATGCGTGACAATGTGGATTATGTGCCGACCAATAAATACATTCTGTTCGGCCATCATTACGCTTCTATCGCGGGGCTTGCGCCCATGCTCGGCCCTGCCATTGCGGTGATATGGGGCTGGGTGCCTGCGTTGTGCTGGGTGGTGTTAGGCACGTTGCTGGTGGGTGCGGTGCATGATTTTTCTGCGTTGGTGCTGTCTATCCGGCACAAAGGTCAAAGCGTGGGCACGATCGCGCATGAGGTGATTAGCCCACGCACACGGTTATTGTTCCTGCTGGTGATCTTCTTTTTGGTAGCACTGGCGATGGGTGTGTTTGTGCTGGTGATATCAGGGCTTTTCGCTGCGCCGGATGCAGCCAATATCCCGGCAACAGCGCATCCCGAGGCGGTGTTTCCCACTTATTCGTTGATGTTGATCGCGATGGTGATCGGCTTTTTAGTGCATAAAAAGAATGCGCCGATGTGGCCGATGATCGCGGCGGGTTTTGTGCTGATGCTCATGACGACTTATATCGGTTTGGATATGCCGATCACTGGATGGGCTGCGGGTGACTGGACATGGACACTATTGATCTATGCCTTTGCCGCCAGCGTGTTGCCCGTGTGGTTATTGTTGCAGCCTAGAGATTTTTTGAATTCACTGCTGCTATACCTTGCCTTGTTCGGCATGTTAATCGGCTTCTTTTTGTTATCACCCGACTGGGCGGCTCCGGCGTTCAATCCTGATCCGGTCGGCGCGCCGCCAATCATGCCATTCCTGTTCATCGTGATCGCCTGCGGAGCGGTGTCCGGTTTTCATGGCTTGGTTGCATCCGGCACCACCTCTAAACAACTGGATAAAGAAAGCGACGCACCCCTAATCGGCTATGGCGGCATGATCGGGGAGTCACTGCTGGCACTGCTCGCCGTATTGGCGACGACGGCGGGCGCGTTTTCTTCACGAGCTGATTGGGAGGCATTCTACGGCTCGTGGGACAAGGCAGTTGGGCTGCATCAAAAGCTAGGTGTGTTCATCCAGGGCAACGCAAACTTCATCCATCAGTTGGGTGTGCCGCTTGACTATGCGGCGGCTTTCATCTCGGTCGTGGTGGTCGGTTTTGCGATGACCAGTGTTGATACCGGTACGCGTTTGTTGCGCTTCAACCTTGAAGAGATCGGCAAAACCATCAATGTCAAAATACTGGGTAATCGCTACTTTGCGACTTTTCTGGCGGTGTGCGCGATTGGCTTTTTCGCCTTCTTCAAAGTAGGCGGCAAACCGGCGGGATTGTTTTTATGGACGCTGTTCGGCACCACCAACCAGATACTCGCCGGACTGACCTTACTAACGGTCACCATCTATCTGTACCGCAAAAGGAAGCCGATTCTTTACACCATGCTGCCGATGTTGCTGGTACTGGGTGCGACCATTTCAGGCATGGTCATGGGCATCTTCAAAGCGGTCAGCAAAGATCAGTGGGAAGTCGCAACGGTCGGTTCTATCATCTTCCTGCTGGCGGGGTGGGTGATGCTGGAAGCACTACTGGTCGTGAAAAAACTCAAAGCAGAAAGAGCGCAGGGTAAGGGAGCGACCTGACACTGAGCGTCAACATTCAGTGATGCTCAGTGCCAAGCCACCCAATGAGGTTTCTTTATATTTTACGGACATCTCCAATCCGGTTTGTTTCATCGCGGCAATGCAGTTGTCCAGCGGCATGAAGTGCTGGCCGCTGCCGCGTATGGCAAGTGACGCTGCGGCGTGCGCTTTGATTGCGCCGAAGCCGTTGCGTTCGATGCAGGGCACTTGAACCAGTCCGCTTACCGGGTCGCAGGTCATGCCGAGGTGATGTTCAAGGGCGATCTCTGCGGCATTTTCGATTTGTTCGGTGGTGCCGCCGCGAACAGCACATAGCCCGGCTGCCGCCATCGCAGCAGCAGAGCCGACTTCACCCTGACAGCCGACTTCGGCACCGGAAATCGAGCTGAGGTGTTTGATGAGTCCGCCGATGGCAGCAGCGGTCAGCAGAAATTCTCTGACTTGTTCCAGTGTGCCATTTTCATGCGTCATGAGTTGATAGAGTACGGCAGGGATGACACCTGCGGCGCCGTTGGTGGGTGCGGTGACGACCATGTGTCCGGCGGCATTTTCTTCGTTCACCGCCATCGCGTAGGCACATAGCCAGTCGTTGACGCTGATGCCTGTAGGGGAGGTTTGCAATTGATCGTGCAGATGTTTGGCGCGCCGTTTGATGTCGAGTCCGCCGGGTAGTGTGCCTTCAGTTGCGAGGCCATGTTCGGTACAGGCTTTCATGGCGTGCCAGATGGCATCCAGCCCGCTATCAAGTTCTGCCTCGGTGATATGTATCAGTTCGTTCTGGCGTTTCATCTCAGCGATAGTGCACTTGCTGGCGAGTGACATCTCCAGCATCGAATTGGCTGAATCAAATGGATAGGGATTGGTACCGGATGATTCCATTTTCAGCGGTGCGACCAGTTGCGATATCTCCGCCATCGTGCTGATGAAGCCGCCACCAATGGAGAAATAGGTTTCACTGAGCAGGATTTCCCCTGCGCTGGTGAGTAGTTCAAAGACCATCCCGTTGGGATGCTGGGGGAGTGTCTCGCTGCGATCAAAGATGATGTCTTCAGCTGGTAAGAACTGAATGGTGTGTTGGTCCACAGTTTGTTGTTCTGCGAGCTTAAGGCTGTTCATCTTAAATAAGCCACTCATCAGGGCATCGACATCCTCGGTTGCCAAGCTCTCAGGGGTGTAACCGTGCAGCCCTAATGTGATGGCGCGATCGGTGCTGTGACCTTTTCCGGTAAAAGCCAGTGATCCCTTCAATGCGCAGCGAATGTGGCTATCGCGAATGTCGGGATGCGCGGCGAGATGTTCGACGGTGCGGTCGATGAAATTATTTGCGGCAACCATAGGGCCCATCGTGTGGGAGCTGGACGGGCCGATCCCGATCTTGAAGAGTTCGAGGACACTGATGAACATCGGGTTTGCTTCCTTCTCGTTGACGGGCGCGAATGCCCTTTATTCAATGGGTGTTTGGTGGTGCAGAATTTAATGTACCGGAGTCGATTTGTTTTGACTACTGAATTAAACAGGGAGATTGAGTAGGGTTATATCCGTCAGGATGAGCGGGCGTTCAATCATCCATCGACAAGCTCAGGACGAACGGGTGAGGGGTGCTGTGGATTTCATCCACGCTCTAGCCCTTATTCATGAACTGCTCAAGATGGTCGATAAAGGCACGGGTCTTGGCAGGCAGATAGCGGCGCATCGGCATCACCGCCCAAACGGGCACGGCGGGTAAGCACCATTCCGGCAGTACACGTACCAGCCGTTTGAGGCGGACATCTTCTGCGGCGAAGACATCGGGCAATGCGCCTATGCCCGCCCCATCCAGTATGAGTTGTTGTATCACACCCATGGAATTCAGCGTGAGCCGTCCGGGTGGCACACCTTCCCAAGTGGTCTTGCCGCGTATCAGCGTCCACTGAATGGGGGTGCCGCGTGCGGACATCAGGCGCACCGCTGCATGATGCGCCAAGTCATCCGGATGCTTGGGGGCGGGATGGAGGGCGAGATAGATCGGGCTGGCGTAGAGTCCCAAGCTTTGTTCGTCTATCTTGCGCGCCACCAGTGTCGAGTCGCTATCCAGCTTGCCCATGCGTAACGCCAGATCAAAATGTTCGCCGATCAGATCGACGCGCCGCGATGCCATATCCAGATCAAGCTGTATGTCGGGATAGGCCTCGATGAAGGTGGCGAAGGCGCGTGAAAAATGTTGTTTGGCATACTCGCCCGGCATGGAAACCCGCAAGCGTCCGCGAGGCTGCTGTTCCTGACTGCGTACAAAGTCTTGGGTCGAAGCAACTTCTTCGGCGATGCGGCGACAGTGCTCAAGAAATTCCTGACCGAATTCGGTGAGCGTCAATCGGCGCGTGGTGCGCAACAATAGCTTCTGACCCAGCGTTGCTTCAAGATTGGTCAGACGCCGGGATACCGTTGCTTTAGGCATGCCAAGTTGTTCAGCCGCACGCACCATACTGCCCTGATCGACGATGGTGACGAACAGGATGTAGTCGTCCGCAGAGATGTTTGATTGTTCCATATATGGAATAGTCTATCTCACAAAAGCATCTTTATCTATCATTTTGAGTTAACTATCATGTAGTCACTTTCACACATCAGGAGCGACCCATCATGAAAATATTAGCGTTTGCCGCCAGCAACAGCAGTAAGTCGATCAACAAGCAGTTGGTGACTTATGCATCCGGCTTGATCGACGGTGCAGAAGTTGAGGTGTTGGATCTGAATGATTATGAGTTGCCGTTGTTCAGTGAGGATAAAGAAGCCGAGCTCGGACAACCGGCGTTGGCCAAAGCCTTTACCGCAAAGATTGCTGACAGTGATGCGGTGATGATTTCTTTCGCCGAGCACAATGGTTCATACAGCGCAGCTTATAAAAACCTGTTCGACTGGAGTTCTCGCATCAGCAAAAAAATCTTCGATGAAAAGCCGATGTTGCTGCTGTCCACTTCACCGGGGCCACGCGGCGGTGCCACTGTATTGGCGGCGGCAACGGGTTCCGTCCCATTTTTCGGCGGTGAGGTAAAAGCCAGTCTGGCCGTCCCGAGTTTTTATGAGAATTTTGATGTGGAGCATGGCGCGCTCAAGAACGAAGCACTCAACGCTGAATTGAGCAAAGCCGTTCATAGCTTACAGGCGTGACCCTTTGATAACCGAATAGATTTGAGGAGTACGACATGAATGTTCAAATACAAGAGACGCAAGTGAAATCGCGCAGTATCGAACGCATCGTTGACGGCGTCGCCACCTCCGACGGTGCAGGCGTCAAGCTGACCCGCGTGATTACCGGAAAATTCCAGAAGCGACTGGATCCTTTCTTGCTGTTGGATGCGTTCAGCAGCGAAAACCCGGACGACTACATCGGGGGGTTCCCCGATCATCCTCATCGTGGTTTCGAGACGGTGACTTATATGTTGGCAGGGCGTATGCGCCATCGCGATACCGCGGGCCATGAAGGATTGTTGGAAAACGGAGACGTGCAGTGGATGACTGCGGGCCGGGGGGTGATTCATTCAGAGATCCCGGAGCAGAAAGATGGTGCGATGGAGGGCTTCCAGCTTTGGCTTAACTTGCCTGCGAAAAACAAGATGACCGAGCCCTGGTATCGTGATATTGCCAGCCAGACGATTCCTGAATATGTCACCCCTGAAGGCGTGACCGTGAGAGTGATCGCCGGAAAAAATAATGAGGTAGACGGTGCAGTATCGCGTGAAGATACCGAGCCGCTGTATCTCGATGTTCACATCCCTGCGGGTGCAGCATTTTCAACGGTACTGCCTGCTTCGCATAACGCATTTATCTATGTCTATCGTGGCGCGGTGACGGTTGCGGGTGAGCAATTAGCATCCCGACGGTTGGGCATTTTGAACAATGAGCCGGATGCGGATGGTGTAACACTGCAAGCGGATGTCGATACCCGGCTGATATTGCTGGCGGGTAAACCGCTCAATGAAGAAATCGTGCAATACGGGCCTTTTGTGATGAATACGCAGCAGGAGATTCATCAGGCATTGAATGACTATAACAACGGGCTGTTCGCCTAAGAAATTATTGACTAACTATAAAGGAGAATGACATGAGTACGACTAATATTTTCAAAAGATTTAATGGTTGCATTGCAGAATTTGTTAGCAAACCTGCGGTGAGCGCAGCACTGATTATTCCGGCAAGATTGATGATGTCGGTGATCTTCATCGGTGCCGGATTCAGCAAGCTGGGAGAAGGTTACGCAGGCACGCAAGGTTATATGGATGCGATGGGTGTTCCCGGCGCACTGCTACCTCTGGTGATCGCGCTGGAGCTGGGTGGCGGTATCGCGCTGCTGCTGGGCTTTCAAACACGCTTGGTGGCATTCCTGCTGGCAGGGTTCAGCATCCTAGCGGGATTGATCTTTCACTCCGGTGCTGAACAGATGGAGCAGATCATGCTGATGAAGAATGTCGCGATGGCGGGTGGCTTGCTGGCATTCACGGTATTTGGTGCCGGACGCCTGAGTCTGGATGGTGAGTCGCGCGCTTGATTGTCACGGTCGCAATGTTGACCGCGCAATTCATCGTGTATGAAGCGCGATAAAAAACCCGGTAATACCGGGTTTTTTATCGATAAGCGCAGCGGCGATATTGCTCACTGAATAAATAGTTCAGGATCGACCATCTCTCCGTTGAGCATGACACTCCAATGCAGGTGAGGGCCGGTGGCGCGGCCCGTCATACCGGATAGCCCGATCACGTCACCTTTGCCAACCTGCTGGCCGGGTATGACTTTGAATTTATCCAGATGACAATACATGGTGACGAGTCCGTTGCCATGATCGACGAACACGGTTTTACCGTTAAAGAAATAGTGATCTGTCCCCAGCACTGTACCTGATGAGCTTGCCATGACCGGCGTGCCTGTTCCGATGGCTAAATCCAATCCCGAATGCGGGTTACGCGGCTTATCGTTGAAATATCTGCGTAAGCCGAAGCGGCTCGACATTTCTCCTTTTGCGGGCAGGATGAAGTCCAAGTCGGTCTCAGGCGTGTCACGCCAAAATTTCTTATGTCCGACGATGACTTTATATTCTTGCCCGACGCGTTTCAGATTTTTGGATGATAGATCGACTTTGCCTTTGTCTTTAAGCGTGATGCGCTGCTCTGGATAATCTTTCGCCTCGACCGTGAAGTGATGTGTCATGGTTGCATCATCTGTGCTGACATGCAGTTCATGTGAGCCGAGTTTGATTTTGAGAGACAGCCCGACTACCGCATACCATACGCCTTGATCGGATGTGACCAGTACAGGTTGTTTGCCGAGCCAGGCTTTGGGCTTGCTGGTGTTGGCTACGCTTGCCAGCGCTACGACCGCTATTCCGCCGGGTACATTGGACGCTTGCGGGAGGCCTGCACGGGCAGACAGTGAGAATGTCACTAATGAAAAGGTAAGCACGAATAGTGCGAGTCGGAAGCAATTGCGTAGGGTATGGGTCATAGGGGTATTCATTCATTCAACTACAAAAAGAGATTGGCAGGACGGCTGCAAGTATACCGTTGGTTGTGACTATGGGTCAGACTTCAACAAGAAAGTTCCAGTTGCTTACTATTACCTATCTGCAGGTTTTTGTCAGCCATCTCGATTAATTAGTGAGTGGCATATGCCCCGAGTAGGGCACGCCGGACAGTAAGGCCATATCCCGATTCCAAGTTGCAAGGTCATTCATACTGAATTTGCTTAAGTCATCATGACCGCATGCGCGTGCCATGACTTGCATCAACTCCACAGATGCGGCGAAGAAGTTATTCAACTGTGCGGCAGATTTATCAATGTCTAGCCTTTGGCGCAAATCTTCTTTTTGGGTGGCGATGCCTGTCGGGCAATTATTGGTGTTGCACATTCTGGCCGCCACACAGCCGATTGCCTGCATGGCGCTGTTGGAGATGGCGATGCCGTCTGCACCCAGTGCCAGTGCTTTGACGAAATCGATTGGTACGCGTAATCCCCCGGTGATGATCAATGTGACACGTCCGCTCGCACCTTGTTGATTCAGATAGCGGCGCGCGCGGGCGAGGGCGGGGATGGTGGGCACGCTGATATGATTCCTGAACATTTCGGGCGCAGCACCAGTGCCACCACCGCGACCATCCAAGATGATGTAGTCGGCACTGGCATCCAGCGCAAACTGAATGTCTTTTTCTATATGGTTTGCACTCAGTTTAAAACCGACCGGGATGCCGCCGGATATTTCTCTTGCCCGATCCGCAAAACGTTTGAAATCCGCGACGCTGGCTAGGTCCTTGAAGGTGGGTGGCGAGATGGCAGCTTGGCCCTCGGGTATGCCTCTGACCTGCGATATTTTACCGATGTTTTTGCTGCCGGGCAGGTGACCGCCAGTACCTGTCTTGGCACCTTGACCCCCCTTGAAGTGAAAAGCCTGTACTTTTGTCAGTAGTGCTTCCTGATAACCAAAACCTGCGCTGGCATACTCATAAAAGTATCTGGAATTGGCTGCCTGTTCTTCCGGCAGCATGCCGCCTTCACCGGAACATATGCCAGTACCTGCCAACTCAGCGCCACTGGCAAGGGATATTTTGGCCTCTTCGGACAGCGCACCAAAACTCATGTCCGAGACGAATAAAGGTATCTTGAGTGTGAGCGGTTTTTTCGCTTGTGGGCCGATGACTAACTCGGTTCTAACGGAGACATTTTCCATCAACGGTTTGGTCGCCATTTGTGCCACCATGATTTGCAAATCATCCCAATGGGGCAAGTCCTTGCGTGGTACGCCCATAGAGGTCATCGGGCCGTGATGCCCCAGCTTGCTCAATCCTTCTCGAGCTAATTGATGAATGAAGGCGACGGTGGGTTCTTCGGCTGTCGGGGCGGCAGACGGCTGATCGGAGGATTCAGGCCCCGGCCCCGCTTTGCCAACCTGATCTGCCTTGAACTGATTATGTGTGCCATCACAAAATGGCAAGTTGCGGGAATGCTTACATGCACAAAGAAAATTTTCACCCTCCTGTTCTGCAACAAAGGCTTTGGGAGTGAATGAAGTCCCGGTATGAGAGCCGTCGCAAAACGGTTGGCTTTTTGATCTGCCGCAGGTGCAGAAATAATATTCCTTACCCTTGGTCAGATTGATTTTGATGGGTTTATTGTCCGCGATGATAGGCTTGTCCATGTTTTGTTTCTCCCGTGATGTACAACTCGGTATAAGTTTATTAAGCGCCACTGCCTGTGACTAACCATATCAAATTCAGCGATGACCGGCATGAATTATAGAACCAAGCTCATAGCGTACAGCCATAGTCAATTCCCAGCAGATTGTTCAGGGCTGATGCTCACGATGAATAAATCGTAGTAGGGCATTTTGGTAGATGCCTGTACTCTGCAGGAAAGCATCGTTGTGACCGCCGTGTAACTCGACCAACTGCTTGGGTTCTGGTGCTGCAGCCAACAATTTTTGTGCGTGTTGCATAGGGAAGAATTCATCTTCACGGCTGTGCAAGATCAGCAAGGGCGCTTTGATGCGGCCTATTTTGCTCTGCGTATCGAATCGGGACTGCATCAGCCAGTGCATTGGTAGGAACGGATACATTTCCTGCCCGACATCCGTCGCGGAGGTGAAGCCTGCTTCCAGAATCAATCCGCCAGCATCAACCTCGCTGAGCAAATCAACGGCTACGGCGGTGCCGAGCGATTCACCATAGACGAATAATTTTTGCGGGTCGATGCCGCGTTGCTCGACCAGATAGCGATACGCCGCGCGCGCATCAAGATAAAGGCCGGCCTCATCCGGCTCTCCTTCGCTATCGCCATAACCCCGGTAGTCCAGCGCGAATATATCCAGCCTCAGTCCATGCAATATCGTGTATTTCGCAAAGCGATGAGAGATGTTACCTGCATTGCCATGCAGCAATAGCACTGTCAGGTCGGAAGCGTGTTTGGCCGGCATGAACCATCCGTTGAGCCGGACTCCATCAGAAGTGTTCAGCCAGACATTTTCATATTTCATGCCATGCTGTTGCGGAGTGATGTCGATACCGCGCTGAGGAAAATATATCAGGCGAGGTTCGTTAAGGCGTACCCACAGAGCGATGGCTGCAAAGATAACCAATGCAAAGATCATGAAGCGGGCGATTGATTTCAACATAGTGATCTGTGAGCGCTTTATATCTTGCCGGACAAATATTTTTGTCGTTCTGCTTTGCCGAATTTTTCAATTGCATATCGCAGCATGGTTCTTGGCATCGCTTGATAGTGTGCTTTAAGAAATGCGACCTCTGTTGCTTTGTCACGATTGCCGATCTCCCTGAGCATCCAGCCTACTGCTTTGTGAATCAGGTCTTCCGGGTCGTTCAGCAATTGTTTGGCAATGTGCAAAGCATCGTCAAACTGCCTGTCCCGGATGAACCAGAAGGTCGCCAGCACGGCAATGCGTCGTTCCCATAGTGAGTTCGATACGGCTAACTGGTAAAGAATGCTTTTGTCACGTTCTTGTAAATACGCACCGACGATATAGTGCGCCGAGCTATCGACTAGATCCCAGTTATTGATGTAGCGGGTGTTGTCCAGATAGAGCTGGTAGATATTCTCTTGCTCATCATCGTCAGCTTTGATGAAACGTGACACCAACAGGAGCAATGCAAAAAGGCGTATCTCGTGAAATTTCGATTTCAGCAGTTTTTCAGCAGTACTCAAGGAGGCAGTTTTATATTGCTTTACCGTCTGGCGGATCATTGGCACACGTATGCCCAAAAATTGATCGCCCTCGCCGTACTCACCTTTGCCAGTCTTGAAAAATCGCATGGAATGCCGGGCGATTTCGTTATTAGCGAGGCCTTTTAGATGGGCTGTGATTTCTTTAGGCGTCATGGTCATGATTTTACATTCGCTTATGTGCTTTACATAACTTTACTATCGCAACACGTTAGAGAAAAGCAGGGACACTAAAGTGTTTTCCAGCAGGTTCGGTTTGGCCGTTAATGAAACGGGACGAGCCAGCATAAATAACGAAAAGGACTTCTATCATGAACGAGCAAAATGACAATACAACGACGGTTAATACACCGAACGGTGAATCTGAAAAAAAGTGTGTATCACATCGCAAGTGCGGCGGCGGACGGCATAAACTGGGCCGCGTCATAGGCATGATTGCGTTGGTCAGTATCGGCTTTATGACTGGAAAAGCATTTAGCTCCGAGTCGGGCTGCCACCATCACGGTGGACCAGGTGGCGGAATCAATATGGAAAGAATCAGCAAGATGGCCGGGAAACCATTGGATCATATGCTGGATGAAGTCGATGCCAGCGATGAGCAAAAAGCGAAGGCTCAAGAGATCGTCAAACGTTCACTTGACGAAGGTGCGCCAATGGCTGAGCAGTTGCGGGACAGCCGCCAGAAATTCGCTAAGCTGTTGACAGCGTCCACGTTGGATAAGGCAGCTATCGAACAACTGCGTGCCGATCAAATTCGCGGAGCGGATGAGATGAGCAAAATCGCGATACAGACCATTGTTCAAGTCGCGGAGGTGCTGACCCCTGAGCAGCGTAAAGCGTTGGCTGAAGAAATGGCCGATAAAATGGAACACCGTCGCGGCTGGCGGCATTGATAAGTTTTTTTGAATCGCATGTCCTGAGCTAACATACTGGGCATGCGATTAAGTAATTTCAAATAAACCACTCGGCTGATTAAATGAACCAAAAGATTCTCATCATCGACGACGACGAACGACTGTGCGACATGTTGCAGCAGTATCTAGGCAACGCCGGATACACCACCGAGATACGTCATACTATTGCGAGCGGATTGGCGACGCTTAAGCAGGAAGCGTTCGATGCGCTGGTACTGGATTTAATGCTGCCAGATGGTGACGGGCTGGATGCCTGTCGGCAGCTCCGCACTTTTTCCGATATACCGGTATTGATGTTGACGGCTAAGGGCGAAGCAATGGATCGTATTATCGGATTGGAAATGGGGGCAGATGATTATCTGCCTAAGCCGTTTGAGCCGCGCGAGTTGCAGGCGAGACTAAAAGCGATTTTGCGCCGGGGCAGGCAGGATGTATCAGACCTGCTGCGCTTCGGGCGATTGGAAATCGATCGGGCTGCGCGCTTGGTGCGGGTGGATGGCGACGAACGTGAGATCACGTCATATCAGTTTGAGTTATTGCTGGCACTGGCAGAGCGACCGGGTCGTGTGTTGAGTCGAGAGCAGTTGTTGGATGCAGTAAAAGGCGAAGCACTGGAAGCATTTGACCGTTCTATCGATGTGCACATATCACGCATTCGGGCAGCGATTGAGGATGATCACAAGCATCCGCGCCGCATCATCACATTACGCGGTTCGGGCTATGTGTTCGCCCGTAATCAGGACGGCGAGGAGGCCGCCGGATGAGAAAGCTATATTTTCAGATCTATCTGGGCGTGATCGCCAGCCTTGCTTTGTTGGTGGTGCTGGCAGGCACATTCTGGCATTTTCAGGGGCGGAATTCTCCGCCTGCGCAGATGTTACAGACGGTTCGTGATGTGATCGTGATGGTGCTGCCTGCGCCGAATGCACCTAAGGCAGATTATCAGGCAGTGCTGGAAAAACTGGCGCGTCCTTCGCTGCCAAGCATCTCGTTGTATTCGGCTGATTTGAAGATGTTGGCGTATGTGGGTGCGGTACTGCCACCGCCAGATTCTGATATGCGTAAAGATGGCTGGATGCGGCGGCCCGGCCCCGGCTCTGAATGGGTTGTGCATCTACCTGACGGACGCTGGTTGTTGGCGCAGCCGCTACATAAACATCCATCCGGGCCGTTCTCGCTGGTTTTGTCGCTGGGTCTGATTGGTCTAGTCGTTGCACTTGTGGCTTTTCCCGTAGCTCGACGATTAACACGCAGACTTGAGAAGCTCAAGCAGGGTGTGGAAGCGTTGGGTGAGGGTGATTTCAAGGCGCGCGTTTCAACGCAGGGATGTGACGAAGTCACCTCGCTGGCACGCAGTTTCAATCTTGCGGCAGAACGTATCGAGACTTTGCTAGCGGCGCACAAACAGTTACTTGCCAATGCTTCACATGAGTTGCGTTCGCCTTTGACGCGCATCCGCCTTGCACTGGAAATGCACGCTGAAAAGCCCGATCCGAAATTAGTGGAAGAGATACGGCTCAACATTGCAGAGTTGGATCAGTTGATCGAAGAGATTTTGCTGGCCAGCCGTCTTGATACGATGAGCGAAACATTGCAGATGGAGCCTGTTGATTTGTCAGCCCTGTTGGTCGAGGAAAGTGCGCGCATCAACGCACAGTGCGATGCAGTGCCCCTGACGATCAATGGTGATGCGAAAATGCTGCGCCGTTTATTGCGTAACCTGCTTGAAAACGCACGGCGGCATGGCGGCAAGGCGATTAGTGCCAGTCTTTATAAATCCGACTCACAAGAAATAACGATCAGAATAGAGGATGACGGTGCAGGTATTCCTGAGGCAGAGCGCGAACGTATCTTTGAGCCGTTCTATCGTCCCACGGGCAGTCGCGAGAAAGAGGGCAGTCACGGACTGGGCTTGGCACTGGTGAAGCAGATTGCCGAGCATCATCACGGTGCAATTCGATATGTACCTGCCTCGACAGGGAGTTGCTTTGAGGTCAGATTGCCACTTGGGTGATGGCCGGTTGGCTACCTGATATTCAGCGCTTACGCCGTTTAGATGGGGGTAGTGATGCGCCTCTGACCAGATCTTTTTTGGAAATCCAGACGGGTTTGGGTTTTTCGATCAGCCAACTTCTAAGTGTGGTTTTCTTACCCGCGCGATAAGCACTGATTGCGTCCTTGATGGTATCGGGGAAGACATCCACTGTGATGTGTTCGCCCTTGAGGTGATAATCCGCGAGATGTTCTTTCAGACGAAACAATTTTTTTCGGCTGTCATCTTTTTTACGTTGGCTTTCCATCATGCTTTGCGCGTCTGTCGACAGGGTATAACACCCGTCCACTTCCAGAATCAGACCGTAGCTGGACAGCCGATTGAATGAATCCGAAAGCCGGACAGGGTTGGGAATCATGTCGTGTGCCAGATCGGTTGCGGCAATAATTTCCACTAATTCAGCAGGTCGTCGCTTGGCCGCAACGGATAAAGACAGCAGGAGAATCGCATCTACATCGTGAACTGGATACATCGGAGCCTTTGCTTGATAAGCATCCAATCAGGATGCTGAAGATAAGAGTGTAATGGTTAAAGCGGTGAAGCAGGGCAACTTTGACAGTTTTCTGTTGGCAGTTGCATAGCCGTATAATCATTTCATTCAAATATATTCGTAAATGATTTCAGGAGTCGGCATGAGCACCACAGAAAATCCCAGCCAGATACAGCTCACCATAGATGTCGTCTCCGACGTTGTGTGTCCCTGGTGTTACATCGGTAAACATCATCTTCAAACTGCGCTGGATGAATTCAAACAGGCGCACCCAAAGCTTGATGTGACCGTGCGCTGGATACCGTATTTTCTGAACCCCGAAACGCCGATGGAAGGATCACCCTACCGCGAATTTCTGGAGAAAAAGTTTGGCGGCGCAGCACAAGTGGATGCAGCTTGGGCGCGGGTGACAGAGGCCGGCAAAAAGGCAGGAATCGCATTCGCATTCGACACCATCAAGTTGCGTGCCAATACGCTGAATGCACATCGACTCATCCATCGCTTCCAGCAACGCGGCGATGCCGAGGCATTGGTGGAGCGACTATTCGAAGGGCATTTTTTACGCGGCGAACACATTAGCGATGTTGATGTGTTGGCAGATATCGCCGCTGAATGCGGAGACGATGCCGAAGCAGTTCGCAGCTATCTGGTTGCGACGGAAGGGCATGCCGATGTGATGACACTGGCTGCACAGGTTCAGGAGTCAGGTGTTAGCGGCGTGCCGTTCTTCATCTTCAATCGCCGACTGGCGGTGTCCGGTGCGCAACCGCCGGACGTGTTGCGGGATGCGATGTTGCAGGCGTTGGATTAGTCGGTCTATCTTAGGGAGATACTAGGAAGTTACACTTCGCCCAAACCCCTCCCGCTGACAAGGGGGAGTTGGAGTGGGTTTAGTTTTTGTAGTTATATTTAGGGTTTATTACCCATCATCTCACCCATGCGGATCGCACCGCTAGGCAACCATTCAGGATTGAAACTCAACGTGTCTTTCGGGAACAACATCACCACCGTCGAGCCGAGCAGGAAGCGTCCCATCTCCTGACCCTTTTTCAGCTCGACCTGTTCACCGTCATAGTGCCATTCGCGCACATCGTTCGAACGCGGTGGATTGACCACACCGTGCCAAACCGTCGCCATGCTACCGACGATGGTCGCGCCCACCAGCGTCAATACGAATTGCTTGCCGGACTCATCATCAAACACGCACACCACGCGCTCATTACGTGCGAACAATCCCGGTACACCGCGAGCGGTGGTCGGGTTGACCGAGAACAATGCACCAGGCACATAAATCATGCGCCGCAAGCGTCCGGTGCAGGGCATATGGATGCGGTGGTAATCCCTCGGGCTCAGATAGAGCGTGGCAAAGCTACCGCTTTCAAATTGTGCCGCCAGTTGTGCATCACCGCCCACCAATGCAGTCGTGGTATAGCTGTGGCCTTTGGCCTGAAAGATATTATCTTGCTCGATGGCGCCGAACTGACTGATCGCACCATCCACCGGACAGATGAAATTTGCCTCCGCCTGTGGGCGAGCACCCTCTCGTAATGGACGCGTGAAGAATTCATTGAAACTGGCATAACTTGCGATGTCGGGATTCGCTGCCTCCTGCATATTCACGTCATAACGCGCAACAAAACGACGGATCACCGAAGTGGTGAGTCCACCCAACTTAGCACTGGCGAACTTTCCCGCCAGCACAGTGAGCGCCTGCTTGGGCATGAGATATTGCGGCAATACGGCTAAACGATCTGACACGATGGCATTCCAATAAAAATGTGAGGGCGGATTATACCGATGTGTCCGTTGCAGCAGCAGATTGATGGTAAAAAAATAAGTGCCGTCCGGATGCCAGGCGCGACGGTAATCAGGCATGGCAGAAGTATGCCGGAATTTTCATACGGCGCAATGCGCTACGCTTATTGTCGCCCTACATTTGGTACGCCTTACACGGGTTGGTTAATCGTAGCACGATTGGTAATATAAGAAGCACCTGCCATCAATGCGTATTCAATTGCTGTCGCCATGATTATTTCCCCTTAAAAAATCTGTTGCATGGACAATATTGTGTAGATACCTCTTTTCGTTCGCAGTATTTCAAGCATGCTTCGTAAGATGGTTGCCCACTAAAAAATCCCGTTCCTTCCCAGCCATCATTAACGCGAATCATCTCGCCACAATTTGTAGCCGGCCCTCCATCGCCCCGTGTGGGCACACGCAGGATGGATTGGTAGGCAAGTTGCCGAAGGCTACTATTGATTTTTCGGACGCCTTCTGCTGAAACGTAGCCCAGTTTGCTTGAGGCCTTCTTAATGTCCTCCTCACGACCATTATTGACTATCAGATTGATTGTGTTGAACTCGGAAGGAAATTCCGATATCTGGATACGCTGCCATTCTTCACTGGCATATTTGAAGAAGACATAAGGTGGATTTGGCCTGCCCCATTTATTGTAGGACAAACAAAGGTTGGGGGATGTAACAATGTAAGGCGTGCCATTGAGAACATGTACAGCCAGCAAGTTAAAGTTGGTTCGACCGATATTTTCACCATACTCACTTTTCCATGTGATCGCTTTATTGGAATCGGGTAGAGTAAAGGTAATGGTGTGCTCCTTAACTGGCGGAGCCTGCCCGACTTCATGACGGCCTCCGTAAGATTGCGAACGCTCTACAACGATCTTACTGCCATCGTGCAGCAGCACTTCTTCCTTCCAACTTGTGCTACCGAAACCGAACCAACCCGCACAGGCTGTCAGATTCACAGCCATCATCAATGTCATTCCAACTTTTGAAACATGTTTCAGCCATACTAGAATGTTTTTCATGTCAACTGGCGAACTTTCCCGCCAGCACAGTGAGCGCCTGCTTGGGCATGAGATATTGCGGCAATACGGCTAAACGATCTGACACGATGGCATTCCAATAAAAATGTGAGGGCGGATTATACCGATGTGTCCGTTGCAGCAGCAGATTGATGGTAAAAAAATAAGTGCCGTCCGGATGCCAGGCGCGACGGTAATCAGGCATGGCAGAAGTATGCCGGAATTTTCATACGGCGCAATGCGCTACGCTTATTGTCGCCCTACATTTAGTACGCCTTACACGGGTTGGCATTTATAGCATTTTGAATTTGGGCTCGTTCGGCAAGGCTAAATTCGTAACTCATGATTACTCCTTGGTAATTGAATCGTTAAAATATTTTTGTAATGCGCGTAGGGCTGGGGTGATTTCAGTAAGTTTTGGCGTACCCCAATTCACTTTGGCGCTCCCACTGTTAAATCCAAAATTATCAAATTCCATTTGACAGCTGCTGCGCACCTTCTGGCGCAGGTCCAAATTCTCAATTTCTTCACGGGTTGCTGGATACACTGCTCGCCCGAGGTTGCAATTAAAGCCACGTGTCACCCCATCGTCATTCGGCCAATTAGGAAATTGAAAACTCAAATAATGAGTTGTCCTTTCCATTGTGGGTGTCCATTCCTTTGGTAGCCAAACCTCTAAATCAGGATAGTGTTTGAGCTTGACCACCAGCTCTGTCGGCCATGTTTTGGGGCGCTGCGGGCGAGGAATTATCTGGAAACCTTCGGGGTGTTGTTCAAGTCTTTGGCGAATACTACTTTCCATCCCTAAATAACCTAACACCTGAATTTGCGTCCAAGCTTCACGTACGTCAATCGGCTTAACGTTGTATTCCTGTTGTGGATACATCCCGACTCTTTGGGGCAGGATTTCTTCTCCAGTCCAGTAGAAGACAGCATCAATCTTTGCCACACCACAGTCCTCATCCTCGTGCCACAATTCTCCACCCATATCCCAAGGTAGCTTGGTTGCATCTAGCACGTAATTTGTGCCTCTGACAGGTGCACGGGGCTTCCCATACCATTTGTCACGGCATCTGTTTCGGGCATCCACATGGGCTTTGTCTACAGCTGCCGCTTGCTCCCTTGATAAGCCCGTACCATTGTCGCAACCTGTAAGTGCACTCATCACCGCCATTAGTGATAGCACTCCAATTACAGTACTCAGCCTCGCATTATGTTTTTGCATTTCTCACTAATCCCAATTCGCTTTGATTTTCAACTCGCAGGTCTTGATTCATTCCACAAAAAGCCCAAAGCTAAAATCCCAGCAACGTAAAATACTATTAATCGAGATATCCCCATATAGTCCGTTCGGACTATTTTTCAAA
>CAZURE010000015.1:0-37356 GCA_964623195.1 uncultured Gallionella sp. | reverse complement strand
TACCGAAATGATTATCCAAGTCCGACATCATCTCACGCCATGATTCCGCAGGAAGGTAACGTGCCGGAAAGGCCAGATGACACTCACTGCATTCCTGCTTCCAAACAGGATTAGCCATCGCCCTTCTTGCTTTCTTAATTTCATACTCATCATGATCGTCGTCATGATCGTCATGCTTTTCAGATTTGCTGCCGAACCAAGACCAGCCATCGTCTTCATCGTCGTCATCGGCATAAACAGCTGATATCGACAAAACGCCAGTCAACAATGCAACCAGCCCACCTGCTATAAATTTTTTCCAGAATGCCATAACAGAGCCTATCATTTAATGGTCATCAGATACGCAAGGAAATCGCCTTTTTCCTGTGCAGTACATTCACGATCCAGCACATCATTGCAGTTACGCTTGAACCATTTCTTGATTTTTTTCAATTTGGTGAATCGCTTGGGATTCGCTGAAGGGGCAAGTGGTTTGATGAGTTTGTCACTTTTCGCATGCTTGCCTACTGCAGTCGGATCGTCTGTATGACAAGATGCGCAACTCCAATCACTACCATGCTTGTCCTTGTAGAACTCAGCACCTCGCTGAGCAGAAAATTCTCGATATCCAAGTTCAGCAGAAGCCTCTATTTTCAAGGTTGCCAGATAACTTTCAGGTGTTTCTGCGTATACCGAAGAAATAGTTAGCCCTATGGATATAATGAACAGAACCCCGGAAAGTATAATATTTTTTCGCATATAACAACTCTCTTAATAATGACATTGTTATAGAGGCCACTACGAAATTAAAGTTCATATTTATATTCCATGAATGCTCTGAACAATCCCGACTAATCTAGTTGGTAATCCCGACCAAGGCATTTGGTCAAAATACACTTTGCCAGTGATAGAATCCGGCGCATGCTTAATGAACGCGCACAAGTCATTCTCAGAACACTGGTTGAACGATATATCAGCGATGGCCAACCGGTCGGTTCGCGTGCGTTGCAACAATACTCCGGCTTAGAGGTCAGCTCCGCAACCATTCGTAATGTCATGGCTGACCTTGAAGAAATCGGCTTGGTCAGCAGCCCGCACACTTCCGCGGGTCGAATTCCGACTGGCTTGGCTTATCGCTTATTTATAGACACCATGCTGGTGGCCAAACCACTGGACAGTGTGAGAGTCAAGCAAATGGAAAGTCAGTTACACCCTGACAACCCTTCTCGATTAATTGCTCAAGCTTCGAGTATTTTGTCTGAGCTGACGCAATTCGCTGGCGTAGTTGCTACCCCTAAACGAGATGCCATCACCGTTCGCCAGATCGAATTTCTGAGACTGGGAGATAAACGCGTTCTACTGATTATTGTGATGCCTGACGGAGAAGTAGAAAACCGAGTACTAATAATGGGAAAAGACTACACCCAATCACAGCTTACTGAAGCAGGTAATTTCCTGAATGCACATTATCTTGGCTGTAGTTTTTCGCAAATACGCGAAAAACTGAAAGGTGAATTACAAGAACTTCATCAGGGCATGAGTGCCCTGATGGCAGCGGCACTGTCTGCAGGCGATGATGCCGAAGCCAAACAAACCAATGACTACGTTATTAGTGGTGAGCATAACTTGCTCAATGTAGATGAGTTCTCTACGGACATGAACCGTTTGCGTGGATTGTTCAATCTATTCGAGCGTAAGACAGAGTTACTGCAACTACTGGAAGCGGGTCGAAGAGGTAAGGGTATTCACATATTCGTCGGCGCAGAATCCGGCCTCGCGTCACTAGAAGCTTGCAGCGTAATCACTGCACCCTATTCGACGGATGGTAAAGTTGTTGGTACTCTAGCAGTTGTTGGCCCCAAACGTATGGACTATGAACGCGTTGTTCCCATCGTAGATATCACCGCGCGATTGCTTGGCAATGCACTTACACAAAATAAGTAACCACAGAGAATCCTTAAATGAGCTATAAACCTGAACCTACTTTCACCCACGGCACTCCGGCACAAACCGGCATCATATTGGTCAATCTGGGTACGCCAGATGCACCGACAGCCCCCTCAGTACGCACCTATTTGAAAGAGTTTCTGGGTGATCCACGTGTAGTTGAAATACCTAAAGCGGTCTGGTGGTTCATTCTGAATGGGATCATACTCAATGTCCGCCCGAAGAAGTCCGCAGCAAAATATGCATCTGTGTGGATGAATGAAGGTTCCCCGCTACGCTACTACACCGAAAAACAAGCGACACAATTACGTGGCTTCATGCGCCAGCGCACCAAGGCACCATATATTGTGGAATATGCAATGCGCTACGGCAATCCATCCATCCCCAGCGTATTGCATAAGCTAAAAGAACAGAACTGCCAACGCATTCTCATCGTGCCGATGTATCCGCAATACGCGGCCAGCACGACTGCAACCGCATACGACATTGTCTTTGATGAACTTAAGCAGATGCGTAACACTCCTGCACTGCGCACTATCAAAAATTATCATGACAACCCGGGCTATATCAAAGCACTGGCAAACAACATCAATGATTACTGGTCGAAAAACGGTCGCCCCGAAAAATTGGTGATGAGTTTTCACGGTCTGCCGCAGTTCTCACTGGACAAAGGTGACCCTTACCACTGCGAATGTCATAAAACCGGTCGTTTGCTAGCTCAGGAGTTGGGGCTGAAACCTGAACAATACGCACTCAGCTTTCAATCTCGCTTCGGTAAAGCAGAATGGATCAAACCCTACACGACTGCCACATTGCTAGAGCTAGGTAAGCAAAAAACCAAGCGCGTCGATGTTGTCTGCCCCGGTTTCGTCGCGGATTGCCTTGAAACGCTGGAAGAAATCGCCATGGAAGGCAAAGAAGACTTCCTCAACGCGGGCGGCGGCGAATATCACTATATTCCCTGCCTCAATGATAATGACGACTGGATGCATGCACTAACCGATCTAGTGATGGACAACCTGCAAGGCTGGCTGGTCGAACCGGATGCAGCTGATCTGGAAAAGGGCAAATTGCGGGCGTTGGAGCTGGGCGCGAATAAATAGAGTTGCATTAGTGTTGGCGCAAAATTCAATATTTGCACCAACGCTAATTCTCGCTACAGTTTAAGGAAGTGCTCCCGATAATGCTTCATCTCTTCGATAGATTCGTATATGTCAGCCAGTGCTTCATGCTTGCCGTGTTTTTTCAAGCCCTGCATCACCTCAGGCTTCCATCTTTTAGCTAACTCTTTCAAGGTACTCACATCAAGGTTGCGGTAGTGGAAATAATCTTCCAGCTGTGGCATCCAGCGCGCCATGAATCGCCTATCCTGACAGATTGAGTTGCCGCACATCGGCGATGTTCTGGCAGGTACATGCTCTTTCAAAAATTCCAGCATCTGCAACTCAACCGCCGCATCATCTAATGTCGACGCCTTTACTTTGTCGATTAGACCGGATTTGCCATGAGTGGATGTATTCCACTTATCCATGCCATCCAGCACGGCGTCAGATTGGTGTACAACCAGCACCGGTGCTTCGGCGACTGTTTCAAGATTGCTGTCGGTAATCACAATTGCAACTTCGATGACACGGTCTGTGTCCGGCAACAGGCCGGTCATCTCCATATCAATCCAGATAAGGTGGTTTTGGTTTTGTGCCATAATTCGTATGCCTGATAATTGAACAATTAAAGACGTATTGTGTCACAAGCACGCACTTTACGAATACTGAAAATCACCTATGACCTCCACTCAATTTACGATTATTTTTATCGCAGCTCTCGCCATAACCACGTTAACCAAGCTATGGCTGGCCCGTCGCCATCTGTCGCATATTGCAGCCCATCGCAGTGCTGTACCTGATGCATTCCGTGAAAACATTGACTTGGAGAATCATCAGAAAGCTGCTGATTACACTTCGACCAAGACTCGCTTTGCAATTTGGGGCGGTTTGTTTGATGTCGCGTTGTTGCTCGCGTTTACGCTGGGGGGAGGCATACAGTTTTTTGCCGACCTGAGTAACACTGGGTTCGACACCCCTATCCTGCAAGGGATGGCCACCATTGTTGCCGTGATGATGCTCTCATCCGTATTGGAATCACCTTTTAACCTGTACCGGACATTTGTGATCGAAGCACGTTTTGGGTTCAACAAAATGACGCTGGGGCTATATTTCAAGGATGCGTTCAAAGGACAGCTGGTCGGTGCGTTGCTTGGCATACCGCTCTTGCTTGGTGTGTTGTGGCTGATGGATCGTATGGGCGAATACTGGTGGCTATATGTATGGCTGGTATGGATGGCTTTCAATTTACTTCTGCTATTCATCTACCCGACTTATATCGCCCCGCTGTTCAACAAGTTCACCCCGATGCAGGATGAAGAGATGAAAGCGCGTATCGGTTCTTTACTGCAAAGGTGCGGTTTTACCAGCAGCGGGTTGTTCGTGATGGATGGCTCTAAGCGCAGTGCGCATGGCAATGCCTATTTCACTGGATTCGGCAAATCCAAACGCATTGTGTTTTTCGATACCCTTTTGGAACGACTAAGTGGCAGTGAAATCGAGGCAGTGCTTGCCCATGAGCTTGGTCATTTCAAGCACCGCCATGTCGTCAAACGCATCGCCACGACCTTTGCCATGAGTCTGGGATTCTTGTGGTTACTGGGTCAATTGATGCAAACGTCATGGTTCTATCAAGGGCTGGGCGTCAGCACACCCTCTACCGCGCTCGCGCTATTGCTCTTCTTTATGGTAATGCCCGTATTCAGCTTCCTGCTACAACCACTGATGTCAGCATACTCCCGCAAACATGAATTTGAGGCGGATGCTTATGCCGCCAAGCAAACAGCCTCTTCGGATCTGGTGAATGCCCTAGTCAAGCTATATCAGGACAATGCATCCACTCTCACACCCGATCCGCTATATTCGAGATTCTATGATTCACACCCGCCGGCGGCGATTCGAATCGCCCACCTACAGGCGCAATAAATCCTAAAGGAGAAGCATATGAAACTGGCTGCAAAACTAACTTCCACATTGATTGTTTTGTGTGCAGCAACCACCGCGTCTGCAAACCCTTTCCCAAAAGGCGATGCGGTGAACGGACAAGAACTGTTCGAGCAACATCAATGCAACAGATGCCACAATTCGATGATGGGTGGGGATGGCAACAAGATTTTTACGCGCTTCAACCGAAAAGTCAGTAATCCTTCAGAAATGCTGGGGCAGATCAACATCTGCAGCGGGAATGTTAACGCACACCTCTCCTCTCAGGAACAACAGGATATAGGGGCGTACCTGAACCGTTATTACAACTTCAAATAAGCCTGCTATGACTACCCAGTGCAATCTGAGCGACAAAACATGCAAACCCTGTGAAGGGGGAGTGCCACCTCTGTCGGATTCAGAGGCTGGAAAGCTGTTGGAACAGCTGGAAGGTTGGCAACGTCATGGCAATCTGATTAGCAAAACCTACCACTTTAAAGATTATTATCAGACCATGGCTTTTGTAAATGCTGTTGCATGGATGTCTCATCGCGAAGATCATCACCCGGATTTAAAGGTGACCTACAACAGTTGCCTGGTAGATTACACCACCCATGCTATCAACGGATTGTCTGAAAATGACTTCATCTGTGCTGCAAAAATAGACGCACTGTTTACGATTTGAGCGACGATACTCAAGGTCTGATCATCGCTGCGTTCGGACGGCAATATCTGGCCAGACTTGCCGATCACAGCCTGATGACTTGCTTGACTCGTGGAAAAAAAAGTGAGGTGGTCTGTGGTGACAGAGTCACTATAAAACGTACCGGTGCTGCTTCAGCAGACAATGGGAACATCGCTCAAGGTGTAATCGAAGCCATCTCTCCGAGACAATCACTATTGCATCGCTCAGATGCCTTCCGCGAAAAACGCATAGCCGCTAACGTCACACAGCTTGTTTTTGTGGCCGCGACTGAGCCCTCATTCAGTGACGAATTGCTAGCACGCTGCATGGTCGCTGCGTATAACCAGAAACTGGAAGTGCTGATCGTATTGAACAAATGCGACCTCAAGGAATCGCTTGCCGTAGCACATGCCCGGCTAACGCCATACACCGCTATCGGCTATCGTGTGCTGGAACTCAGCGCGAAAGAAGATGTCTCAACACTGAAACCACTTTTGCTTGGTCACACGAACGTATTAGTCGGACAGTCAGGTATGGGTAAGTCCACCATCATTAACTCATTGCTGCCGGACGCACAGGCTGCAACCCGCGAAATTTCTGCAGTGCTTGATTCAGGCAAGCACACCACCACGCACGCCCGGCTTTATCAACTGGGCGACAGCAGCCATCTGATTGATTGCCCCGGTGTGCAGGCTTTTGGTCTGCATCACTTGAGTCTCGGTGAAATAGAACAAGGTTTTGTTGAATTTGCAAAATATCTCGGTCAATGTCGCTTTCATGACTGCCATCATCTCCACGAACCGGGATGTGCGTTACAAAATGCAGTCATATCCGGCGCCATAGATTCTCGCAGGCTGGAGTTGTTTCAACAGATCACAGCAAGCAAATCAGCATGAAAAATCACAGGACCCGATCATCACTAAATACCCCACTAAAACAAAAAGGTAACATCAAACAAATCTGCGCTCCACTTGAACCCAAGTCTATAACATGGGACAATGTGGGCTTAATTAAATTCTCTATATGGTCGAGATATATGTCTTCATTTTCTTCCCCTGTATTTTCTGTTGTGCCTCCTCTTTTATTGCTGCCATTGCTACTAGGCATTAATGTCGCCTCTGCTGAAAGTGAGCGTCCGGCGCGTTATCAACATTCAATTCAGGCTGCTGAATCCTGCCCATCTTGCCATATCAGAAATCGTGTGGATGTCTATACGTCCAATATGGCTAATGATTGTAATGAATGTCACTCATCGGATGAGAGCGATTACATTGCTGAAGTTGCTGAAAAGGGATTTGAAGATCCCTATGTAGACAAGATCGAGTATGATGCCCCGAAAGATGCAACAACAGGTATGAGCGTACCGATGCTGTATGACGAAACACGTTTCGGTGATGAGCCACATGAGATGGTTCTAATTCCAGCAGGTAAGTATATCCGTGGATCCGATGATCGCCTGCCTGACGAAGGCCCAAGGTATGTGGAAGAAACGGATGCTTTCTGGATTGATTTATACGAAGTCACTAATCTCCAGTACAAAAAGTTCATCGACGAAACCAACAGGAGATCTCCCAAGCATTTCCGCAACAGGACCTATCCGAAAGGCAAAGTGGATCATCCGGTGGTTTGGGTATCCTGGTACGATGCGCACGATTACTGCGAATGGGCTGGCAAAAGATTGCCGACTGACATTGAGTGGGAAAAAGCCGCTCGCGGTACAGATGGTCGTGACTACCCATGGGGTGATGTTTTCGACCTGACCCTGGTCAATTCTCCGGTTCGTTGGGACACTCTAGGCATCAAAGGTGACACATTGCCCATCGGTTCTTTTGAAGGCGGTAAGAGCCCATACGGCCTGTACGACACATCCGGCAATGTCTGGGAATGGACCGACTCGTGGTACACACAGTATCCGGGCAATCAGTGGCCGAGCGAGAACTACGGGGAGATCTATAAGACCTTGAAAGGTGGCTCATGGTGGGATTGCTCCTTCTATCAATGCGGTGTTTCCGCACCGGTATTCAACCGTAGTTATTTCAAACCAAACATTAAAAATACCAGTTTCGGGTTCAGGTGCGCTAAAGATGACAAATAAACTTTCTTTGAAAAATTTCGGGCTGGCCTTGATGGCAAGCGTGTTGCTCCCTATTTCAGGAGCTTATGCTGCACCCTCTGAAGAAGGCATGGTGCTAATTCCTGCCGGAACATTCACCATGGGGACTAATAAAAAGGAAGAAGGGCCTAGCATGTGGCGTGATGCGAATGCCCTCAACCCTTTCGGGTTTAGAGATCGCCTGTTTCTCGATGAGCATCCTGCACACAAAGTCACTTTGAAAGCCTATCTGATAGACAAGTATGAAGTGACTAATATGCAATACCGTGAGTTTGCTGTAATAAACCGACGTAAAGCACCCTATGGCTGGGCAAGAACAGGTTATAACCTGGGTCAGGATTATTTGCTCGCCCTTCCTTTGGATCATTTAAGGAATGTTGCTGTAGATACGTTCATGCTCGATATGGATACGAGGAAGATGTCACAAGAAGAGATATTGGTCGAACTGAATAAGATTCAGGAATCACGCAATTCACTGCCTGTCACAACAGTAAGCTGGTTTGATGCCGTTGATTACTGCAAGTCTGTTGGCAAGCGTTTGCCTACCGAAGCAGAATGGGAGCATGCCGCACGCGGCCCTAAAGGCCTTGCGTATCCATGGGGCAACGAATGGGTTCCTGAAAATATCAATGCCATGTCTGAGGATGACGAGATTCCCTACTCTCAGATCGGATCATTCCCAAAGGATAAGTCTGCGTATGGCGTTTATGATATGGCTGCCAATGTCGCAGAATGGGTAGCTGATTGGTATCAGCCTTATCCGGGTGCTACACCGTACGACAATAAATTCTACAAACAGCATCAACGGGTTGCACGTGGTGGTATGGCAAGCTCAGGACACTATGACACTCTCAGCGTGGTCTTCCGCTCTGCCAAGCGCACCCATTTACTACCAAGAGCCGCACTCATAGATGTCGGGTTCAGATGCGCAAAGGATGCTAATTAGTAAGTTTTTGTTCTACCTCACCTGTCACTAAGGCGCTTTTTAAAACCGGTAGGTGAAGGTTAGTTTGGTTTGTTTATATGCACCAACTGGCCTGTAGTTTATTTCCATCCTGTTTTTTGATTACAGAGTGGTATAATTTGTGCCACCCTGCACCCAACCAATCGGTGTAGCGGTCTAACCAGTTTACTCCAGATCTTTCGATCATTTAATTCGTCTGCCCAGATTGGTGCCGTTTATCTCAAACGGCAGGCCGTCGCAGGAGTTTTGTTTTGTCAGAAAAAAATAGTTTGTCTAAAGAAGTAAGTGTTGCAGAAATAAGTTTTGCCGACCTGAATCTGCTTGAACCGATAATGCGTGCCATTGATGATGTGGGCTATACGAGCCCAACCCCTGTTCAGGCACAAGCGATTCCCCAAGTGCTAGCTGGAGGAGACCTGCTTGCTGGCGCACAGACCGGTACCGGAAAAACAGCTGGGTTCACATTACCTATCCTGCACCGATTATCAGAAAAGCCGGCACTTGATCCTCGCGCTGGTCGTCCACGCTGCCTGATTCTGACCCCGACTCGTGAACTGACTGCTCAAGTTGAAGAATCTGTGCAGACCTATGGAAAATATCTGCCCCTGAAATCCATGGTGATGTTCGGAGGAGTCAATATCAATCCACAGATCAAGGCGCTTCGCAGCCAGGTGGATATTCTAGTGGCGACCCCCGGTCGATTGCTCGATCATGTCGGACAAAAAACGCTGGATTTGTCTGCGATCGAAATTCTAGTACTGGACGAGGCGGACCGAATGCTGGACATGGGCTTCATCAGAGACATTAAAAAGATACTCGCGCTGTTGCCCAAACAACGCCAGAACCTGCTGTTCTCGGCAACATTCTCTGACGAGATCAAATCACTGGCTGATGGTCTTCTACACAACCCCGGTTTTGTTGAAGTCGCACGTCGCAATACCACCTCTGAACTTGTTGAGCAGAGCGTGCATATGATCCCTCAGAAGCTGAAAAGTTATCTGCTTGCACACTTGATCAAGCACAACAGCTGGAAACAGGTTCTGGTCTTCACACGCACCAAGCATGGAGCAAACCGTCTGGCAGCTAAGCTGACTTCAGCGGATATTCCTGCCGCCGCGATTCACGGCAACAAAAGTCAATCGGCACGCACTAAAGCACTGGCACAATTCAAGGATGGCTCGATGCCTGTCCTAGTCGCCACAGATATCGCCGCACGCGGTCTGGATATCGATCTGCTGCCACATGTAGTGAATTTCGAACTCCCTAATGTGCCAGAAGACTACGTACACCGCATTGGGCGCACAGGACGTGCCGGCAGTAACGGTGCCGCCGTTTCACTGGTAGACAGTGAAGAGCTCCAGCATCTGAAAAACATCGAACGCTTAATCAAACACCAGATACCCAAAGTAACGGTAGACAGTTTCGAGCCACCTGAAAATATTCCGGCCGATGCGCCTCGCCCACCACGCCAACAGCATGGTCAAAGACGGCATAGCAACACTACCGCTCGTACGACACGGTCTAGAAATGGCCGGAAATCCCGATCAGGCCAATCGCATGTGCACCTCGGGCAACCCCAATTACACCTCGGGAAACAAGAAACACATCTGGTACAACAGCCTCATGCAGAAACAACAGGGAATCCCCGTCGGCAGCGTCAGAAAAAGGAAGAACCTCTACTTTCTGAAGCGGCACGTCATCAAGCGATGCCGCAACCCGGGCTATTCCAACCTACGTCTCTTGCAAGACCCGGGCGAGGTAATGGATCGTCACGTAAAGCAGGTGCCTCGCGCGGTAACGGGCAACCACGGAGAAGCGGACAATCTCGTGGGCAAGCACAAGCTCGCGGACCCGGATCTGGCGGTGGCAACGGGCGCGGTCGGAGCAGATAGTTTCACCCAATCAGACTGGCATCAATCGTACCGCCACTGACCGGTGGATATCCCTGTCAATGTCCAGTTTCCAACCGCATATCGAATCAATCGCAATGTAGGAAAACCAACTGCCGCAGTCATGCGCCGTATTTGACGATTCCTTCCTTCGCGAATGGTTAATTCGATCCAGCTGGTAGGAATGGCCTTGCGAAATCGCACGGGTGGATTGCGTACCCACAATCTCTCTGGCTCCCCCATCATGACAGCCTTTGAAGGTAACGTCATACCATCTTTCAATTGAACACCCTGTTGTAATTTTTTCAGTGCTGATGCATCGGGAATCCCCTCGACTTGCACCCAGTACGTCTTTGGCATTTTGTGCTTTGGATCGGTAATACGGTGCTGTAACTTACCGTCATCCGTCAGCACTAACAAACCCTCACTATCGGTATCCAGACGCCCGGCCGGATAAAAATCAGGAAGCACGATATAATCTTTCAGCGTTGGATGCTTACCATCCCGGCTGAATTGGCAAATTACCCCATAGGGCTTATTGAACAGCACAATACGATTCATTTGATACTCTCTAATTAACCAGTATTTTCATTACTTTCGCGAGCTAACATGACGACTCAAAAAATTATATACACAATAGTAGATGAAGCACCTGCATTAGCAACCTACTCTCTGCTTCCAATTATTCAGGCTTTTACAAAAGCTGCAGACATTGCCGTAGAAACCCGGGACATCTCCCTTGCGGGGCGTATTCTGTCGCAATTTCCAGACTGCTTGAGCACTTCCCAGGTCGTCCCAGATCAGCTGTCTGAACTTGGAGCGCTTACCCTGAAACCCGAAGCCAACATTATCAAGCTCCCCAATATTAGCGCATCGCTTCCACAATTGAAGGATGCAATCAAAGAATTGCAATCACAAGGTTTCAATATCCCTGACTTTCCTGACAATCCCGTAACTGATACTGGCAAGGAAATCAGGGCACGATACGGCAAGGTACTCGGCAGTGCGGTCAATCCGGTACTGCGCGAAGGCAACTCTGACCGCCGTGCAGCAGCATCAGTAAAACAATTCGCCCGCAAAAACCCGCACAGAATGGGGGCTTGGAGCACCGATTCCAAATCTCATGTTGCGCATATGAGTAGCGATGATTTCTATGGTAGTGAGAATTCAGTCACAATCTCTGAAGCTGGCAATGCACGAATCGAACTGGTAGATGACGATGGCAAGGTCACAGTATTGAAAGAAAACACAGCACTACAAGCCGGAGAAATCATCGATGCTGCGACGATGAGTCGTCGCGCACTGAGAGCGTTTTTGGAAGAACAGATGAAAGACGCAAAAGAACAGGGGGTATTGCTGTCTTTGCACCTTAAAGCCACGATGATGAAAATATCCGACCCTATTATGTTTGGTCATGCAGTCTCGGTATATTACAAAGATGTGTTTGAAAAGCACGCAGACGTCATAGCTAAGCTAGGCGTAAACATGAATAATGGCTTGGGTGATCTCTATTCGAAAATCACCCAATTGCCTGAAGCACAACAGGCAGAAATCAAAGCCGATATTGATGACGTTTATAAAGTACGGCCGGAGTTGGCAATGGTGAACTCTGACAAGGGTATTACCAACCTACATGTTCCAAGCGATATCATCGTCGATGCATCTATGCCTGCCATGATTCGTGATTCGGGAAAAATGTGGGGACCAGATGGCAAACTGCACGATACTAAAGCGGTCATTCCAGACCGCTGCTACGCTCGCATCTACCAGACAGTTATCGAAGATTGCAAGAAGCACGGCGCATTTGATCCAGTTACGATGGGTAGTGTGTCCAACGTTGGATTAATGGCACAAAAAGCCGAAGAGTACGGCTCACACGATAAAACCTTCGAAGCTAGGTCTAGCGGTAAGGTACGCGTTGTTGATGCTTCAGGCAAAGTGATGATGGAACAATCAGTTGAACAAGGTGACATCTTTCGCATGTGCCAAGTCAAAGATGCCCCCATCCGTGACTGGGTAAAGTTAGCTGTAGGACGTGCCCGTGCAACGGGAATCCCTGCCGTTTTCTGGTTGGATCAGAATCGAGCGCACGATGCACAGATTATATTTAAAGTCGAAAAATACCTGCTCAATCACGACACAAGCGACTTGGATATTCGCATCATGGCACCCGAAGCTGCGATTCAGTTTTCTATTGAGCGGATTCGTGCCGGGCAAGATACCATTTCAGTGACGGGTAACGTTCTGCGTGATTATCTGACCGACCTGTTCCCGATTCTTGAATTGGGGACCAGTGCAAAGATGTTGTCTATTGTTCCCTTGATGAATGGTGGCGGCTTGTTTGAAACTGGCGCAGGCGGTTCGGCACCCAAGCATGTACAGCAATTTCGGCAGGAAGGGTATTTACGCTGGGACTCTCTTGGTGAGTACCTTGCCTTAGCTGTCTCACTGGAACATCTGGCACAGGAGTTTAACAACGAAAAAGCGAAGGTACTGGCTGAGTCACTGGATCAGGCCAACGCCCTTATCTTGAGTAACAACAAAACTCCCGCCCGCAAAGTTGGTCAGATAGACAACCGCGGCAGCCATTTTTACCTGGCTCTTTACTGGGCTCAGGCACTAGCCGCACAGACAAAAGACCGGGAAATCCAAGCCAGATTCGCGCCGCTAGCCGAAATATTATCCCGCAATGAAGCTAATATTAATGAAGAGTTGATTTCCGTACAGGGCAAACCAGTTGATATGGGCGGCTATTACCATCCTGATGTGGCAAAAACATCGAAAGCTATGCGACCAAGCATAACGCTAAATACAGCCTTGGAATCTATTTAAGTCACGGTAGCGTTACTGCCCTCAAATATAATCGGCTTCCGTAAATTTTGAGCAAATAAAAAGCCCACCGTTACCGGCGGGCTTTTTATCAACATAAACTACTATTAAGCAGATTGAATGTTTGAGGCTTGGCTTCCCTTCGGGCCTTGCACTACATCGAAAGACACTTTCTGACCTTCTTGAAGCGACTTAAAGCCTTCCATGTTGATTGCGGAAAAGTGCGCAAACAAATCTTCGCTACCATCATCAGGTGTAATAAAACCAAAACCCTTTGCATCGTTAAACCATTTCACTGTACCTGTTGCCATGTGATTACATCCTTACTATAAAAACGGGAAAGCCCCCCGCAAGACCGTTTGAATCTTAGATCGCACACGGCAAAACCAGCACTGCAGATACCAAAAATCAAACACCAAGGTAATTTTTACTATTAATTAACCAACACAGTCAAGTGGTTTATGTATTTATTTTTCGTATGCTTGAAAAAAAGATAATAATCACCAAGTATTAGAATATATTTAGAACGTATTTAAACCAGAACATTTAATATGCCAACAAAACAAAGTACCAATGTCATACTCGCGCCGGAGCGCAAGAAAACTGCGCCACCTCGCATGTACAAAGTGATTTTATTCAATGATGATTTCACTACAATGGAATTTGTGATCGAGGTGTTGCAACGATTTTTTTTGATAAACCGTGAACGTGCAATGCAAATAATGCTCAAAGTACATAATGAGGGATCAGCAATATGTGGCGTGTATGTTCGTGACGTTGCTGAGACTAAAGTCAACCAAGTAGTCGAATTTGCAAAACAACATGGGCATCCGTTACGATGCAGCATGGAGGAGAACTAAAATGATCGCACAGGAACTTGAAGTCAGCTTACATTTAGCATTCGTTGAAGCTAGACAAAAGCGTCATGAGTTCATAACCGTTGAGCATTTGCTGCTCACGATGTTGGACAACACTTCTGCCGCTGAAGTATTACGAGCTTGCGGTGCAGATATAGATGAACTCAAACAGGTGTTGACTGACTTTATTTCTTCAAATACTCCTGTTACCCCCGGTGATCAGGATGTAGATACACAACCCACCATTGGTTTCCAACGTGTCATACAACGTGCAATTCTGCATGTTCAATCAACCAATAAAAAAGAGGTGACTGGCGCCAATATTCTGGTGGCGCTTTTTGGGGAAAAAGATTCCCATGCCGTTTATTTTCTAACGCAACGTAACGTCACCCGCCTTGATGTGGTGAACTACATCTCACACGGCATCGACAAGGTAGAGACTGACTCTACTGCGCGTCCTGGCAACGAGGCTGACCCGGAACAGGATAAAAATTCCGACAGCGCACTGAAAAACTACACTCAGGACTTAAACGCGCAAGCTGTATCTGGCAAGATTGATCCCTTGATAGGCAGAGCAATTGAGTTAGAGAGAGTGATTCAGACGTTATGCCGTCGCCGCAAAAATAATCCGCTACTGGTCGGTGAGGCAGGGGTTGGTAAGACTGCTATAGCTGAAGGATTGGCTCGACGCATAGTGGAGGAGAAAATCCCAGAGGTACTTAAAGACGCGCAGGTGTTTTCTCTGGATATGGGCGCATTGCTCGCCGGAACAAAATATCGAGGTGATTTTGAACAACGTCTGAAAGCAGTGCTCAAAGAATTGCTCGATGCTCCAAACGCTATTCTTTTCATAGATGAAATACATACAATGATAGGTGCTGGTGCCGCATCCGGCGGAACAATGGATGCCTCCAACCTGCTCAAACCTGCATTATCCAGCGGCCAATTGAAATGTATAGGTGCAACGACCTATCAAGAGTATCGCGGCATCTTTGAAAAAGATCACGCTTTGTCACGACGCTTCCAGAAAGTGGATGTGCCGGAGCCATCTGTGGAGCAGACCATTGAAATTCTCAAAGGATTGAAGTCACGCTTTGAAGAACACCATAGCGTTAAATATAGTGCTGCTGCCATCACCAGCGCTTCTGAGCTCTCTGCGCGCTTCATCAATGATCGCCACCTACCTGATAAAGCGATAGACGTATTAGATGAAGCAGGAGCAGCTCAGCGTATCCTGCCTAAATCCAAGCAGAAGAAAACGATCGGCAAGCATGACATTGAGGAGATCATTGCCAAGATTGCCCGTATTCCGGCACGCACTGTGTCGCATGATGATCGCAACACTTTAAAGAATTTGGAACGCGATCTGAAAGCAACCGTTTTCGGTCAGAACAAAGCCATTGATATGCTTTCGCAAGCCCTCAAAATGTCTCGCAGCGGGCTTGGCAATCCTCAAAAGCCCATCGGTAGCTTCCTATTCTCCGGCCCAACCGGTGTTGGCAAGACTGAAGTTGCTCGCCAACTTGCCTATTGCATGAGTATGCCTCTGCACCGTTTTGATATGTCTGAATACATGGAACGCCATGCGGTTTCAAGATTAATCGGGGCACCTCCCGGATATGTCGGTTTCGATCAAGGCGGACTACTCACCGAAGCAATTAATAAACAACCTCACTGCGTACTGTTGTTAGATGAAATCGAAAAAGCTCATCCTGATGTTTTCAATATCCTGCTGCAGGTCATGGATCATGGGACACTTACTGACAACAATGGTCGCAAAGCAGACTTCCGTAATGTCGTGATCATCATGACGACCAATGCTGGCGCAGAGTCACTGAATAAATCACAGATCGGATTCACAAATTCTGCGGCAAATGGTGACGAGATGGTAGATATCAAACGCACCTTCACCCCTGAATTCCGAAATCGCCTAGATGCAATCGTTTCCTTCGCGTCTCTGGATAAAGAGGTCATCCTGCGCGTGGTCGATAAATTCCTGATGCAACTTGAGGAACAGTTGCATGAGAAAAAAGTGGATGCATTGTTCACCGATGCGCTCAAGGACTATCTTGCCGAGCATGGCTTCGATCCTCTAATGGGTGCCCGTCCAATGTCACGCTTGATTCAGGACACAATTCGCTCAGCACTTGCCGATGAATTACTATTCGGCAAACTGGCAAATGGCGGAAAGGTAATTGTAGACTTAAAAGATGGCAAAGTCGTTTTAGAGTTTGAGGAAGAAGCTGTCACTGCCTGATCACATTTACCGTGGGAGGTTTGCACCCTCTCCCACCGGCCCACTTCACTTCGGTTCGCTCGTTGCTGCGATAGGCAGCTATCTGGATGCGAAAAGCAATCAAGGCATCTGGGTGGTGCGCATGGAAGACCTTGATGAACCCCGTTGCTCGCAAGATGCGGCTGACGATATCCTGCGAACACTGGAAGCATTCGGGTTGTACTGGGATGAAGAGATTATCTACCAGAGTCGTCGCACCTCTGCCTATGAAGAAGCCTTGCAACAATTGCAAGGCAGCAATGCGATCTATCCTTGCTGCTGCACGCGTAAAGAGATATCTGATTCAGCGATGCACGGTGTTGAGGGGGCAATCTATCCCGGGACATGCCGCGATGGCATCCCAGCAGGCAGACAAGCTCGTACTTGGCGGATACATACAGAAGCTTATCCCAAGGTTGAGTTTGAAGACATTTTGCAAGGCCATCTCATTCAGCACCTTGAAAAGGAGATTGGTGATTTCATCGTGAAGCGTGCCGATGGTTTGTTTGCTTACCAACTTGCTGTGGTCGTTGATGATGCCTGCCAGAATATTACGCATGTGGTTCGCGGTAGCGACCTGATTAGCTCAACACCCCGCCAAATCTATTTACAGCATTTACTGGAATATTTCACCCCGCACTATATGCACTTGCCGATAGCCGTCAATGCACAGGGTGAGAAGCTCAGCAAACAAACGCTGGCACCATCCATAGGGATCGATGACGTGATAAACAATTTACTGACTGTGCTGACCTTCCTGCGTCAACAACCACCAGATGAATTGCTGCAAGGTAGCATAGATGAGGTATTAGATTGGGCTATTCTGAACTGGAAGCCTGAGCGACTAGTAAACCGCCGCCAACTCCCCGCATTACCTTACTAACTGACTACTGTTCAAACTGACTAAACTCTAGCCGGCAACAGCTCGAACCGTTTCAGCAATTCCCTCAGCGCACTGTTTGACCAGTTTGTCATCTTCACCTTCCACCATCACCCGCAACAATGGCTCTGTGCCGGACGGACGTAATAGTACGCGGCCTTTGCCATTCAACTTGCTTTCAGCTTCAATGACTGACTCGTTGATTTTTCCATTTTTCAATACAGATGACGCATTTTCCACTCGCACGTTGATCAATATTTGCGGATACATACGCAAGTCTCCTGCGGCTTTACTCAACGAGTTATTATCCATACTTAGGGCATGCAGTACCTGCAAGGCAGAAACAATTCCGTCGCCAGTACTATGCTTATCAAGGCAGATGATATGGCCTGAATTCTCCCCTCCTAGCTGCCAACCTTTTTGCTGCAGCAACTCCATCACATAACGATCACCCACTTTTGCTCGTTCAAAAGGGATGCCAAACTTTTTCATAGCATGTTCAAAAGCAAGGTTGGTCATCAATGTCCCAACCACCCCACCGGATAACTTGTCCATTTTTTGGCGATGCTTGGCAATGACATAGAGAAGTTGGTCTCCATCATATAACTCACCCTTCTCATCAACCATAATCAAACGGTCGCCATCTCCATCCAGCGCGATACCAATATCCGCTTTGTGTTCAAGCACAGCAACTTTCAGATTCTGTGGCTTGGTTGCGCCGTAGCCATCATTAATATTTTTGCCATCCGGTTGGTCGCCGATGGAGATCACATCTGCACCGAGTTCATGAAACACATGACGTGCAATGTGATAAGTCGCTCCATGAGCACTATCCACTACGATCTTCATGCCTCCCAGGTTCATATCTCCAGGAAAGGTGCTTTTGCAAAATTCGATATAGCGACCGCCAGCATCGTCAATGCGCTTTGCCTTCCCTATGCTCTCAGAGGGGTTGGTCTGCATCGGATTATCCAGTGCTGCCTCAATAGCCAGCTCCTCCTCATCAGGCAGCTTAGTGCCGTCACCCGAGAAAAACTTAATGCCGTTATCTTCAAAAGGATTGTGAGAAGCAGAAATGACCACCCCTGCCTGCAAACGCAATGCGCGGGTCAGATAGGCAACCGCTGGTGTTGGCACTGGCCCGGCCAGATACACATCTACACCCGCCGCAATCAAACCTGCTTCCAGAGCTGACTCCAACATATAACCGGAAATGCGAGTGTCCTTACCGATCAGCACTCCCGCACGTTCACCCGTCGAGTGTCCGGATTGTGCCAACACTTTTCCAGCGGCATAGCCAAGATGCATCACAAACTGAGGTGTAATAGGATGCTCACCCACGCGCCCTCGAATACCATCGGTGCCAAAATATTTTCTGCTCATTGTTGTATCTCGCTTATTGCGCTCCAAATTTTCAGCATATCTACAGTTTCTCTAACGTCATGCACTCTTACAATGGATGCACCTCGTTGCACTGCGATCAAAGCTGCCACTACACTAGCTGTCATTCGCTCATTTACTTCACGCCCGGTCACCTTGCCTAACATTGATTTTCTCGACAACCCTGCCAACACAGGCACGCCAGTTTCGGTTAATTCTGTTAATTCGCGCAACAAAGCAAGATTATGAGCCAAAGTCTTACCAAATCCAAAGCCCGGATCGATCACAATACGCTCACGTTGAATACCCGCAGCTTCAGCTGCATTAATTCGCATATGTAAAAACTCACCAACTTCAGAGACTACATTCTGGTAGTCGGGTTGCTGTTGCATCGTCTGAGGACTTCCCTGCTTGTGCATCATGCAAACCGCAACGTTAGTTGCAACGACTGCATGCATCGCTGCAGCATCCTGAAGTGCATTGATATCGTTAACCATACTAGCGCCCGCTGATATGGCTGCTTGCATCACTTCAGGCTTGCTGGTGTCTATTGAAATTGGAGTCGAAACACCCTTTAAACCCTCAATAACCGGTAGCACACGATCCAACTCCTCCTGAAGGCTGACTGACTGCGCTCCCGGCCTTGTTGACTCTCCACCGAGATCAATTATGTCAGCACCATCTTCTATCAATTTATATGCGTGCGCGATAGCACGCTCAGTCGAATCATGCTTTCCACCATCAGAAAATGAATCAGGTGTAACGTTGACCACCGCCATGACCAAAGGGTTGGTCAGATCAAATTGAGTATCACCACACTGCAGCATATAAAAAAACGGGGGCCAAGCCCCCGTGAATATCGTTAATGGTCTTCTGCTGGCTGATTAGTCGCAGGTGCGCTCGGCTCAGGATCCTCGGGTGGTTGAGGGGTTTGAGCTGCTGGAGAAGGTTTAGGAGGTCTCGGTGGATTGCCAGACATAATGTCATCAATCTGCTCAGCATCAATGGTCTCCCATTCAAGCAGTGCCTTGGTCATCGCTTCAACTTTATCGCGATTTTCTTCAATCAAGCGACGTGCCAACGCATATTGCTCGTCAATAATCCTTCGGATTTCGGAATCCACTTTTTGCATGGTCGCCTCAGAAATATTCTGCTGAGTTGTCACTGAACGACCTAGGAACACTTCCCCTTCATTCTCTGCATACACCATAGGGCCCATTGCATCAGACATGCCCCATTGTGTGACCATCTTCCTTGCCACATCGGTAGCGCGCTCAAAATCATTTGAAGCACCGGTCGTCATTTGGTTCATAAAGACTTCTTCCGCAATACGTCCACCGAACAACACAGCGATTGTGGACAAGATGTGCTCTTTATCCATGCTATATCGATCTTCTGAAGGGAGCTGCATTGTAAGTCCCAGCGCACGACCACGCGGGATGATAGTTACCTTATGTACCGGATCAGTCTTCGGCATCAATCTGGCCACCAACGCATGACCGGACTCGTGATAGGCGGTGTTGCGACGCTCTTCCTCCGGCATAATCATGGACTTACGTTCAGCGCCCATCATAATTTTGTCTTTGGCAGACTCAAAATCATCCATCTCGACAAAACGCTTGCCACGACGCGCCGCAAACAAAGCTGCCTCGTTCACAAGATTTGAGATGTCGGCACCAGACATCCCCGGTGTACCGCGAGCCAAAATATCCGCTTTAACGTCAGCTGCCACCGGCACCTTGCGCATATGAACTACTAAAATCTGCTCACGGCCACGGATATCAGGTAAAGGCACCACGACCTGACGATCAAATCGACCTGGACGCAATAAGGCAGGATCCAGCACATCAGGGCGATTGGTAGCAGCAATCACGATCACACCACTTGCACCTTCAAAGCCATCCATTTCCACCAATAATGCGTTAAGTGTCTGTTCACGTTCATCATTTCCGCCGCCCATACCTGCGCCACGCTGACGTCCGACTGCGTCGATCTCGTCGATAAATATGATGCAAGGCGAATGCTTTTTTGCCTGTTCGAACATGTCGCGTACCCGTGCCGCACCAACACCAACGAACATCTCGACAAAATCAGAACCTGATATAGAAAAGAACGGGACGCTGGCTTCGCCAGCAATGGATTTCGCTAACAGCGTTTTACCGGTACCCGGACTACCCACCATCAGCACACCGCGTGGGATGCGCCCGCCAAGATTTTGGAATTTTGAAGGGTCACGTAGGAAGTCGACCAACTCTGACACTTCCTCCTTCGCTTCATCACAGCCCGCAACATCAGCGAACGTATAGCGCTCTTTATTCTCATCCAGCATCCGCGCTTTGCTCTTGCCGAACGAAAAGGCACCGCCCTTACCGCCACCCTGCATCTGACGCATGAAGAAAATCCACACGCCAATCAATAAGATCATGGGGAACCATGAAACAAAGATGCTCATCAGCAAAGACTGCTCTTCTTCCGGCTTCGCCTCGATACTGACGCCGTGCTTCAACAAATCTGAAACCATCCACAGATCACTGGGTGCATAACTGGTAATACGACGACCTTCTGTAGAAGTTGCTTTTAGCGTCCGCCCTTCAATCACGACCTTAGTGATATGTCCCTGCTTCACCTCGTCGAGGAATTGCGAGTAATCAAGCGTCACTTGGGAAGCCTGCCGCTGGTGAGTATTAAACTGGTTAAATACGGTCATCAGCACTAAAGCGACGACCATCCAGATTGCGATGCTCTTAAAGTTATTCAAAGGTCACTCCTAAAATTCGGCTATCCACACCTGCCATTAGACTATGTATTACTTCTTTCCGCTAGCCAAAAGATACAACTCGCTGCTTCTATCACGTGATGCTTTGGGCTTACGCGACACCACTTTAGCAAAATGGTGCCTCATCATTTTGAGATATGCCTCAAACCCTTCTCCCTGAAAAACCTTAACAAGAAAGCTGCCTTTCGGCTCTAAGTGTTCGAGGGCAAACTCCATAGCGAGTTCCGCTAAATGCATGATGCGAGCTTGATCAACAGAAGCTACACCACTTATATTGGGGGCCATATCTGAAATTACAAGCCCCACTTGTTTATCTTGTAGCAAGTCTTCTAATTGTTTCAGTACATCATCATCGCGAAAGTCGCCCTGAATGAAATCCACACCCGGCAATGGGTCGAGCGGTAGTAAATCCAGTGCCACCACCTTACCACTTCGCCCAACCTTGTTTGCGGCGATCTGCGACCATCCGCCAGGTGTTGCACCAAGATCGACAACCGCCATGTTCGGCCTAAACAAGCGATCCTTGGCATCGATTTCGAGCAACTTATACGCAGCACGCGATCGATAGCCTTCCTTTTTGGCCAATTGGACAAAATGGTCGTTCACATGCTCTTGCATCCATTGTTTACTGGTTTTAGAAGCCTTCATCGTTTAAAATCCGCGCCTTACTCAAAAAGGCTAATATGTTATCTCTCTCTCTAACCGAACGTCTCGCCCTGAAAGGTCGTGCTCACCCGTTAAAACCAACGGTGATGATAGGCAATGCAGGACTAACAGATTCCGTACTCAAGGAAATAGCCCTGGCTCTGGAAAACCACGAACTCATCAAGATTCGTGTGATGGCAGAACGTCCGCAACGTGATGCAATGATGACTGAAATCTGCGAAAAGCTGGATGCTGCCTCAATACAACACATCGGTAAAATTCTGGTGGTCTACAAACCAAGTCCAGAAAAGAAGTTAGTTGAGATCAAGAAAATGCCACGCCATAAGGGCAAGAAACCACTGACTAAAAAACAGTTGGGCAGCCGAACTTAACCCATATAGCTTCCGTAAAATTCAACATAGCAAATCCAGACTAGGCGCGCGAAAAATTCGTAGCGATGCATATGTGTTATATGCGAGCAAGATTTTATAAGCGCAACGATGAATTGCAACGCTATTTTGGATTTTTAGATGTATTGAACCTCAACCACCTCATACTCACGTATACCCCCCGGCGCCTGAACTTCAGCTATATCGCCGCTGAACTTACCAATCAATGCACGAGCGATGGGTGAGCTGATGGAAATCTTTCTTTCCCTGATATCGGCTTCGTCTTCACCCACGATCTGATAGGTCACCACATCACCGTTGTCCACGTCTTCTAAAACGACCGTTGAGCCAAATACACAACGTCCATCCGCATTGAGGCTTTTAGGGTCGATGATCTGCGCACTCCCTAATTTGAACTCCAACTCGACGATGCGCCCTTCGACAAATGACTGCTTCTCTTTTGCAGCTTCATACTCGGCATTCTCGGACAAATCACCTTGCGCACGCGCTTCGGAGATCGCATCAATAACTGATGGACGTTCAACTGTTTTGAGTTCATGCAGCTCCTGACGCAACAACTCAGCACCTACTGCTGTTAATGGAATTTTGCTCATGAATTTTTCCTTAACTGTTCTGACTTTTCATCAGACGTCGATGCAACGTCTGCACATCATATATTTGTAATTCGGCGAGGTGCTGCATTCCCTTGCATGCTGCCCGTGCACCTGCGATTGTCGTGTAATACGTTACTCTAGCCTGCAATGCTGCGTGGCGGATAGAGTATGAATCACGCATCACGACTGGCTTACTGTCCACAGTGTTTATGATCAGATTGATTTCATTATTCTTGATCATATCCACAATATGCGGGCGCCCTTCAGCAACTTTGTTGACGACCTTCACCTCGGTACCTGACTCACTGATAGCCGTAGCCGTTCCACGGGTGGCGACTATGGCAAATCCAAGCTTAGCCAGTGAACCGGCGATTTCTATCGCTTCTGCTTTATCTTCATCACGCACACTGATGAACACCTTGCCACTACCAGGCAATTTAACACTGGCAGCAAGCTGTGACTTGACGAAGGCTTCGGCAAATGTGTCGCCTACGCCCATCACCTCGCCAGTAGATTTCATCTCCGGGCCGAGGATAGTATCCACACCCGGGAATTTCATGAACGGGAACACCGCTTCTTTTACCGAGTAATAGGGTGGCACAACTTCTTTTGTGATGCCCTGCTGTGCCAGCGTTTGTCCGGCCATGCAGCGTGCTGCCACTTTTGCCAACGACACACCTGTGGCTTTAGACACATACGGCACTGTTCGTGAGGCACGCGGATTAACTTCCAGCACATAGACGGTCTCACCCTGAATCGCGTACTGCACGTTCATCAGACCAATCACATTCAGTTCTTTTGCCATCGCCACTGTTTGGCGACGCAGTTCATTCTGCAACTTTTCGGAAAGCGAGTATGGTGGCAACGAACAGGCAGAATCACCAGAGTGAACACCCGCTTGCTCGATGTGCTCCATGATGCCGCCAATGATGACATCATTGCCATCCGACACTGCATCCACATCCACTTCGATAGCATCGTTCAAAAAACGATCCAGCAAGATAGGCAATCGCTCGGGATAGGTCTTGGACATCTCCTCTGCATCGCGCATATAGCGTTCCAGATCAGGCTGCGCCTGGATGATTTCCATGGCACGACCGCCCAGCACATTGGAAGGACGCATCACCAAGGGGTAGCCGATCTCATCAGCACCTGCAATGCCATCAGACACAGTGCTTGCAGTGCGGTTAGGTGGCTGCTTCAAATCCAGCTTGCCCAGCATCGCCTGAAAACGGGCGCGGTCTTCAGCACAGTCGATCATATCCGGCGTAGTGCCGATAATAGGTACGCCATTCTTTTCCAGACCATTCGCTAATTTCAACGGCGTCTGCCCGCCATACTGCACGATTACGCCGATAGGCTTTTCAACCGCCACCACCTCCAATACATCTTCGAGTGTCAGCGGCTCAAAATACAGGCGGTCTGAGGTGTCATAGTCAGTAGAAACCGTTTCCGGATTGCAGTTGACCATGATGGTCTCGTAACCGTCCTCGCGCATCGCCAACGCGGCATGTACACAGCAATAATCAAATTCGATACCCTGACCAATACGATTCGGCCCGCCACCCAGCACCATGATTTTTTTCTTATCGCTAGGCTGTGATTCACACTCTTCATCATAGGTGGAATACATGTAGGCAGTGTTGGTGGCAAATTCAGCCGCACAAGTATCGACTCGTTTAAAAACAGGGCGAATCTCCAATGCATGCCGATAAGCCCGCACCGAAGAGGCGAATATCCCCAACAACGATGCAATTCTTTCATCGGCAAATCCGCTGCGCTTCAGCGTGCGCAATTCATCAGCATCAATGCTTTCCAGAGTACGTCCTAGCAGTGATTGCTCCCGTCGAATAAGGTCTTCGATCTGAACCAAAAACCAACGATCAATCTTGCTGATATCGAACACCTCGTCGACACTCATGCCGAGACGGAAAGCATCGCTCACTGCCCAAATGCGATCCGGGCCGGGATTGCCAAGCTCAGAGACAATAGCCTCACGATCTGAATATTTTGTATCCAGTCCGTTCACACCGACTTCCAGACCGCGCAATGCCTTCTGGAAAGATTCCTGGAAGTTACGACCAATCGCCATCACCTCACCGACCGACTTCATTTGTGTGGTCAGGCGGTCATTGGCTTGCGGGAATTTTTCAAATGCGAAACGGGGGATTTTAGTGACAACATAATCAATGGTCGGCTCGAAAGAAGCGGGGGTTGCACCGCCGGTGATATCGTTTTTCAACTCATCCAGCGTGTAACCCACAGCCAACTTGGCTGCAACCTTAGCAATCGGGAAACCGGTCGCCTTAGATGCCAGTGCCGAAGAGCGCGATACCCGCGGATTCATCTCGATCACGACCATGCGACCATCATCAGGATTGATGGAGAACTGCACGTTAGAACCGCCAGTCTCCACACCAATTTCGCGCAACACCGCCAATGAGGCGTCACGCATGATCTGATATTCCTTGTCTGTCAAAGTCAGGGCAGGAGCAACCGTGATCGAATCACCGGTATGCACACCCATCGGGTCGAGGTTCTCAATGGAGCAGATGATAATGCAGTTGTCGTTGCGGTCACGCACGACCTCCATCTCATATTCTTTCCAACCGAGCAATGATTCTTCGATCAATAATTCTTTGGTCGGTGAAGCTTCCAGCCCACGTTCACAGATTTCCATGAACTCTTCACGGTTGTAGGCGATACCACCGCCACTGCCACCCATGGTAAAAGAAGGGCGGATGATGGTCGGAAAGCCCATCACTTCCTGCACCTGCAATGCTTCCTCCATACTATGCGCAATAGCGGAACGTGCCGATGACAAACCGATACGTGACATCGCCTGCTTGAATTTCTCGCGATCTTCCGCCATGTCGATAGCGTCACGGGAAGCACCGATCATCTCGACGTTATACTTTTCCAACACGCCATGCTTGGCTAGATCGAGTGCACAGTTCAGTGCAGTCTGCCCGCCCATGGTCGGCAGAATGACATCCGGCTTTTCCTTGGCGATGATCTTCTCCACGATCTGCCATGAAATCGGCTCGATATAAGTGGCATCCGCCATCTCAGGGTCGGTCATGATGGTGGCAGGGTTGGAGTTCACCAGAATGACGCGGTAACCTTCTTCGCGCAACGCCTTACACGCCTGCGCGCCGGAATAGTCGAACTCACAGGCCTGCCCGATAACAATAGGGCCAGCACCGATAATGAGGATGGATTTGATATCTGTACGCTTAGCCATTTACTTACCCATCATCGCAACGAAGCGATCAAACAATTCGTCCACATCATGCGGGCCCGGACTCGCCTCCGGATGCCCCTGGAAACAAAACGCAGGTTTATCAGTCAGCTCAAAACCCTGAAGCGTGCCGTCGAATAAAGAAGTGTGCGTGACACGCGCATTTTTCGGCAGTGTTGCCGCATCCAATGCAAACCCGTGATTCTGGCTGGTAATCATCACATGCTGGGTCTGCGTGTCCTGCACGGGATGATTAGCACCGCGATGTCCGAACTTCATCTTCATCGACTTCGCACCGCTTGCCAAACCGAGAATCTGATGCCCGAGGCAAATACCAAATAACGGGATACCCTTTTCAAGTAGTTTCTGCGTCGCGGCAATCGCATATTCACAAGGCTCAGGGTCGCCAGGGCCATTGGACAGAAACACTCCGTCCGGCTTCATCGCCAGCACATCTGCTGCAGGCGTCTTCGCCGGCACAACTGTAATCTCGCATCCGCGCTCCGCAAGCATGCGCAAAATATTACGCTTCACACCAAAGTCGTATGCAACCACATGATATTTTGATTCAGTCGCCTCGCTGTAACCGCTACCCAACGTCCACTCGCGCTGTGTCCATTGATAAGGCTTATTGCAAGTCACCTCCTGCGCCAGATCCATGCCTGACAATCCGGCAAAGCCCTGTGCGGCAGCCAGTGCTGCCTCCACATCATCACCTGTGGCGATACAACCGTTCTGTGCACCCTTGGAACGCAAAATACGCGTCAACTTACGCGTATCGATTCCGGCGATGCCGACAACATTATTAGCCTTGAGATATTCAGGCAGTGACTGGTTAGCGCGGAAATTACTGACGGTCATGGCAAGATCACGAATGATCAGGCCGCTGGCAAACACTTGGCTGGACTCCACATCTTCATCATTGCATCCGACATTGCCGATATGCGGAAAGGTCAGTGTGACGATTTGCTTGCAATAAGAAGGGTCAGTCAGGATTTCTTGGTAGCCGGTCATCGAGGTGTTGAAAACCACTTCACCGACGCTGCTGCCTGCCGCTCCAATCGCAGTTCCGCGAAACACCGTCCCATCGGCTAACACTAGAATGGCAGGACTTGTTTGCGACACCGGAGACTCCCCAAATAGACATAAAGAAGCGGGAAGAACTGTGCGTTCACCCCGCTTTAAAATTCGTTCCCATTGTAGCAAATTAAGGGCACTGCATCAAATCAATTGCTTGATTTTTTTCCTCGCATTATGCTTGTGATTACCACGACTTGTGAGGAAGTCATCCACCGCGCATCATCCACCAGCGCAGCATCTTCTGCCGTGGTCAGTGCCGCATCCGCAGCCACTGGCGCATCGTTCACCGCTGTGATGGCCAAGCTCACCGTTGCCAAGTTTGAATAGCCCTGTCCTGAGCCTATCGAAGGGTCGATAACAGTATCAATAACCACATCGCCCTGTGTGAGCCAACCCGTTGGGGTATCAAGGGCGGTAAAGGTGGCATTGGCTGCCACGGCATATTGTGGACGCGGCGCAGGGGATGGCGCAATGGCGGAGACGAGATCAGTATTCATCGCGCCATAACGGTTACGCATCAGTCCGGCAAAGGCTAAGCCGCCCAGTGATACGGGTAGTGGCAACGGCCCACCATCCCCTCCCCCTTGCAGGGGAATAACCAGCGACTTGTCCGCTTGCGGACTTAGTCGAATGGCTATAACCAATGACTTACTCAGCGTCTTTTGCTGGGTTAGTCAGATGGCTAGTAGTTTCATCAGAAATTCCACCAGTGTTGCCTACGGTTTGACCGACTGCAGCACCGGGGAGGTCGGCGAAGGTGACGGTGACAGACGATGTATCAAGCGGGAAGTCGCTTAATAGGTTGGCCTCAAGGGTTGTAACCAATGTGGCGATATCGGTCACTGAGGCACTGGTGGTGACAGTAGAGGGCTGGTATTCAACGGAATTGAGGGTGCTGTTGCCGTTGGTGTCTAGGGTGGAGGAGATTTTCCACATCCTTCCATTCGGGCAAATACGTTTGTTATCTGTAGCATCACCTTGGGCGCCGCTGCCCGGTACACTCTGCATCAGTACAAAGTCGTAGATTATCTTGATTTTGTAGTCGCCCATCTCAACCAAGAAAACAGCACGATCAGTGCCTGCATACTCATAATCATTTGAAATATAACTAAAGCTACCGGTCGCGCTATAAGATGACAAAGTACCATGTGCTGGTGCTTCAACTAGCGACAATTGTCCAGCCTCTACAACGGACCAATCAAATTTTTCTCCTTCCATGTTTAAGAAGTAACCATAAGTTGCACCTATCGGAGATAAACTATTAACTGCCGATGATTTCGACTCAAGTTTATTTTCAATCGGATGACAGACACCGATGGTACGCTTAGCATTCTGCTTTGTTATCTGTGAGGCTTGCGCAACAATCACCGGAATGTATTGTGGCGGTACGTTGGGCATGTCCATGAACAGCATAGTGATGTCTCCTAATGAATCAATGGGATCATGAATCAATGGTAATCAATGGGGTCAGACTCGATTGATTTTCCAATAATCCGTGAATCCTCCGCCATCGCACTGCTAAACAGTCCCGATAGGCAAAGCAACACGACTATGCTGCTTATCAATATTTTCATTCGGCTTTCCCTAACACGCTTCGAATTCGGTTGATTTCTTCATCCGTAACCTACACTGATATTTACTGATTAGATATAAGGAAAATCCTTATTAAGCATTGAATAATGCGTGCTGTTGTCATTCCTGCTCCCGATGCATCCATTCGAGGGCAGGCTGTAGCGGGAATCTGGCTTTTTGATTTAAGGTGATCTAAGGAGTCAGAGCCCTTTAATCTGCAATATTGACCTACCGCCTTCATAAACAAAGGTGCTACAGGGGTCATATTTGAATCCGCAAGGGGTAAATTTAAATCAGCGTATTCAAAATTGACCATATGATTGGTCGAGTATATGCTGACAACATCAAGCAATAATCAGGGAAAAGTAATGAAGGCTCATCCTTTGCGATACCTGCTGGCTGTGATATGCAGTATGTTCATGCTGGCATCAGCTCAAGCAGCAACACAGTCTGCCACCCCAAGCACCGTTGTTACTACCGCACAACCCAATGCGGCGGAACGAAATCAACTCGTCTCAACTGCAACCAAGCTCATCACTGATGGAAAGTATGACGAAGCTTACGCTATGCTGGTTCCCTATCAATCAACATTAGCTGGCGATACAGATTTCGACTATCTGCTAGGGATCGCTGCCCTAGACACCGGCAAGCCCAACGAGGCAATATTTGCGTTAGAACGCGTACTGGCTGTTAGCCCTAATCATCTGCAAGCACGTGCTGAGATTGCCCGTGCCTACTTGGCAGCAGGAGAAGTAGCCGCCTCAGAACAGGAATTTGAGACCGTTAGAAATCAGAACCCGCCTGAAGCAGTAAAAGCCACTATTGAAAAATTCCTCGCCATCATCGAATCAAACAAATCAGGCAAAAAAACTGCCTATAGTGCATATATCGAAGCCATGGTCGGCAATGATAGCAACGTAAACGCTGCCACCAGTGACGAGGAGGTCGGTATACCAGCCTTTGGCGGCGCGGTAATAACACTGGATAGCAGCGGAATTGCGAAACGTGATAGTTTTGGCAGTCTCGCAGCAGGTTTAAACGTGCGTCATGCGCTCTCACCTGAATGGACAATGTTAGGTAGCGCCAACATTAAACAACGCTATCACTCAGAACAGATAGCGTTCAATACCGGCAGTGCTGGCGTTCGATTCGGAATTAATTTAAACAAAGATGATGACAGTTATTTAGCGGTTTTACAGTTAGAAACCATCACACTTGACTATGCCCAGTTTCGTAAGTCTGCAGGCACGACGTTGCAATGGCAACGCAGCCTAGAAAGCGGTAGCAGGATTACCAGCTACCTTCAATACAGTCGGCTCACCTACCCTGATCAGGAAACGCTGGATGCTAACCGCTATGTTCTTGGCGGCGCCTACGCGACCAGTATAGGCAGCAAAGGAACAATTCCAGTCTATGCGGGTATTTATGCAGGTGCAGAACAAGAAATCGATAGCAGCATGCCTCATCTTGGCTACACGCTTTATGGTGTCCGTGCTGGCGGGGAAATGAAAATCAATGAGCAGTTCACTGCAATTAGCTCTGCTAGCGTGGAAAGTCGCAACCACGACAGTGAAGACAATTTATTTTTTATCAAGCGTAATGACACACAAGCCGACGTAAAAATAGGCATTAACTATATGCCTGCTAAGCAATGGACAGTCGGTACCCTGCTTGCTTATACCAATAGCAGCTCAAACATCATCATCAACGAATATGATCGCACCCAATTCAGCATCTCTGTGCGTCGCGATTTCAACTAGCCCACGTTCACTGTAACAACCACCAAGCAATAAGAGGATAAAGTTATGAAACCTCAGAAATTACACAGCAAACTAGTCCGTTACATAATAGTGATGGTCGCCTTTTCTGCTGCTTACCCGGCTATAGGAAACTGCAGTGTTGCAGGGCGTGCTGACTTCATTATTGGTAAAGTGCAAGCAATTGCAGCTGATGGTAGTAGCCGCACCTTACGCAGAGGTGCAGTTATCAACTCCGGTGATGCGATTTTGACCTCGGCACGCTCACGTGCGCAGGTAAGATTTGCAGATGGTGGCTTTATCTCGCTCCAACCCAATACTGAATTTCGAGTCGATGAATTCAATTATCAAAAAAATGCTAAAAGCGAACCAAAAGGGTTTTTCAGTCTATTGAGGGGTGGCCTACGGGCAATTACCGGCGCGATAGGCAAGATCAAACGCGATAATTACAAGGTTGTTACCGCGACGGCAACAATCGGCATCCGGGGAACCGGATACACCGCAGAGATTCGCGATGATGGTCTGTTTGTCAGCGTTGGTGAAGGCGCGATCTCACTCACTAACAACACAGGGCTGTATACCGTATCCACTGGCAACGCAGCCTTTGTCGCCAATATGAATACGGCTCCGGCCAAAACATCGCAACGACCACGCACGCCACCTGCCAGGATCCGGCCATTTATCAGCCGTATTACAGCGCTCAAAGCTGAGCTACCGCGCTTAGAGTCTGGCAAAGGCTATACGCTGGCATACTCCTACATTAGAAATAATGTCGCTCCCTTTAGTGAAACCAACCTGCTACCCAGTGTCGCAGCGCAATTTGACCAATTGAGCCGGTTGAACGTCTATACTGACGGTCAAGGCAATCTTGGTGGGGCGCGGGGTGATGCTGTTTCTACCTTTGCTGCAACAGATGGCATCATCGGTTGGGGACGTTGGGTTGGCAATACCAACCCGAACGGCACAGCACCCGCCGGTGCCTTGGCACCGGGCATATTCCATTACGTTATCGGTCAGGCAACGCCACTGCTGAAGCTTCCTAAGGGTCAGGCAAGCTATAGCCTAATGGGGTATACCAATCCTTCAGCTTTGAATTCTAACGGGTGGCGAGTCAATGACGCTAAGCTGACAGCAGACTTTGTAACATCTACAGCCATCGTCAACTTGCAGCTAGCCAATGCCAGCACAACCTATAATGTAAATGGGGTTGCAACTATCGCTGGCCCCGGCTTTTCCGGTTTAGGTTTATTCACCAGCTCTCCTACTGCTGGCGCATGTATTAGTGCTGGTTGTAGCACTGCAGTCAAAGGCTTTTTTGCCGGTGACAATGCAACACGCGCGGGTATGAGTTATGAATTATCTGACAATGGTGAATTTATCCAAGGCGCGACTGTTTTTAAACGAACAGCGACACCAGCAACACCGGCAGGAGTATAAAACGCTAGCGATTTACAGACTCAGCACGCCTGAACTGCATCAGTTTCAGGGCGTGCGCTATTTCAGCAAACAGGCGCAGGGCAATCAACCCAGCTTGTCGTCTGCCAGATGGTAGTGCGGGTCTTCCATCACGTTGATTTCCACCATGTCTCCGGCTTTCTCCAGAAGCTCAAGACAATCCGGACTCAAATGGCGTAAGTGCAACTTCTTGCTGAACACGCGGTATCGCTCAGACAAATTATCAATCGCAACGACAGCCGAGTGATCCTTGACGGTGGCATGACGGAACTCAACCACCACATCTTCAGTATCATCCTTGGGCGTGAATAGCGACTGAAATTCAGCCACCGAAGCAAAGAACAAGGTGCCGTGTAATTCGTAAACCTTCCAGCCTTGCTCATTCACATAGTGTTTGACTTCGATGCGCTTGGCGTGCTCCCAGGCGAACACCAAAGCGGAAACGATCACCCCGAGCACAACAGCCACCGCCAGATCGCTCAACACCGTGACGACGGCGACCATCAGCCCGACGAATATGTCGTGTTTAGGGACTTTGCCGAATAGATTAAAGCTACCCCATTCAAAGGTTTTTTCCGCCACGACAAACATCACACCGATCAGTGCGGCAAGTGGGATCATCTCGATCCATTGCGATGCAAACATAATAAAGAACAGTAAAAACAGTGCGGTAGAAATACCGGACAAGCGTTTCAACGCACCGTTATTAACATTGATCATGCTCTGACCGATCATGGCACAGCCGCCCATGCTGCCGAAAAAACCAGCGATGATATTCGCCACACCCTGAGCCAAAGATTCACGATTAGGCTTACCGCGTGTATCAGTCATCTCATCTATCAGGTTCAACGTCAGCAGTGATTCGATCAATCCGATACCCGCCAAGATCAGTGAGTATGGAAGTATGATCTGAAGCGTCTCCATATTGAACGGCACATCCGGGAGATGGAAATCCGGCAGTCCACCGGCGATAGAACCAAGGTCGCCCACCGTCTTGGTGTCGATGCCGAACATCAATACCAAACCGGAAACCACACCAATACCAACCAGAGTAGCAGGTACCGCTTTAGTCAATTTCGGCATCAGATAAATGACCAGCATGGTCAGTGCGATCAAGCCCAGCATGGTATACAGCGCCATACCCTGCATCCATTCCTGCGTGCCGTCCGCGCCCGTCACTTTGAAGTGATTGAACTGCGCCAAAAAAATCACAATCGCCAGACCATTCACAAAGCCCAACATCACCGGATGCGGCACCATACGAATGAACTTACCCAGCTTTGCAGCCGCAAACAAAATTTGCAGCAATCCCATCAACACCACAGTCGCAAACAGATATTCAACGCCATGTGTGACCACCAGTGCCACCATCACCACCGCCAATGCCCCTGTTGCCCCTGAGATCATGCCGGGACGGCCACCCAAAGCAGAAGTCACCAAGGCCACGATAAAAGCTGCATATAATCCGGTGAGCGGTGATACATGTGCGACCAAGGCAAACGCGATCGCCTCAGGCACCATCGCCAACGCAACGGTCAGGCCACTAAGCAGATTGGTTCGGATTTCTTGCGGGGTAATTCTGGGTGGATTGGACACAGACAACTTAATTCTCCTGTATTTTTACTGGAAATTTGTTCATATTCGTTCAGTAAAATTAGCTTTTTTCTAAAATATTATCAAATCAACATAGCCGAACCAGCCGAGCCGGATAAAAGACTGGATCAGCACTGAAATACTGCGCAAATGGAAGTAAGTAGAACCGGAAAGGTGAACAAGCAACCGGCTGAAATCAATTTAGCGGCGCGCATTATACTAGGAAATCCAAACACTTCCCAATCACCCACTTATCAATTGCTACTTTCAGATTGCCGGCTCAACGACGCAAAGCAGTTTGGTGACTAAAATAGTCGGGTTCTCGAAAAGCACCTTATATATTACAATCATGCAATGCAAAAAATCGGATATGTGTTATTTCTTCTCGGCACTATATTTATTGGCACTTGGTCAATAGCACTGCCCGCGAATGCCGCTACCGATGGAGCACAGCTCCCGCCAGACTCCACCGCCTCTTTTATGCTGGTTGCCAGCCGCAGCCTGAAAGACCAGCGATTTAGTGAAACCGTGATTCTGGTAACTCGCCTACGCCACAAAATACCGATCGGTGTCATTATCAACCTGCCTCAAAAAATGACACTCGACACGATTCACCCCCAGCTTCCAGAATCTGAAACCCGCAAGCTCTACGCAGGCGGCCCGGTTAATCCCAAGCAAATCTCTTACATATTTAGGAGTGAAGAATATGTGAAAGGTGCACTTAGAGTTTCTGATCAGCTCTATTTCTCCAACAATATCCCCATGCTTAGCAAGCTGCTAAGCGGCGAACTCACCCATCAGGGCTTGAGAGTCGTCAACGGATATTCCGCATGGTCGCCAGAGCAACTCGAGAATGAAGTCAAAAGAGGCGACTGGCATATCCAGCCGATAGATGAGGAAGTGATATTCAACCTCGCACCTGAAAAGATATGGCCCGAACTCCATCATCGCGCCAGTATTCAATATACCGCCATTGCGCGCCCTGTTCTGGCAATGAATTAAAACTATCACTGCCGCGAAAGCGGGAACCCGGTTAAATCAAAAAGCCAGATTCCCGCTGTCGGTGGAATGTCAAAAGCACATATTATTCAATGCGTAATAAGGATTTTCCTTATATACAATCGGTAAATATCAGTGTAGGTTGCGACTATAGAGTGTGTTCTAACTAGAAGGGTTTCGATTCAGATCAAAACAAAGGGAGACCGAGTGAAGGTATTGCTGCAAAGTGTGGTCGTATTGTTTGGCCTAGCGAATTAACTTTCACTGATCCCATTGATTTTTTGATCGCCGTAAACAAATAGTCGTCAAATAATATCCTTACTCCGGGGAATAACACATTCCGGTGAATAACAAAAGTTGTGATAATGCTGATTCATCAGCCCCGCAAAAATAAATATACAGGGAGAACCGCATGACACTCATCCAACGATACAGCCAATACTTATTTATTTGTATCAGCGCCATTTTAGCAAGCTTGCTGCTTGCGTCATGTGGTGGCGGAAGTGACAGCGGAAGTAGTGGCACGACCAGCCCAGTTGCGCAACTATCGTTACTGGCGGGTTCTGCTGGCGGCAGCGGAAATACCGATGGCACGGGCGCGGCGGCGAGTTTTACTAGCCCTTACAGTGTCGCCACCGACAGTAGCGGCAATGTCTATGTGGCGGACACAAACAACCACACCATCCGCAAGATCACCCCTGCGGGTGTCGTGACCACCGTGGCCGGGTCGGCGGGTGTCAGGGGGAGTGCCGATGGCACGGGCGCGGCGGCGAGCTTTAATACCCCTAGCAGTGTCGCCACCGACAGTAGCGGCAATGTCTATGTGGCGGACACATTCAACCACACCATCCGCAAGATCACCCCTGCGGGTGTCGTGACCACCTTGGCCGGGTCGGCGGGTGTATTCGGGAGTGCCGATGGCACGGGCGCGGCGGCGAGCTTTAATTTCCCTCGCGGTGTCGCCACCGACAGTAGCGGCAATGTCTATGTGGCGGACACATTCAACTCCACCATCCGCAAGATCACCCCTGCGGGTGTGGTGACCACCTTGGCCGGGTCGGCGGGTGTCGGCGGGAGTGCCGATGGCACGGGCGCGGCGGCGCGCTTTAATTTCCCTCGCGGTGTCGCCACCGACAGTAGCGGCAATGTCTATGTGGCGGACTTAAGCAACCACACCATCCGCAAGATCACCCCTGCGGGTGTCGTGACCACCCTAGCCGGGTCGGCGGGTGTATTCGGGAGTGCCGATGGCACGGGCGCGGCGGCGAGCTTTAATTTCCCTCGCGGTGTCGCCACCGACAGTAGCGGCAATGTCTATGTGGCGGACTTAAGCAACCACACCATCCGCAAGATCACCCCTGCGGGTGTCGTGACCACCGTGGCCGGGTCGGCGGGTGTCAGGGGGAGTGCCGATGGCACGGGCGCGGCGGCGAGTTTTAATCGCCCTTACGGTGTCGCCACCGACAGTAGCGGCAATGTCTATGTGGCGGACACAAACAACCACACCATCCGTAAGATCACCCCTGCGGGTGCGGTGACCACCTTGGCCGGGTCGGCGGGTGTCATAGGGAGTGCTGATGGCACGGGCGCGGCGGCGAGCTTTAATCGCCCTTTCGGTGTCGCCACCGACAGTAGCGGCAATGTCTATGTGGCGGACTTAAGCAACCACACCATCCGCAAGATCACCCCTGCGGGTGTCGTGACCACCTTGGCCGGGTCAGCGGGTTTCAGCGGGAGTACCGATGGCACGGGCGCGGCGGCGCGCTTTAATTTCCCTATCGGTGTCGCCACCGACAGTAGCGGCAATGTCTATGTGGCGGACTTAAGCAACCACACCATCCGCAAGATCACCCCTGCGGGTGTCGTGACCACCGTGGCCGGGTCGGCGGGTGTCAGCGGGAGTGCCGATGGCACGGGCGCGGCGGCGAGTTTTAATAACCCTTACGGTGTCGCCACCGACAGTAGCGGCAATGTCTATGTGGCGGACACAAGCAACCACACCATCCGCAAGATCACCCCTGCGGGTGTCGTGACCACCCTAGCCGGGTCGGCGGGTGTATTCGGGAGTGCCGATGGCACGGGCGCGGCGGCGAGCTTTAATTTCCCTCGCGGTGTCGCCACCGACAGTAGCGGCAATGTCTATGTGGCGGACACAAGCAACCACACCATCCGCAAGATCACCCCTGCGGGTCTCGTGACCACCGTGGCCGGGTCGGCGGGTGTCAGCGGGAGTGCTGATGGCACGGGCGCGGCGGCGAGTTTTAATAACCCTTACGGTGTCGCCACCGACAGTAGCGGCAATGTCTATGTGGCGGACACATTCAACTCCACCATCCGCAAGATCACCCCTGCGGGTGTGGTGACCACCTTGGCCGGGTCGGCGGGTGTCATTGGTTTTGTACCGGGTGATTTGC
>CAZURE010000014.1:0-38530 GCA_964623195.1 uncultured Gallionella sp. | reverse complement strand
CCCAACGGGACGGCCGTAACCACAACAAGCCATAGGCGCAATGCGGTTCAGGCTTGTATGAGCTCAGGGCAGGGCGTCAGACTCTCTACATACAATTAAGCCCTCTTTGTGAGGGCTTTGATTGGGTATTCGTAGGGGAAAATTAAAGCAGTACCAGATTGTCTCTGTGTATGATCTCTGCATCACCACCATAGCCAAGTAAATCGGGTATTTTCTGACTGGCTTGCTGCGCAATAAGTTGTGCTTCCGATGAGCTGTAGTTCGTCAGGCCTCGAGCAATTTCGACGCCGTCTTCATCAATGCAGGCAAGCACGACACCCCGTTCAAACTCTCCAATCACCTTCTTTACGCCTATTGGAAGCAAGCTCTTACCATCAGAACACAACGCTTTGATTGCACCCGCATCTAATTGCAGCGTTCCTGCGACCTGAAGATGGTCTGCCAACCATTGCTTACGTGCTGCGAGAGTAGGTGTTGGTGCAGTGAGCAAAGTGCCAATGAACTCACCCTGAGCTAATCGTAACAAGACATCCTGCTCATGCCCTGATGCAATAACAGTATGCGCACCACTGCGTGCTGCACGTTTGGCAGCAAATACTTTTGTCGCCATTCCACCGCGACCGATTTCACTTCCTGCGCCACCTGCCATACCTTCCAGTGTGGTATCACCAGCAGTCGCTTCCTTAATGATAGTGGCACTAATATCCTTGCGCGGATCAGCTGTATAGAGCCCGTTCTGATCAGTCAGTATGACTAACGCTTCAGCTTCAACTAAATTTGCAACCAAAGCTGCCAAAGTATCATTGTCACCGAACTTGATTTCGTCAGTTACTACGGTGTCGTTTTCGTTGATGACAGGAATGACGCCTAACGACAGTAGTGTTGTTATAGTGCTACGCGCATTCAGGTAGCGCTCTCGATTGGTCAGGTCGGCATGTGTCAACAACACTTGTGCTGCATGGGTTCCATGTTTGCGAAAACAGCTTTCATAAGCTTGTATCACACCCATCTGCCCGACAGCGGCGGCGGCTTGAAGGTCGTGTATCAGGGTCGGGCGCGTATTCCAGCCAATGCGCTGCATGCCTTCGGCTATCGCGCCGGAAGAGACCAGTATGATTTGATGGCCGCTTTCATTAAGTTTTGCAATTTGCCTAGCCCAATTTGTAAGGGCAGCGAGGTCTAGCCCGGCACCTTGGTTGGTGACTAGGCTGCTGCCGACTTTAACAACGATTCGTTTGCAATTTTTCAGTATGCTTGTCATATGTTATTTACATGCTGCTTGTACCTGTTTCCTGAGCACTTTCGGTCGCAGTTTGCTGTTCTTGTTCATCGATCTCAAGTAACTGTTCCATAAGAGCATATGTCAATTCCTTGCAGCCACCGCCATTGATGGCAGAAATTACAAAAAAACGATCAAAATCGGCAAATTCTGCCAAAAATTCGTCTATTTTTTCTTCTTTATTTTGTAGCAAATCTACCTTATTTAATAACAACCAGCGTGGTTTTTGATACAAATTCTGGTCATATTTCTTTAATTCGTTGAGTATGGCACGCGCCTCGGCGATCGGATCAATCCCTTCATACAAAGGGGCGACATCTACAAGATGCAGCAAAATACGTGTTCTGGCCAAGTGGCGCAAAAATTGGTGGCCTAGACCCGCACCTTCTGCTGCACCTTCTATCAGACCGGGGATGTCGGCGATGACAAAGCTCTTTTCATTCGACACCCGTACTACGCCAAGATTGGGATGCAGCGTCGTGAAAGGGTAGTCAGCCACTTTGGGCTTAGCCGCCGAAACCGAGCGTATGAAGGTGGACTTGCCTGCATTGGGCATACCCAAAAGGCCGACATCGGCGAGCACTTTGAGCTCAAGCTGTAATTCCCGCTCTTCACCGGGCGTGCCCGGCGTACATTGCCGGGGCGCGCGATTGGTACTGGATTTGAAGTGTATGTTGCCCAATCCACCGACGCCGCCTTGAGCGAGTAACGCCTTTTCACCATCATGGGCCAGATCTGCCACTATTTCACCGCTACTGACGTCGCTGATAACGGTTCCGACCGGCATCCGTAACACGATGTCATCCGCACCTTTTCCATAACAGTCAGAGCCACGGCCGGGCTGACCGTTTTTTGCTCTGTGTACCTTAGTGAAGCGATAATCTATCAGTGTATTGATGTTGCGATCTGCAATGGCAAATACGCTACCACCCCGACCGCCATCGCCGCCGTCAGGGCCACCTTTCTCGATAAATTTTTCGCGACGGAAACTGGCGATACCATTGCCGCCTTTACCCGCGAAAACTTCGATTTTGGATTCATCAATAAACTTCATGTCGATCTTTGAGTCTTTAGCAAATAAAAAAGCCCTACCTTGCGATAGGGCTAGTTCGTTCCGATGGAGCTGTATTTAAGCAGCTACGATGGATACTGTTCTACGCTTGTGTGCGCCCTTGATGGCGAATACGACCTTGCCGTTTACTTTGGCGAACAACGTGTGATCCTTGCCCATGCCTACATTATCGCCGGGGTGGAATTCTGTGCCGCGCTGGCGCACGATAATGCTGCCCGCATTGATTAATTCACCACCATAACGCTTGACTCCGAGTCGCTTTGACTGCGAGTCGCGTCCGTTACTGGTACTACCACCACCTTTTTTATGTGCCATGCTTTATGCTCCTTGAAACCGTATAATGCCTAAATTAAGCCCTGAAATTATGCTGAGATAGCGTCGATGCGGATCTCTGTGTAGTTCTGGCGATGTCCTTGATTCTTTTGGTAGTGCTTACGGCGACGCATCTTGAAGATACGAACCTTGTCGCCACGACCATGTGAAACGATTGTTGCTTTAACGGAAGCGCCGGTCAGCAAAGGCTTGCCGACAGATAGCTTGTCACCATCTGCAACCATTAATACTTTGTCCAGCACGATGGCACTGCCAACGTCGCCTGAGATGGTTTCAACTTTTAAAGTTTTGCCGGAAGTGACACGGTATTGCTTACCACCGGTTTTAATGACTGCGTACATAACAACCTCGTTTTATTGCGTTTTTCGCGAAGGCGCGAATTATACATAAATATCCCAATCGGTCAAAATCCTTTTTCAGGGAAATCACCGTTTCATAGAGTCAAAGAACTCAGCATTGTTCTTCGTTGCCTTGATTTTATCTAGCAGGAACTCCATCGCTTCTAATTCATCCATTGGATACAATAGCTTACGCAACAACCAGATGCGCTGCAGAATATCCTGCTTAATGAGCAATTCTTCCTTACGTGTACCAGAGCGATTAACGTTTATTGCCGGATAAATACGCTTTTCAGCCATACGACGATCCAAGTGGATCTCCATATTGCCAGTACCTTTGAATTCCTCATAGATCACATCATCCATTCTTGACCCAGTATCCACCAGGGCAGTGGCGATGATAGTCAGTGAGCCACCTTCTTCAATATTTCGTGCTGCACCAAAGAAACGCTTAGGACGATGCAAAGCATTAGCATCAACACCACCGGTCAAGACTTTGCCAGAGGAAGGGATAACTGTGTTGTAGGCACGTGCCAGACGCGTAATGGAGTCGAGCAGGATAACAACATCTTTTTTATGCTCGACCAGCCGTCTGGCTTTTTCCAACACCATTTCAGCGACTTGAACGTGCCGTGTTGCAGGCTCATCGAAGGTAGAAGCGACCACTTCGCCACGTACCGTGCGGCTCATCTCGGTGACTTCTTCTGGACGCTCATCAATCAGTAGAACAATCAGCACCGCATCGGGGTTATTGGAAGAAATTGAGTGTGCAATATGCTGCAACATCACTGTTTTACCAGATTTGGGTGATGCTACCAGCAGACCACGCTGCCCTTTTCCAACCGGTGCGATGATGTCGATGATGCGACCTGTGATGTTCTCTTCGGCCTTGATGTCACGTTCCAGACGCAGTGGGTCAGTCGGAAACAGTGGCGTCAGGTTCTCAAAAAGTATCTTGTTCTTGGAGTTTTCCGGGGGCTCATCATTGACCTTGTCTACTTTGACCAAGGCAACATAACGTTCGCCATCTTTAGGGGTGCGAATCTCGCCCTCTATCGAATCTCCGGTATGTAAGTTGAATCGTCTAATCTGGCTTGGACTGACATAGATGTCATCAGGGCCGGCCAGATAAGAGGTATCAGGGGAACGGAGGAATCCGAATCCGTCAGGCAGAATCTCCAGCGTGCCGTCACCAAAAATGCTTTCTCCCTTTTTCGCCTGGCTTTTAAGCAAGGCAAAAATCAAATCCTGCTTACGCATTCGATTGGCATTATCGATTTTATTGGCCGCAGCCATTTCAATGAGTTCGGTGACGTGTTTTTTCTTTAAGTCTGATAGATGCATAACGATGCAGGAAAATAATTAATAAGGAGATGTAATTGAAAAATACTAAATGATAGGAGGTTGTACAGAGTGGTGAAGCCACCCGCCTTGCCAGTAATTATGTTTTTTTATGCTTATGCTGCTTGCTTTAGTTTGTAATTGTTTTGAAGCAAGAGACGAAGCTAGAGAGGCGATGCGGGTATGACAGTAAACGCTTTAGATGTGGCTGTCAATAAAGGCTGTCAATTGTGATTTAGATAACGCGCCAACTTTCGTGGCTTCAATATTGCCGTTTTTGAACAACATTAATGTAGGAATACCTCGAATGCCGAATTTTGCAGGCGTTTGCTGGTTCTCATCCACATTTAGTTTCGCAATGTTTAGTCGGCCAGCATATTCCTGCGCAATCTCATCCAAGATTGGGGCAATCATGCGGCAAGGTCCGCACCATTCAGCCCAGTAATCTACCAATACGGGCAATGGTGCCTGCAAAACTTCAGCTTCAAAAGTGGCATCTGAAACGTAATGAATATGTTCGCTCATGTTTTTTCTCGCTTATTGAGGGTTGATTCGGTGTACTACAGGAGATAGATGGTGGTTATTAGTTGATTTTCAAGTGTCATCCTAACCAAAAAGTTACTATCTGTCCAAAAAACGACTATTTATTGGAAGCGCCTTAAATACCCTTTGGTCTGTTATGATATCGCGATACTGAATTTTACTGGAGTAGCACTATGACCTATGTTGTAACCGAGCCTTGCATCAAATGCAAATTTACTGATTGTGTTGACGTGTGTCCCGTTGATTGCTTTAGAGAAGGGCCAAATTTTTTGGTCATTGATCCAGATGAATGTATTGATTGCACGCTATGTGTTGCCGAATGTCCCGTAGATGCGATATATGCAGAGGAAGATCTGCCTGAGAACCAAACACACTTCACAGAGTTGAATGCGGAACTGTCAAAAAAGTGGGAGCATATAGTTGAAAAGACGGACGAGCTTCCTGATGCCGACGATTGGCGTGAAGTGAAGGAGAAGCTTCATCTCCTCGAGCGTTGACAAGACATTGCAAAACTATTCGCTACGTTTTTCAATGCCCTGCCACTTATAGTGGAGCCTTCATTGAAGTCAATCAATATCGACAAGGTGAAGGCTTCAGAAAATAGTTTTATATACGCTTTTGCGCGTCATGTTTTAGCGAAACACTCACCACCTGATCTTCGTGGTGCAACAGTCCTGTTGCCCAACCTTCATGTTGCAAAGTTACTGGCACAGGCACTCAGTGCTGCGGCTGATTTGCCCGCTTTGCTGTTGCCCCAGATGATGGTGCTCAAGGAATGGGCGAAATCCATTCCGACTGACGAAACCCAACCAGACTCCCAACGTTTAACTTCTTTATATCAAGCCCTGCGCGAACGGCGCTGGTTCGCCGATGCCGACCTGTGGAGCTTATCTCGCGAGCTGCTTGATCTGATGGATGACCTGACTCGCCATCATGTTGCATTGCCTCTGTCTGAAGCCGAATTTGCAGCACAACTTGCCGAGGCCTATCAGGCGCGCAGCGGACACGCTATGCAGTTTGAAGCCCGTGTGGTGCACGAGCTGTGGTACGCGATGGCAGCGAGTGGTGAACTGGATAGCGTGCGCGCCTATCAACAGCAGTTAGCGTTGCTGGCACAACAGGTGACGACTCCTATATATATGTTGCTGACTTCGGATATGGCCACTCCAGAGGCGCACTTCCTAGAAGCTTGTCGTGCGCGTGTCCCGGTTACGATTTTCGATATACGTGAGTTAGTGTTGGAAGTGCCCGCCTGTGCACTGTTGACACATGCTTTGCAAGCGACGGTGGATAGCAATGATCTACTTAGTGATGCAACCCGGCTGAAACAAAATCCTGCCGGCAAGCTTTCCAGTCGGATCAGTCTATTCGGTGCGCACAGTCTGGAGCAGGAAGCGCGTGCTGCTGAATTGCAAGTGCGGCGCTGGTTGCTGGCAGGCAAGCAAAGCATTGCACTGGTTGCACTGGATAGACTGGTAGCACGTCGTGTTAGAGCTTTGTTGGAACGCGCCGAGGTGCTGGTGCAGGATGAGGCGGGTTGGACGATGTCTACACTGGCGGTGAGTACGGTGTTGATGCGCTGGCTGGATGCGTTGCAAAGTGATTATTACTACCAAGATCTGCTCGATTTGCTCAAGTCGCCGTTTATCTTCGCCGATCAGGAAGCGAGCGAACGTAAGCAGGCGGTTTATCAACTCGAACAACTGGTACGCCAACACGGTGTCGCATCGCGCCTTGAAGCTTATTTTGATTTGGCTGAAGACGATGCTGAAGTGCAAACCGCATTAGCACGTCTGCGACAAGCGTCAGAATTGTTGCGTAGGAACAGTGATACATTAAGCGGATGGCTGGATTCGCTGGAAGAAAGCCTTTCTATACTCGGCGTGCTTCAGGGCTTAGCCACGGACGAGGCCGGCAAGCAATTATTACAGGCGTTGCAAACCTGGCAACAGGAGCTGGCAACGGACAATACCCGTTTCAGTCGTGCTGAATGGCGCCGCTGGTTAGCGCAGCAACTGGATGAAGAAACGTTCAGCGATCGCTCTATAGAAAGCCCAGTATTGCTCACATCGCTAGCTTCAACACGCTGGCGAAGTTTTGATGCAGTATTGCTGCTTGGCAGTGATGCGTCGCATTTGCCCGGAACGCACAATGGCAGCGTGTGGTTCAACGATGCGGTGCGTAATACTTTGGGCTTACCGACGCGTGGGGTGCGCTTAGCACAGCAACGCGATGACCTGTTGGGATTGCTGGCAATGAACGACACGGTACTGGCGACTTGGCAAGCCAGCAAAAGCGGCGAGCAGAATCTGCTGAGTCCGTATTTGGAAATGCTGCGTGCGCTGCATAAGTTATCTTACGACGATGATCTGGCAGAATCCGAATTGGCAAGGTTACTTGAGAGTACCCACTTATGTAAGACCGACTTCCCATTGCCGGCGTTAGCGGCAATGCCATCACCTGCTGTGCCGCATGGTCTGATTCCACAAAGTATCTCGCCCAGCGGCTACAACAGCTTGCTTGCTTGCCCGTATCAGTTTTATGCCCGCTACATGCTGCGCCTCAATGAGATGGATGAAGTGAGCGAGGGAGTGGAGAAGCGCGATTTCGGAGAATGGGTGCACGATATTCTGCATCGCTTCCATCAGCAGTTTCCTGTGCTTGCAGAACATAGCCGTGAGGAATTGGAAGACGCGTTGCAACGCATCAGTGATGAGGTGTTCACACTGGCAATCGGGCAAGACTTTCTGGCGCGTGCCTGGCTGCTACGCTGGCAGCAGACGATACCGACCTATCTGGATGCACAATTGAAAAGCGAAGCAGAAGGGTGGCACTATCAGGAGGGCGAAGTACCTTTCAATATGCCGGTGACGGATGAGCTGAGCTTGAATGGTCGCATCGACCGGATAGATTCAGGTGAGGATGGTTCGGTCAAGGTGCTGGACTATAAGATGATGGATGCGACCCGAATACGCTACAAACTCAGGGAGCCGGGTGAGGAAGTACAATTAGCCAGTTACGCACAAGTGTATGAGGCTAACGAAGCGGCTTACATCAGCATCGAAAAGAATAAGGTGATCGCCGTTAAAGAGCAAGATGTTTCGGCCTTAGCACAAGCCAATATCGAACGATTGAAAGAGATATTCGAGCAGATGCGTGCTGGTGCGGCTTTGCCCGCACAAGGTGTGGAAGGTGCTTGCACATATTGTGAGATGCGCGGCTTGTGTCGTAAGAACGATTGGAGTGCGGCTGATGGATAACCGTATCGCGCTCGATCCGAAAAATAGCGTCGTAGTGGAGGCCTGTGCCGGGAGCGGAAAGACTTGGTTACTGGTATCGCGCATCGTTCGTTTGCTGCTGGATGGCGTGCCACCCGGTGAGATACTTGCGATCACGTTCACCCGCAAGGCCGCACAGGAAATGCAGGCGCGTTTGCATGAGTGGCTGCATCTATTGGCAGTGAGTGATGATGACGCCGTGCGGGCATTCTTAAGCGAACGCGGCTTGGCGGAAGTGGATGATGTGTCGCTGGCAAAAGCACGCGGGCTGTATCGTGACGTATTGCTGGCACACCCCGCGATCACAATCAGCACCTTTCACGGCTGGTTCATGCAGCTTATCCAACGTGCACCGCTGAATGCAGGCGTGCCGGTCGGTATGAAATTACTGGAGCGCACTTCGGCGTTGCGCGACGAGGCATGGCAAGGCTTTACCGGCAGCCTGCGTGATGAACCTGACAGTGATACGGCCCAGTTCATACAACAGTTGTTTGCAGAATATGGTTTGCACAACACTCGTGCGCTGGTTGAGAACTTTGTACATAAGCGTGCCGAGTGGTGGGCTTATACACAAGGCAGGGATGATGCGATTGCATGGGCGACGCAACAGCTGAAAAACGAACTGGAAGTTAATGTCGATGACGAGCCGGTTGCAGATGCGATGACAGATGCATCGTTACAGGCTGCCGTGCAAGATTTTGTACAAGTGCTGGCAACAGGCACTGCAACGCAATGCAAGAAAGCCAATGAGATACAGATTGCATCAGAGCTGGCTGATCCGCACCAACGCTATGATGCATTGACTCAGGCACTGTACACGCAGGCGGATGAGCCGCGTAAATTCAAGCCGACCAAAAAACAAGATGCAGACCCCTTTCTTCTGGTGCGTGATGTGTTGTTCGACAAACTGCAAGTCATACGTGATGTACTGATTGAGCAACAAGTATTGCGTTTGAATCAAGCCTCGCTGCATTGCGGTACGGCATTGCTGGCTCATTATCAGGAGTTGAAACAGCGTTCTCAGCAAATGGATTTTACTGATCTGGAATGGCAGGTATGTCGCATGCTCAGTCAGAGCGATTGCGCCGAGTACATGCAATACAAACTGGATAGCCGCTATCGACATGTACTGCTGGACGAGTTTCAGGACACTAATCCTCTACAATGGCAGATACTTCAATCATGGTTTGCCGCATCGGCTGAGGCGGATTCGCGTCCTACGGTATTTGTGGTCGGCGATCCCAAACAATCTATCTATCGTTTTCGTCGTGCTGATGCGCGCCTGTTCAGCGAAGTGCGCGAATTTTTAGAGCGTGAATTCGATGCACACCATCTGACCCAGAACGAGACAAGGCGTAATTCGCCTGCGGTGTTGGAGGCAGTGAATTGTGTGTTCTTGCAGCATCCACAAGGCTTTGTGGATTTCGAGGCGCATGCTGCACATCATCAAGACATCCCAGGCTACATTGCAGTTCTTCCGTTGAGGGATGTTGGAGTTGTCGAAACAGAAGAACTGGCAGATGACGAGACCGTAGAGGATTCGAAAATTCTGCGTAATCCGCTGACGACACCCAGAGCGGAGCTGACGGAGGGCACACGCGAACTCGAAGCTGAACAGTTTGCCGCACACATTGCGGATATCGTGACCAACTGGAGTGTGTTGGAAAATGATAAGCCGCGCTGTGCCGAGTATCGAGACATCATGGTGCTGGTGCGTAAACGTTTACACCTACGCGTATACGAACACGCATTGCGTAAGTTGCACATACCCTTCTTGACCTCGCGGCGGGGCGGGCTGCTCGACACGTTGGAAGCCGAGGACATTCAGGCACTGCTGACTTTCCTGATCACACCTTTCGCAGATCTGGAATTGGCTCAGGCATTACGCTCGCCGATATTTTCTTGCAGTGATGAAGATTTGTTGCAGCTTGCGAGTGAGACGGAGGGAGGCTGGTGGGCAAGATTGCAACGCCTTGCGCAGGGCGAGAGCGCTTCGCCGCATCTGCAACGAGCGCATGCGTTGCTACAAGGCTGGCTGGCAATGGCCGACAAGTTGCCGGTGCATGATCTGCTTGACCGTATTTATTTCGAAGGCAACCTGTTGCATCGCTATGTGGCGGCATTACCTGTTGAATTGCACGAAACAGTGTGCGCCAACCTGCAAGCCTTCATGGAGATCGCGCTTAACATCGATGCCGGGCGTTATCCCAGCTTGCCGCGCTTTTTGTCAGAATTACGAGAGTTACGTACGGCGGAAAACGAATCACCGGATGAAGGAAAAGTGGGCGAGGTGGGCAATGCGCTGCGCATTTATACGGTGCATGAGGCAAAGGGACTGGAAGCACCCATCGTGTGGTTGTTGGATGGCAACGACACGCAAAACAAAGCTGACAGCTATAGCGTGTTACTCGACTGGCAACCCGATGCATCACGCCCGACACATTTTTCATTGTTCAGCGATAAGCGTGGACGTGGAGTGAAACGCGAGCACTATTTTGATGCGGATGAGGCCTATGCAAGCCGTGAAGAGATGAATCTGCTGTATGTTGCGATGACGCGAGCTAAACAGGCACTGCTAGTAAGCGGCAACGGTGAACTGGCAGCATCATCCTGGTATGAAAGGATCGCGCAAGTAGTTGAACAGCGTGACAATCCTCTCGAAAGTCCTTCTCATATGACGCAAGCGGAAGCAAGGCAGGAAGCAGAAAGTGGAATAACTGATGAGGCATTGCTGCGTCCAATACCGACCGGGAAGCAAGCCGATCGTAAAACGACGCAGCAACAACGCGGTATCTGGCTACATGAATTGTTGCAGAGTCTGTCGGACGGGGAGTCAGACAAAACCGTTCTACAACAATGTCTTGATGCCTCCGATGAAGAGTTTGAACTGCTCTGGCAGCAGGCGCATAGCCTGCTTGGGCAAGAGCAACTATCGCGTTTCTTTGATGCAGCGCAGTTTCGCAGTGCCAGTAATGAAATGCCCTACGTCAATGCAGCAGGTGAGTTGAAACGCATCGACCGGTTGGTGGAGTTTGACGACGAAGTGTGGGTGCTGGATTATAAATTGGGTGACAGCGAAGATACGGCACGTCACCGTGCGCAGATGATGGAATATCTTAAAGCAATGCAATCTGTTTACGCAGACAAGACAGTTCGATGTGCGTTGATATTTTCGGATGGGAAGCTAAGTGAGGTCAACGCTTAACACTCAGATGAGTGTGCAAATTCAAGTCAATGCGCCTACTATGCCGATACAAAGCTTATTCACAGGTATCCGGATGCTTACTAACGTAATGATAATCTTAATCTGCTTGTTTGTGCTCACCTCAAATATCGCTGCAGCAGCAGTCTATAAATGTGAAGGTAGTGACAGCACGGTTTATAGCGCTGAGCCTTGTAGTCATGATGCACAGGATATTTCAGAAAAAGTGGCGAAACCCAATTTAATGCTTGGGTCGCCTCAACCGGATCAACAGCTAATCGAATCTAAAACAATGTCCCTGACCTTAACGAAGGCAGGCACATATATGGTGACTGGCAGTGTTGAAGGCATCCCGTTGATTTTTCAAGTAGATACCGGTGCATCAATGGTTTCAGTGTCCAAGCGCATAACAGATGAGGCGGGCATATATTCTTGCATTCGATACCAAGATATGGAGACTGCTAATGGCATAGTCAGACAATGCGTAGCGAAGGCTTCTGAAATTACTTTTGGAGTCTTTCAAATGCATGATATAGAAGTCGCTATCGTGAAAAATATGGCAGTCGATGCCCTGCTGGGCATGTCAGTGTTGCGAACCCTGAAAATTCATCAAGAACGTGGCGTGATGACGCTGGCGAATTGAAAATCAAAGAAGTTATTTATTGCTATCTCACACTTTCAACCACATACCATGCTTACAAAGACGCAGTCTCTGATTCTGGCTTCCATACTTCTATTACTCTCGGCTTGCTCGGGTGACCCTGGGCCTCTTGCGGGCACATGGCAAAAAGGAGGAATAACGCCTATGGAAATTCAGTTCAGGGATGGAGAAACTGAAGTGGGTGGCGTGGTGAAGAAAGTGTCATACGAGGTGAAGGGTGACGACGTCATTGTTACTTATCAAGAAGGATTCGCGAAAGGTTCGGTTAGGCGTTACACCATGACGGGTGCCGATACGATGCGCACTGAAACGAATAGTTATAAGCGTATGAAATAGATCTGAATACTGGTTGATAGTTGCCGGGGGAATATTAAGATTCATATTCGAGAGAGTGTGAAATAGTGAACTGAATGAAATATCTATATATCGCCATATTGGTTGTGCTGGTTTACATGCTGATCCCTAACTATCCAAAAGAGGAAAGGCACTTATTTATTCTGTCGGGGCAATCGAATATGGATGGACTGAAACAAGGCTTTTATTTTACTCCTAAGGTAAGGGCGGCATTTGGATATGACAATGTCAGCGTTGTGAAGGATTCACAGGGGGGTATGCCAATCCGACGTTGGTATAAGCAGTGGAAAGTGGAGCAAGGAGATAAACAGGAAACAGTGGGTGATTTGTATGACCGCTTGATGAAGAAGGTAAATGCTGAGACAAAAGGTAAGAGCTACACAACGGTAACATTTGTCTGGATGCAAGGTGAGCGGGACGTTAGCGAAATGAAGGGAGAAGCGTATGCAGCCAGCTTGCGAGGTCTGATTGATCAGATCGCTAAGGATATGGGTTGTGAAAATATTAACTTTGTTATTGGCCGTATTAGCGATTTCGGTATGAATAACAAACTATTACAGCCACATTGGACTATGGTGCGTGAAGCTCAAGTTGGGGTTGCAGAAGCAGATCTACATGGCGCTTGGATCAACACTGACGATTTGAACGATGGAATAAATACGAGCGGCATACAAATTAAGAACAATCTCCACTACTCTGTCGAGGGCTTCAAATTATTAGGCAAACGATTTGCAGAAAAGTCGATTGAATTGATCCAAAGCAATACCCATCAATGCACCTAAGCTGAAGCGAATCATCCAAATAAAAAAGGCACCCTTACGGATGCCTTCTATTAATTTGGCGGAGAGGGCGGGATTCGAACCCGCGTTAGGGTATTACCCTAAACACGCTTTCCAGGCGTGCGACTTAAACCGCTCATCCACCTCTCCGGAGGGCGCGCAGGATAAACCAGAACTGGTTTTGCCGCAATCATAACCAGCAACTTGGCTATCGTTTTTTGATAGCCTAGTCGAATGGCTATTAGTTTCATCAGAAATGGTTTCTCCACATGCGCAGGCCAGTAAATACGCCGAGTTCACTGGTATCGTTCAGTCCGCGTTGTTGCATGGTGTGGATAAGCTCAGGTTGGCTACAACGCAGGAAAGGATTGGTGGCTTTTTCCAGCGCGATATTGGTGGGCAGGGTGGTTTGGTTGGCAGCACGTAGTTGTTGGGTTATCTGGCTGCGTTTCTGTATTTCAGGGTTGCTGGGTTCGCAGGCCATCGCGAAGCGCAGATTGGCAGCGGTATATTCATGTGAGCTATACACTTGCGTGCTGTCTGGTAGGGCGGCGAGGCGTTGCAGGGACTGTTGCAGTTGCGCGAGCGTGCCTTCGAAATTTCTGCCGCAGCCTGCGCCGAATAATATATCGCCGCTAAACACTATCCCCGGTGCGAGAAAGGCAATGTGGTCAACGAGATGACCGGGGACATCGATGATGTCGAAACCGATAGTGGGGGAGTCGAGTTTTAGTCGATCTCCCTCTTTAAGGTCATGGGTGATATGCGGGTTGTTGGGATGACTCCGTCCATACACCGGCACGTTGTATACTTCACGCAGTTCATCAATGCCCCCGACGTGATCGTGGTGTCGGTGGGTGCACAGGATGGCGGTAAGTTGTAAGTCATGTCCCTTGAGGAAGGCTATTACCGGGGCTGCTTCGCCGGGGTCTACGACGACGGCATGGCTGTCCTGATGAATGGCCCAGATGTAATTATCATTCAGGGCGGGAAGCGCGGTGATTTCAAATTTTGGATTAGCGGACATTTTTTCGGTTAGGGAAAAGGCGATGTCTTATTGTAAGTCAACAGTGCTAGGTTGTAAGTCAACAGCACAAAGTTTGAGTGATTGGTTTGCCACCGAGCAAGGGGGCTATATATTGATGCGCGAGCAGGTGTATTTCGATGATGTCGTGAGCGATATATTCGGTTACAACGCATTGCAATTAGGCCTTCCCGAGCAGGCTTTTCTGCGCGACAACCGTATACCCTTGCGTTTCAATGCGGGTAATCAGGCGGGCAATGCGGTGCGCTTGTGTTGTTCGGAGCTGCCTTTCGATGGTGGCTGCCTTGATTTGGTGGTTATGCCGCATGTGCTTGAGTTTGCCGAGCAGCCTCATCAAGTGTTGCGTGATGTGGTACGTGCATTACGCCCGGAGGGGAGCTTGATCATCAGTGGTTTTAATCCGCGTAGCCTGTGGGGTTTGCATCGTGCATTGGGCAGAAGGCAAGGCTACCCTTGGCAGGGTCAATTTATTTCGTTGCCTCGTCTGAAAGACTGGCTGGCACTGTTGGGGCTGGAGGTGGTGGGTGGAAGTTTTGCCGGATATGCACTGCCATTTAAGCAAAAGAAGTGGTTGGATCGATGTGCATTTATGGAGACAGCAGGAGACCGTTGGTGGAAGGTGAGAGGTGGGGTATATTTCCTGCATGCTGTGAAGCGCGTACCGGGGATGCGACTGATCAAGCCAAAGTGGAATGAAGGCTTGGTGAGCAAGCTGCTACCAGTGGCACCCAAGCTGAACAATAAAACAACGCAACGTAACAAAACGGATCCACAATGAGTAAAGAAATCATAGAAGTATTTACCGATGGAGCATGCAAAGGCAATCCCGGCATAGGGGGTTGGGGTGCATTGTTACGTACCAAAGGCAAGGAGCGCGAGCTTTTCGGTGGTGAGGCACACACGACCAATAACCGGATGGAGTTGCTTGGCGCAATATCAGCGTTGGAAGCTTTGACACGCCATTGTCATGTGCGGCTGCATACTGATTCTAAATATGTGCAGCAAGGCATCACCGGATGGATACATAATTGGAAGAAGCGCGGCTGGAAGACCGCAGACAAGAAGCCGGTCAAAAACGAGGATTTATGGCGCAGGCTGGATGCTTTGGCAGAACAACATAATATCGAGTGGGTCTGGGTCAAAGGGCATGCGGGGCATGAGGGCAATGAACGTGCTGATGAACTGGCGAACAAGGGAGTGGAAATGATACTGGAGCATGACAATGCGTAAGATTGTGCTGGATACTGAAACGACCGGACTGGATCCCAAGCAAGGGCATCGCATCATTGAGCTGGCAGCTATCGAGTTGGAAGGACGCAAGATTTCACTGCGTCGTTTTCATCGTTATTTAAATCCCGAACGTGAGATCGATGCAGGTGCAGTAGCGGTGCACGGCCTGACCTATGAACGCTTACAGAACGAACCCAAGTTTGCAGATATCGTAAGCGGCTTTCTGGAGTTTATCGACGGGGCAGAATTGATTATCCACAACGCACCATTCGATATGGGTTTTATGAACCATGAGCTGGCTTTGCTGGGCATGCCACCTTTGGAGAATCAGGTGTTGGATACTCTCAAAGTTGCGCGTGATATACATCCGGGCAAGAAAAACAGCCTTGATGCATTGTGTGGTCGGTATGATATCGACAACGCGCACCGTAGTTTGCACGGGGCTTTGCTGGATACCGAGCTGCTTGCTGAAGTGTATTTTGCGCTGACACGCGGGCAGGACAGTCTGTTGGGGGATGATGTTCCCAGTGAGCGTAAGCGTGCAGTGTTAAGTACAGATGATTCACGTTCGAAGATACGCATATTGAAACCCACTGATGAAGAGCAGGCAGCACATGCCCAACAACTCGTTGATATAGACAAGGCTAGCAATGGGGAATGTATGTGGAAGGTGCTTGAAGAAGCTGCTGTGGATACCAAGTCGTAGCAAGGGGGATAGATGAAGGTTGCCGTTAGCAGTGCACAATCTTACGACCGGGATTTTTTAACGGCTGCAAACGACGACTTAAATCATGAACTAGTGTTTTTCGAGGGGCGCATTTCTGAAGAAACAGTTAAGATTTTTTCAGGCTTTCAGGCTATCTGCGCATTTGTAAATGACACTTTAAACGAGAGGGTACTTAAAACCTTATCCGGTGATGGACTGCAGCTGATAGCACTGCGTTGTGCGGGCTTCAATAATGTTGATGTGAAGGCGGCAGCTAAATATGGTGTACGAATCGTGCGCGTGCCAGCCTATTCTCCTTATTCAGTTGCCGAACATACCCTTGCGTTGATACTTGCGCTTAATCGCAAGATTCATCGCGCGTACAACAGGGTGCGTGACGGAAATTTTGCGCTTGATGGTTTGATGGGACATGAGCTGCGTAATCAAACAGTGGGCATCATCGGTACCGGGCGTATCGGCCTTGCTGTTGCGCAGATACTCAAGGGCTTCGGCTGCATCTGCTGGCATATGATGTGGTGCAAAACGAGCAGTTGCTAGAGGTCGGGGCGCAATGTGTGGGGTTGGAAGAGTTATATCGTGAAAGTGACATCATCACGTTGCATTGCCCGTTGAACCGGCAGACCCATCACCTGATCAATGCGAAGACGATTAGCCGGATGAAACGGGGAGTGATGGTTATCAATACCAGCCGTGGCGGAGTGGTTGATACACAGGCACTGATTTCTGCACTTAAATCAGGGCATATCGGCTATCTGGGACTGGATGTTTACGAGCAGGAAGGCGATTTGTTTTTTCAGGATTTGTCGATGAGCGTGATTCAAGATGATGTGTTCGAGCGGTTGCAAACCTTCCCCAATGTGATTGTCACCGCACATCAGGGATTTTTTACCAGAGAGGCATTATCCAATATTGCGCAAACAACGCTGCAAAATATCAGCTTGTTTGACAAGAACTGACAATGCCATAACGAAGTTACGAGTGAGTTATTGAGATGAAAGCAGATGTGATTATTATCGGATCAGGCGCGGCAGGCATGATGTGTGCCATGCAAGCTAGTCAACGCGGGCGATCCGTGCTGTTGCTCGACCATACCAAGAAGCTTGCCGAGAAGATTCGTATCTCGGGTGGCGGTAAATGCAATTTCACCAATATCAATACCAGGCCGGAGAACTTTATCTCTTCCAACCCCAATTTTTGTTGCTCAGCATTAGCCAGATATACCCCGATGGATTTCATCGCCCTGTTGGACAAACACCGTATTGGCTATCACGAAAAAACGCTTGGACAATACTTTTGCGATGATTCATCAGATACCATCATCAGCATGTTGCGCAGCGAGTGTGAAGCAGCGGGTGTAAAGCGTTACATGGATTGTGAAATCGGCGATATCAAACATGACGAAAGTGCAGATGGTGGTAAGCATAAACATGGCAAATACCGATTTCATGTTGCTACCTCACGCGGTGATTTCAATGCCAATTCTCTGGTGATCGCAACGGGTGGGCTATCAATCCCTCCAACTGGCGCGACGCCTTTCGGTTATCACGTTGCTGAGCAATTCGGAGTGCCCATCACTAAACTTAAGCCAGGTCTAGTACCGCTAACTTTCGCACCAGATGACTGGGAGCCCTACGCAGAGCTATCGGGTGTTTCGCTGGATGTCGAAGTCAGATTCGGTAAGCAATCGTTCCGGGAGAATCTGCTGGTCACCCATCGCGGTTTGAGCGGTCCGGCTATTCTGCAAATATCCTCCTACTGGCAGAACGGGCAGCCCTTGCATATCGATCTATTGCCTAGTATCGGTTTTGAAAATCTGCTAATCGAACAGGAGAAAAATAAAAAGCTGCTCAGTAATTTCCTGACGCAGTGGTTCCCCAAAAGTTTTGCAGATGCGTGGTGCGGTGAGATGACCGATGTAGCAAACAAACCACTTAACCAGTACAACAACGTGCAACGCAAGTCGATTGCGGATCAGTTACATAACTGGAAAGTTACGCCATCAGGCACAGTGGGTTATAGCAAGGCAGAGGTTACCTGTGGCGGCGTGGATACTCGCGCGCTGTCTTCCAAAACGATGGAGTGTGGTGCTGTTCCCGGTTTGTACTTTATTGGTGAAGTGCTTGATGTCACAGGGCAATTGGGTGGCTATAACTTCCAGTGGGCATGGGCTTCCGGTTATGCAGCAGGGACCGCAGTTTAGGCAGTATTACCGATAAGAATACCGGTTCGGCTGGCGGCACATCTCCGATAGGCTGCAGTAACCTGTGGTTGTCAAACCAGTCTACCCAGGTCAGGGTGGCACGCTCAACATCATCCAGTCCTCGCCATGGCTCGTCTTTGTGAATGACTTCCGCTTTGTACAGTCCTTTATTGTCTCTGCCAGAGCGTTGTCGCAGGAGTCACCCACACTGCCCACTGAGGCATTGAAGCCTGCTTCAGCTAGCCGCTTGGTATAACGGATCGCCAGATACTGACTGCCCCGGCGGTCACTGTGATGAATGACACCTCTCGGTTTGCCGCGGAACCACAGGGCCTGTTCCAGTGCATCCAGTATCAGATCGGTTTACATGTGCTTCAGTACGCGCCAACCAACGATATAACGTGAAAATACGTCCACGACAAAGGCCACGTAGACGAAACCTGACCAAGTCGCCACATAGGTAATATCGGCTCTTCTCCGTCTCACGTTCCAACTGTTTACATCGATAATAGGTGGACGGTGCAATCGGTAACTCATGACAGATTGGCTCGACGCCGTAGGCTCCACGATAGAGATCAATAAAGGCGACCATTACTTCGGTTTGCGGTCGAGCCCCACTTGGGCGAAAAATGCTGCTGCCTTGCGTAGAATCTCGTTGGCTCTCTTGAGCTCTCGATTCTCTCGCTCCAGCGCTTTCATCCGCTCGGCATGGTCACTGGTGACTGAAAGCTTGGTACCTGAATTTACTTCCATCTTGTTGATCCATGACCGCAGTGTCACAGGAGTGTAACCGATCTTTGTAGCAATAAACTGAATCGTTGGCCAGCGCGAAGGGTGTTCATGCTCGCTCGTCAATACTAGGCCAACTGCACGTTCGCGCACTTTAGGTGAATATCCACGTCTCTTGTTGATTAGCTAATACTCCCAAGAAAATTAGCCTCAGATCAAACCGGGGCGATTAAGTGCATTTTGGGAGAGGTAAAGATGGTAATGAGGGAGGAAATAAAAAAGGCCGGTTAGATACCGGCCTTTTTACGCTTTAACTGATCGGCTAGAAATAGTAGTTAGCGCTCAGGTTATAAGAAATCGTGCCGATGCCAGAAGCTTTGGTAGTTGGGCCGCCTGCCGCTGCTTGTGACTCCGTTGCAACATAGCCACCCCCTACAGAACCTTCAAGACTGAACTGCTTGGCTAGAAAATACTCAGCACCGGCTTCTACAAGCAGCCCGAGGTCAGTTACATCAGTGGCTCCTTGACGCGTGGATAAGTACTGAATCTTGCCACCGATGAAAGGTGAGAATTCTTTAGTCTTAGTATACTGCCTGATACCAAACAGAAACCCGATATCGGTATTATTGCTATTCGTGTTTGCACCGGTATCCACCATTTGCATGCCAAACCCGGCCAGAATCGCAGTATCCTTTTCCATCATATATTTACCCTTGATCATGAACATAGATGGTGTACCCGATACAGTGGTCGAGTTAGTTAGGTCGATATTGATGCCGTACTTTCCTACGGTTGGCGCTGCTGATGCCGTTCCGGCCAAAGTTGCCAGAACGATGCTTGAAATAGCTAATGTCGATATCTTCACTTGATTCCTCTCCGGTTATTAAAAAAACGTACCAATATTCATTAAGGCGGGTAATCGGCTTAAATGCCCAATTACACAATGATTACATAATACGGAAAGGTTGTGGTAAGCATTGTGCGGGTATGACACAACTAGAACGCTTTCGGGTGTTGAATGGCATGTCTTATTACTTTCTTTATCGCAGTGACTGGAATGCGGTCGCTACGCTTGAAATTGATGCATCCTTTTCCGGTTTTGATGTCAGGGTACCGTTCTTTGAATTCGGCAATATGATGTGAGCCGCAGGTATATAAAGACACATAGTGCTTTTGGTTCGCCAAGGCGACCCAGCCACTTTTGAATTTATACGTGGGCATTCGGTACGTCATGTCGACTACTGCATCTGGATATAGCACCATAATCATATTGTGGAGCTTGGATAGCATTTCCACATGCTCGCCCGGTGCAGCAGCAAAGTAATGGTTTACCTCGGGATTGGTTTTCTTGAACATGTCGTCAGGGTGATAATCAAATATTGAAGGTTGCGGTGATTCTTCATTCAAGCACCTAGCAGAGGCAAATGTTTAATGGTCTTGTACTTGAAAGCTAGCTCTATGCAATGTCTGACGATTGCTTTGGGCAACTTTTGATTGGCGTTCAGTACGATGGCGCGATTCCCTTGAAATTCCAAGGATCTTGAATATAGCTCACGAAAAGTGTCGATCAGCTTTGTTTTGCAATGAAAGAACAAGAAATATTGATTCGGATTTTTTGGTTTCCAATCTATCCGGACTGCACTACCGTTCTTAACCCAATAACTAGGTTCTCCCCACTTTAAAGTTTCCTCGACGTTGCCTAGGTTATGACTTTCAGCTACGCTGAACATGAGGCCTCTGAGGGTAAGCATAAGAGGCGCGATGTGTTCGGGATAGCGATCAAATTTTTCTTGAATTTCACTTTTCATCATTGTGCATTGTGTTCACCGAATACTGCCGTTATATCAATAAGCTTATGTACATCCATTTGTGGTTCATACACAGGATGGATTAAATGCTATATCCTGCTTTGCGGCAAGCGATGTCCGAAAGTGTAATTCGAGAGATGATGAACGATGAATTAATGATGCAAGCGGCATTGAAGCTGGCTCAGCAGGCCGAAACGGCCGGTGAGGTGCCGGTGGGTGCGGTGGTATTGAAAGAGGGCGAGATCGTCGGGCGCGGATTCAATGCACCGATTTCGCAGCATGATCCATCTGCACATGCTGAGATGATGGCATTGCGCGATGCGGCGCAGCGCCTGGGTAATTACCGTCTGGTCGGTTGTGAGTTATTCGTGACGTTGGAGCCATGCCTGATGTGTGCCGGGGCGATCATGCATGCACGCATTGCCAGGGTGGTCTTCGGTGCCAGAGACCTTAAGACAGGGGCGTGCGGTAGTGTCTTGGACGCTTTCAGCGAAAAGCGTCTCAATCATCATGCCGAGGTGGTGGGCGGTGTGTTGGCAGACGAATGTGGTTTAATGCTCAGTCACTTTTTTGCAAAGCGCCGCGCGCAGCAAAAGGCGGGAGTCACAATGCCGGAATTTTCAAACGAGGGCTGATGAAGATAACGATTCACATTGCTACGCAGCAGCTTGAATTGTTCGATGACAGAGGCAAGTCATTGCGTAGATATGCGGTTTCCACCGCTGCAAAAGGCGTCGGCGAAAAAAATGGCAGCTTATGCACACCGCGCGGCAGGCATATAGTCCGTGCCAAAATTGGTGCGGGCGAACCGGAAAATACGGTGTTTGTGGGGCGACGCCCGTCTGGTGAGATATATACGCCCGAGCTGGGAGTGCAATTCCCTGATCGAGACTGGATATTGACGCGTATCCTGTGGTTATCAGGTTGCGAGCCGGGTTTGAATCGATTGGGGAGTAGTGACACGATGCGCCGCTATATTTATATTCACGGTACACCGGACTCGACCCGAATGGACATCCCTGATTCACACGGATGTGTTCGGATGCGTAATGAAGATTTGATTGAATTGTTTGATTTGGTCTCTGCTGGAACAACTGTTGAGATCATTGTGTGATGATTGACTGACTAATTTAGGGGGGTTGAGGTATGAGTAATCCTTTTACCGTGAGTCTGGTGAGTTGGCACGACGGTGAGCCGTTGCTTAAGTTGGTTCGCGAGGCAGTGTTCATCCATGAGCAGGGTGTGCCTGAAGCGTTGGAGTGGGATGAACTGGATGAAGGTTGTCGTCATGCGTTGGCGCTAAGCCATCAGGGCGATGCCATTGGATCAGGGCGTATGTTGGAAAATGGGCATATCGGTCGAATCGCGGTGTTACCCGATTGGCGCAAACAAAAGGTCGGTACGGCAATCATGGAGGCCTTTCTGGAATATGCAGAAGCTAATGATTACAAGCAAGTGGATGTAGATGCACAAACTCATGCGATGCGCTTTTATCACAGCTTTGACTTTGTCGAAGAGGGGGATGAGTTTTTGGATGCAGGCTTGCCACATATCAAGATGCGTCTAAAGCTACTGCCTAAATAAGCTGAAGCTACTTCCCGGATATATAGTCTGCCACACTGAAATTTTTCACCGCTTCCGGTTGTGCAACGGTAAAGGCACTGGATAGTGCTCCGGTACCGAATGATTCCGCAAAGATAAGGATGGGCGCGGGGATAAAGTAGTGATATTGAATCTCTGACAAGGTGTAGCCAGTGAAACCCAGCAGCACCATCGTGGTAGCTAACATCATGGTTGCCATCGCGAATCCTGCACAGAAAAAACCATTGAACATTACGAAGACGAATAGGTTTTTCGGCAGGAAACGCCTGCCGATATACAACAAGCCTTGACTGACAAAGATCGGTATTGCCAGCATCAAGAACCCGTTGATGCCGAGTGAAAGGAAATTGATACCTGAGTATATCCAGGTGCCTAGCATGATTGCTGTGAGTGTGATCAACGCGATAGGCCAGCCGAACATGAGTAAGAATAAAGTTGCCCCCAGCATGTGAAAGTTGAATCCGGGACGGACACCGGCATTGAGTTGCCAGAATATCGTGATACCCAGCCCTAGACCGATCAGCGCATTGAAACGCTGATTGTTGTCGAACAACTCTCGCCAGTTAGCCAATCGAAAGGCGCGAAATATCAATATCATGAATAGCAGATTGCACAGCCATAACAGGTCATTGCTGAATAGTATGGCGGGCAGGTTCATGGTAGCGGATAGGGTAGTGGCTCAAATGCCAGTTTTGCATCCAGAAGCGAACCGAGATGAACCGGGTAAGCATCGTGACTCGCGATCTGCATAACAGCCAGCACATCAAAGCCGCCTCCTGGGGCTGCTGAGGCGTTAGCGATGACGCCGCTGGCATGATTTTCCATGTCTGCGCTATATAGTTCATCACCCGGTAGCGGTGATTCATCGCTGTCGACATGAGCCAGGTACATGCGCCGTTTCTGCTTCCCGAGGTAGTGGGTACGTGCGACGATTTCCTGACCTGGATAACACCCCTTGTTGAAACTAATCCCCCCAATCAGATCTAGATTCACCATTTGCGCGACAAAGTGCTCTTGGGTTTGTGGCAGGATATTTGGAATTCCCGCTTTGATATTGAGCCAGTCCCAGCAGCGACTACCGACCGGGCGTGCTTTTTCGCTGATCGCTTCCCATAGTTTGGGTGCATGTTGTGGTGAAGTGCTGATCTGGAATCTTTCCTCGTCTATCTTCAATACTGAGGCCTGTTCGAATCCAGCAGCACCAAGTGCCTGCTGTGGCAGTTTACCCAAATGGTTTTGCAGAACTTCGCTTGCTTTTGATCCGGACACTCCCAGCACAACAATCTCGTCGCTGGCATCGCTGATTTTCACCTTGGCTCGCAGCACATACATACTGAGCTTTTTATGCATCGGTGCAATCAATTCACGCGGCAACTGCAGTAGGTAATCGTCTCCTTCCTGCCAGATCAGCATGGTTGCCAATACTCGGCCCTTGGCAGTATTCAAGCTGCTGTATTGCGCACTGGTTTTGCTGACTTCACGTATATCGTTGCTCAGCAGGTTTTGCAGGAATGTCAGAGCATCTTCACCAGAAGCACGCAAAGTGCCAAATTGGCTCAGGTCGCATAGCACAGTATTGTTTGCGGTCGTGTCCAGCTCGGCAGATATATTACCGAAGTCTTGTGCCACGCCTGAATCCATATTTGCGCCGTGCTGAATGAGGTTATCTTGCCAGAATATGTTCATGGTGATTGAATCTTGTATGGGGTGTGATGTTGTGTAGAAGCATCGAACCCATACAGTGTTGTGCAAGCAGCAGCCTGTGTCAACCTGACGATGACGTACTTATGCTATTCCGCTAAACTCCACAACATGAAAATCATCTGCACCACTTTTCTGGCACTACTGCTTACCGCGTGTGATAGCGGGCTATGGAACAATCCTTATCCTGCATCGGATGATGGAAAGTCTATCCTCTATACCGCGTTTACCGCTCGCCCTAAGCATCTTGATCCGGCACAGGCCTATAGCGAGAACGAGTATAACTTTATTGCTCAGATTTATGCGCCACCGCTGCAATACCATTATCTGAAGAGACCCTATCAGCTTATCCCGTTGGCAGCCAGCCAGATGCCGACGGTGAGGTTTCTGGATAAACATCATCGTCCTTTACCAGGCAACACACCTGACCATGACATCGCCTACAGTGTTTATGAGGTAAGCATCAAGCCGGAGATGCGTTACCAACCTCACCCTGCATTTGTGCCGGAATACGCAAACCTGACACCAGATCATCTAGACGGTGTTTACGCACTGAGCGATTTTCAGCGGACAGATACACGTAGCGTGACGGCAGCGGATTATGCGTATCAAATCAAGCGGCTGGTTCATCCACAACTGCATACCCCGATTGCAGGTGTCATGAGCGAATACATCGTCGGGCTTAAGGACTATGCTGAAACGCTGCAAAGAGTTAGCCAAGATCAACCGGAGACTTTTCTAGACCTGAATGCCTATCCCTTGCCAGGCGTCGAGGTCGTGGATGAGACGACTTATCGCATCACCATTAAAGGTAAGTATCCTCAGTTTATTTATTGGCTGGCGATGCCATTCTTTGCACCGATGCCGCAAGAGGCGGAACGTTTCTATGCGCAAGAAGGAATGCGTGAACGAAATCTGATATTGGATTGGTGGCCGGTTGGCAGCGGACCATATTACCTTTCTGAAAATGATCCGAACCGGCGCATGGTGCTTACTCGTAATCCATATTACGACAGTGAAACCTATCCCACCGAGGGTGAAGTCAGCGACGAAAAGGCTGGCTTACTGATAGATGCTGGTAAGTCGTTGCCGTTGATCGAACAGGTGATATTTAGTCTGGAGAAGGAAACCATCCCGTACTGGAATAAATTTCTACAAGGTTATTACGATGCGTCGGGTATCAGTTCAGACAGTTTCGATCAAGCCGTGCAAATGAGTGTGGGCGGTGAAGCGTCGGTGACCGACCAGATGCAGGCGCATGGAATTGCGCTCTCTACTTCAGTCGCGACCTCAACGATGTATACGGGTTTCAATTGGCTGGACGAAACAGTGGGGGGGAGCTCTGAACGAGCGACCAAGCTGCGCCGCGCGATTGCGATTGCGATCGATTTTGAGGAGTTTGTATCCATATTTGCAAATGGGCGAGGCATCCCTGCGCAGTCGCCGATTCCGCCGGGTATCTTCGGTTATCGCGGTGGGGAGGACGGTGTTAACCATTATGTCTATGACTGGGTGGACGGGAAGCCTAAGCGAAAATCCATAGATGAAGCCAAGAGACTATTGGCAGAGGCGGGCTATCCCGGTGGCGTGGATGAACAAACCAAGCAGCCACTGGTGATTCACTTGGACACCACCGCAAATGGCGTGGGCAATAAATCGCGTTTGGATTGGCTGCGTAAGCAGTTTGATAAGATCGATGTGCAACTGGATGTACGCAGCACGGATTACAACCGCTTTCAAGACAAGATACGGCGTGGTGATACCCAGATGTTCTATTTTGGTTGGAATGCCGACTATCCCGATCCAGAAAACTTCTTCTTCCTGTTACACGGTCCACAGGCCAAGGTGGGCAAGAGTGGTGAGAACGCGGCGAACTACAGTAATCCGGAATACGACAAGTTGTTCGAGCAGATGAAAAATATGGACAACACGCCGGCGCGTCAGGCCATCATCGACGACATGTTGGAGATATTGCGTCACGATTCGCCTTGGTTGTGGGGATTTCATCCGAAAAATTATGTATTGCAGCATGGCTGGGTGAATAACGTCAAAGCCAATGTGATGGCTAATAATAAGATGAAATACTGGCGCATAGATAAGGCTCAGCGTAGTACAAAGCGCCACGAGTGGAATCAGCCTGCACGCTGGCCTCTCATAATTGCTGTAGCTCTTATGTTGTTGTTTACCGGGTGGCTGTGGCGTGTCCTGCGTAGGCGGGATGATGCACGAACCTGAATCGATTTGCAGGCACTGACGCTCAAAGGACAGATAAAGTGCAGGGGAAATAGGGCGTGAAGATGGTAAAATCCGTTTCTTTTCTGGAGTTTCCGTCTGATGGCTAAGCGTTACGATTTGATTGTGTTCGACTGGGATGGCACGGTGATGGATTCAACTGCGGTGATCTCCGGTTCGATTCAAGCATCATGCCGAGATTTAGGGTTACCTGTGCCTGATGATGAAACCGCACGCCATGTGATCGGGCTGGGGTTGGATCAGGCATTGCGATATGCAGTGCCCGATGCGACGGAGGAACAGCGTCCCGAGTTGGTAGAGCGTTATCGTTTTCACTTCTTTTCGCAGGAGAAGGAGATGCCTCTGTACGAAGGTGCGCGTGAGACCATTTCCGAACTGTACGATGCCGGTTATGCACTGGCAGTGGCGACAGGAAAGAGCCGCGCCGGACTGGATAGGGCAATGGCATCCAGCGAGATGGAAAGCTATTTCAACGGCATTCGCACTGCAGACATGACGCACTCCAAGCCGCATCCGGCGATGTTGTTGGAATTGATGGACGAAATGGGCGCTGAGGCGGAACGCACATTGATGATAGGCGATACTACCTATGACTTGCAGATGGCACTGAATGCCAAGGTGGATGCGCTGGCAGTAGGGCATGGCGCACACCCTGAGGAGCAGTTACTGGAGCTGGAGCCGCTGGCCCTGCTGGATGATTTTGTCGGCTTGCGCGAGTGGTTCAGAGAGAACGCCTGAAATAATTGATAAGGATTAGATATGTCAGATCAAAATAATAGTTGGGAACGCGGTGTGCTGGAAAAGCTGGCGTTATCGGCCTTAAAGGAGCAACGCCGCACACGACACTGGGGTATCTTTTTCAAGGTGCTGACCTTTGCTTATCTCTTTATTTTGCTGGCTATCTTTATGGGCTGGATCGGTGACCGTGAGTCTGCACTGAAGTCTTCTGGTAAACATACAGCGTTGGTGGATATGCAGGGCGTGATTGCGCCTGACACTATGGCGGGGGCAGATTTCCTGATCCCCAGCCTTCAGGATGCCTTCAGTGATAAGAATACACAGGGTGTGATTTTACGCATCAATAGTCCAGGGGGTAGCCCGGTGCAGGCGGGGAAGATCAATGATGAGATTCGTCGGTTGCGAGCAAAGCATACGGATATCCCACTCTATGTGGTGGTCGAGGATATATGCGCTTCCGGGGGGTATTACGTTGCGGCTGCTGCGGACAAAATTTTCGTGGACAAGGCCAGTATGATCGGTTCCATCGGTGTATTGATGGATGGATTCGGATTCACAGGCACGATGGAGAAGCTGGGCGTTGAGCGTCGGCTGATGACAGCGGGTGAGAATAAAGGTTTTCTTGATCCATTTTCACCTGTCGTTCCTGAGCAACAAAAATTTGTCCAGGAATTACTTTCAGAAATACACCAGCAGTTCATCGATGTGGTGAAGCTAGGGCGTGGTGAGCGTCTTAAGGATTCTCCTGATACATTTAGTGGCTTGATATGGAATGGTCAAAAGGGCGTGGAGATGGGGCTTGCAGACGGATTGGGCAGTGTCGAGTCAGTTGCGCGTGATGTGATCAAGGAAGAGAACATCGTTGACTTCACGAAGAAGGAAAACTTTGCCGACCGTTTGGCTAAGCGCTTGGGTGCTGGCGTTGCCAGCGCGTTACCCGGCTTTGCTTCCCAGTTGAATGGCGCTAGCCTGCGCTGATGCTGGTCGGCCGGCTGGATTATTGTGTGATACAGCTGAGATGTAAGGCGTGAACTCCGTTCTTGCGGAAAATATGTTCAAGGCGGCCTTGCTATTAACGCTTGTTTTGAAAGTGTTTTTAGCTGGCATCATTCCGATGTCCGGCGATGAGGCTTATTTCATCGTGTGGGCAAACCACCCTGATTTAGGATTCTATGACCACCCGCCGATGGCAGGGTGGTTTTTGCAATTGCTGCTCTATCTGGGCAGTGATGAAATCATCATGCGCTTGCCGGCTATCCTGCTTAGCACCTTGATTTCTATTGGTATTTATAAATTCCTTAAGCCTTATGACGAGACCAAAGCCGCGCTGGTCTCGCTGCTGTTTCTGATCTCGCCGTTGAACATACTGAATGTGCTGATCACCACGGATACGCCGCTGATCCTGTTCGCATTTCTGTCTGTAATGGCGCTATATAAGGCTTTGCAGCAGGGTCGTATGGTTTGGTACGCGCTGTCGGGTGCGTTGTTGGGGTTGGCATTTTTGTCGAAATATTTCGCCGTGCTGCTGGGATTTGCCTATTTTATTTATGCGATTTTTTTGATCAAAAATGGTCGAAAAATGGATGAAAATGGTCGAAAAATGATCGGTTTTGCATTGCTTTTTGCCATGGTCGTTCCATTTATCCTGATCAATGTCTATTGGAATTACACCCACTGCTGGGACAACATTCTGTTCAATTTATACAACCGCCATGAAGGCGATAAATGGTCATGGGATAAGGTTGCATTATTTTGGGGTGGGCAGATATATTTGATCACTCCGCCGGTGATCTACTTTTTGTTCCGTCGTCGCACTGAGCTGGTCAAGAAGATCAAAGAAAGCGAATTTTCGGTGTTCGCTTATGTATTTTTGCTGCCGATGGCGTTGTTCGCATTATTGTCGTTGTTCAAGGTGATCGGCCTGCACTGGGTATTGGCGTTCTACCCCTTCTTATATGTGCTGTTATTCGTTTGGTTATCTCGTGATGAGTTGCGTAAATCGCTTAAATTTATGGCGTGGTTCACTGCCATCCATCTGCTTGCCGTTGCCGCTATCGCCATGATGCCGATAGACACATGGAAGCAAAACAGCAGGCTGTATCAGGGCATGGTGTTCATGCTTGAGACGGATAAATTCGTCGAGCAGGCTAAGAAATACGAAGCGCAGGATTTCGTGCTGACCACCAACAGCTATTCGATGTCGGCGATCTTTGCCTATCACTATGGCAAGAACTTCCCCGTCGTCGGTATTGGCTCCAGACATGCACGGCAGGACGACATGCTGACCGACTTCCGTGAGTACGACGGTCGCAATGTGTTGATCGTCAGAAAGTCCGATCAGGACCTCGCGCAATATGAGTCATATTTTGAAAGCGTGGAAAGCAAGCCGTTCGAGCTAAGCGGCGCGAAATATTATTTCGTGCTAGGTTACGGCTTCGATTACGAAGGCTATAAGGCATCCGTATTGCGACCGATCAAGGAGATGTACTACCAAATCCCGGACTATCTGCCGCATGCGCCATGTTATTTTTGTGTGAAGTATTTTCCTGAAGAGGTGAGTTAAGTTGGGCACGTTAATCAAACCCTTGTCCGGCTGGGGACGTTATCCAGTGCAGTCATGTGAGCTAGAGCGACCGGAGCGATATGCTCAGTTGCATCCATCCGACGTCAGTGTGATCGCGCGCGGTCAGGGTCGCAGCTATGGCGATGCCGCATTGAATCAAACGGGACGCGTGCTGCTTACCGAGCGCATCAACCGCATCCTTGAGTTGGATGTCGAGCAAGGCATCTTGCGCGCAGAAGCAGGCACCACGCTAGCCGAGATATTGCCGGTGATCGTGCCTAAAGGCTGGTTTCTGCCTGTCACACCGGGCACTAAATTCGTTTCGCTGGGCGGTTGTGTCGCGTCAGATGTGCATGGCAAAAATCATCACCATGATGGTGCTTTCGGCGATCACATCGTCTCACTGGAATTGATACTGGCGGATGGCAAACACGTCACCTGCTCAGCCTCCGAACAGCCGGAATTATTCTGGGCAACAGTGGGCGGCATGGGGCTGACCGGCATCATCGGCGAAGTCACGATCAAACTGCTGCCTATCACCAGCGCCTATATGAAAGTGCAAAACCAAGCGGCTGACAATCTCGAACAACTATTCGAATTGCTGAGCGATGCCGAAAGAGATGACCGCTATTCGGTGGCATGGATAGACTGCCTGGCCAGCGGAGACAACTTGGGTCGCGGTGTGGCGATGTTCGGCCATCATGCGGATGCCGACCATCTGCCGCCCAGATTGGGCGAGCCATTGACGGCGAAACCGTCGCACCACCGAAGCATGCCTTTCGATCTACCCGGTTGGGCGTTGAATCAAAAGACCATCGGCATGTTCAATAATTTCTATTTCAAGCGCGAGGGCGGTAAGCGCAAGGCATTTCTGACCGGATATGAGGCCTATTTTTATCCGCTAGACAACCTCACCGCGTGGAACCGCCTGTACGGCAAGGGCGGCTTTGTGCAGTACCAATGCGTGATCCCTGACGCCAATGCTTTTGAGGGCATCAAAGAATTGCTGGAAGCGATTTCTGACACCAAGCGCGCATCCTTTCTGGCGGTGTTGAAGCGGTTTGGTGCACAGGGCAGCGGGATGCTGTCGTTCCCGATGGCGGGTTACACGCTGGCACTTGATTTGCCGATACGCGATGAAGGGTTATTCAACCTGCTCAATCGACTGGACGAGATCGTGCTTCGTCACGGTGGTCGTGTCTATCTTGCCAAAGACGCAAGGATGTCGGCGGATTCCTTCCAAGCGATGTACCCGCGTTATGAAGAATTCATGAGCGTCAAGCATCGCGTAGACCCGGACAATCGTTTCAGCTCCAGCATGTCGCTCCGGCTTGGGATGGGTCTCGGTGTGAGTTCGGGCATGGAGCAGATGAAGGAGGGCAAGCATGAGTAAAGCCGTCCTAATACTCGGTGCGACCTCCGCGATTGCGCGCGCCACCGCCGCAGCGTTTGCTGCGCGCGGGCACAGCATCTACCTTGCCGGACGCGACATGGCGGAACTGCCACGCATCGCCAGCGACCTGCATATCCGTTATGGCGTCGAAGTGCGTTACGGGGCTTTTGATGCGGAAGCTATCGACACTCACGCCGCTTTTTTAGAACATGTCATTGATGAAATGAACGGCCTGTCCGGTGTCGTGCTGGCCTTCGGCTTTCTGGGCGATCAACTGGCGGCGCGTGATTTCAGCGTCGGCGCAAAAGTCATCGCCAGCAACTTCACCGGCGCAGCGTCGATATTGAGCGAATGCGCAAACTACTTTGAGCCACTCAAAACCGGCTTCATTATCGGCCTCTCATCCGTAGCAGGCGACCGGGGCAGGCAAAGCAACTATGTATATGGTGCGGCCAAAGGCGCGCTCAGCATATTCTTGCAAGGCCTGCGTAACCGCTTACAACCCAGCGGCGTGCGCGTCATCACCGTCAAGCCCGGCTTTGTCGATACCGCGATGACCTACGGCCTGCCGGGATTGTTTCTGGTCGCGTCGCCGCAAAGTCTGGGTGAGCGCATCGCCCGCGCCCCGGACAAATCTGCGGACGTTCTGTATCTGCCGTGGTTCTGGCGTTACATCATGATGATCATCATGCATGTTCCCGAACCAATCTTTAAACGGATGAAGATGTGAGTCATGGCGATATAAATCTACTGCGCGAACAGCTATCGGGGTCGCGCGGTGCTCGGCATCCTCATGTACCAATAAGTACATTCAGGTACCTGCGCGCCGTGCTTCCCCAATATCCGTCCGCTCGCTACGATTTCTACCACCATGTCTAAGCTTGAAAAGCTGCTATCGGGGTCGCGCCATGTCTAAAGATGACAAGCCAACCGTCGCCGCATTCGACTTCGACGGCACACTCACCCGCCGCGAAACCCTGCTGGCATTTTTGCTGCACACCTTAGGCACGGCAAGCGTTGCATACAATGCACTGCTGCTGTCTCCAACCTTGCTCGGTTACGCACTGGGCTTGATTCCTAACGACATTGCCAAGCAGCGTGTGTTCACCCGCTGTCTGGGCGGGATGCGTATGGACGAGTTAGAAGCGCATGGTAAACAGTTCGCAGAACAAATACTGCCCGGATTGATGAAACAAGAAGCGATGCAACGCCTCGCATGGCATCAGCAGCAAGGGCATCGCTGTGTAGTGATCAGCGCATCCATGACCCTATACGTCAGTCCCTGGGCGATCAAAGCCGGCTTCGACGACGTATTGGCGACCAACCTAGAAACCCGTGCAGACGGCACCACCACTGGCAAGCTGGCCGGAGAGAACTGCTACGGCATTGAAAAGGCGCATCGCTTGGAAGCGTTGCTCGGCGAGCGTGAGGGCTATACGCTATATGCTTATGGCGACAGCCGAGGGGATAAGGAACTGCTGGAGATGGCTGATTTCGGGTTTTATCGGGAAATGCCGGGGTGAGAGTGGAAGTGTTGTTTGGTTGTGTTTTTTCGGGTTTGGGAGTTAACTTACCTATACCCTATAGAGTTGGAAGATAAGCAATGACAATTAAAGACCTCGTTCATCAGTACCACGAAAACAGAGAAGCGCATTTAGACCCTGCATATAATGAAACTCAACTCCGAGCTGATTTTTTAGACCCATTTTTTGAGTTATTAGGCTGGGACATTAAAAACATACAAAAGAAACCAACAAATGAACGTGAAGTATTATTAGAAGAATCCCTCAAAGCTGACGCCACCTCCAATACAAAGAAGCCTGACTACACTTTTCGACTATTTTCAGAAAGAAAATTTTTTTTAGAAGCTAAAAAGCCAAGCGTAAAAATCGACACGGACAATGAACCAGCAAAACAAGTTCGGAGATATGGATTTACAGCAAAACTAAAAATATCAGTTTTATCTAATTTTGAGCACCTTGTACTTTATGATTGCTCCGATACAGTTAAGCAAAATGACTCTGCAACAAAAGCTAGAATCAGAATCTACCATTACACTGAATACGAATCTGCATTTGAAGAAATCAAACAGCAGTTAAGTCATAAATCAGTTTACAGTGGTTTGTTTGATGATGAATGGAAGGAAATTGAAGACAAACTCAAGCTTTCTAGTGTAGATCTCCATTTTCTACAACAAATCAATGATTGGCGAATAGCCCTAGGAGCAGAAGTTTATTCTCATAAGCCTGAGCTAGAAGATGATGAACTAAACGATATAGTTCAGAGCTACATAAACAGCCTAATCTTCCTTAGAACATGCGAAGACAGAAATCTAGAAACATACAAAACTTTATTAAAGTGTGCTGACGATGAAGACTACGCTTTGCTAATTACTAATTTTCAGGGCGCAGATAAAAAATATAATGCAGGACTTTTTAATCATCCATTAACAGAAGAAATAATCTCAAATAACAGCTCCATATTTTGGGTAATAATAAAGCAATTATATTTCCCTGAAAGCACCTATTCATTTTCTGTTTTTTCATCCGATATTTTAGGGAATATATATGAAATATTTCTGGGAGAACAATTAAAGATTAAAGAGGGCACAATACAGCTAGAGAAAAAGCCTGAGAATACTGACAGAGATATTATTACTACACCAACCTATATTATTAAAGATATTCTAAGACAGACGGTTGTTAAACACTGCGAAGAGAAATCGGATCAAGAGATTCTAGAATCATCTTTTGCAGACATTGCATGTGGATCAGGGGCTTTTCTTCTTGAAACATACCAGCTATTGCATGATATTTTAGTTGATTATTACCTACAAAATAACAAGAAAGTACTTATTCAAACCTCTGTTGATACTTTTAAGCTACCGTATGAGTTGAAAAAACAAATAATAGGAAATTGTGTTTTTGGTGTAGATAAAGATTTTAATGCTGTAGAAGCTTGTAAATTTGGTTTGCTTTTAAAACTTCTGGAAGGTGAAGAAAGTACAACAATTACAACGCCAGCATTGCCTAATCTAGATAATAATATTCATTTTGGAAACAGTTTAATAGGCTCAGAGAATGCCACTGAAGAAAATCAAATAGAAATCAATCCTTTTGATTTTGATGAACAGAGATTCGACATTATTGTAGGTAATCCGCCTTATATGGCTACTGAACATATGAAGCAATTCACCCCTTTAGAATTGCCTTTATATAAAGGCAATTACTCATCTGCTTACAAACAATTTGATAAATATTTTTTATTTATTGAAAGAGGTTTAGAGCTTCTCAAGGAAAATGGATATTTTGGATATATCATCCCTAGCAAATTCGCTAAAGTGGGCGCGGGTAAAAACTTGCGAAATCTGCTTATCGAAAACAAACACGTCCAGCAAATAATTTCATTTGGAGCTAATCAGGTATTTCATGATAAGACCACTTACACTTGTTTGCTTATTCTAAAAAATGAAGAACAGGAGAGCATAAGGTATTTAGAAGTAAATAACCTTACCGATTGGAAAACTAGAAACATTGATACCGAGGGATTCAACTTAATCGAGTTTGACGAGTTAACCAATGATGGGTGGGTACTCGTTACAGGAGTCCTCAAGCCAATATTTGAGGCTATCAACAGTCAATCAGCTCCTTTAGAGAGCTTGATAGGCTCTGATAACATTTACAATGGAATTCAAACCAGTGCTAACAATATTTATATTCATTCTGTTACTGGTGAAGACAAAGACTTTCTGTACTTTTCAAAAGACGGTAATAATTGGAAAATAGAAAAAACTCTGACAAGACCATATTTTAAAACGTTGGGCGGTTTAGATAACTTATATACTTATCGACCTTTTGCGCCCAATTCGTTTGTAATTTACCCTTACTTAAAAACCTTAAACGGAATTGAATTTGTTGAAATTGGCCAACTGGAAGCCGATTTTCCATATGCTTTTGCATATCTCAGTCATTATCAAGACAAGCTAAGCAAGCCGTCGAGAGATATTAAGCCCACTCCTGAAACTACTGATGAATGGTATCGATACGGAAGACATCAAAGTCTTGATAAGTGTGACGTACCCGCCAAAATAATAGTTGGAGTGTTATCTCAAGGGAATAAATACGCTATTGATTATCACAGTACCCTAATATCGTCAGGAGGCACGGCAGGCTATTGCATGATTACTCTTCCTGATGATTTCCCATATTCTATTTATTACATTCAAGCACTACTTAATTCTAAATACTTAGAATGGTTCTCTGCTTTAATCGGTGAAGTCTTTAGAGGTGGATATATTGCAAGAGGGACAAAAGTATTAAAGAAACTACCTATAAGAATTATAAATTTTGATGACGATAATGATAAATCATTGCACGATATAATTGCCAATCTGCAAGAGGGCTTAATAAGCCTTCAAGATGAAATCGATAAAAACACAGATAACGTTAGAAAGCTAACGCCTCTTCAGCGCAAGTTCAACAAAAGACTATCTGAACTAAGCGATGCGCTTACAACATTATATAACTTGGGGGGAAGTGACAGTCTAGTACCGTCAATCTCAGAGGCTTATGCAACTAATTAAAAACGCATCAAAAGAAAAGCTAAGGGGAGGGTTTTATACCCCTGAGCCTATCGCCTCGTTTATCTTAAAATGGGCTTTTAATGGAAATAAAAAGTTAGATATTCTTGAGCCTAGCTGTGGTGATGGTGTTTTCCTAGAAGAAATCAAAAAAGGAAAATATAAATATAACTCAGTGTTGGCTATCGAGTATGACAAGGCTGAAGCTAAAAAAGCGAGGGCGATCAAGCTAAGAAACTCAAAAATAGTTAATTCAGATTTTCATAAATACTGCATAACCACTAAACAAAAATTTGATTTAATTGTTGGAAACCCTCCTTATATACGCTATCAGTTTTTTGATAGGGAACAGCAAAAACACGCTTCTGCTATATTTGAAAAAGCAGTCTTAAAATACTCAAAGCTAACTAATGCTTGGGTCTCTTTTGTTGTTGGGTCTTCCTTGTTATTGAAAGAGACAGGAAAAATAGGCTTTGTTCTACCCGCTGAAATTCTTCAGGTTTCGTATGCTCAACCTCTGAGAGAATTCTTATCCCATTTCTACAACAAAATTAATATCGTATCTTTTGAAAAACTGGTGTTTCCTGATATCCAGCAAGAAGTTGTTCTACTACTTTGTGAAAAAAATACTACAAAAACCCATCTGATTGAACATTTAGAGCTTAAAGATGCTGACGCATTAAATAAATTAGATGTTGCAAAACTTAAAAGCCCAAAAAAGAAAATTGACTTTAAATCCAACAAGTGGACGTTTTATTTTCTTAACCAAAAAGAGATCGATTTTCTAGAAAAAATACAAAAAAAACAGGCTATTCCAAAATTTGGTAGTCATGCGAAAGTAGAAGTGGGAATAACAACAGGTTCAAACCCTTTCTTTACAGTTCCTCTTTCTACCGTCAAAACGTACAACATGGAGAGGTATGCACAACCTCTCGTTGGTAGAAGTGTGCAAGTACCTAGTGCTATTTTCACAATTGAAGACTGGAATAAAAATAGAGACATTGAAGCTCGTACCCACTTATTAATATTCCCTAAAATGAGTGAATTAAATGGCTCTATGGGTACGCGTGATTATATTTCTGTAGGTGAAAAAGAAAAAATACATGAAGGATATAAATGTCGTATTAGGGAGGAATGGCAGATTGTGCCTTCCTTAAGAGTTTCTGATGCACTCTTTATTCGTAGAAATAACTTATATCCTAAACTAATCATTAATAAAGCACAGGCATATACTACTGATACGATGCACCGAGTAACGGTAAATCCTAACGTCAAGATAAGAGCTTTAACAGCCAGTTATTACAATTCTCTTTCTTTAGCATTTACAGAAATATGCGGTAGAAGTCATGGCGGGGGAGTACTAGAGCTAATGCCTAATGAAGTAGAAGAAATTCTATTACCATACGATGAAACAAACGCATCACTCCTACCTATAATTGACAAAATGATTCGTGGGAAAAAAGATATTTCAGAAATATTAAAAATCACAAATGAAAAAATATTAAAGAATAATTTAGGCTTTACAGATCAGGAAATTAAGTTAGCTGACGGAATATGGAAAAAGTTATCAAATAGAAGACTAAACAGAGGGAAAAAGGTACTGAGCCCCCCGAAGTAACGGAGATAATAATCACGACTGATCAATGGGGTCACCCTGAGCCTCCCCCGAATTAACGGAGATAAAAATCAAGAGACACTGGATTCAGGGGCGTCTCCTGTTCCGACGTATGTAAAAGGACCTCAAGCGAATCAATGGGGTCAAAGCGAATCAATGGGGTCAGACTAGATTGATTTATATTGATTCTGATATAGATGAATTGTTTGGTTGTACTTTTTCGAGTTCGCGTAGGGCGCAATAACCAACGGGCATTGCGCCGTATGTAAATTTCATTCGGCGCAATGCGCTACGCTTATTGTCGCCCTACATTTAATACGCCTTACACGAGTTCCAACAGGAAGGGCTGCGGATCTTCGCCCGCCGCGATCAGCCGGTTAAGGGCTGCTATCGCGCCATCATCTGTGATTTCATAAGTAAACATATCGTGTTATCCTGAACTCATGGCGGTTACGTTTCGGACGTCCGAAGGCTGGGGGGTGTGAAAGCACAGCATCAGCCCCCGCCTCGCTACTCCAGCACCTTAATCACCAGTGACCACAGCGCCAACGCAAGGTTCGTTTCCCCGGCCTCACATCAAACACACTTCGATACTGTTCATTGCCGAATTAACGGAGATAAAAATCAAGAGGCACTGGATTCAGTTCGCGTAGGGCGCAATAACCAACGGGCATTGCGCCGTATGTAAATTTCATTCGGCGCAATGCGCTACGCTTATTGTCGCCCTACATTTAATACGCCTTACACGAGTTGGTTTCAAATCGCTGCTTGGTGAAGAGTTCCATCTCTTCACCGATCTCCAACAGGAAGGGCTGCGGATCTTCGTCCGCCGCGATCAGCCGGTTAAGGGCTGCTATCGCGCCATCATCTGTGATTTCATAAGTAAACATATCGTGTTATCCTGTTTATAGAGGTGGCCTCGTTTCGGACGTAACGGTTGGGGAATTCAAACATCAACTCCCGCCTATTTTCTACAGTAGCTTGATCAGCAGTGATATCAACGCTACCGACGTATTCCTTTTTCCCGGTCTCACTTCAAACACACTTCGATATCGCTCATTACCGAATTGCCGGAGATAAAAATCAAGAGACACTGGATTCAGCTACGTCTTCTGTTCCGACGTTTGTAAAAGGTCCTCAAGCGCCAAATCAGAGTGATTAGCCCGT
>CAZURE010000013.1:21733-39272 GCA_964623195.1 uncultured Gallionella sp. | reverse complement strand
CTTTTGAAGTCTTTAGCAAAATGATGGGTGGTGCACTTGGAAATTGAATTCACCCTTAACTAGCCAAGTCAGCACAGTTTGAAATCGATTGCAATAGGGGATTGCCGGAGTTTTTTCTTAGTTAGAAGTTGAATCTTTAGTCTGTTAGTAAGTCATATAGCACTTAAGGACTATTGACAAGACAGCTTCTACATGATGTTATCTGCTAACGCAAGTAATAAAATGCTTGCAAATTTATCACAAATAGGTAGAATCACGCGCCTTTTTGGTGTGGGTATGTAAACAGGGTTGTAGTTTGCACAACGTTTTGGGGTGGGAATGGCTTGTGCTAATAACAAGAATAATAGGCATTGGCTAAAAATTTTTTTAGCTGAGGTGTAGGATGGAACAAAAAAATATATTTTCAACAGATGATTTAGGTAAATTCGCGGAAGCGTTGCAGGAAAGCTTTATGAAGGTTGGCCTTTCAGACGTATTAAGTAAGCCATGCGAAACTACAAATAACCATCTTGATGAAGAGTTTATGAAGAAATTATCTAATGGATTCCATTTAGATGAGGATAAGGCCCTGAAAGGTATATAAACTTAATGAGTTCATATGCAGATTATTGGACTCAAAGTCTAAATTATTTCGGCGATGTTATTTCATATCTTGCCGAAACATATGAGGAAGATGATGGTGAGGCAGCAGGCAAGTTGCTTTCAGATTACAGAGATACAATTCTTCAAAATCACAGTAAAATCTTTGATGATGCCGCAACAGAATTGAAGTTCTATATGAATTTCTACGACGTTAGGCCAAGTAATGGCGTGCCCGATGAACTCAAGATATTCTATTTCCTCGGAAAGGCAATAGGAGAGGAATTCGAAAAGTTAGGCCTCTCAAATCTTCAAATGTATCAATTGAAGGCAGTGCAGAGAATATTCAATAAAAGGCTTGCTGAGGCCGACGTATATCGTGTTGATTTATCAAAAAGAATTGATATGGCTATTGAGAAAGGCCAAATTAATTCTCATTTTGGAAGATTTGGTTGGTATATAGTACATAGATGTCTTCTTAACTCAACAATTCAGCCAAAGTAACGGTCAATCAGATACGCATATCTTTATTCGATAATCTGATTCATTTCATCGAATAGGTATGGCGCAATAGTAACCTTTTTCTGCTTCTCAGCAGCTTGCTTGAACTGGTTAATATCCTGACACATTTCCATCATCATTTGCACTCTCCCGATTTGGTGAACTAATATAGTTCTACCTTCGCCAGAAAGCCACTGGTGAAATCTGGCTTTGCGCTTGCCATCCTCTTTGATGTTAAGTTCATCAAGCCTGCTCTTAACATAGCCATGCTCAATGGGTTCATAAATATACTTATTTATGAAATGCCCGTAATACTGGGGGCGACTGCGAGAAGTCGTAGTTTCATTTCCATATAGCCGATCAAGCTCTATAAAAAAAGAATTTGGGAATGTATGAATCCACTTCTGCAAGCCTTCTGCAATATATTTAGACAAGAGCAGGCGCAGCGCATCATGCTTGCGGTCTCTTTGGAAGCCTGTGGCTTCGTCAATCAGGGCAATCATTCCAACTTTGGCGAATGATGACTGCAATATTTCTGCGGTTTCAGCTAAAGGCATTTGTTTCGGGGCTAGTGCTCCATCTCGCCTAGCCTTCAGATACATATCGCAGAGAGCCGGTAGTATCAGGGCGTTATAGCCTTTCTGTTGCGTATTTCCGGTTATGTAGTCAATTTGCTTGATCAATGACATAAGCTCTTGATCTATATACGGTTGAAGACTCTTTGCATCCACAAAAGCAGGCATGTTGATCAGTCTGTTATTGCTTCTGGGTATCCTCCCAAATGCTTTAAAAACAGAAGTCATATTTAGTACGCGCGTATTTTCCGAATCATCGAGAATGGCGCAATCAAGCTCTGTTTCTCCAATAGGTAATGGCCCTTGGTAGAGAGCTGTAGGAATCTTGCTCCCGCCATTACCCGATGTAACTATTGCGCTAGCAACTTCATCAAGGCTTGCATCTATCGGCTCAATAATCTTGTCTGTTTTCTTAGCCATGAGTTAATTCCTTGTATGTAAGACGCTGATGCGTCATGTGTGTAATGGTTGCGTCGATGAATTGCATTGTTCCAAACTTTGCTGTGTTGTGACGGAAAGCAAACTCATTAACATAACGGTGCAAATGCTTATGGCTCATGTAGTGGTAAACGCCATAATACCCGCGTTTCAATAATGACCAAAAGCTCTCAATCCCGTTCGTGTGGACTTGCTGTTTAACGTATTCACCAACAGAATGATTTACTGTGTCGTGTGAGTACCCTACAAGCCCTCTGTATGATCTAAAGTTGTCTGTGTATACAGTAGAGCCATGAGCAACATTGCGATAGATGAATGCCTTTAAAGTGGCTGCACCAGTGTTCTGTACAGTTTGGGCGATCACTGCGCCGTCGCGCTGTTTAATACCAACCACAATAGCTTTGCCTACACCACCACGACCTTGATTAAGTCTTTTGTTTGCGTGTTTGTTTTTCTCTTTGCCGCCGATGTATGTCTCATCCACTTCGACAACGTTATTCAAACCGCCGTTATTATCATCGCTGGATTTAGCGAACCATGACTCACGAATGCGCTGAGCTAAGAACCAAGCAGACTTTTGAGTAATGCCAAGCTCTTTAGCCATTTGGGTAGAAGGTATGCCTTTACGGGCTGTAGTCATCATGTAGATAGCCATGAGCCACTTTTGAAGGGGTAAGCGGGACTCTTCAAGCATAGTGCCTGTACGTACGCTGAAATGCTTGCGGCAGTCTTTACAACGATAAGGCATAGGCTTGTGGCCTTTGCACTCTGAAACGCTTAAACTACCGCAATGAGGGCAGCACTTGGTAGCATTCCAACGCTTATCCTCAAAGTAAAGACGGGCTGATTCTTCGCTAGAAAACTTCTTGAAGAATTCGTAAAGGCTGACTGTTTGTGGCTTTTCCATGACGCACCTCTTGGCTAGTTAGGTACATTATAGTGATTTATTACGGCTAGTCAAGTTATTTCTGGCTAGTTAAGTATATAGTTCCCCAAATAAGGGTTCATCTTTAATAGCCCAGTGAGTTCTGGACAACTCCCATGAACCTAGATCAATATCTACTCGAATTGACTCTATAGTGCCAATTGGCAATGGGGGGAACGCATTATCAAATTCAAAATCGAATACAACCGTGTTCTGCCGCAGCCTGATGTTTACTACACGACCGATACGTGATTCAGTTTCCTCGTTCTCGGTCACAAATAGTGTAGGAAAACTTTTCAGCTCTTCAATAGTTTCGGTATCGAAATGCTTATATCTTTCACTAATCTCATCGGCTGTGTATTCAATAGCAACACGGCTTCTTTGGAATTCTTGTGTGCTAGAACTCCAACTCTCTGGACCATAAGAAATTATCAAATTAAACAATACCTGTTCCTTGTGTGCCTAACTGTAATTAGGCGGCCCCTTGGGACCGCAGTACATAATAGTTCAGACAGTGATGAATGTCGCCTTATGACTGCATAGCCGGCTGTCAACGTCGTAGCTCATGGGCGCAGCGCGGTTTTATCGCGCAGCGTCTCGGAGCGTAGTGTTAGAGCTGGAACGTGGAAGAACAGGAAGTTTTAGGAAGTGAATCCCTCCGGTGCACTCGTCCCACGCAAAGGAATAGGCATAGCCTAGCGCAATAGGTTCACCGTGGGGCTTCGCAGTTTTGTAAGTTAATACCGTGCCTGCGTCGTAGTGACTGCCATGCCTAAAATCGAAATCGGCAGTGTCTTGCGAGTAGCTGTCTTGATTGACGTAGTGGTGATGATCTGTCGCAACAATCAGGAAGCAGAGGTCAGCGAAATCGCCGTACGCCTCAAGGTTCTGAATGTCAGAAAACACGTCGTATCTGTTATTTGGCTCTCGATGGTTTGCGTACTTAAAGAACTTCAATTCTATGGCGCAGCTATGCTTAACCTTGGTTTCAATATCTTCGAAGGATATCCATACATCAATTTTTGCTTTACTCGTTCCGCTTTTTTCGAAAAGACCTCCAGACAACAAAACGGGTTTCTCTAGCTCAATTGCAAAAACTTCGTTCTTGTTGCGTTCGTATAGCTCCCCAGTGGTCTTTAGAAGAGCTGACAACTGAAGCTGTAACGACGCCTCGTTTTCCACGCGAATCCGACCACCGTTGATTTTCTCGCGTAGCCGGGTATATGCGAACTCCACAATTTCTATGAGGCGGTCTCTATACATATGGTAGGGTTATACGTGAAAGTGAGGGTCTGGGTGCTTTTGCGCAGACCCTCTCGACTGCCGGGTTGGGCGTTCTAACAATACGGTCAAGATGCATGTTGCTCAACCTCAATAGGTTCCAGCCACTCGGCGAATTTTTCAACCTCAGATAAGGCGGTGAACAGTTTTTCCGATGTAACTCGGATTGGCGGTGCAATGAGCCACGCTCGCTCGCCTGCCTCAATGTCCCCGAAGAATGAATCGTCATTCCCGTCGATGAAGAATGGGTGAGAAAGTTTTTTGAGATCACTGTCCGAGTAGTACGCGCTGTCGGTTGTGATTGATTCAGGGTGTTGAATTCTATTCCTAGCAAGGACTATCTCCTCTAAAACAGCAAGGCCAGTCGGGCTCTCCTCGAACCGAATATGGAAATGGTTTTCGAAGTAGGCCTTGTAGCCATTTAGCCAACCATTCTTGAAGTCTGTCTTGAGCGAATCATCAACAGGGACTCCAACTTGGTGCTCCCAAGTTTTGAAATACAGATGAAAAACTGCTGCCAACATTGAAATGCATGAGCGCCCAAGAACCTGAAGTGACTCTTCAGCCTCAAGCCATTCATCAAGAAAAGGAGGCTCGGGGTCTTCGCTGTATGGAGCTATAAATGGCTCTTCCCCCGCTTCAATTAGGCGCTTACGCTCGATGTATGCAGTCGAGGAAGTAACATAAAGTTGCCGAATGAATTCCACTCGCTGTTTTAGAAAATAACGAACGTCCACCAATCAATCTCCTAAGCCCAACAGCCAGCTGTAACCGGCACATTTGCAGTGAGAGCAGCGAACTAAAAATGCGTCCGCGTTTACGGTATTGTTAGCAGGTATTACCATGTTTCAACCACTGTCGAAGGGAATAGCTCTCGAAAATGGGCCACAACTTGCTCCGAGGCCTCAGGCAATATCAAAACCACATTTGGATGTTCATTAACCATTTCCCAAAGTGCTTTCTTAAACATTGGGCCATCGCTATAGCAAACAAAGTTCGGGGCGACGACATATACACGGTCGCAGGAAACGAAACGAGCCACATCGAGTGAATTTCCCCTGACTGCTTCACGGCTTAATGCAATGGCACAAGGGTTCACATCTGGCAATCCTAATGGCCCCAGTACAAATGGAATGTGGACAGCATTTGTTCCATTTCCATTACGGTGGGAGCTGACATGCCCCAATGCTTTGATTTGGCGCAATACACTAAGCGCCTTACCGCCGCCACGGGACTGCCCGGAGTGCAGCTGTGCTACATGGAACTCAGCTCCATCATCGATTATCTCGATGGAATTTAAGTGAAAATCAATGTTGACTTTCGTTGCACCGCCATGGCTGAAAGCATTTCGGCAATGCTCGATTAAGAAGTCTCGAAGCACGTGAGCAACATCCTTCCCACAGATATCGACTAACCATGAAAACTGAACTGCGCTGCCAACTTTCTCGCTTATTTCAGGATCGTCCTGGATCGCCACTTTGTCCGGGGCTAGCCCTACTGCAACGAGGTCACTCAGGTGTGCGTCAATATCATTTCCGTATGCTTGCCAGAGTTGTGCGCGTCGCTCAGCTAAGACTTTCCACTGCTGCAGCATTTGGACGGAATAAGTCGCCTCGTCGGTATCGATTAACTTCGCATGTGTATTGCAACACCAAATGCCGTTATCAATGGAAGATCGCTGATTCGGCGTCATATTTGGATCATAGCGACGTGCACCTCGACCGGCTGATGCTGCGGCAATATGTGCCGCTTCCCCTGTATTGGATGTTGATTTCTCTCTTTCATCGCTAGGCCCAATAGTGACCGAGGAACATCCTGGATAAGAACAACGAAAGCCGGCTCTTTCAGCCAGCGCTCTTTTCGTTAGTTGGGTAAAGTCATCGCGTGCCATGCGGTCCGCCCTCTGCCTGCTAACAGTTATTAGACGGATCCAGCGGTCAGTACTAATGCCAATAATAGGGCGTGCTTATTTTTTGTAAGTGCTCGATTCATTGGATGCCCTCTATTTTGTCTGTCCGCACATGCATAATAGTACGGGCAGCGGCAGATGTCAGCTATTGGCACAAAGCACCCATATAGAAAAAACGTCACATAGCGGTCACCCGATAACATCTAGGCCACACTACAGTCCGCTATTCCAGAGGCAACTTAATCCCGAACGCTTCTGCGATTCCCTGCACATATTTCGGACTGTCCCATTCACGCGCCCCACGCACCTTTTCCAGTATGCGGCCATTGGCATCGACCAGAATGGTCATCGGTATGGTGTTCGCCCCCAGCATGTTTTCCAGCATCACATGACTATCGAGGAAGTTTCTGAACGAAAGGTTGGCTTCCTTGATATAAGCCGCTGCGGCTCGCCGGTCGTCGTCGGTGGAAATACCGATCAGGTTGAACTGTTTGCCGTTGTAGCGTTTTGCCAAATTGTCCAGTGCGCCCATCTCCGCCCGACATGGCGCGCACCAGCTGGCCCAGACGTTGATGATGAGTGGCTTACCCTTGAAATCAGAAAATTTTGCGGTTTTGCCATCAAAGCCGCCCAAAGCGGATTCCCGCAGGTAGCCGCCGATAGGTACTTCGCCGGGTGTGGCGGCATATAGCGTGGATGATAGCGTGCAAAGGCTGATTAAAAATAATATAGCGGTTTTCATGTTCAATATTTGTAGATTGGGTTGTTGTTCGGCTGTAAAGCTGATGTGGGTTGATTCTGGGCATTATTTTACCACTACGCACTTGAGTTAAACTTTAACGCTATCCCCACGCACACGAAAATGACGCTAAGTTGCGAATGTATCAATAAATTTGCGATATAACGTTGGTCAGACAGTCCTGCGTTAGCAGCCCAAATCGGCTAGAATGCGCCCCTTCTGAAAAACGCCTGTTTGGGCGGGATTTTATATTGGAACCCATGCAATTAATCCGTAATTTTTCCATCATTGCCCATATCGATCACGGCAAGTCGACGCTGGCCGACCGCATCATTCATCTATGTGGAGGGTTGTCCGACCGCGAGATGGAATCACAGGTATTGGATTCGATGTCAATTGAGCGCGAGCGCGGCATCACGATCAAGGCTCAGACCGCAGCCCTGAGCTACAAAGCGCGTGACGGGCAGACCTACAACCTGAATCTAATCGACACACCGGGTCATGTGGATTTCTCCTATGAGGTGTCGCGTTCACTGTCTGCCTGTGAGGGCGCGTTGCTGGTGGTGGATGCTTCACAGGGAGTGGAAGCACAGACCGTAGCGAACTGCTATACCGCGCTGGACCTAGATGTGGAAGTGGTGCCGGTGTTGAATAAGATAGACCTGCCTTCAGCCAACCCTGATAACGCCATCGAAGAAATTGAGGATGTAATCGGCATTGAGGCGACAGATGCGGTGCATTGCTCAGCCAAAACCGGCTTGGGCGTGCAAGATATATTGGAAGCGTTGATCGTCAAGGTGCCCCCACCCAAAGGCGACCCGGATGCGCCTTTGCAGGCATTGATTGTAGATTCGTGGTTCGACAATTATGTCGGTGTCGTGATGCTGGTACGTGTGGTCAACGGTACGCTCAAGCCCAAGGAAAAGATCAAATTCATGGCGACAGGTGCACAGCATCTTTCTGAACACATTGGTATCTTCACACCCAAATCGGTCAAGCTGGAGACACTTTCTGCCGGACAGGTGGGTTTTATCATTGCAGGCATCAAAGAGCTGACCGCAGCGAAAGTAGGCGACACAATCACCCATTATGCAAAACCAGCCGCCGAACCCCTGCCAGGCTTCCAAGAAGTGCAGCCACAGGTATTCGCCGGGCTATTCCCTGTGGAGTCCAATCAATACGAGGCATTGCGCGACTCACTGGAAAAACTCAAGCTCAACGATGCTGCACTGATGTTTGAACCTGAAGTTTCACAAGCTTTGGGCTTTGGCTTCCGATGCGGCTTCCTCGGCCTGTTACACATGGAGATCGTTCAGGAGCGGCTGGAACGTGAGTTTGATATGGATCTCATCACCACTGCCCCAACGGTGATCTATGAGGTTGCATTGCGCGACGGTACGGTGATGATGGTGGACAATCCGTCCAAAATGCCTGACCCCGCAAAGATAGAGGAAATACGCGAGCCTATCGTCACGGTAAACCTGTATATGCCGGACGAGTATGTCGGCGCGGTCATGACACTGAGTACCCAGAAGCGCGGCGTACAAATCAACATGAGCTATCACGGCAAGCAAGTGCACCTAATCTACGAAATGCCGATGGCAGAGATCGTGCTGGACTTCTTCGATAGACTGAAATCGGTATCGCGTGGATATGCGTCGATGGACTACGAGTTCAAAGAATATCGCGCTTCGGATGTGGTCAAAGTCGATATGCTGATTAACAGTGAAAAGGTAGATGCATTGGCTGTGATCGTGCACCGTGCCAACAGCCAGTATCGCGGTCGCGAGGTGGCTTCCAAGATGCGTGAACTGATACCGCGACAGATGTATGATGTGGCAATTCAGGCGACGATAGGTGCTAACATCATCGCGCGCGAAAACGTTAAGGCGCTGAGAAAGAATGTGCTCGCCAAATGTTATGGTGGTGACATCTCACGTAAAAAGAAATTGTTGGAAAAACAAAAGGCTGGAAAAAAACGAATGAAGCAAGTCGGTAGTGTCGAGATCCCCCAAGAGGCTTTTCTCGCAATCTTGAAAGTGGATGATTAGAAATGAATATGAATTTTGCGTTGATTATGTTTGTCATGCTGGTAGTCACTGGCGGGGTCTGGCTATTGGATCGCTTCGCACTGGCTGGCAAACGTGACAAAGATGCTGCTGAACCATGGTGGGTTGAGTATGCCAAAAGCTTCTTTCCGGTCATTCTGGTTGTATTTGTGATTCGCTCATTCATCGTTGAGCCTTTCAAGATACCTTCCGGTTCGATGATCCCGACATTGCAGGTTGGCGACTTCATTTTGGTCAACAAATTCACCTATGGCATTCGTTTACCGGTGATCAATCAGAAGATCATTCCGCTGAATACACCCGAACGTGGCGATGTGATGGTATTCCGCTACCCTGAAAATCCTTCTTTGGACTACATCAAGCGCGTAGTAGGACTTCCCGGCGAAACTGTTGAATATCGTGATAAGAAAATATTCATCAATGGTGTCGAGCAAGAACAACAGGCTGAAGGTGACTACAATTACGTTGAATCCGACTTAAAATTCGTTCATACCGAGAAGCGTATTGAAACGTTAGGTGATCATAAACACGCCTTACTGGTTAATCCGGAAAAGCCTACGTTGTTTCTACGAGGGGTAGTTGAGTTTGAAGGGTGGGAAAATTGCAGTTACGATACTAACAGGGTGCGCTGTAAAGTACCGGAAGGACACTATTTCATGCTGGGTGATAATCGGGACAATAGCCGTGACAGTCGTTATTGGGGCTTCGTACCTGAGCACCAGATTGTCGGTAAAGCATTTTTTATCTGGATGAACTTTTCAGATTTGAAACGCATCGGTCTGTCGATCAATTGATCATGGAGAATGAATAATGACGAATTCAATGCATAAGTTTCAGCGCGGCATCTCTATTGAAGGTGTAGCAGTTGGTGCTTTTATTCTGGTGATTATTAGTATCGCTGGTATGAAGTTGATACCACCGTATATGGAAAACAAAACCATAGAGAATATATTTGTTGTTCTCGCAAATGATCCGGCAATGATACAGTCCCCGGTCAGCGAGATTAGAAGGGCATACAACAAGCGAGCTTCTATCGATAACATCACCGCTATCAACTACACAGAAATTGATATTATCAATGAAGGTGGCACCCTCTTTATAAGTGCTGAATACGAAGTCAGAATCCCGCTGGTCTCCAACATCAGCTTCCTTCTTGAATTTAGCCCAAGCAGTGAGCAATAGCGCTTCCCGTAAATCCAGTCCTTCACTGAATGGTGAAGGACTATGCAAGAAATTGGGTTATAAATTCACCCAAGCGAAGTTACTCCAGCGAGCACTCACCCACCGCAGCTACGCGACAGATCACTACGAACGGCTTGAGTTCCTAGGTGATAGCGTCCTGGGATGCGTCATCGCTAAACATCTCTATTCAACTTACCCGACATTAAGCGAAGGGGACTTATCCAGGCTGCGGTCCAATCTGGTCAAGGAGGAAACGCTTGCTATTTTAGCGACACAACTGGACTTAGGAAGCTACTTGGCACTGGGTGATGGTGAACGTAAAGGCGGAGGATTTCGCCGCCCCTCCATTTTGGCTGATGCGATGGAAGCAATGTTTGGCGCAATTTTTCTAGACGGTGGATTTAACGCTGCTGAAAAAGTGGTGTTGGGACTGTATGTACCTTATCTGCAGAAAGCTGACATCCACACTTTAGGCAAGGATGCTAAAACACAATTGCAGGAATACTTGCAAAGCAAGCACATCCCTCTGCCAATCTATGAAGTGATTGCTACCTTAGGTGAGGCACATGCACAATCTTTCCAAGTCTCTTGCTCCGTTCCCAAGTTGAACATCTCAGCTAAAGGCGAAGGAAGCAGCAGGCGTAGTGCCGAACAACAAGCAGCGCGAGCTGCATACCAGAAAATACATTCATGACCACAGAAGAACATCCAAGTACTGATATTGAGCAAACTGATGCAGCCACATTCCACAGCGGGTTCATTGCAATTGTGGGTCGCCCCAACGTGGGGAAATCCACCCTATTAAACTACTTGATAGGTCAAAAAGTCAGCATCACGTCTCGCAAGGCACAAACCACCCGCCACCGCATTCATGGCATCTACACAGACGAAAAAGCGCAATTCGTGTTTGTCGATACACCCGGCTTTCAAACCAAGCACCAGAATGCGCTGAACAAGAGTATGAACCGCGTTGTCACCAGTAGCCTGCGTGACGTACAGGTGGTGATGTATGTGTTGGAAGCATTACGCTACGACGAGCGCGATCAGCAAGTACTCAAACTGTTACCGGATAATCGACCAGTCTTGCTGGTCATCAACAAGATCGATGAAGTCGGAGACAAAGGCCAACTGTTTTCATTCGCTGAGCGCATTGCAAAAGATTTCAATTTTTCCGACGTCATCCCGGTCAGTGCCAAACAGGGTGACAAAATAGATGAATTGCGCGAAGCATTAAGACGGCATCTGCCAGTGAGTGAGCCCATCTACGATAAGGACGATATCACCGACCGTAGCGAACGCTTTCTTGCTTCGGAAATATTGCGCGAAAAAGTATTTCGCTTTACCGGGGAAGAGTTGCCCTACTCCGTCAGTGTTGTGATCGAACAGTTCCAGATGAATGGCAAGTTGCGTCGCATCCATGCAGCGATCTTGGTAGACAAGGAAGCACACAAAGCGATGCTGATCGGCAAGAAGGGAGAAAAACTGAAAGAGATTGCCACTCAGGCCAGACTCGATATGGAAAAACTGTTCGACGGCAAGGTATATCTTGAAATATTCATCAAGGTTCGCAGCGGATGGGCGGATAACCAGCGGGTTTTACGCTCCCTTGGTTACGAATAAGTTACCGCCATCCCTCTGAAAATATCGTAAGATGAAATCACTGAAACTGCTTGGCTTTTGAAGAACAAAAGTCAGGCATACAGCATCTATACTCAATTATCGGGGATGTCTATCATGCCAAAAAAAAATGCTTTTTATGCCCAGTCCGGCGGTGTTACAGCCGTCATCAATGCCTCTGCATGTGGCGTGATCGAAACCGCCCGAAAACACAAGGATAAGATTGGCAAGGTGTATGCCGGTCGCAATGGCATCATCGGCGCGCTCACTGAAGACCTGATAGATACGACCAAGGAATCTGCCAAAGCGATATCTTCCCTACGTCACACTCCTTCTGGCGCATTCGGTTCTTGTCGTTACAAACTCAAGAGTCTGGATGCAAACAAACGCGAATATGAACGCTTGATCGAAATTTTCAAAGCACACAACATCGGCTATTTCTTCTATAACGGCGGTGGCGATTCTGCCGACACCTGCTACAAAATCTCACAACTTTCCGAAAAAATGGGCTATCCGGTTCAGGCCATTCATGTCCCCAAGACCGTGGACAATGATTTGCCAATCACCGATTGCTGCCCCGGCTTTGGCTCGGTCGCTAAATATGTCGCCGTCTCCACCTTGGAAGCCAGTTTTGATGTCGCCTCTATGTGCAAAACCTCGACCAAGGTATTCGTTCTGGAAGTGATGGGTCGTCACGCGGGATGGATTGCAGCCGCAGGTGGACTGGTGGAGGAGCAAGGCATACCGGTAGTCATTTTGTTCCCTGAGATCGAATTCAACCAGAAGAAATTCCTTGCCAAGGTAAAGGCCATGGTAAAAAAGCATGGCTATTGCAGCGTAGTAGTATCCGAAGGCTGCCATTACCCTGATGGAAAATTCCTCGCCGAACAGGGCACACGGGATGCCTTCGGTCATGCCCAACTTGGTGGTGCTGCACCTGTCGTCGCCAATATGATCAAGGAGGCTTTCGGTTACAAGTTCCACTGGGCCGTGGCAGATTATTTGCAACGCGCCGCGCGCCATATCGCGTCAAAAACCGACGTGGATCAAGCTTATGCGCTTGGCAAATCTGCGGTGGAATTAGCGATCAAAGGACACAATGCCGTCATGCCTACCATCGACCGCACCTCAGATAAGCCCTTCAGATGGAAGGTGGGTGTCGCGCCACTGAGTAAGGTTGCGAATGTAGAAAAATTCATGCCCCGGAAATTCATCACAGCGGATGGTTTTGGCATTACACCAAAATGCCGTGCTTATTTGTCGCCGCTGATCAAAGGCGAGGACTCCCCACCTTTCAAGGATGGCTTGCCACAGTATGTGACACTGAAAAATGTTGCGGTGCCAAAAAAGCTGAAAAATTTCAAAATTTAGGTAACACTACAAATCGGCACATAAGCCACTGCACGAATCCGAGTTGATTACGCAGTGGCTTGATCATTATGGGCTATAGCAGCATTCTCACATCAGGGATAGAGATAGCCTCTATGCTACAATCCGCCCTCGTATTTTTATCCAATAAAGGCACAGAAAAATGAGTTTGAATAAGGTTCCATCCGGACAGGATCTCCCTGACGATTTCAACGTCATCATCGAAATCCCGCAACACGGTGAACCCGTGAAGTATGAAGTAGATAAAGACTCCGGCGCGATTTTTGTGGATCGCTTCATGAATACCGCGATGCACTATCCATGTAATTACGGTTACATCCCGCACACTTTGTCCGACGATGGCGATCCGGTGGACGTATTGGTCATCACCCCTGTGCCGTTGAATAGCGGTGTTGTGGTTCGTTGCCGCCCGCTGGCTGTACTCAAGATGGAAGACGAGGCTGGATTAGACGCTAAGGTCCTTGCCGTGCCGGTAGACAAGCTCTCCACCCTTTATCGCGATCTAAAAGAATACCGCGATCTCCCGCCTATCTTGCTGCAACAAATCGAACACTTCTTTGCTCACTACAAAGACCTTGAACCAAATAAATGGGTCAAAATCAACGGCTGGGATGATATAGAAGAAGCACGCAAAGAGATTGTGTCTGGCGTCAACAACTATCAGAATTCAACCGACAAACCAAACTTCTGACCTTGGGAGATACAGGAAATGACTGCTCGTATCATAGATGGTAAAGCTATTGCACAGGAAGTTCGTGCTGAGTGGAAGGTGCGTGCTGATGCTCTCAAGGCAAGCGGCACCACACCCGGTCTGGCAGTCATCATCGTCGGCGAAGATCCTGCCTCCAAGGTATATGTTGCTAATAAGGTAAAAGCTTGTGCTGAACTCGGCCTGCACTCCGAACATATCGTCATGTCCGCAGACACACCGGAAATCACTTTGCTAACGAAAATAGCCGAGTTGAATGAAGACCCGAAAATACATGGCATTCTGGTTCAATTGCCAGTACCCAAACATATCGACAGCGACAAGGTACTGAACGCTATCAACCCTGACAAAGATGTGGACGGTTTCCATCCAGTCAACGTAGGCGCTTTGGCTACCGGCAATATGCGTTTCGCACCCTGCACACCTTATGGCTGTATCAGACTGCTGGAGAAAAGTGGTGTGAGCATCGAGGGTAAACATGCTGTTGTGATTGGCCGTAGCAATATCGTTGGCAAGCCGATGGCACTACTGCTTTTACAGGCCAATGCTACTGTCACGATCTGTACATCCAGAACAGTTGATCTTGCAAAGCATACACGTGACGCCGACATCCTCGTCGTCGCGGTCGGTCGTTCGAAGATGATTACAGGTGACATGATCAAGCCAGGTGCGGCTGTTATTGATGTAGGCATGAATCGTACGCCTGAAGGAAAATTGTGCGGAGATGTGGATTTTGATTCCGCAAAGGAAGTTGCTGGATGGATCACACCGGTGCCGGGGGGTGTCGGCCCGATGACCATCACCATGCTAGTGGCAAATACTGTTCAATCAGCAGAGCGTTCCTGACACCAGCAAGTCACCACACTCTTGCGATACTGGCTTAAATGAACACCGCCAGTTGCCAGAGCAGATACCGTAATCGGTATCAATCCGTGTCTTGCGGTACAGGAGTGGTTGTACTGTTATCAGCTGGCAATACTTCTTCAGGTTTACTGACAACTATCTGATAAAAAATTTCATCCCGCTTGACCATGCCCAACTCACTACGGGCACGCTCTTCAATCGCTGCTGTACCCTGCTTGAGATCGCGCACTTCAGCATCCATAGACGCATTGCGCGCCTTTGTCTGCTGGTTGGATTGCTGTTGCGCTTCCAGTTGGCGATTCATATCCCACACTTTCAACCAACTGCCCTTTCCCCGCCACAGCGGATACTGCAACAGCAACAGCAGGGCAATCAGTATCAGTGTTACGGCCCTCATTATCCTAACGGGGGATTACCCTAGCTGATAATACGCCCCACGCCCCGGATAACTGGCTGTATCGCCCAGATCTTCTTCGATGCGAAGCAACTGGTTATATTTCGCCATACGATCAGAGCGTGACATTGAGCCAGTTTTAATTTGCAGTGCGTTCGTGGCAACCGCAATATCAGCAATCGTGCTGTCTTCAGTTTCACCTGAACGATGTGATATCACAGCAGTGTAACCGGCACGTTTCGCCATCTCAATGGCAGCAAAAGTCTCGGTCAGCGTACCGATCTGGTTGATTTTGATCAGGATGGAGTTACCCAGCCCTTGCTCGATACCCTCACGGAAGATTTTAGTGTTGGTAACAAACACATCATCACCGACAATTTGTACAGACTTACCCAAACGGTCAGTCAACAACTTCCAGCCAGCCCAGTCATGCTCGCTCATACCATCTTCGATGGTAACGACCGGATACTTATCGATCCAGTTAGCAAGGTAATCAACAAACTGCTCGGATGTCAGCTTCAGACCCTCGGATTCCAGATGATACAGGCCATCCTTGTAAAATTCGGAACTGGCACAGTCTAGACCAATTGCAACATCAGTACCCGGCACATATCCAGCAGCCTCGATACCTTCGATAATCAATTGCAGTGCAGCCTCGTTGCTTGGCAGATTAGGTGCAAAACCACCCTCGTCGCCCACAGTCGTCGGCATACCTTTTTTATCGATCAACTTTTGCAGCGCATGAAAAACTTCTGCGCCGTAACGCACAGCCTCACGGAAAGTCGGAGCGCCGACCGGAATAATCATGAATTCCTGCATGTCGATATTGTTATTGGCATGTGCGCCACCGTTGATGATATTCATCATCGGCACTGGCATCTCCATCTTGCCTGATCCGCCAAGATAGCGGTATATCGGCAGACCGCTTTCTTCAGCTGCTGCACGTGCAACAGCCATCGATACTGCCAGAATCGCGTTTGCACCAAGGCGGGACTTGTTTTCTGTACCATCCAGATCGATCATGGTCTGATCGATGAAAGCTTGTTCTGCTGCATCCAGCCCGATGATCGCTTCAGCAATCTCGGTATTCACATATTCGACAGCCTTCAATACACCCTTGCCCAGATAGCGCTGCTTGTCGCCATCGCGTAATTCGATCGCCTCTTTCTCACCGGTAGATGCACCAGACGGCACTGCGGCACGCCCCATTACTCCCGACTCCAACAATACGTCCGCTTCTACAGTAGGATTTCCACGCGAATCCAGAATCTCACGGGCGATAACATCAACAATTGAACTCATTCTTTTTCCTATTCTCTCTTTTTAAACGTTTCTCAAATCTAACTTTTCTTCTATCAACCCTTGTTGCTTGACGGTGCGATCAAGCACCATCAATGTTTCCAGCAATGCTTTCAAATGCCCCAAGGGGAAGGCATTTGGTCCGTCAGACATCGCCTTTGCGGGATTGGGGTGTGTTTCCATGAACAACCCTGAAACCCCTGCCGCCACTGCTGCACGCGCAAGCACAGGTACAAATTCCCGCTGCCCGCCGCTTACAGTACCCTGCCCGCCCGGAAGCTGAACAGAATGAGTGGCATCGAACACCACCGGACAATCGGTATTACGCATCACGGACAGTGAACGCATATCCGACACCAGATTGTTGTAACCAAATGACGCGCCTCGCTCGCACACCATGATATTGTCGGCTCCACTTGCTTCACGCGCCTTATCCACCACATTCTTCATGTCCCATGGTGATAGGAACTGCCCCTTTTTAATATTCACGGGACGACCACATTTAGCAACAGCGTGGATAAAATCCGTCTGGCGACACAGAAAAGCAGGCGTTTGCAATACGTCTACCACTGCCGCAACCGGTGCTATTTCCTCGATACTATGTACATCTGTCAGCACCGGCACATCCAGTTGTGCTTTCACTGCATCGAGAATTTTCAATCCGGCATCAATGCCAAAGCCCCGAAATGACTTTCCTGAACTACGATTGGCCTTGTCATATGAAGACTTGTAGATGAAATTTACCCCCAAATCATTACAGATTTGTTTCAAACTGCCTGCGGTATCTATCGCCATCTGCTCAGACTCGATCACACATGGGCCTGCAATCAGGAATAGTGGCTGATCCAGGCCCACATCATAGTTACAAAGCTTCATGCTGCCACCTCACATTCATTAATATGCAAATCACAGTGCACTGCTTCGGTGGCCGGCGGCATTACCCGCACCAGCGCTTCGCGTACCGTGTTCATGCCGCCACCTTCAAACTTATTCAATAAAAAATCACAGTGCGCGGCTTCGGTGGCCGGCGGCATTACCCGCACCAGCGCTTCGCGTACCGTGTTCATGC
>CAZURE010000013.1:0-21633 GCA_964623195.1 uncultured Gallionella sp. | reverse complement strand
CGCCACCTTCACTTTCGACCTAATATTTTGACGTTGGAGAGCGGCTTCGACGTAGGATTTGAATAAGGGATGTCCATTACGGGGGGTTGATGTGAATTCCGGGTGGAATTGCACACCTACAAACCAAGGATGCATAGTCTGCGGAAGCTCCATGATTTCCGGCAAATCTTCTGTTGGGGTACGCGCGGATATAATCAATCCTGCCTTTTCCAGTGCCGGCACATAATGGTTATTCACTTCATAGCGATGGCGATGTCGTTCATTGACCTCGTCACCATAAATTCTCTGCGCCATCGTATCTGCTTTGACAGGGCATCGTTGCGAACCTAGGCGCATTGTTCCGCCCAGATCTGAGTCTGCACTTCGCTTGGCGACTTTTCCGTCCTGATCTAACCACTCAGTAATGAGTGCCACAACTGGATGCTCAGTTTCTAGATTAAATTCTGTGCTGTTTGCATCTGTCATCTTCGCGACATGGCGCGCATATTCGACCACACCCAGTTGCATCCCTAGGCAAATGCCGAGATAAGGAATATCGTTTTCGCGTGCATAACGAATCGCCGCTATCTTGCCTTCTGTTCCGCGCTTACCAAACCCTCCGGGTACCAATATCGCATCAAATTGTGACAGGCTATCAGTGCCTTCATCCTCGATATCCTCCGAGTCAATATACTCAATCATGACTTTTGTTGAGGTATGTATGCCCGCATGACGCAATGCTTCAATCAGGGATTTGTATGATTCAGTCAAATCGACATACTTGCCTACCATGCCAATCACAATCTGATGCTCTGAGTTCTCCTGTGCGTTGACCAGCTTTTTCCATACCGATAGGTCTGCGGGTGGCGCATCCAATGCCAACTCTTCACAAATAATGCGATCCAGCCCCTGCTCATGCAGGACTTCTGGAACCTTGTAGATGCTATCCACATCCCACATTGAAATCACACCTTCGTCACGCACATTGGCAAACAAGGATATCTTTGCTCGCTCATCATCAGGAATCGGGCGGTCAGCGCGACAAACTAGGGCGGTAGGGAAAATACCGATCTCACGTAATTTCTGCACACTGTGCTGTGTTGGTTTAGTTTTTAACTCACCTGCAGTCGCAATAAAAGGAACCAGCGTAAGGTGTACATATGCAACTTGGTTACGACTAAGACGCAAACCCATTTGTCGGGCAGCTTCCAAAAAAGGGAGTGACTCTATGTCACCCACCGTACCGCCGATCTCAACGATCGCAACATCTACATTACCGTCATGTGATGCTGCCGCACCACGTTCCACGAAGGCTTGTATCTCATTAGTGATATGCGGGATAACCTGCACTGTTTTCCCCAGATATTCTCCGCGCCGCTCTTTGCGTATTACGCTATCGTATATCTGACCGGTGGTGAAATTGTTAGCCTTGCGCATCTTGGCGGATATAAACCGCTCGTAATGCCCCAGATCAAGGTCAGTTTCTGCCCCGTCCTCGGTCACAAATACTTCACCGTGTTGAAATGGGCTCATGGTGCCGGGATCTACATTAATATACGGATCCAGCTTCAGCATGGTCACCTTGAGTCCCCTCGACTCAAGGATAGCTGCAAGTGAAGCGGCGGCGATGCCTTTCCCAAGGGAAGAAACAACGCCGCCAGTAATGAAGATGTACTTTGTCATGGTGGGCGATGATACCGTAAAACACACCCTGCTCAAAGTTGTGTGCTCATTAGAAGCGTTGCGAACGACTACAAAACTGACCCTCTTTGAACAAAAGAGGTGCTTTATTTATCAAATGCTTGCGTGATCCATCTGGTACTTGCCTCGCTTGCATGACAAGTACTTTCCTTAAAGGTACTAGGGACGGGCGTTAGCGATTGATTAGCCGATAGAGGCTTAACCCCGATACAGGCTGAATAATTAACCCTAATGCAATAGTAGTGATTGCTGAACCGAAACGGCGCAGACGGTCATTAGTGTTCCCGGTAACAGTCCCAACAGCAAAACTCCCAAACCGTTCACGCTGATCAACAGTGTAGTGTCTTGTCCAAAAACAATAGGTTCGCGACTTTCCGGCGCATCGAAATACATTAGTTTTACGATACGCAGATAATAGTAAGCACCTATCAGGGAGAATATTACGGCAACGATCGCCAGCCAGATATGTCCTGTTTGTACCACAGCGTTCAGCACGGAGAATTTCGCATAAAAACCAACAGTAGGTGGTACACCTGCCATAGAGAACATCAGTAAAAGCATCATGAATGCTAACCATGGGCTACGTTGATTCAAACCTTTAAAGTCATCCAGATTGTCCGACTCAAAACCTTCACGAGAAAGCAACATAATCATGCCGAATGCGCCTAGTGTCATCATGACATATATCACCGCGTAGAACATGGATGCCCCGTAACCTTCTACATTCCCACTCAAGATTCCCAGCAGCATAAATCCCATGTGAGCAATAGTTGAATACGCAAGCATACGCTTCATATTGGTTTGTGCTATCGCAGTGATATTACCGATAGCCATAGATGCAATTGCCAGTACGATCAGCATGCTTGACCAGTCCTGAACCTGAGGTTGCAGTCCCTCGGCAAGGATACGCATCGCAAAGGCAAAGGCAGCCAATTTTGGAGCAGAACCAATCAGCATGGTCATTGGTGTTGGTGCACCGTGATAAACATCGGGTACCCACATATGGAAAGGTACGACGCCAAGTTTGAAAGCCAAACCGGAAACAATGAATACGATTCCGAAGGTCAACAGTGATGCGTTATGAGTACTATTGCTGATTGCTTCAGATATCACACTCAAAGCCAAGGAGCCTGTTGCACCATATATCATGGACATACCGTAAAGCAGCAGTCCAGAAGCTAGCGCTCCCAAGACGAAATACTTCATCGCAGCTTCTGTTGCACGAGCAGAATCACGATGCAAGGCAACCATCGCATATAAACTTAATGAGAGCAGCTCTAAACCTAGATATAACGTCAGGAAATGGCTTGCGGATATCATCACCATCATGCCCAAGGTGGCAAAAAGTGAAAGAACCATGAATTCGCCGCTGAACAATCCCCGTACCAGCAGATACTGTCGAGAATAGACCAGCATCATGGAAATAGCCACATAGGTCAGCAGCTTAAGCACATCCGACATCAGGTCGTCGACATACATTCCATTGAAAAGATAGACAATTCCACTTTCGAGCGTCCCTACTGTGATGAAAGAACAACCTATCAGCGTCAGCAGGGTCAGCATGTAAGTAACCGTCCTGTCTGTTTGTTTGATCAACAAATCAGATATCAGGATTACACAAGCCATAATCAACAGAAATATTTCTGCGCTGGCCGGCAACAAGCTAGTAATAAAATCCATATTCACTTTCTTCTAATAGTTCAGCTACCTACATCGGCAGTTTCGAACGTGCTACGTGTACTAATAAGTCATTAACAGACACATGCATGATTTCGGTAAAGGGGAAGGGATAAAGTCCCATTCCCAGTACAGTTGCTGCAAGAATTACGAAGATCAATTTCTCGCGGTTGTTCAAGTCGGTTAATTCGGCTACTTTTTCGTTGGCTACCGCGCCGAATATCACGCGCTTGTACATCCAGAGCGTATATGCAGCGCCAAAGATCAATGTGGTGGCAGCTGCAAAGGCATACCAGAAGTTCGCTTTCACGGCACCCAGAATCACCATGAATTCGCCAACAAAGCCACTTGTACCCGGTAGACCACTATTCGCCATTGCGAACAGCATGAAGAAGGCTGCGTACACCGGCATGGTGTGAGCAACACCACCGTAATCGGCAATGTTTCGGGTATGCATACGGTCATATAACACGCCGATGCAAAGGAATAATGCACCGGATATGAAGCCGTGAGAAATCATCTGCAGCAACGCACCTTCCATTCCGTAGGCATTGAAAATAAAGAATCCCAATGTGACAAAACCCATGTGCGAAATCGAAGAGTAAGCGACCAGTTTTTTCATGTCGCTCTGAGCCAACGCAACCAAACCGATGTATACCACCGCGATCAATGACAGCGCAATCATCGCTCCTGAAAGATAGTGGCTGGCATCCGGTGTGATAGGCATCGAAAAGCGCAGGAAGCCATATGCACCCACTTTCAGCATGATTGCCGCCAAGACTACCGAACCGCCTGTCGGTGCTTCTACGTGTGCATCCGGCAACCATGTATGCACCGGGAACATCGGTACTTTTACTGCGAAGGCAAAGAAGAAAGCAATGAAAATCAAAATCTGTGCAGTCATCGGTATCTCGACCAGATGGAAATCCAATATCGAGAAGCTTCCTCCTGACAGGTTATACAGATAGATCAAGGCAACTAGCATCAGCAGCGAACCAAGCAAGGTGTACAAGAAGAACTTGACCGCCGCATAGATACGGTTCTGACCACCCCAAACACCAATAATCAGGAACATTGGGATCAGCATAGCTTCCCAGAAGACATAGAACAGCACTGCATCAAGTGCAGCAAATACACCGATCATGATGCCAGACATAATCAGGAAAGCTGCCATATATTGGGCAACACGCTTCTCGATTACTTGCCAACCAGCCAATACAACGATAGGGGTAAAAAAAGCTGTTAACAGGATGAACAGGACTGAAATTCCATCAACACCCAGTGAGTAATTGATGTTGAACAGGGAAATCCATTCATGCATCTCAACAAACTGCATTTCTGATGTGTCATTTACAAAGTTCGTATAGAGCGGGATTGTCACCAAAAAGCCCAGCACTGAACCGACCAGCGCCAGAATTCGTGCCAGCTGAGCGTTTCGGTCATTGCCGGTAGACAATACCAGTATGCCGAAAATAATCGGCAACCAGATTGCAACGCTAATTACGGGTAATCCAAAAATCATGCTGTCTTTCCTTCACTCTTTAAACAGTAAGCGGTAGGTTTTATCGCACTACCAACCTGCGCCCTACTATTAGAACCAGTTCCTTATACTCAGCAATACGAATACGCCTATAATCATTGAAAATGCGTAGTGATATATATAGCCAGACTGGAGATGACGAACCAGACCTGAAAGCATTCCGACCAATTTCGCAGAGCCATTGACAATTAATCCATCGATAAACTTCACATCGCCAAATTTCCAAAATATTTGGCTCACACCACGGGCTCCACCCGCAAAGAACCAGTCGTTGAATTTGTCGAAATAGTAATTGTTGTCCAAAAGTGTAAAGATGAACTGAAAGCGTTTCTTAATTGCCGCTGGAATATCAGGGCGCTTCAAATAGAAGAATGCAGCGCTGACCACCCCGCCTACCGCCAGCCAGAACGGCAGTGTAGAGAAGGCATGCAATGCCATCGAAATAGGGCTTTCGATTACTTCATGATGCTTCACTACCTCCAGACCACCGGAAAGGAAGGTTTTTTCAGCAACAAAAATCGCGTCGCCAAAGAACCCGGCATGCAACATCGGATCGAATGCAATATAACCAATGATCACCGACGGAATGGCCAGCAGAATCAGCGGCACTGTCACAACCCAGGGTGATTCATGCGGCTTTTGCCCTGGTGCCAGTCCATGATGGTGGTCGTCGTGCGCACCTTCATCGCCGTGTCCATCATCATGATTCTCGTGGTGCTGCTCCTTACCGAATCGCTCCTCTCCGTGAAACACAAGGAAGTACATACGGAATGAATAAAACGCGGTAATAAATACACCTAATACCACCGCGATATATGCAAATCCCGCACCCGGAATAGCCGATAGGTGAACTGCTTCGATAATACTTTCTTTTGAATAGAAGCCTGAGAAGAAAGGGGTACCGATCAATGCCAACGATCCAATCAAACCAGTAATCCATGTAATGGGCATGTATTTCTTGAGTCCACCCATGTTGCGGATGTCCTGATCGTGGTGCATCGCCATGATCACACTACCCGCGCCCAAGAACAGCAGTGCTTTGAAGAAAGCGTGAGTCATTAGGTGGAAGATTGCTACTGAATACGCGGATGCGCCTAGCGCAACAGTCATATATCCTAGCTGCGACAGGGTTGAGTAAGCAATCACGCGTTTAATATCGTTCTGGATGATGCCAAGGAATCCCATGAACAGTGCTGTAATCGCACCGATCACCATCACGAATGACAACGCAGTTTCCGACAGCTCAAACAACGGAGACATGCGTGACACCATGAATATGCCGGCAGTCACCATTGTTGCAGCATGAATCAAAGCAGAAATGGGTGTAGGACCTTCCATTGAGTCCGGCAACCATACATGCAGTGGAAACTGTGCCGATTTACCCATCGCACCAATAAACAGCAAAATGCATATCGCAGTCATCAGGCTGACCGACATACCAGGGATAGGTGCCAAGTCATTAGCGTGTTCTGCGGCAGTGTTGAAGACTGCCTGATAGTCCAATGTTCCAAAGGTCATCAACACCAGCCCGATGCCTAGCAGGAAACCAAAGTCACCCACCCTGTTGACCAAGAATGCTTTCAAATTAGCATATATCGCAGTCGGCCTCTCATACCAGAAGCCGATCAGCAGGTATGACACCAAACCAACAGCCTCCCAACCAAAGAACAATTGCATGAAGTTATTGGACATCACCAACATCAACATGGAGAAAGTAAACAGCGAGATGTAGCTGAAGAAACGCTGATAACCAGGGTCTTCAGACATGTATCCAATCGTATAGATATGCACCATCAGAGAGACAGAGGTCACAACCAACATCATGGTGACAGTTAGTGCATCAATCATAAAACCAACGTGGAAACTTGTGTCTCCGGATGTCAGCCAGGTATATACCGTCCCATTAAATGTGTTGCCCGCCAGCACATCATTAAAAATCGCCAGTGATGCAAATAGCGAAACCGCCACCATCGAAATGGTAATTCGGTGTGACCAAGTGCGGCCTAGTATCTTCCCGAACAAACCGGCAGCAATAGCGCCAAACAGGGGAGCGAGGGGTACCAGCAGATAAAGATTTTGCATGCTCATGCGTATCAACCTTTCAGACTGTCTAGATCATCAACGTTGATGGTGTTCAAGTTACGGAACAGCACAACCAGTATCGCCAAACCAATCGCAGCTTCGGCAGCTGCAACGGTAAGAATGAAAAACACGAATATTTGTCCAGCGGTATCCCCTAGATAGTGAGAGAACGCGATGAAGTTAGTATTTACCGCTAGTAGCATCATTTCTATCGCCATTAAGAGCACGATCAAATTCTTGCGATTAAGAAAAATACCCACCACACTAATAGAGAACAATACGGCACTCAATACCAGAAAATGCGACAGTGTTAACACGCTTTTGGCTCCTTACAATTTACTTGGATAGCAGAACCAGGAAACTATTTCCCTGATATTCCTGCACGCCACAACTATTCACTTGATTGCTTCACTTCAGCCTTCATGGACACAATACGTACCCGATCAGCCTTCTTGACCTCTATTTGCTTACCCACTACCTGATGCTTCGAATCTTTACGTTTGCGCAATGTCAGTGCGATCGCTGCAATCATTGCAACCAGCAGTATCACTGCTGCAATTTCAAACGGATAGACATAGTCCGTATAAATCTGTAGCCCCAATACTTTTGTATTGCTATATTCAGCAGCATGTTTGGTTGCAGTAGCCCCGGCTGTACTAGAAGATCCCAAGACTTTTATCATTTGCCATGCCATCATGACAGCTAGTAATGCACCAATCGGCAACCATTTCCAGAATCCTTCACGCAATCTGGCAATATTGATATCAAGCATCATGACAACAAATAGGAATAGCACCATCACGGCACCTACGTAAACCAATACCAACGTGATCGCCAAAAATTCCGCTTCTAATAACAACCAGACACCAGAAGCACTCACAAATGTCAGCACCAAAAACATCACAGCATGTACCGGATTAGTTGCAGTAATCACACGCAACGCAGATAACACTAGCATCGCAGCAAAGATATAAAACACGATGGTTTCAAAGTTGCTTGAAATAAAATTCATTAACTTATCCCTTAATCCTACTTATCTGTACTTCGCGTCCGCTGCGCGATCCTTAGCTATCTGCTCTTCAAATTTATCGCCAACTGCTAGCAGCATATCCTTTGTATAGTAAAGATCTCCGCGTTTCTCGCCGTGATATTCAAGTATGCGTGTTTCGACAATCGCATCTACGGGGCAAGATTCTTCACAAAAGCCGCAGAAAATACATTTGGTCAGATCAATGTCATATTGTGTTGTGCGTCGTGTGCCATCATCTCGTTCTGCCACTTCAATGGTGATTGCCAATGCAGGGCAAACTGCTTCGCACAATTTGCAACCTATACAACGCTCTTCGCCATTGGCATATCGTCTTTGCGCATGCAAACCTCTAAACCTGTAACTCTGAGGTGTCTTTTCTTCCGGATATTGCACAGTAATTTTGTGCGAGAAGAGATGTTTCCCGGTCTGCGCCAATCCCCTGATCAGTTCAAGTAACAGGAAGCTTTTAAAGAAATTTGTGATTTTTTCCATATTCGTTCTCACCACATCCAGAAGCTTGTTTGCATCCATGCACCGATGACCACAACCCAAATCAAAGTGAGTGGGATGAGTACTTTCCACCCTAATCGCATCAATTGATCATAGCGATATCTTGGGAATGTGGCTCGCAGCCAGATAAACATGAACAGAATGAATGACATTTTCGCCAACATCCAATGAATTCCATTACCGAGAATTGTGCCCACGACTGGAAACGATGGTATCCACGCTTCAGGTAACGGTGACAACCATCCACCTAGGAACATGACCGCACATAGTGCCGCAATTAAAATCATGTTTGCATATTCAGCGAGAAAGAATAGCGCAAAACCCATACCGGAATATTCTGTGTGAAAACCCGCCACAATGACTGACTCATCTTCAGCAAGATCGAAAGGTGCGCGATTAGTTTCAGCGACCCCGGAGATAAAGTACACGATAAACATCGGGAACAGCGGTATCAGATACCAGCCGGCCATGCCGTAGCCATTTTGTTGACCATTCACGATATCGTTCAGATTCATGCTCTGCGCTACCATCAACACACAAACCAGCGCAAAACCCATCGGCAACTCATAGGAAACAATCTGAGCCGCAGATCGCAGTGCGCCAAGGAAGGCATATTTAGAGTTGGAGGCCCAGCCAGCAATGATGATGCCGTACACACCAACCGAAGTCATCGCCAGCAAGTACAGCAAACCTGCATTTACATTCGCCAGCACCATTCCATCCGAGAACGGGACGACTGCCCAAGCAGCGAGTGCCGGTGCCAATGCCATCACCGGTGCGGCCACATAAAGAAACTTGCTTGCGCCCGTCGGGACAATAATTTCCTTCATCAGCAGCTTGATACCATCTGCCAGAGGTTGCAGCAGACCGAAATAACCAACTCTGTTTGGCCCGATTCGATCTTGCATCCAAGCCAGTATCCTGCGCTCGGCAAAAGTCATGTAGGCGACACCTATCATCACGGGCGCCACGATCACCATAATCTTGATCAGGATCCATAACACTGGCCATATTGGTTCGATAAATCCCCATAGCCCGATTTGACTAAGGATCGGTTCCAGTATCTGCAGTACTTGTGCTTCCATTACACCCGCTCCACTGAAATTACTCCAAACATCTCACCTAGAGCGGACGTAGATGGATGCCCTGCGGCTACACGCAACACACCTGCGGGTAATCCATCGTCAACATCTGCTGTCAGCGTCACACACCCGCCATTTTGGCTGACCTTAACCAAGTCACCTGACTTCAAGCCTAACTTGCTCAATTCAGCACTATTCATCCATGTTTTAGGCTCAGCCGCATCAGCAGTAGCTTGCAATGGTGACGAGCGGCGCACCACTGAGTCCGTCGTATAGATAGGCACATCACTCACGCGTTGCAAGCTATTATTTTCAGCTTTGGCATTCACTTCAATCCCGCTAATGCTGTTGTTCAGTTTGGCGGCAACATCAATATCTTTTAAAGCTTCATCACGTACAGCTTCAGAATTATCCTGATCAAAGCCGTCCACCTCCAAAAGGTTGCCCAACACACGCAATACTTTCCAAGCAGGCCGCGCTTCACCCAAAGGTTTAACGGCACCTTTAAAGCTTTGAACACGTCCCTCGGTACTGACATATGTGCCTGAAGTTTCAGTGAACGGAGAAATGGGCAACATTACATCAGCGTAGTCGCTTGCATTGTGTTTATATGCAGACATCGCGACCACAACATCAGCCGCATTCATCGCCGCAACAGCTTGCTGAGGATTTGCTGTATCCAGCTCAGCTTCCACATTCAGCAGCAGATATGCTTTGCGGGGGGATGACAGCATCGATGCTGCATTTAATCCTTTAGAACCCGGAATTGCATTGGCAAGATAACCACCAACACTGTTTGCCGCTTCACCGATAAAACCGAATTTACCGTTAGATAAAGAGGCTATTTTCTCCACCAGCGCCTGTATTTGTGCAGCATGTGGGTGCTGTTGTGAGAAATTACCCAGTAACACGGCCGTACGCTCACCAGAAAGTAAACTCTTAGCAGTTGCAGTCGCCTGCTCATTACCAGCAGCCTGACCACCATTCTTTTCTGCATCTAGTGCTTGCGCCACTTGTGAAAGTGTCTCTACCAACGCATCCGGTGCGACTATGCTCTTGTTAGCAACATCCATCAATAAATCATCATCGCTGGAATGAATCAGGTTAACTTGAGCGCCCTGCTTCACAGCTTGGCGAATGCGTGAAGCCAACAAGGGATGATCTTTGCGCAGGAAACTACCTACGATCAACATACGATCTAGCTTGCTGATATCTGCAACCTGCATTCCCAACCAAGGTGCACCAGCCTGCTTACCATCCATACTGAAATCTGACTGGCGCAAACGGAAATCTATGTTTTCGCTACCAATCCCGCGCATCAGTTTCTGAAGCAGATACATCTCTTCCAGCGTGCTGTTGGGTGTGGCCAGGGCGGCAAACTGATCAGCTCCTGCAGAAGCCGCAACCTGACGCAATGCGTTCGCTATATATTCCAATGCCACTTGCCATTCGACCTCTGACCACTCTCCACCCTGCTTGATCATGGGCTTGGTCAATCGCTCTGGAGAATTCAAGCCTTCGTAACTGTAGCGATCCCGGTCGGATAACCAGCACTCATTGATATCTTCATTTTCTACAGGCGTGGCGCGCATCACTTTGCCGCTTTTCACATGCATCGCCAGGTTTGATCCCAGACTGTCGTGCGGACTGACTGATTTGCGACGCGACAACTCCCAAGAGCGCGCTGTATATCTGAATGGTTTGCTGGTAAGCGCGCCAACCGGACACAGGTCTATCATATTACCGGACAGTTCAGAATCAACGGAGCTGTTCACGAAACTCATGATTTCGGCATGTTCACCACGGAATGCCATGCCCAACTCCATCATGCCCGCGATTTCCTGACCGAAACGAACACAGCGCGTACATTGAATACAGCGTGTCATTTCCTCGGTAGAAATCAATGCGCCTACGTCTTTATGTTTCACGACACGCTTTTCTTCGCCGTATCGTGAAGCCGAACCGCCATACCCGACTGCCAAATCCTGCAAGTCACACTCACCACCTTGATCACAGATCGGGCAATCCAACGGGTGGTTGATCAGCAAAAACTCCATTACACCTTCCTGAGCCTGGATGGCCATTTCGGAATGCGTAAAGACTTTCATACCTTCTGCAACCGGTGTCGCGCAGGCAGGAAGCGGCTTGGGAGCCTTTTCTACCTCTATCAGACACATGCGGCAGTTTGCCGCAATAGATAATTTTTTGTGGTAGCAAAAATGCGGGATATGAATACCTGCTTTATGAGCGGCATCAATCACCATAGTGCCGTGCTCGGTTTCGACTTGCTTTCCGTCTATTTCAAAGTTGATCATAACTCACCCGATCCGTCAGCTTTACACTAAGCAACGCTTGTGCTTAATGTGATATTCAAATTCATCACGGAAATGTCTGAGCATGCCTTGCACTGGCCAGACAGCCGCCTCACCTAAAGCACATATGGTACGCCCCGCGATGTTTTCCCCGACACTCAACAACAAATCCAGATCTTCCATCTTGCCTTCACCGTGTTCAATACGACGCACAACTCGATACAGCCAACCAGTCCCTTCACGGCAAGGCGTACATTGACCACAGGATTCTTCGTAATAAAAATATGACAACCGCTCAAGCGCACGCACCATACATGTCGTCTCATCCATCACAATCACAGCACCACTACCTAAGCCTGAACCAGCTTTCGAGATGGAATCGTAATCCATGGTCAAATCCATCATGACATCCCCCGGCAAAACCGGCATAGACGAACCACCGGGAATCACTGCCTTGAGCGTATGACCTTCACGTACCCCACCTGCCATCTCCAACAATTCACTGAAAGGCATGCCCATTGGCACTTCAAAGTTGCCCGGATTATTTACGTGACCCGAAACAGAGAATAACTTAGTACCGCCATTATTCGGCTTACCCAAATCAAGAAATTTTTGCCCTCCGTTATTGATGATGTACGGGATACTGGCAAACGTTTCAGTGTTATTGATTGTTGTCGGTTTACCATACAAACCGAAATTTGCAGGAAATGGTGGTTTGAATCTTGGCTGGCCTTTTTTACCTTCAATGGACTCCAGCAATGCAGTTTCTTCACCACATATATATGCGCCATAACCCAAGTGGTTATGCAAATCAAAGCTGAAACCTGTATCCATGATGTTGTCACCTAGGTACCCTGCCTCGCGAGCTATTTCACATGCTTCTTCCATCCGCTCGTAAGCTTCAAAAATCTCACCGTGGATATAGTTATATCCAGTTTTGACACCCATGGTATAGGCGGCAATTGCCATGCCTTCGATTAGCAGATGAGGGTTGAACAACATGATGTCCCAGTCCTTGCAGGTTCCAGGCTCCCCTTCATCAGAATTACATACGATGTATTTATCACCCTCGTAGTCCTTGGGCATAAAGCTCCATTTAAGACCCGTCGGGAAACCCGCACCACCACGACCACGTAGCGCTGACAATTTCACATCTGCAATGATGGTTTCAGGCGCAATTTTCTCCGTAAGCACCTTGCGCAATGCTTGATAACCACCGACTTTAAGGTAATTCTCCAACGTCCAAGGCTGATCGAACTCCATCGTGGTAAGAATGACCGGCCCTCTCATTTGTCTAACTCCGCCAAAATTTTATCGATCTTCTCATTAGTCAGTTGACCGCAAAGCTTCTTGTTATCTACGGTCAGCAATGGTGCATCCTTGCAAGCACCCATACATTCGCCTTCACGCAAACCGTACCTTCCATCTTCTGTCACCTCACCCAAACCAATGCCCAGTTTCTGTCTTAGATATTCAACAGTGTCTTCCGCCCCGCATAGTGTGCATGAAAGGTTGGTGCAAACCGTAAGGGTATGCTTACCCATCGGCTTCAGGTTATACATATGGTAGAAAGTTGCTACTTCGTAGACGGCCATCTTTGCCATCCCCAGAAATGCCGCGACATCCTCCATGTCTTCATTAGCGATCCAGCCTTTTTCATCTTGCACGAAGCGCAAGGCCGCCATTACAGCTGACTGTTTTTGATCTGCCGGATACTTCTTCAACTCGTGGTTGACTTTGGCTTGTATTTGTTCAGATAACATCAGCGGTCTATCTCTCCAAAAACGATGTCTTGAGTACCGATGATCGCCACCACGTCAGCAAGCATATGACCACGAGACATCTCGTTCAAACCGGCCAGATGCGGATATCCTGGCGCACGAATTTTTAGACGGTATGGTTTATTGGCACCATCAGAAACCATATAGATACCAAACTCACCTTTAGGATGCTCAACAGCAGAATAAGCTTCACCTTCAGGAACATGCATACCCTCGGTAAACAGCTTGAAGTGATGGATTAACTCTTCCATATTCTGCTTCATGCCTTCACGATTCGGGGGTGCAATCTTATGGTTCTCGGTAATGACCGGACCCGGATTCTTGCGTAGCCAGTCTATACATTGCTTGATGATGCGATTGGATTGGCGCATCTCTTCAATGCGGACGAGATAACGATCATAGCAATCTCCTTCAACACCAACCGGAATATCGAAATCCAGTCGGTCATATACTTCATACGGCTGCTTTTTGCGTAGATCCCACTCGACACCAGAGCCACGCAGCATCGGGCCGGTGAACCCCATTGCCAAAGCACGCTCGGGAGAAACAACACCGATACCAACCGTACGCTGCTTCCAGATACGGTTATTCGTCAACAGCGTTTCATACTCATCAACACATGCAGGAAAACGATTTGTGAAATCCTCGAGGAAATCCAGCATCGACCCCTGACGATTACCGTTCATTCTCTTGATGGCGGCCTCGTTGTGAATCTTTGATGCGTGATATTGAGGCATCGTATCCGGTAAATCTCGATAAACACCGCCCGGACGATAGTAAGCAGCATGCATACGAGCACCCGAAACCGCCTCATAAGCATCCATCAAGTCTTCACGCTCACGGAAGGTATAGAAGAACATGGTCATCGCACCCAAATCCATACCAGATGCACCCAGCCACAACAGATGATTCAGAATACGAGTAATTTCATCGAACATCACGCGAATATACTGAGCACGCAACGGAACCTCGATACCCGCCAACTTTTCCACCGCCATCACATAGGCATGCTCGTTACACATCATCGAAACGTAGTCCAGTCGATCCATGTAAGGTAGCGCTTGCAGGTAAGTCTTATGCTCTGCCAATTTTTCAGTTGCACGGTGTAGCAATCCAATGTGCGGATCCGCACGTTCCACAATCTCACCATCCAGCTCCAGCACGAGGCGCAGCACGCCGTGAGCTGCAGGATGCTGCGGCCCGAAGTTCATTGTGTAATTCTTAATTTCAGCCATAACCGATCCTCAGTTTCAACCGTAAGTTTCTTCGCGCACGATGCGTGGTGTCACTTCACGCGGATCGATTGAGACAGGTTGGTACACTACACGCCCCTGAGCAGGGTCATAGCGCATCTCTACATTCCCCGACAGCGGGAAATCCTTACGGAATGGATTGCCGACAAAACCATAATCTGTGAGAATTCGGCGCAAATCGGGATGACCGATAAAGACAATACCGTAAAGATCAAATGCTTCACGCTCAAACCAGTTAGCACTTGGCCAAACCTCGATCACGGAATCCAGTTTGGGCATATCATCATCAGCCAGCAAGACCTTCACGCGCAAACGGATGTTGCGCTCCACAGAAAGCAGATGATAGACAACTGCAAAGCGATTACTAAATCCCGCAGCACCCGCATCATCTGATGCCGGATATGTACCACCATCTGAAACATCACTTCCGTAGGACGAATAATCCATACCGCACAAATCAATCAGTTGATCAAAACGGAATTTCGCATCATCTCTCAAGCGAGTGAATATCTCTTGGATATCAGCCGCCTCAACCACCATGGTCAACTCTTCCAGCTTACTATCCAATGCTATTACCTTGCCTGCAAAGGTTTCCTGCAAACTTTCGTTCAGCACATTTAAATCATTAGACATATTTATCCTAACGCGCGATGGTATTGGTTCTATTGATTTTGCTTTGCAACTGAATCAAGCCGTAAAGCAATGCTTCAGCAGTTGGTGGGCAACCGGGAACATAGATATCCACCGGCACGACGCGATCACAACCTCGCACCACAGAGTATGAATAGTGATAATACCCACCACCATTTGCACATGACCCCATAGAAATCACATAGCGCGGTTCAGGCATCTGGTCGTAAACCTTACGTAAGGCCGGTGCCATCTTGTTGCACAATGTTCCAGCCACGATCATCAAGTCAGACTGACGAGGGCTAGGTCGCCAAGCACCTGCACCAAACCTATCCAAGTCGTATCTGGACAAAGCCACATGCATCATCTCAACCGCGCAACACGCCAAGCCGAAAGTCATCGGCCACAAAGAGCCGGTACGGGTGTAGTTGATGACAGTATCAACCGAAGTTGTTACAAAACCTTTTTCCAGTACGCCTTCTATTCCCATTCCAAGGCTCCTTTCATCCATTCATAGACAAATCCCACCACAAGCAGGAGCAAGAAAATCATCATAGAAACAAAGCCAAACGTTCCAATGTCTTTGAGCACAATCGCCCAAGGAAAAAGGAATGCAATTTCCAGATCAAACAGAATAAACAGAATAGCGACTAGATAATATCGCACGTCGAATTTCATACGGGCGTCTTCGAAGGCTTCGAAACCGCATTCGTATGGTGAAAGCTTTGCGCTATCGGGATTATGTGGTGCTGCAACTCTTCCCAAAACCAATGGCATCACACCTATTGCCAACCCAACACAGATAAACAGCAGTACCGGAAAATAATTTTCCAACATGTTAGCTCTCCCTCTACCCTTGACTCCACACTCAAACCGAAGTCTCTTTATAATTTTTTTCTGCCGCAATCAGAATGCTACATTTACGTTCAACACATATTCGCACCACTAACATCTTGGTGCCGATGAGCAGACTCGAACTGCTACGGCTTTCGCCACTACCCCCTCAAGATAGCGTGTCTACCAATTTCACCACATCGGCAATTCACTACTTAAACATGCACTATCTAGGGATCTCCTTCGACTTAGAACCGTCATCAGGAATTGCTGCAGGCGGAACCGAAATTGACTCAGTGGTAGCAGGTATTACGCTATCCATCACTCCTTGAGATTCCGTAGGATTCGAATGAAAATATGTCAGCGACAAACTGGTTACAAAAAACACTGCAGCCACAGCGGCTGTACTACGACTCAGAAAGTTAGCAGAGCCACTTGATCCAAACACGCTCCCCGCGGAACCCGTTCCGAATGCAGCCCCCATGTCAGCACCTTTACCGTGCTGCATCAAAACCAAGCCGATCAATGAAACTGCTGCGAACACGTGCGCTACCCAAACAATTGTTTCCACAAACTACTCCAAAATTCTGTATTAACCTTGCGCCGCCTGGCAAATCGCGATGAAATCTTCGGCCACCAGCGATGCACCACCTATCAGACCACCATCAATATCCTGCATTCCGAACAATTCAACTGCATTACCCGGCTTAACGCTACCGCCGTAGAGTATACACAAGCTTTGCGCTACCTGGCTATCATGTTGTGCAACTCGCTGACGAATAAAGGCGTGAACCGCTTGTGCTTGATCGGGCGTTGCTGTTTTACCCGTGCCGATTGCCCAGACGGGCTCATATGCAATCACCGCATTTGACAAGGCTTGAGCACCCGCACGATCCAATACTGCATCCAATTGCTTAGCAACAACATCTTCTGTGATGCCGGACTCGCGTTCTTCAAGTGTTTCCCCCACGCAGAAAATCGGCTTCATGCCTGCCTTAAGCGCAGCATCAAATTTAGCAGATGCGATTTCATCGCTCTCGTGAAAAAGCCCACGCCGCTCTGAATGGCCAATAATGACGTAAGTACAACCAAAATCAACCAACATCCCCGGCGCGACCGCTCCCGTGAATGCACCTTCATCATGAGGACTTAGATTTTGTGCGCCCCATGCCACATTACTTCCCTGCAGCATAGCTTGCGCTTGAGCCAGATATGGATAAGGGACGCACACTGCATAACCCGCATCCTTCAAGTCACGCACACCTGCGATCACACCCTGCAACAAAGCCTGATTGCGCTCCAGGCGACCATACATCTTCCAGTTTCCAACAACCAGTTTGCGACGCATCTCGTTCCCACCCCATAAAAAACCTTGAAGGGCGAGATGCTACCTGCGAACGCCCCCTCGGTCAACGCCCGAGACGAACTTCCAACCAATCAAGATAGCGGCATATACCCGACGAAGACGACAAAAAAGTAGAAGTTTATGAGTTTCTAGAAATATTCAGGAATTAACCCCCCAAGCTGCTTACATCTGCCTGCTTGTGTCAAACTCAGGGGGTAAAGGGATAAACAGACCTGATACCGAAATTTCAGGCTGCTTGTACCGGGATTTGATCGCGACGATCAAGAATACGATTTTGCTCGTCAACATAGATAAGGTCGGGATGATACTGTTGCAACTCTATTTCTGTATAGCTCGCATAAGTCACAATAATCAATAAATCGCCGGGACTTGCCTTATGTGCTGCTGCACCGTTCACGGAAATGACACCCGAGCCACGTTGCCCTCGAATCGCATAGGTCGTAAAACGTTCACCATTGGTGACGTTATAAATCTCAATCTGCTGGTATTCCTTAATGTCAGCCGCATCCAGCAAATCATCGTCTATCGCACATGAGCCCTCGTAGTGCAATTCGGCATGTGTAACATGCACCCTGTGCAACTTCGATTTAAGCATCACTCTCTGCATGGAAAATCTCCTGTTTCAACTATGGTACGGATTATACCAAAGGCATGTAATTGACACTATCTCACGCTGCCAACAACCCTCAATCCGCCAACGAAACTTCAACATTATCAATCAAGCGGGTATCACCCAACTTCGCCGCTGCCAATATCACAAGCTTACGTTGCCCCGGAGCAGCACGTAGCAAATCAGACTGGTTGCGTACCGCCACATAATCCACCTGCCAACCACGTTCTATAAGGGCTTTGACTGCTCTCTCCTGCAAACGTTCAAAATCGTTGCCGCCCTGAAGCATCTCCTGCTGCATTCCTTGAAGGCACTGGTGCAGAAAAGCCGCCTCAGCCCGTTCGTCCGTATTCAGATACTGATTACGTGAACTCAATGCCAAGCCGTCCCCAGCCCGCACTGTCTCACCGCCGACAATACGAATCGGTAGATTCAGCTGATCTGCCATTGTCTGAATAATGCGTAATTGCTGATAGTCCTTCTTGCCGAACACGGCTGTGTGCGGCTGCACAATGTTCAGCAGCTTCAACACCACCGTCGCCATCCCACGAAAATGTCCGGGGCGGGATGCCCCATCCAACTCATCGGCAATCGGCGGCGGTTCGACGAATACCGTCTGCCGTACCGGGTACATCTCAAGGACTGACGGGGCAAACACCACATCCGCCAAACCTTGCAACTTCTCGCAATCCGCCGCCAGCGTGCGCGGGTATTGGTCAAAATCCTCACTCGGCCCGAACTGCAACGGATTGACGAAAATACTCACGACTACACAGCCACCCTGCTCACGCGCCATCCTCACCAGATCAAGATGCCCCTCGTGCAGATTACCCATCGTCGGCACGAAAGCGATAGCGGTTTCGTTGCTCAGGCGAGCGCGTAAATCGTCAGTGGTAGATATTATTTGCATATTCATTATGAAGCCATCTGGCAGTGGGGCTTATGCACCGTAATCACGCGGCTCACGTAGCGAGGCCAACGCTTCTGCCACAAAACTCACTGGCAAATCCGAATTATCTAATGCTGCGCATCCCACAGCGGCCCAATACTCGATCCGACCTTCGATTGTGCGATGTTCAACTTGAGCTTCAGTTTTTGCCCGCTCATACAATGCGTCATCAATTTCAACTGTCATGCCCATTTTGCATCTCCAATACCTCTTACAACAAATGTAGCATCACTGTATCCCTACCCGATTGAACCATGCAACCAATTTAGGATATATCAAATCAAGGCCAGTTATCTCCCTCGAATCAGGATTTTCCTTATATACAGTAGACGAAGATAAGCGTAGCTTTTGTGAAAGCAAAAAAAGCGCTCGGCTCCCGCACCTTTCATGATTGGATTAAATGTGATTAACACCATTGATATGTTCGCCAGCCGCCTATCCCAACCCATGCTGCGCTTAGTCGGGCTGTGGCAACAATTCCAACAGGCCAACCTCGCCGTACAGCGCATGGGCGACATCATGGATGCGCCCCCCGAACCCTACTCCGTCCTGCCGACCCGATTACGTGAAGGCAAAGGCCAGATAGACATCGCAAGCCTGAGCTTCAGATACGCCGACAACCTGCCTTTCCTATATGAAAGCTTCAACCTCAACGTCGCCCCCGGCAAGATCATCGCCATCATGGGGCCATCCGGTTCCGGCAAAAGCACCCTCACCAAACTGCTGCAAGGTTTTTATCAACCTGCTGGTGGCACCATCAAGATAGACGACAACGACATCCGCTATCTGTCAGCCAATGAACTACGTCACTACTTTGGTGTAGTGCCACAAGAAACCATCCTATTTTCTGGCACCATCTACGACAACCTCATGATGGCGAACCCCCACGCCAACTTTGAACAAGTCATCCACGCCTGCAAAATGGCCGAGATACATAATGACATCGAACAACTGCCACAAGGCTACCAAACCGAGATCGGCGAACGTGGTGTGGGACTATCAGGCGGACAAAAGCAACGCATCGCCATCGCAAGGGCATTGATCAAACGTCCCAAGATACTCATCTTCGACGAAGCCACCAGCAGTCTGGATGCTGCCACTGCCGAACAATTCGCCAACACCATCAACCAACTCAAAGGCAAAGTGACCATGATGTTCATCACCCATGCCATGCCCAAGAACCTGTTGGTGGATGAGGTGGTGAACATTGGGCAGGGGGCGTTGAGTGCGGTGGGGAATGGGCAGGCAGGAAGCCAGCAGGAGGGTGGAGTATGAAGCTGTTTGGTTCACCCATTCAAAGGGAAAACATCAAGAAAATTGCTATCAAAAAAGTTTGAAAAATAGTCCGAACGGACTATATGAAGATATCTCGATTGATAGTATTTTACGTTGTTGGAATTGTGGTTTTGAATTTTGTGTGGGATAGGGTGAGGAAAATGCTTTGCAGCGGGTGAGGGATTCGGCAGGAGGCGAGGCTGCGAATGCTAAATGTGGTCTGCTCCAAATTGTTATGCGAGTTGAAGATCAATATGAATTCGGATTCTGAGAGGAAAGAAGAAGTGATAAAAATTAATGCGGAGCTATTTCCTTTAATTCTACTTGGCATCCTGTTAACGGTTGGGCTGCTCGTCTCACAGTCCGCCGACAGTATTCAGTATAGCGAACAAGAGCAACTAGTCGAGTGTGCTAACGTCACCTTAGGTGAAGTGAAACTAAGTGTACCTCAACAACACATGACGCCAAAAACACCGCGAAAAGGCAATTCCGGCAATTTTATTTTCGCATTTGATTCATCTGTAGAGGGTATTGAGTGTCCAGTCGGCTGTAAAGAATTGTTTGTGAATATTTCGGCTATAGGGTCCTCGCCAAAACAGAAATGGGAATACCTAGAACCTGAATTTACTGGGCGAACAACTGGGAAATATCATATTTATCTTACTCGTTTTGATCGAGAAATTTCAAAACCTTCGTTAGAGATATTAGTCCCCTTGGACGCTGTTAACGCACAGAATGAATTTTACCCTTGTGGGTTGGAAGGTTCTGTTCCCAATCCGGGTTGCTATGTGTTTATAGTTGCAAAGAATGGACTTGTGGCTGATTTTTCAATTCAACGCAAAGTGCTTGTTAGGGCGCGAGACGCTGCTAGTTTTGTGGCGCAATCAATAGACCAGTTCTCCGAAAACTACTCAAAAGGGATATGCAAATGACGCTCCAAATTTCCGTGCAACAAATCCTGCAAGCACAACCCGTGTAAGGCGTACTAAATGTAGGGCGACAATAAGCGTAGCGCATTGCGC
>CAZURE010000012.1:46097-47597 GCA_964623195.1 uncultured Gallionella sp. | reverse complement strand
AGTAAGTCATTGGTTATAGCCATTCGACTAAGCTGGCAAACTACGCCAGCCAAGTCGCTGTTTATAACCCTCTCCTGCAAGGGGGAGGGGATAAAAGCTACCCCCTAGGATGATGCTTCGCATGCAGCGTCTTCAACCGCTCTCTCGCGACATGCGTATATATCTGCGTAGTAGAAATATCCGAATGCCCTAACAACATCTGCACTACACGTAAATCTGCACCGTGATTCAGCAGATGGGTCGCAAAGGCGTGGCGCAAGGTGTGCGGTGATAACGGCTTATCCAGCCCGCCTTGTTTGGCGTGCCGTTTGATCAGATACCAGAACATCTGCCGCGTCATGCCTCCGCCTCTGGCTGTTACGAATAGCGCATCGCTCACTTGCCTGCCCAGCAGCACGCCACGATCATGCTCAAGGTAGCGTTTCAGCCAGTCCAACGCTTCTTCACCCAGCGGTACCAGTCGCTCCTTGCTGCCCTTGCCCATCACGCGCGCCACGCCCATGTCCATGCTCACTTGGGTCACGCGTAACGTCACCAGCTCGGATACACGTAAGCCGGTGGCATATAACACCTCGAACATCGTGCGATCGCGCATCCCCAAGGGGGTATTGACGTCTGGCGCATCAAGCAGCCGTTCGACGTCCTCCTCAGTGAGGCTCTTGGGCAGATTGCGCGGCAGCTTGGGGGTGTCTATCTGAGAGGTGGGGTCGGTCTCGATCTTGCCCTGCCGCAGCAGGTAGCGGAATAGTCGCTTCAGGCTGGAGATATTGCGGCTGGTGCTGCTGGGCTTGGCTTTTTGTTTGCCGACCAGCTGCGCGAGGTAGCCCTGAATATCGCCATGCGAGGTTTGCAGGATCGTTAAGCCGCGTTGCCCTTCAAGCCAGGTCGCATATTTGGTGAGGTCACGGCGATAGCTGTCCAGCGTATTACGCGACAGGCCGTCTTCCAGCCACAGGGTGTCGCAGAATTCATCCAGCAGGTCAGCGTTGTTCATGCGCCAGCAGCCAACGCTTGATGTCCAGCGGATCACCGCTTGCGTGTTGCATGAAGCCGCCTAAGCGGTTTTTGCCCACCACACGATGGCAAGGCACGACAATCGGGGTCGGATTCGCGCCACAGGCCTGACCGACTGCCTGAGCCGCAGATTTCAATTCGCCTGCCAACTCGCCATAGCTACGCGTCTTGCCGCACGGGATGCGAAGCATGGCTTGCCAGACTTTATGCTGATGAGCCGTGCCGCCAGATTTAATTGGCACGGTGAACTTTGTGTCAGGGTTGTCGATATAGCTTAGGAGTTGCTCACACACCGCTTGAGCAATCGGCATGGTTGCAGCTTGTGGCTTTTCGCCAGATAGCAGAAAGTCGATCCCGGTCAGCGCATCTGCTGTACAACGGATGCCGAGCATCCCGAAGGGTACTTTCAATATTGCCTGATAGTTCTTATCCGCTCGTTTATCCATGTGGGAATGATAGCGCACAAATAAAAAACGGGAGGCACTC
>CAZURE010000012.1:0-45997 GCA_964623195.1 uncultured Gallionella sp. | reverse complement strand
TTTGGCTTAGCTGCTGCTTTTGCTTTAGCTGGCTCTTTAACTTTACGCGCTGGCAACTTTTCTTTAATACGTGCTGATTTGCCTGAACGCTCACGCAGGTAGTACAGCTTAGCGCGACGCACATCACCTCTGCGCTTAACATCGATCTTAGCGATGATGGTTGAATATGTCTGGAAGGTACGCTCAACGCCCTCGCCTGACGAAATCTTGCGTACGATGAAGTTTGAGTTCAAACCACGATTACGCTTTGCGATCACTACACCTTCGAATGCCTGCACACGCTTGCGCTCACCTTCAACGACGTTGACGCTGACCACAACGGTGTCACCAGCTGCGAATTCCGGGATATCTTTACCCAAACGGGCGATTTCTTCCTGCTCTAATTGTTCGATCAAATTCACTTTACTACTCCTTGCTTTTAGTTATCAGAATCTTGTTCCTTCTGGTACGCTGCCAGAAGCCCAGACTCCTCTTTTGTCAGATCGCACTCGGCCAATAATTCAGGCCTGCGCAACCACGTTCTGCCCAACGACTGCTGAAGCCGCCAACGCGCTATATCGGCATGATTGCCGGATAGCAGCACCGGGGGCACGGCTTCACCATTAAACACTTCCGGGCGGGTGTAGTGTGGACAGTCCAACAGGCCTTGCACAAATGAATCCTGCTCTGCTGATGCATCATCACCCAACACACCGGGCAATTGCCGCACCAAACTATCTATCAACACCATTGCCGCCAATTCACCACCGGACAACACATAGTCACCGATGGAAATCTCGTCATCTACATACTGGCGAATCAGGCGTTCATCCACACCCTCATAACGTCCCGCCAGCAATATCAATCCTTCATCCTGCTGTGCAACCAAACCCTTTACCACCGGGTGAGTCAGCATCTTTCCTTGTGGTGACAGATACACCACACGGCTTTTTTTCACACCGCTGGCTGCTTGTCGCTGCTTGGCTGCGGTTATCGCGCCTGCCAGCGGCTCTGCCAACATCACCATGCCGGGCCCACCGCCATAAGGCCGGTCGTCAATGGTGCGGTAATTGTCCGTTGTGAAATCTCTTGGATTCCACGTCTTTAAAACATAATTGCCTTGTTCTGCCGCGCGCCGCGTGATTCCGTATTGCGTCAACGCATCGAACATTTGCGGGAATAACGTGATGACATCAAAAATCACCTCAGCTCATCCCCTTAATAATCCAACGCCCAATCAACATGAATGGTCTTGCTGTTCAAATCCACCTGCTTGATTGCAGTCCTGACAAAAGGAATCAGGGTTTCACCCTCTTCACCTTTGACACTTAACACCTGATTGGCGCCGGTCTCAAGCAGATTTTCAACCTTACCTAACGCCAACCCTGCTTCGTTGACTACCTTCAATCCGATCAGATCAGACCAGTAATATTCATCGTCCTTCTGCTCGGGCAAACTACTGCGCGGCACTGCGATCAACAAACCTTTCAGTCGTTCCGCTGCATTTCGATCCGGGCAGTCCGGCAATAACGCAACCAGCGTCTTGCCACGTACCTCACACTTGTCAGGATTGACTTCCCGCCAAGGGCCATGTTCCTGACCGATCTGCCATGACGCATAATCCAACAGGCTATCGACATACTCGGTATAAGGCTGAACCTTGACCCAACCGCGAATACCGTGTGCTGCTGCTATTCGCCCCATGATTACCATGGAGCTAGATTCTTCAGGCTGCTGCAGTCGTAGCACCCGCGACTTTGACCAATCTGGCAACGGCGTCGCTCAATTGCGCACCTTTGCTTTGCCAATGGCTCACGCGCTCCAATTGCAAACGCAAACCCTCTTGGCCTTCAGATGCCAACGGATTATAAAAACCAACGCGCTCAATAAAGCGGCCGTCGCGACGATTACGCGAATCAGCGACTACAACATTGTAGAACGGACGATTCTTGGAGCCGCCACGAGAAAGACGAATAATTACCATAATTAAACCTACCTAAAATATTTGCCACGCAAAAGGGCGCGAATTCTACGACAATTCCGTCGCTTATGGCAAGCGGGATATATGCCGCAGGAACGGATATCCGCAAAAAAATGCCGATGAGTGGTGCATATCAGGGGGCATAGCGACTCAACACCCCCTTCTTTGGCTAATGGACTAGCATCTCCATCACAAACTTGCTGCCGAGATAAGCCAACACCAGGAATACAAAACCGCTTACTGTCCAATGAACCGCCACTCGACCGCGCCAGCCGTAGGCACGACGCCCCCAAAGCAGCACTGCAAACACACCCCAAGAGATAAACCCGAACAGAACTTTATGGTTGAATTGCCATGCCTGACCAAAGATTTGCTCTGAAAATATCAATCCAGAGGCCAACGTCAACGTCAGCAGCACAAAACCGAACCAGATCATACGGAACAACAAGGCCTCCATCGTCATCAGCGGCGGGAGGTTTTGCAGAATGCGCGGCACCGAACCATGATGCAGCCGTTTTTCAACAAATGAGATCAGCACCGCATGTAGCACCGCGATGGTAAGCAGGCTATAGGCCAGCATTGCCGCAGCAATATGTGCCTTAAAGGCGAACAGGCCGGTATTTGCCAATTGATGCGCTGCGGGGAACATCTCTGGCAGCAATACGGCGATTGCAGCAAGCGGTAACACCAAAGCCTGCAAACACCCGACCGGATAGAAGAACCGGGCTACCCAATACACCAGCAATGTCAGCCAGACAATTAGGGATATCGCGTTTACCACGCTCAAATTGAAACCGCCGCCCGCAAAGACATCATGCCCCAGCAGATAACCATGCAGCAACAAAGGCACGACCACCCAATGCCCTGCCGCACCTCGACTTAAGAAATCACCCTTGCCGCGCATCTGCGCATTTAGAAAATAAAATGCCAAGACACTATATATAGTGAAGGCCAACCAAGAAAAGAGAACGTTAGACATTTTTTACTGAGATGTTTTAGACTTGACTAATTCTACACCATACTTTTGCAAAACTCTCATGCTGGACAACCTTACTCAACGCCTTTCTGGCGTCATCAAGAATCTGCGCGGTCAGGCGCGCCTGACTGAAAGCAATATTCAGGACGCATTGCGCGAAGTACGCATGGCTTTGCTCGAAGCTGACGTCGCGCTACCCGTCGTCAAAGCATTCATTGCCGAGGTCAAAATAGCCGCACTAGGTCAGGAAGTCATCGGCAACCTGAATCCGGGTCAGGCCTTGATCGGCGTCGTACATCGCGAGCTCACCAAATTGATGGGCGAGCATAACGATGCCCTAAATCTGGCCGCCACGCCGCCCGCTGTGATCCTGATGGCCGGCTTGCAGGGTGCGGGTAAAACCACCACCAGCGGTAAGCTCGCCAAACTATTGCGTGATCAGCAAAAGAAAAAAGTCTTGCTGGTCAGTTGCGACGTCTATCGCCCGGCCGCCATTGAGCAGTTGCAGACACTTGCCAAGCAACTGGAGATAGATTTTTTCGCATCCGACATCAGTCAGAAACCTCAGGACATCGCGACAGCCGCAATAGACTATGCACGCAAGCATTATCACGATGTATTGATCGTGGATACCGCGGGTCGCTTGGCAATAGACGAAGCGATGATGTCCGAAATCAAACAATTGCATACCAGCCTCAATCCGATTGAGACATTGTTCGTGGTCGATGCGATGACCGGACAAGATGCCGTCAATACCGCCAAAGCGTTCGGTGACGCGCTGCCACTGACCGGTGTCATCCTGACCAAGCTGGATGGTGATGCTCGCGGTGGTGCAGCATTATCAGTCCGCAATGTCACTGGCAAGCCGATCAAGTTTGTCGGCGTCAGTGAAAAGCCCAGCGGCTTGGAAGCTTTTCATCCCGAACGGATGGCTTCTCGCGTACTCGGCATGGGCGACGTACTGTCGCTGATCGAAGAAGCCCATCGCGAAGTCGATCATGCCGAAGCAGAAAAGCTGGCCAAGAAAGTACAAAGTGGTAAAGGCTTTGACCTCAATGACTTCAAGATGCAGATCGTACAAATGCGCAAGATGGGCGGCATGTCGGCACTGATGGACAAATTACCCGCGCAAATGAGTCAGGCCGCAGCCAACTCGAAGGTGGATGACAAGCAGATCAGCCGCACAGAGGGCATCATCAATTCAATGACTCAGCTGGAACGCACCAAGCCCGAACTCATCAAGGCTTCACGCAAACGCCGTATCGCAACCGGTGCTGGTGTGCAAGTCATGCACGTCAATCAACTGCTGAAACAATTTGAACAGACCCAGAAAGTCATGAAGATGTTCGGCAAAGGCGGGATGGGCAAGATGATGCGCGGCATGGCAGGCAAGTTACCGGGTATGCGATAATTTCTTTTTTTCAGCAATCACTGTATCAAAACATCATGACAATCAAAGCAATCATATTTGACGTAGATGGCACGCTGGCTGATACCGAGAACGGTCACCGCAAATCATTCAATAAGGCATTTGCAGATTGCGGCTTGGACTGGAGCTGGGATGTAGTAATGTACGATAAATTACTCAAAGTCACCGGCGGCAAGGAACGCATCAAGTACTTCGTTTCTGACTTTCTGACCGATTTCGACAAGCCGGATAATTTTGATGACTTCGTCAAACACCTTCATAAGGTGAAGACTGCACATTACACCTCAATGCTTGGCGAAGGCCACATTCCTTTGCGCCCCGGCATCAAACAATTGATCGAGGAAGCACATGCAGCCGGCATCACGCTTGCCATCGCGACCACCACCACCCCGCAAAACGTTAGCGCTTTGCTTGAAGTCGCACTGGGCAAAGACTGGGAAAAATATTTCGCAGCGAATGGTTGCGGCGACATCGTGCCGCACAAAAAACCCGCGCCAGACATCTACTTCTGGGTGTTGGAGCAGCTTGGGTTGTCAGGTGCTGACTGTATCGCACTGGAAGATTCCGAAAACGGCTTACGTTCCAGCCTGAACGCAGGAATCAAGACTTATGTCACCATCAACCATTACACCCGCAGCCATGACTTTACCGGCGCAGCGCAGGTTTTTGATGACCTGAGCGACCTGAATCGCTTTTACAAAGCAGCCGAACTCCCACTCGCCAAAGGATAGCCGCCGCATTACTGAAGCTTATTCAGTTAAAATGCCCGTCTACATTATTAAACTTTATTCATTACTTCATTTTTTTATTCATTAATTCATTTTACTTATAAGGAATTCGCCATGTATCAGATCGCACCGAGCATCCTCTCCGCCAACTTTGCAAAACTCGGCGAAGAAGTCGACAACGTTCTTGCCTCCGGCGCTGATGTCGTCCACTTCGACGTGATGGACAACCACTATGTGCCTAACTTGACGATCGGCCCGCTGGTTTGCGACGCATTGCGCAAGCATGGTGTCACCGCACCAATCGATGTACACCTGATGGTCAAGCCGGTTGATCGCATCATCCCTGACTTCGCTAAGGCTGGCGCGTCTTTCATCACTTTCCATCCTGAAGCTTCCGAGCATATCGACCGCACTATCGGCCTGATTAAGGAAAGCGGCTGCAAAGCAGGTTTGGTGTTCAATCCCGCAACACCGTTGGACATCCTTGAATACACCTTGCCCAAGCTGGACATCGTGCTATTGATGTCAGTTAACCCGGGTTTCGGCGGACAGAAATTCATCCCCCACACATTGGATAAAGCGCGCAAAGTACGCAAAATGATTGATGACTCTGGCCTTGATATCCGCCTTGAGATCGACGGCGGCGTTGGCCCGGCTAACATCAAAGAAGTCGCCGAAGCAGGTGTCGATATGTTTGTTGCTGGTTCTGCCGTGTTCGGCAAACGTAACGAGAACGACAAGAACCATTACGACACCATCATCGGCGAGATGCGCGCCGAACTGGCCAAGGTGAAAAAATAATGCAGGCTTTGGATTTTCCTATCGAGATTTCTGCAATCGTCATCGACCTTGATGGCACGATGCTCGACACCGCTCCCGAGCTGAGCGAATCAGCCAACCGCATGCTGCGCGACATGGACTTCACACCGGTATCACAAGCGCTATTGTCCAGCTACATCGGCAACGGTATCAGTTGGCTGGTGAAACGCGCGTTGACGGGTGAGATGCATGCCACACCTGATGCCGCGCTTTACGATCATGCACTACCAATCTTCGAAAAGCATTACACCGAGCTGTTGCTGCAAAGCAAGCCGTTCGGTGGTGTGATCGAAGGGCTGGATGCGATGAAAGCAGCGGGTTTCCGCTTGGGCTGTATCACCAACAAAGTCGAGCAATACACCTTGCCGCTGCTTGAAGGTGTCGGTTTGGCTAAGTATTTCGATGTCGTGATCGCGGGCGATACCTTGGCAGAGAAAAAACCGCACCCGATGCCATTGCTGCATGCAGCGAAGTTCTTTGACTCACCGATTGAGAAATTACTCTTAGTCGGTGACTCGCTGAGCGACACAACCGCCGCACGCGCTGCCGGCTGTCCGGTCTTCTGTGTCCCTTACGGCTACAACCACGGCGAGCCCGTAGAAACATTGGAGCTGGATGCGGTCATCAAAGATTTAACCGAAGTTTTGCCGCTTATTAAAAGCGCTTAAAGCACAATAATGATGCACCCTGTAAATTTTTCGAAACCGACTAGTTGGCGATGGTGAGGATCACCTCACTGGACGCAATGCGCCCCCTCGTCGTTTTCGAATTATTTTAAGGAGCTGTTTATGTTGCACCCCATCACTGAAGCAGATTTCAATGCGCTGGCCGAACAAGGCTATAACCGCATCCCGCTGGTCGCCGAGTCATTTGCCGATCTCGATACACCACTATCACTTTACCTCAAGCTCGCGAACAAGCCATTTTCCTATCTGCTCGAATCCGTGCAGGGTGGTGAACGCTTCGGTCGCTACTCATTCATCGGCTTGCCTGCTGATACCCATCTGTCAGTACGTGACAAGGAAGTCACACTGACGCATGGTGCAACGTCCACAACGCACAGCGTAGACAACCCACTCGATTTCATCAGCGAATACCAGTCACGTTTCAGGGTAGCGCCACTCCCTGATCTGCCACGATTCACTGGCGGGCTGGCGGGTTATTTCGGTTATGAGACGATACGTTACATAGAAACACGGCTTGACGGTGTTCAAAAGCCTGATGCCATCGGCGCACCCGATATTCTGTTAATGCTCACCGAACAACTTGCCGTGATCGACAATCTGTCAGGCAAGCTCACGTTTATCGTCTACGCGAATCCTGAGCATGATGATGCCTATGCACTTGCGCGTGAGCGACTGCGCGAACTGATCGGCATGATGCGATTACCGGTAGATATTCCCCATGCGCATGCGGTACCTGGTGGCGAAGCCAAATCCGAATTCGGTGAAGCAGCATTCAAAAAGGCGGTCGCAAAAGCCAAGCAATACATCTACGACGGCGACATCATGCAGGTGGTGCTGGCGCAACGTATGTCGCAGCCGTTCCCCGCATCATCCCTTTCGCTATACCGCGCATTGCGTAGCGTGAACCCTTCACCCTATATGTTCTATTACGACATGGGCGATCATCAGGTGGTCGGCGCATCTCCTGAGATTTTGGTACGACTGGAAGATGATACCGTCACCGTGCGACCCATTGCGGGAACACGCCCGCGCGGCGAGACACCCCAACAAGACAACGAACTAGCGGACGAATTACTCGCTGATCCCAAGGAGCTCGCCGAACATCTGATGCTGATCGATCTGGGTCGAAATGACATCGGCCGCGTTGCCAAGAATGGTAGCGTCGACCTCACCGAGAAAATGATCATCGAGCGTTACTCGCATGTGATGCACATCGTCTCCAATGTCGAAGCCGCTCTTAAATCAGGGCTGAATGCGATGGATGTCCTCAAAGCGACCTTCCCCGCCGGAACGGTATCGGGTGCGGCTAAGGTTCGTGCGATGGAAATCATCGACGAAATGGAACCTTCCAAGCGCGGCATCTATGCAGGTGCGGTCGGTTATCTCGGTTTCAATGGGGATATGGATCTGGCGATTGCATTGCGAACCGCCGTCGTCAAAGACAACACGTTATACGTGCAAGCGGGGGCGGGCATCGTGGCCGACTCCGACCCCGACAGCGAATGGATGGAGACGCAGAACAAGGCGCGTGCGGTATTACGCGCAGCGGAAATGGTGCTGGACGGGCTCGACGCCGCCACCCATCGATAAAATCAAAACTTCTTCGCGATTCGGTGTTGCTGACAATTAAATCACTCCTTGCATATTGGATATATGCGGCGTCACGATTTTTTGTTCGCGCCTAGTCTCGCTGCAAATTTTTAATTTTCTATGTCACCCTTTAATCTGAAATCATGCTGCGCCTGACCGAAATCAAGCTGCCGATCGGCCACCCCGACGACGACATCAAAACTGCTATTCTCAAGCGGCTAGGCATCACCGCTGAAGAGTTGGTTAGCTACGTCGTCTTCAAGCGCGGTGTCGATGCGCGCAACAAGAACGCCATCAAATTCGCTTATACACTGGATGTCGAGTTACGTGACGACGCTGCGACGCTGTCGCATTTTGCAAATGACCCTAATGTGCGTATCACGCCTGACACCAGCTACCATTTTGTCGCCCAAGCGCCTTCAGATTTCATTTCCAGACCGATAGTGATTGGCATGGGGCCGGCAGGTTTATTCGCAGGGCTGCTGCTAGCTCAAATGGGTTTCCGCCCGCTGATTCTGGAGCGCGGCAAGGCGGTGCGCGAACGAACCAAAGATACTTGGGGACTCTGGCGGCAGGGCAAGCTCAACCCGGAATCCAACGTGCAGTTTGGCGAGGGCGGAGCAGGCACATTCTCTGACGGAAAACTCTACAGCCAGATCAAAGACCCGCGCTATCTGAGTCGCAAGGTGCTGACTGAGTTCGTCAAGGCCGGTGCACCGGAAGAGATACTGTACGAAAGCCATCCGCATATCGGCACCTTCAAGTTGGTCAGCATGGTGGAAAAGATGCGTGCGACCATCATCTCACTCGGTGGCGAAATTCGTTTTGAAAGCCGTGTAGATGATATCGACATGGCTGACGGGCAAGTCGCAGGCGTTAAATTGAGCAACGGTGACCATATCGCCACCAACCATCTGGTGCTGGCGGTTGGACATAGCGCGCGTGATACTTTTGAAATGATGCACAAGCGTGGTGTCTACATGGAGGCCAAACCGTTTTCGATAGGCTTCCGCATTGAGCATCCGCAATCACTGATCGACCGCGCCCGCTACGGCAGGAATGCCGGGAATCCTATGCTCGGTGCTGCCGACTATAAACTGGTACATCACGCCAGCAATGGACGGTCGGTGTACAGCTTTTGCATGTGTCCCGGCGGCACAGTGGTTGCCGCGACTTCCGAAACGGAGCGAGTGGTTACCAACGGCATGAGCCAGTATTCGCGCAATGAGCGCAATGCTAACGCAGGGATCGTGGTCGGCATCACGCCGCAACAAGACTATCCCGGCGATGTGTTAGCGGGTGTGGCACTCCAGCGTAAGTGGGAGTCGCGCGCATATGAATTGGGCGGAAAAACCTATCAAGCACCGGGGCAACGGGTCGGCGACTTTCTGGCCGGCAGGCCTTCGTCCCAGTTCGGTGAAGTCAAACCGTCCTACACGCCGGGTGTACACCTCACCGACCTGTCCACCGCCCTGCCCGATTACGCGATAGCGGCTATCCGTGAGGCACTGCCCGCATTCGCCAAGCAGATCAAAGGATTCGACATGGCTGATGCCTTGCTGACTGGGGTCGAAACACGCACTTCGTCTCCGATACGCGTCAAGCGCAACAAAGACGATTACCAAAGCGTCAATACCAAGGGCTTGTATCCAAGCGGGGAAGGCGCTGGCTACGCGGGCGGCATACTTTCGGCTGCAATAGATGGCATTGAGGTTGCCGAAGCGGTGGCATTGAGTATGATGCAAACAAAGAAATAAGGATTGAAGCAATTATGTTATTGATGATCGACAACTACGACTCGTTCACCTACAACCTGGTGCAATATTTTTCCGAGCTATGTGCTGAGGTGGTGGTACATCGCAACGACGAGATTACGATCGAGCAGATCGAGAAGCTGAGCCCGCAACATCTTGTAATCTCACCCGGCCCATGCACGCCAAATGAGGCGGGTATCTCGGTTGCCGCGATCAAGCATTTCGCCGGCAAGATACCGCTACTCGGTGTGTGCCTCGGCCATCAGAGCATCGGTCAGGCCTTCGGCGGTGAGATCGTCCATGCCAAGCAGTTGATGCATGGCAAGACCTCGCCGATACATCACGAAAACAATAGCGTGTTCACCGGTCTGCCCAACCCGTTTACCGCAACGCGTTATCATTCGCTGGTGGTCGAGCGCGAGACTTTGCCTGACTGTCTGGAGATCACCGCATGGACAGATGACGGCGAGATCATGGGTATGCGTCACAAAACGCTGGAGATACACGGCGTACAATTCCACCCGGAGTCGATACTCACCGAGCACGGCCATGATATGTTGAAGAATTTTATGCAGGGAGCGAAATAATGGAATATTCAAAGGCACTGACTCAATTGATTGACCGCAATGACCTGCCTTTCGCAGAGATGCGCGAACTGATGGAAAACATCATGGGCGGTCAACTCACACCGGCACAGATTGCTGCGGTGTTGATCGCACTGCGTACCAAGGGGGAAACCGTCACCGAAATCGCCGCCGCCGCTTCTGTGATGCGTGAGCTTTCTACCAAGGTCAATGTCGGCAAGACAGAGCACCTTGTCGATACCTGTGGTACTGGTGGCGATGGTGCGCAAACTTTCAACATTTCCACCACCAGTGCCTTTGTCGTGGCGGCAGCAGGTGCACGCGTCGCCAAGCATGGCGGGCGTTCGGTCTCCAGCACCTGTGGTAGCGCGGACGTGCTGGAAAAACTCGGCGTGAACGTTAATCTTTCTTCGGAACAGGTCGCACACTGTGTGGATACGATAGGCGTCGGCTTTATGTTCGCGCCCAACCACCATAGCGCGATGAAGCACGCCGCACCGGTTCGCAAGGATCTCGGCGTACGCACCATGTTCAATCTGCTCGGCCCGCTGACCAATCCTGCTTCTGCACCCAATCAGGTTATCGGCGTATTCCAACAGTCACTTACCGCTAAGCTGGCGCAGGTACTCGGTGAACTGGGAAGCCGCCATGTACTGGTGGTGCACGGCGCAGATGGCATGGATGAAATATCTCTCTCAGACAGCAGCTATATCGCCGAACTGAAGGACGGTAAGGTGAGCGAGTACACCGTACACCCGGAGCAGTTCGGGTTGACCACCGCATCCGTTGAATCATTGAAGGTCGCCAATGCCGATGAAGCCTGTGAAAAACTCATCAGCGTATTGAACAACGAGGCAGGTGCGGCTCGCGACATCGTGCAAATAAACGCGGGGGCGGCTATCTATGTGGCCGGACTCAGCAAATCTCTGGAAGAAGGTATCGCCAAGGCAGATGAAGTCATTTCCAGCGGTGCGGCAAAGGAAAAGTTGCAACAATTGATAGAAATGAGCAATAAATCTTAGTATTTTCTATGCAAAAAAAACCATTTTTTGCATTATTACTTATAATGTTTAGAGAGTATATTAAGCAAACACCCTCATATCATGTGAAGGAATAAGTATGTTGCTTGGCCTAAGAACTGCCATCTATCCCGCACCAAATCTAGCCGCAGCGAAACAATGGTACTCAGCCATTTTAGGGGTAGATCCTTATTTTGATGAACCTTTCTACGTCGGATTTTCGGTAGGTGGTTTTGAACTCGGCTTACTCCCCACCGCATCTCCCGCCACTACTGGCCCACAGCCGCTTTGGGGTGTCACGGATATTGAGCAAACTTTTGCCAAACTGCTAAAGCTCGGCGCCATAGCGTTAGAACCCGTTGCAAATGTTGGCGGAAATATAAAAGTAGCAGCGGTGCAGGATCCTTTTGGCAACCGTCTGGGCATCATCGAAAACCCGAACTTCAAGCTTTCAGAAGTCCGCTAACAATATTTAGAAAGGTCATAATGCTTTATCAAGGTAGCTGTCATTGCGGAGAAATCACGTTCGAGGTCGAGGGTGACTTGTATGCTGTAAAAGAGTGCAATTGCTCGATATGCAGCAGGTTGGGCGCGTTACGTTGGTTTGTGCCGCGCAGTGCGTTACGCTTTACGAGTTCGGAAAGCAATCTATCCACATACCAGTTCGACAAAAAACGAGTTAAACATCACTTCTGTGCCACTTGTGGTTGCGCACCGATGAGCAGCGCTCGCTATAACGATGTCGATATGTGCGGTATTAATGTGCGGTGTCTGAAGGACATTGATATCTCCACACTGAAGATCAAGCCAGTGGATGGGAAAAGCTATTAGCTTGATTGCACCATCTACTGATCGACACTAACTTCTAAGTACTCAATCATGAGTGCTTCTCTTCCAGCGCATTCAGCAATACCAGAAACTCTCCTTCCGGTAGCGGCCTGCCAAATAAGTAACCTTGGTAAACGCCACATCCTGAATCAAGCAGGAAGTTACGTTGTGCTTCGGTCTCGACACCTTCTGCAATGACAGCAATGCCTAGACTATGAGACATGCCAATAATGGTCTCAATAATTGTTGCATCTGATGCCTTCATACCGATATTCTGCACAAAAGACTTATCAATCTTTAGCTGATCCAGTGGCAGTTGTGTCAAGTAGGACAGCGACGAATAACCAGTTCCGAAGTCATCCATTGAGAAATGCACCCCGATTTTTTTCAGAGCATTCATTTTATCCACGGTATCCTGCACATTGTCCAAGACTGTACTTTCCGTCAACTCTAGCTTGAGTCGTGAGGGATTTATTGAGGTTTCTCTAATAATATCTTCGATATCTTGGACGAAAGAAGCCTGCCTAAATTCGCGAGCACTTACATTCACTGCTAGGGATATATCACGTGTAAATGGTCGACTCTCCCAGGACTTTAGTCTGGCACATGCCATCTGCAACACCCACTTTCCGAGTGGCAGTATGAGTCCGGTATCCTCTGCGACTGGAATGAACTTGTCCGGACTTACCATACCTCGCTCAGGATGAATCCATCGAATCAACGCTTCTGCTCCAACTGGCTTGTAATTCTTATCGACCTGCATTTGGAAATAAAGCTTGAACTCGTTTTTAGGTAATGCCTTGCGTAAGGCAGCTTCAAATTGACTTCGTATTTCTAGTGCTTCCTGCATCTGCGGATCAAAGAAGCGCTGAGCATTACGACCTGATTTCTTGGCTGCATACATCGCCGTATCCGCTTGTTTCAAGAGGTCATCAAGATTCTGCCTGTAGTTACTGAACAGCGAGACACCAATACTAGCGGTAGTGTAGTGCTCGATATTCTTCAACTCGAATGGGAGCTGCATCTCAATCAACACTTTTTCTGCCACTTCACGTGCCTGAATAGCCGCAACAGATCTGTCTTCATTTAGCCCTTCTAGAAGGACGACAAACTCATCTCCTCCCAGGCGCGCTAGTGTATCGCTCTCTCGTATACAGCTTTTCAAGCGCTGCCCTGCTTCGATTAGCAACATATCGCCAACATCGTGCCCTCTTGTATCGTTGAGTATTTTAAAGTTATCAATATCAATAAAAAGAATACCCGCACATGTCTTGTTACGCGCACTCGTTGTCACTGCTTGATGCAGTCGATCAAAGAGTAACCTTCGGTTAGGCAGTTGGCAAAGTGGGTCGTAGAAGGCGAGATCATGTATCTTCGCCTCTGCCTGTTTCCGCTCTGTGACATCGAAAAAGCCACAAATGTAATTTGTAATCTCACCATCTTTTCCAGTTACTGCATTGACGGTTAACCATTCTGGGTATACTTCACCATCCTTGCGAAGATTCCATATTTCGCCCTGCCAGTGATGATCTCGCTCTAGCGTTTCAATCATACGTTGATAAAACTCTTCATCCTGAGTATCAGATTTAATATCGCCGAGATTTCTTCCTATCACCTCTTGGGCACTATAACCTGACACCTCACAGAACAGTTTGTTGACTCTCAGGATAGTCTCTTCATGGTCCGTAACAATCATGCCCTCATCTACTTCAAATGCAATTGCCGCCACCCTTAATGCTGACTCACGCTCCTCTAAGACTTCCATCATGCTATTAAATGCATGTGCCATGCCGGATATATCTTTGGGGCCGACAAGGTTGGCTCGAACCCCGGTTTCTCCAGCTTTTGCAAGCCCCATACTGGTTGACAACTGATTCAGAGGCAACGTCATACGATGCGCCAAAAACCGAATCAATAACAGCATCACGACTGCAAATGTAAAAGAGGTGGCTATATTTGCAATAAAAATATCTCGCGTTGCGCGAAAAAGTGCTGCCTTACTCATCACCACCGACACATAGCCGAGCAGCTCTGGAGCATATGGCTCAAGAAGGAACGGAGAATCTTCCGGAGGCTGTGTATAGACAGGCGCTACAAAATTCCAGTCAGTAGAACTTTCAGCTTCCAGCACCGTTGTTTGTCTCGTCCATTCCTTTTTGTCAACTTTATCTTCATAGAATCCAACTTTACTTGCCTTCCCTTTTGAAAGGAGTTCGCGATTATTTACATCGTGGATTTCCACGCGAATCACACCGGGAAATGACATCGCTGCCTGCGCTACATCTTTTGCGTTCTCTGCCGAGTTATAAATAAGGGCCAGTTCACTTTGGTGTGCCACTTGCTCAGCAATCCGCAACCCTTGCTCGATCAAGTCGGTGCGAACGCGCTCGTTACTTAGCCATGATCCTACGACTGAAGAAAATAGTGCCAGCAGAAAAATACCGATCGTCACCATGATGCGCAATTGGCGCTCAAAGGTGAAATTCTGCAGATACCTGTTAATAAATCGTTTCATATTCTATTGAGGAACACTCATATCGAAATCTCCCCCGTCTATTCCCAAGTGTTTCGCTGTTCGTTGATTGCCGACGCTTACCACATCACGCAATGGATATATTCCTTCCACTTTTTTATTTTTTGACTCCAAAATATCTTGTGCAAGGACAGCCAAACTACCGCCTAACCCGATATTATCTGGGAATAAGGAAAATAATACTCCGCGACGAACATGGTTGAAATTACTAGAAAATACCGCGACCCCTTTACTCCAAGATTTCTGCAAGATCAGCGGTAAAACTGAACTTTCTTCTACCGAGGTTGGATCCTGAGGTAGCCAAACTGTATCCCTTTTGGAATCGGCTTCGTCAAATATTTTTTTATAATGCTGCACAGCAGTACGAACATCCTGAGCTTCTAATAAAACCAGCTCGAGCCCGAGTGACTTTGCCGCTTTGCCGGCTAACTTCATCACCCAACTGTTATACGCTGGGTTATAAACCGCAAAAACCCGTTTCGTGCCCGGCCTGAGATTCTTCATGTGGCGAAATAATAATTCAGGATCCGGCGTCAGACTTATCACGGGTTGCTTTCTCGCATCCTCATCAGGAACCGTCATCACCCCCCCAACGACTAAGCGTATATCACCATTCACCATATTGGCAGACTTCAGCCCCTGCCGACCCAATGCAATTATTACACCAGTGTGTTGACTGGTCAGATTGTTTCTCAAGTCATCGGTGTCAGTAGTAGAACGAACAGGGTAGCTATAGATATCGCGGCCCAGCTTATCTTCTACCCCTTTGACCATCTCCTCAAATATACCCCTGTAAGGCGGGCCAATATCAGGATAAAACACAGCAATTTGATCATTGCCGGCCCATGCCGTCGGAGCAGGTAAAGCCAATGCGAGAGCCAAACAACCTGCACAAACCAATTTGGAAATAGAAAATTGAGCGCGCGCGGAAAGCACAGCCCACACATGCCGGCAACCAATTTCTAAAAAACGAATCAAGCCAGACATGTATATATATAGCTCCGTGCGTAGGAAATCAAAGCTTGTAATTCAGTTCGACTCGCCACTCGCGTGGAGCCAAAGGCAAATCGTCTGGTATCAGCCCCGGCGCCGGTGAAGGCTCTCGAGCATCTGCATCGAACAGATTGCGCACAGAAAATGCATAACTTAAATCACTATCATGGCCACCGTTGCGCAAGGTCATATCAACCGTATGATAATCGGCGATCCTCGGTCGAAGATCACCAGGTTCGCGCTTGCGACCCGCAACATAATTGAATTGTGTATTTAAATTCCAGCCCTGAAGAAAGTGCCAGTCGGCACGACCATAAGCTTGATGGCTCGGCGCATTGCCCGCATCTTGATTACTCGCTTCGTCAATTGAGCGTTGATACGCATAATTACCGGATAACCTCAAGGTTGCTGAGGCATCCCAAACCAGTTCTACTTCGCCACCGCTACCATGTTGCCTGCCCGTATTTTGAGCTACCAGCGCAGCAGTCCCTGCCTTTGGCGCGAAGCGCAGAATATCCTTCATATGGTAACGGAATAGATTCAGATTGGCATGTAAACCATTTTTCACCTGCCAATCAAAGGCCAATTCCACCGTCTCATTCGTTTCTGGATTCAAATCTTGATTACCTGTAGCTACAGGATTATTGATATTGTAAAGCTCCGCAAATGAAGGGGGGCGAAATGCCTTTCCGTAGAGCAATTTGCTGGTCATGTTATACGCGGTATCCCATACCAATGCGATACGAGGGTTGGTTGTTTGGCCAAAATCCGAATAGCGATCTTGTCGTATACCTGCAGTCAAATACCAATCCTGAGTAAAATTCCATTCATCTTGTGCATAGGCAAAGCTGACACGACGATTATGCGGCGTCATAAATGGCAATGTATCGGTTACATCTACCACGATTGGCGGCGTTAAAAAATTGTTGGAATCTTGAATTCGGTACATATCGTCCGTTTGGGTACCCGCACCAAACCGCAGCTTGTGATTGTCAACACCACTATAATTTGCAGAAAGATTGAAGCGGTAATGGCGCTCCCATTTGTAAGGATTACCGATTAAGCCATTTGGATATGTGATTCCTGGCGGAGTGACCGTATAACCTGGCGGGAAAAGCGTCAGGTCAGATTTCTCGACAAGATGTAAATAACTGATTTGTGCAGTCACACCAAGATCGGGGATTAAATTTTGCTCTGTGTACGTCAAGTCAGCATTGATGCGCTCACCGAAATTGGTGCCGACCGGATCTAGAGCTGAAGCCACACCCGCGCCTGTTTCAGCATTATATCGTCGTTGGTAACCCGCTCTCAGTTGCCATTTTTCATTCGAAATATCGAAGCGACCATCAATGGCATCGCGCCCCAGATATAATGTTCCCGGTGCGTAGGATGGATTACCTGTGAGCGTTGCTGCATCCGCATCTATAGTATTTTTTTGCCCGTCCGTCTGCCCCGCACGGACGTAGGCTGCTATTTTAAAATCTCCCACAGTATTGCCATACTGCATCCATCCGTCACGAGTATTGAATGAACCAACACGCGCACCTACTTGAGCACCTTGAACATCTCCAGCAGTCTTGGTGATGATATTGATCACCCCGGAAAATGCATCCGCCCCATACAGCGCAGAGCCAGGACCGCGTATTACCTCGATACGTGCAATATTTTCCACTGGCATACCAGCCCATATTTGTGAACGATTACCAACATATGCGCCAGTAATAGGTATTCCGTTGATGAGCATCAGTACCTGTGGATTAAACTGGGTGGCTATACCTCTGATGGAATATATAGGGTTATATCCTATAGGTGATCGAGAGACATGCAGACCCGGTACGGTTTCCAACACTTCATCCAGATCGTTCGCACCAATAGCTGCGATATCTTCCGAAGTTACTACAGTAGCAACCGACGGCGCGCGTGCTATCGGTTGTGCTGATCCGGTCGCGATACTGATAAATGATTTATCACCATACAGCATCGCCAAATCTTCCATGTCCGACTGTGCGTTAACTTGATGACAAGTTAGCAGCAAAGAAGCTAGCGTAAGCCATTTAGCTATAACGACATTATCCGGTTTACTCATGATTCCTCCTCGATCTACCCAGCAATAAACACTCCATTGCCTGTTTATTGTCTCAACATTACCAACGGCGTTGATCAACACCCTCGTACGATACCATGTTGCATGGAATAGGGAAGAACTGCTTCTCCGGCTTGTTGACTGCATCAAGATAGCACGGAGGCATTCCCGCCAGAAATACAGGAACCGCCACCATATAATATTCATGCATTCTCATACCAAAATCAGCACATAAAGCAGCCGTCAGACCAACACTATTCATACGCCAGCGCAAGCGCCCTTCCAGCAGAACACGCTCCACCTCAAAAGCAAGTTTTATGTACGATCCATTTTCCAGCCCCTGTTCACGCACAATTGCCATGATGGGCTCGATACGCTCATCTGTAGCAACGATAGGCCGACCAAATCCACCAATCCCCCGCTTTTCCTTGATCTCCGCTCGCACTAATGTTTCAAGGTCAGCACCTTCATCCATTAGTTTTTTGGCGCGAATCAAAAACTCGCTGCAACGTAATTGCGAAGCACCACCAAAGATTTTGGCCTCCGAAACAGCCATTGCTGCCGCGATTCCAAGCGGGCCGGTGCTGCGGGATGAGCCAGCCAATGCAGCAACCCGGTTGTTCCATAAACGCGCATCGGGATAGCTGTTATGTGTCCACATCACATGTAATACACGCACCTGCTGTGGCGTATAGCGCTTTCCAGTAATGCTATATGTGTACAACTCCAGCCAGTCCAAATCTTTTAGCGACGTAAACAAATCCTTCCCGCGAAATACTACCCGCTCTCCAGGAAAAAATGCCCCCATCTCAGTTGCCAAACGCCCAACATGCTCTGTCAATAAATCAGGCCCATTCATGATGATTCACCATTTTGATTGGTCAAATTCTGCGATGGCCCCGGATCGTTTTCCAGCTCAATACGGAAAAACGGGAAATTTTTATAGCCACCGTCGCGTTGTTCCAAAGCATGAACTGCCGCTCCCGGCAAGCGCAACATCAGAAACAGCATTTCTCCTTGCTCCGGCGTACACCCTAAATCACATAGTGCTGCCGCAGCGACACCGGGCATTGCCAGCGGGAAACCCGCAGCCTGTTCAAGCGGTTTACGATTATCATTGAGCCAAATCAGCGTTTGTCCGCAACCCAAACCGGCAAGATATTCAAGTGTTTGCCTGACCGGATTCGTACAGCGCACACCATATGGATCAAAGCCCGCCGGGTGACTCGCTGCAGGCCAGATGTTCGCCGGGTCGTCCTCCACCTCTTTGCCCAACGCTGCTTGCCAGCTCTCCAAATCAAGCCCATATGCTTGCCAGCCCATCATCACGTTGAACACTTCTCGCGACCCGCCTGATCCGCCAGCACCCACCGCAAGGGCTGCCATCAAACAGGAAGCAGAAGTCGAACCGCCGACTCCCCCGCACATCGCTGCATGTACAGCAGGGTCACGCGGGCCGGGATTCGCCAATGCAATCGCAAGCCCATTTAAAAGTTTAGCCTGTGCTGCTGTGGGTGCCTCACCGCGAAATAGCAGGTATAGATATTCAATCCAGCTTGCTTTACTTAACAGGTCACCATATACGTCGTAGCCATGACAATGACAGGATAATGCTGCAAACGCGTTGTCTGGCTCAGCTTCTTCCTGCCAGATACGGGTGTGGATGACTTCTTCGCTCATGGTGCTGTCCCCAGTGCTTGCATACGCAACCCCATCGGTGGCACTTCATCAATGTCAATACGCACATCCAGAATAGTAGGCCCTTTACGACGCAAGATGGCATCCATGTCCAGACTATCAAACTCTTCGGCGGAATGAATGATGTGTCCGGGAATCCCCATAGACTCACCCATCAGTTTGAAATCAACTGGCGGCAACTCAAAGCCTATCGGTTCCGCACCTGCCAACCGCTGCCCGTATTTCACCATGCCCAGTGCTGCATCATTCAATATCACGAACAACACTGTTAAGTTCTCGACCTTTGCTACTGACATTTCTTGGCCATTCATCAGCAAGCTGCCGTCACCCGTCAGGCAGACCACCGGAGCTTTACGGTTGGCGAGTGCTGTACCAACGGCACCCCCAATCGCCCAGCCCATAGGTGCAAAATTCATCGTGACACGCATCCAACCACCATCACTATGCTCATGATCGTGCATACCCAAATGGTGAATTGCCCAAGTAGTGCTGTTACCCGAGTCGATCAAAAAGCGCGTATCTGGCGGGGAACGCCAACCTAGCTCTCGCATCAAATACTGTGGCTTGATCGCTCCGCCGGGCAAGGCTGATTTAAACGGGTCATCGACCGAATATTTCCTGAATCGTTTTTTCTCAGCGACTTCTATCTCTTCGTCGTTTTCCCATTTCAGATTACGCAGCAAACGCTGGAAAACAGGCTTGATCAGGCCACACACATGCAACCCAGCCATTGGCGAACGCGTCAGGTTCGACTCATAGGGATCAATATGAACCAGCCTGTCGTTCAATAACGACTCACTCCACCCGTTACTCGTCCACTCTCCCAACGCAGAACCGATTACCAGAATCATATCTACTTCTGGGTCTTCCATTGTCTCGTTTGCTGACGCATGACCGGCAAAGCCGAACACCCCTCTATAGAGTGGATGGCGTGGACTGATAAAACCCTTTGCATCAGGTGTAACAACAAAATCCGCCCTGATTCTTTCCGCTAACTCAATGATGAGCTCAATCGCACCACCACTGCCACTGCCGATTAACAAGACAGTTTTTTTCGACTTCAAGAGTAACGACTGCAAATCTCTAACGGCAACATCGTCGACTGCTGAACGTGGCTGCATCAGGGGTGCAAGATGATATGCCGGCTGACACGACATCGGTGTTCGCAAAACATCAACCGGAATACTAAGGTGCACCGGACCAGGCGTGGGTTCAAACGCACTCAGCAACGCACTGGCAAGCTGACGCTCGATTTGATCCGGGTGTGAAATCAGGGCACTGTAACGTGTGCAACTGCGAAACATTGAAACAATGTCAATACCGGCACCAGATGATTCCTGCAAGGCTCCCTTACCATGCAGATGCAATGATGGCTGACCGGTGATTACCAGCAATGGCACCCCGTTTTCAAAAGCACATGCAACACCCGTAATCAAATTGGTCGCACCCGGACCTGAAGTCGCGCAGCACACACCAATCTTTCCCGTTTCCCTAGCGTAACCATCGGCCATGAAAGCCGCACCCGACTCGTGCCGTGCTACTACCGGCCTAATCCCTCCCCGCCGCTCACTTCTTGCAAGGGCATTGTATAAAGGCTCGATTGCGCCTCCCGGCACACCGAACACGAATTCAACCCCGATCTGCTCTAAATATGCGACCAACAGGTCGGCCATTTCGCCGGGCTCGTTTTTTGATGACATTTGACCCATCCACTTTGCAATGCCCACACCAAATTCCTGACGGTTAAAGGTGGAGCATGAATAATCGTATTACCAGATTCAGATTATTCCACATTTTCGGAAAATATGAAATAAATTTTTCTTTTTATCCAACGACTTCTACAGGAATGTGAATATCACTTCTTAAGAGCGTGCTTTGTACGGTTCGAAATTTCAGAACGACTTTCAATTCGTGTGTCAGTCTGTCATTCGTCAAACGTCTCGATTCGTTCATGAAAGACAGCAACATTGGCGACAGTTTTTGTTGTGCATCTGCACGGCTAATACGAGGCATACGAGGCAGATTAAACGCATCGGCCACTAGATCGAAATATTCGCCCATCTTAAGGTGACTATCGTCACTGGCGTGATAAATACGGCATGGTTTGCCACGTTGTAATGCTGCAATGCTGATGCGCCCCAAGTCATCCGCGTGGATGTGATTGGTGTAGCTATCTTCGTCTGCAACGATGCACGGCGAGCCACTTTTGATCCTGCTAAGAGGCAATCTTTCAGCTGCATAGATGCCAGGGACGCGCAAAATAGATGCCTTCACCCGATTTCGCCTTGCCCATGAACGAACTTGCTGCTCTGCATCGACACGCCTCAGCGCACGGCCATTCTTCGCATTCAATGATTGTGTCTCACTAACCCACGCTCCATCGCAATCGCCATATACGCCGCTGGTGCTGATATAGACGATACGCTTGGGCAGTTTGGTGCAACGCTTTCGAGTATGTGACAGAGCACTCAGCAAGTTGCGGGTACGTGAATCGCACATCCCCTCCTTCGGTGGTGGCGCAAAATGAAGTACCAATTCTGAAATGCCGGCAATACGCGCAAGACTATGCCGATTATCCAAATCCCCCATAATGGGAGTGGCGCCAAGCACCCTCAAGCGAGTTTGATATTCCTGTTTGCGAATCAGCGCAAAAACCTTATAGCGAGGAGTCAGCAATGGAATGGTGCGCAACGCAACATCCCCGCAACCGATGACAAGTACGTTTCTCATGGCGTCATTATGCGTTAAAATCCACGCCTTGGCGAAATCCACCTACTCTTCAAATGACGTTTACAACAGTTATCCAGCCCAGCGGTCACGAATTCCCAATTGAGGAAAATGAAACCATCCTAGAAGCAGCTATCAAGAACGGATATGTGTTGCCGTATAGCTGTCGTGACGGTGTGTGCGGCGCATGCAAGGGAAAGGTGTTACAAGGCACTGTGGATTTTGGCAAGTACCAAGCAGATACATTAACCGAGGCGGAACAATCTATAGGCATGGCTTTGTTCTGTTGCGCCAAACCGCTTTCCGACCTGGTCATCGAGTCTCGTGAATTAAGTGCAGTCAGCGATATTCCGGTAAAAACTTTACCGTGCCGCATACAAAAAATGGAAAAGCCAGCACCCGATGTGATGGTGATCACGCTAAAACTTCCGGCAAATGAAAGACTGCAATTCCTAGCGGGTCAGTACATTGATATTCTGCTGAAAGATCAAAAGCCCAGAAGCTTCTCTCTGGCAAATGCACCACACAATGATGATTTTCTTGAACTGCATATCAAAAACATTGCAGGCGGCGCCTTCACGCAACATGTGTTCAACGAAATGAAGGAACGTGACCTGTTGCGCTTCAAAGGCCCTCAGGGTACTTTTTTCCTGCGTGAAGATACCGATAAGCCTATCATCTTCGTTGCCAGCGGCACCGGATTCGCACCGGTCAAAGCCATCATCGAACATGCGTTACACATTGGTGTGAAACGTCCGATGCATTTCTACTGGGGCGGACGCAAACTGGCTGATCTGTATATGATGGAAAAAGCAAACGAGTGGGAAAGCAAAGGCATCAAATTCACACCTGTGCTGTCAGAAGCGCTGCCGGAAGATGACTGGCAAGGCCGTACCGGATTTGTACATTTGGCGGTCATGGAAGATTACAGTGATTTATCAGGACATGAGATGTATGTATGTGGCGCGCCTGTCGTGGTAGAAGCTGCCCATACTGACTTTACCGCACAGCGAAATCTACTTAATGAATCTTTCTTTTCTGACGCTTTTACGTTCACACCAAAAAATTAATTCGGCACCGCACTGATTCGGAAGAATTGATTCTCAAGACTCGTCAGAAAACCTATTCCAACTTCATTGCACGCTGAAAATATCTGGCGGCATCATCTGCCTTCCCCAGGCTTTCAGCCATCTGACCTAACGCCTTGTAAGCTTCGGGACTGGGATGCACGCTGATGCTGGCGTCCAGATAACTTTGTGCCTTGCCCCATAACTTTTGGTGCAGGCACAATTTTCCAAGTGCCAGCAGCAACCCTGCATCCTGCCGATGAACACGCAGCCATTTCTCTGCCTGTTGGATTTGCGTGACTGCATCACCCTCCTGACAGTCGCCGAATAACGTAACCAACTCGCTGTCCCACTGAGAATTCAGACTATCGGCAAGCATTTCCTGGGCGGTTGAGCCCCCCCCGAACTTATTCAAGGCATGCGCAGCGGTCATGACAATCTTGCTACGCCTCCTCAAGTCTTTAGGTATTTTTTTCAGGCAAGCTTTGAGTCCGGCAAGGTCTTTTTGTTGTCTAATTATTCCGAGCCATGCTTGCAAACGGTACTGAGTCGCGAATGTTTCATCGACCAGTCTGCGCTTTTCCATTTTATTCAAAAGCTTCAGCACCTCATCCCAGCTTCCAGTCTGCTGCAATGCTTTAAGCTCCAGCGTCATTGCGCCGGGATGCTCCGTCACCCCGCTGTCGCGCAGCGCTTGTAATGTTTTTAAAGCCGATTGAGGATCGCGCTGGTCGAGCATGAATTTACTGGTCGTCATCAAGCGTATGGAGGAATCATCTACTTGCTCATTATCGACAACAGACAAATATGCATCTCGTTTCTTGTATTCGCGTAATTCGTGCGCAGATCGTGCAGCGATAATGGGATAGATACTGGATTTTTCGCCAGCATCAATCGCCTTAACAGCAGCCTTTTCCGCGACAGCAAATCGCCCATCAAAAAATGCGTGCAGCATATCCTGTTGTAACTTGTACGCTTTGGCAGTCGCGCGATTCTGGCGGAAATGCTTCACATAGGTTGGTAAGCTCAAAACATTAGCGACAAAACGCGTCAGCATGTATCCACACAACAAGATCGCAATCAGCAAAAATATCGATAAGATCAGCGATAGCTCAAAGCGATAGGGAGGATAGACGATCAACACATAGGCAGATTTGTCTGTTGCCAGACTGAATCCAACGGCGGCGGCAAACAAGCCTAATATCCATGCTAGGTACTTCATTGCTTACCTTTTTGCGAGGGTGTTTTTTCAGCAGCACGCTCATGCGCTTGCCGGTAATCCCTCACTGCCTGCAGGCTAGCGCTGATATCAGGCAAATCAATTTTAATGCTCGATGCAGCCAGCTTATTCAGCGTGGATTTCATGCGGATGTTTTGCTCTGACTTGTTGTCAAAGTATTTTTCCAGCCAGTGCTGCGACGTTGTCAATTCCAGTTTGAAACTGCTTTCATCTCGAGACAATAGTGCTATCCGGGCGGACATCAATCTGAGCTTCATATTCTCCCGCAAGAAAAATTCCTGATCGGGCGATAATAGCGGAATAGCATCACTGCCGGTCTTCTCGATACGCACCATCTGTAAGAATTCATCCCAAATCTCTTTCAGCAATCTTCTCCATTCCGCCTCATCTTTGCTTGAGATTGCTTGCAGTGCATTTTCTTCCATCACTCTGCGTTGATGGATAAGTGGCAGGCTATCCACCTCAGAAATTGCATCGTCAAGTTGAAGGTTCAGTGCAGGAATATCCAAACTAGGCAATGCACGCAGCTTGCTAATATCTTTGCCGATCCGATTGCGCAATCCGCTGAATGCACCTCTATCCATACGCTTCAACCGTGCATTTCCGCTCTGCAAGGCAATCAGGGCAGCCTCGACGTTAGCTGACAACTGTAATTGTTGCGTGGCGATCATTAGTATCTGCTCGACTTCCGCCAATACCATTTCGTCCCGGTTACCGGAGAGGTCGTCATACAACGCCTCTAAAGCAGCGCGCTGATTCCGTGCTTCACCAAAACGCGTTTCCATCATCGTCACTTTTGCCGCCAACGCTCTCACTTGCCCTTGGCTTTGAGTCACCAACATCTGGCTGGCCTTGCTGTTGGCAGAAATTTCGGAAAGCTTGTCCGCCAACTGTCGTTCCATATTACTAATGGCACGATATCCGTAGAACCATAGTCCTGCGATTGCCACCGTAAGCACGATCAACATCAACAACGTCAGTCCGAACCCTGAAATCATCCCGCCCCCACGCTTGCCAGATTCAGGTGGCTGCTTTTCGGATTGAGATTGTTTTATGTCTGGCGGCGCTAGCGTCGGCTGCGAGGTAGTTGGCTGAGCTTGGTTCTGTTGGGCCGGTTTCTGTTGAGCCGGGGTCTGCTGCTTAGGCGCAGTGGATTCCGGCTTCTCCTCTTTATTAGGCGGTGTAGTTTTCTTGCTCATTTCGTACCATATTCCATTAGTTACCAGACTCTCTGGTATCGGCCCATTTCGTCAGGGACGAAAATAAACCATCATCTCCCGATCCGGCCAATATTACCTTTTGCCAGCCTTGCTGTTTAGCCAGCCCGGCAATGCGCTCATGCGGAACGAATAATGGCGTATTGGAAAAATCCTGTTGACCCTGTGCGCTAAGCATCTGCCAAAGGTGTCCCAGCGCCTCACTACTGGTTACGGTAATGGCATTCGGGTGTTCTGACAACAAGGCACTTACATCATGCTGCGGTTTGCTACGCTGATAGCACGCGGCATATTCCACGATCGCACCACGTTCCTTGAGTGTATTCCCCAACAACTCGCGCCCGCCATCACCGCGAAAGATTATCACATGCCATCCGGCAATGTCCTGAAGCTCAGGAAGTGCCAGCAATCCTTCACTATCGAAACGATCGGTAGGTGCGATGACATCGGCAATACCGAGTGCGCGTAGCGCTTTCGCACTACCTTGCCCGACCGTCGCAATTCTGAGCTTTGGTGGTATCTCACCCCTAGTGCGTATCGCGGTTACACCGTAGCTGACGGCATTCGGGCTGATGAAAATAGCAAGGTTGGATTGACCTAGGCGGTCAATCTGTTCATACAGCGCCCCTGTATCCTCAACGGCGGCGATATCGAGCAGCGGAAACAGCAATGGAACGCCACCAGCTTGTTCGATTCGCGCCATCAATTGAGCCGCTTGGTCACGCGGACGGGTGACTACGATTTTCAGTCCAGCCAGAGGAAGAACATCCACCATATTGCGCCCGCCGTATTAGGTAACCCGCACCCGCCTTAGATATATAAAACGAATACGGAGTGCTTTAGAGCTCGAGTTCGGCCAGAATGACGTCCGCGCCTTGAGCACGTAACTCATCGGCGATTTTGTAGCCCAATGTCTCAGGATCGTTGATATCACCTGTCAAATCAGAGCGCATCATCCGCTTACCGTCAGGGCTCGCTACAAAACCACGCATACGCAACTTGCCATTCTCTATTTGCGCAAAACCACCCAAAGGAACCTGACAACTACCGCCCAATGAGCGGCTCATCGCGCGCTCGGCCAATACACAGGCAGCCGTTTCGGGATGATGAAGAGCTTGCAACAACTCGATCATCTCCGGGCGATCCGCACGACATTCAAACCCTAAAGCACCTTGCCCTACTGCTGGCAGGCTCTCTTCACTGGTTATGATGCCGCGAATACGATCACCCAAGCCCAAACGCTTCAAGCCTGAAGCTGCAAGGATGATCGCTGAATACTGACCTTCATCCAGCTTACGTAAACGCGTTTGAACATTGCCACGCAGCGGCTTGACATCCAAATGAGGAAAGCGCGCACGCACCTGACTCTCACGGCGCAAACTCGAAGTGCCAACCACGCTACCTTCCGGCAATGCAGACAGATTTTCATAATCGTTGGAAACAAACGCATCATGTGGATCTTCACGCTCACCGATGGCCGCCAACGCAAAACCTTCCGGCATATGCATAGGCACATCCTTCAGTGAATGTACCGCCAGATCGGCGCGACCATCTTCAATAGCCGTCTCTAATTCCTTTACAAACAATCCCTTACCACCGATTTTGGACAGTGTGACATCAAGGATCTGATCACCTTTTGTCGTCATACCTAATATGCTAACGTCGGTTTGAGGATATAATGTACGTAATCTGTCCTGAATATGTTCCGCTTGCCACATCGCCAATGCACTTTCGCGAGAAGCAATAACTAATTTAGCGGGGACTTTTTGGGTTGTCTGACTCATAGCAATTCCTGGGTTTATGTAATTAATATCCGGCGCATTCTAGCATAAGGTGCGCCGTACTTTTGTCCCGAGAACATAATGAATTTAATTTCCGCACCTACCAGCATTTCCAGTAAAGACCTCCCACTACGCGAGGATGTACGGCTATTGGGCCGCATTCTTGGCGATACCCTGCGCGAGCAGGAAGGGGAAGATGCCTTCAATCTCATCGAAAGCGTACGTCAAGCTGCCGTGCAATTCCGTAAGACTCAGGACGATCACGACCGCGTACAACTGGAAAAAATATTGGATGCACTGTCTACCAACGAGACACTGGTCGTCGTTCGCGCATTCAGTTACTTTTCGCAACTCTCTAATATCGCCGAAGACTTGCACCACAACCGTCGTCATCGCGCCCATTTGAAAGCAGGCAGCAAGCCCAAAGATGGCAGTTTGATGTTGGCGCTTGATCGTGTGGAGGAAAAAGGTCTGGACAAAAAAGCCCTGCAATCATTCTTGGATACGGCGCTGATTTCTCCGGTGTTGACGGCACATCCGACTGAAGTGCAACGCAAAAGCATCCTAGATAGTCAGTTGATCATTGCCAGCTTGATGTCAACCCGGGACCGCATGGAAATGACACCGGATGAATTGGCAGACAATGAAAACGCATTGCGACGATTTGTTCTCATCCTGTGGCAGACACGCATGTTGCGCACAGCTAAGCTGAATGTCCGCGATGAGATCAATAACGGGCTTGAGTTCTACCGCTACACCTTCCTGTCGGAGATTCCCAAGATCTATGCAAGCTTGGAAAAAACTCTGGAAGAACGGTTCGACAAAGACATCAACATCCCACCTATACTCAAGGTAGGAAGCTGGATCGGCGGCGACCGTGACGGCAATCCCTTCGTCACACATGAAGTCATGCTTGATGCCGTCCAACGGCAATCGTCCCTCGCATTTGAATACTATCTGCAAGAGACACATATCATGGGCAAGCGCCTGAGTCTGACCGACAAGCTGGCCGACATCAGTGACGAATTACTCGGACTTTCCGAATCCTCGCCAGACACAGCCACCAGTAGACAGGATGAGCCATACCGACGTGCGTTAATACTGATTTACTCTCGCATCACAGCAACATCCAAGCGTCTTGGTCATGATGTCACTAAGCTGCGTCCGATCGATAAAGACGCCACGCCTTATGACACCCCTCAAGACCTGTTGGCCGATTTGGATACCTTGATCGATTCGTTATACAAACATGGCGCGGTCTATCTTGCGCGTGGTCGCCTAGCCAATCTGCGCCGGGCAGTCGAGGTGTTTGGCTTCCACCTTGCCCCATTGGACATGCGTCAACACAGCGCAGTCATCGAGCAGACCGTCAGCGAGCTCTACGCAAATAGCAATGGCATAACTAATTATTCGGAACTTGACGAATCTGCACGCCGCACAACGCTGCTGAAAACATTGGAAGCAGGAAAAATCTTGCTGTCTGACATCGAGCAATTCTCCGACGAGCCGAAGAGCGAATTGCGCATCATGCAAACCGCCGCCCAGATACATCAACGTTTCGGCCGTGCAACGCTGCCTAACCACATCATTTCCAAGACAGATGCTGTAAGCGACATGCTGGAGCTTGCACTGGTGCTACAGCAAGTCAACCTGCTCGAAGGAAACGACAAGCTTCACATCAATATCATTCCGTTGTTCGAAACCATTGAAGACTTGCGTGGTGGCGCCGCCATCATGGAAGAATTATTCTCTATCCCGTGGTACCGGAAACTGCTCACGACTTGTGGTGACATACAAGAAGTGATGCTCGGCTATTCGGACAGCAATAAAGACGGTGGCTACATTACGGCTAATTGGGAGCTATACAAGGCGGAACTTGAACTGGTCAAAGTGTTTGAGAAACACGGGCTTGAGTTGCGCTTGTTCCACGGTCGTGGCGGTACGGTAGGTCGAGGGGGCGGACCCAGCTACAACGCAATCCTTGCGCAACCACCCGGCAGTGTGAATGCCCAGATCCGAATTACGGAACAAGGGGAAGTCATCTCCAGCAAGTATTCAAATCCTGAGATCGGACGTCGCAATCTTGAAACCTTGATCGCTGCCACGATGGAAGCCACGTTGCTGCACCCTCATGGTGCCGATAGTGCCATGCCGGAATATCACCGCATCATGGAAGAGCTCAGTCTCGATGCCTTCGCTGCCTATCGCGAACTTGTTTACGAGACTCCGGGCTTTACCGAGTTTTTCTTCGCTGCAACGCCGATTCGCGAGATTGCTGAGCTGAATATCGGCAGCCGTCCTTCATCCCGCAAACCTTCAGGCCGCATCGAAGACCTGCGCGCAATCCCCTGGGTATTCAGTTGGGGCTTGAATCGCATGCTGATACCGGGTTGGCTCGGCTTTGGCAGTGCCGTTAAGAAATTCATCGAACGTGAAGGCGACGCCGGATTAGCCCAGTTACAGGCAATGTATAAGGACTGGGCATTTTTCCGCGGCTTGATGTCGAATATGGATATGGTGCTTTCCAAGACCGACATGGGTATTGCATCCAGCTATGCCGAATTGATGAAGGACGAAGAGATTCGCGAGCGCGTCTTTGGCGCAATCGAGCGCGAATGGGAAGACACCGTGAAAATGTTATTCAAGGTCACCGGCCATAAAACGTTGTTGCAGGACAATCCGATGTTCGCCCGCAGTCTGTTGACGCGCACCCCCTATATTGATCCACTCAATCACTTGCAAGTCGCCCTGCTTGATCGGCATCGCGCAGGCGATACCGATGAATTAGTCAAACGCGCGATACATTTGTCCATCAACGGCATCGCGACGGGATTGCGCAACAGTGGCTAGGCACGTCTCAAAAACCGTGCCGTTGTAAACCCAGCATCCATACAGCAAGATTATCGCAATGCTGCAAGCCGCACCTTGGTTGCTTAGCGACTTGAAATCCTAGATAATTCGCCGCTACCGGGCGGCATCATTACGATGCTGCACCTCAATTTCGGAGCCAACCTATATCCTCATGAATATCCAACTCCAGCGCGCAATTGATCGGTATGTGGGTGTGCCAATTTGCGCATTGTTCTCGTTGGTGAATCGTATCCTGCCCAATGACCCGGACGGCACGCCACCCAACAAAATCATGGTCATCTTGCTGTCGGAGATGGGTAGTCTGGTGCTGGCGCAACCGATGTTGATGCGCCTCAAACAACAGTATCCTGATGCCACATTGCATTTTTTAATGTTCGCCAAAAACCGCGAAGTGCTTGACCTGCTAGGTCTAGTACCACCTGAAAACATCATCACACTAAGCGATAAGTCCTTGAAAGGCTTGCTAGGTGATAGCATCAATGCCATTCGCACAATGCGCAAGATAGGAATTGATGCCGTGATCGACTGCGAACTGTTCGCCCGTATCAGCAATATTTTTTCGTATCTTTCAGGTGCACCGCTGCGCGTCGGTTTTCACCGGCACACACAAGAGGGGCTGTATCGTGGCTCTTTTCTGACCCGTCCAGTGATGTACAACCCCTACAGACATCTGACACAACAGTTCCTGACGCTGGCTTCAGCATTGGAATCCGTCACCGACCCGGTTGGCAAGCTGTTCCCTGAACCATACACTGGCAAGACACCTGTCGTCGCATTTCCTGAAGATGAGCTAGCGCAAGTCAACAAGGAGCTACACAATTTCTACCCGACCATCAAAAATAAAAAACTGGTACTGATATACCCCAGCGGGGGCCTGTTGCCGATACGTGCATGGCCACTCGAACATTATTTCCAGCTTGCCAAAACATTGCTAGACGAAGGCTATGCAGTTGGCGTTATCGGCATGAAAGACGACAGGGCAATCTCACAATCAGTTGTAGATCACTGCAAGGATCCCCACTGCGTCAATCTTGCGGGCTACACTCGCTCGGTACGACACCTGCTGGCAGTGTTCCATCGCGCCTCGTTGCTGGTCACCAACGACGGCGGCCCCGGACAGTTCGCCGCGCTGACACCCGAGCTTCCGACTATCATCTTCTTCGGCCCGGAAACCCCACAGCTATATAAATCACTCGGGGATAATTCCCACTCTTTCTACCGTCAATTACCCTGTTCTCCCTGCCTGACTGCTTACAATCACCGCACCTCGCCCTGCGATGGCGACAACCAGTGCCTGAAACAAATCAGCGTTGAGCAGGTGCTAGCGAAGACACATGAAATGCTGGAGCAAGCCTCCGCATGATTAACTGGTTATTCCGCAAGCGTTTCATCAAGTTCGGTACCGTAGGTGCATCCGGTGTCGTGGTGAACCTTGCCGTGCTATATATTTGTCAGGAATTTATCTTTTATGCGGTGGAAATCCCCGCCCTGCGCCTAAACCTGTCGCTATCTGTCGCGATTTTCTTTGCCACAGCGAACAATTTCTACTGGAACCGGCTCTGGACATGGAGCGACCGTACTCATCGACCGGATAAACACCTGATCCTACATTTTGGTCAGTATGCGTTCGCATGCTGGATAGGGACCGGATTGCAGTTTTTGCTGACTAACTTGTTCTCGCTGTACACGCATTATCTGGTTGCCAATGCCTCAGCCATCGTAATTGCAAGCCTGTTCAATTTCATGGCTAACAATCTGTGGACCTTCCGTAGCCATCCGCCAGCAGACGAAGACGAAATTGCGCTGCCCAACATCCCCGATCAGGAAAACGAAGATTCCGATGCTGCATCGGCCGATGAACACCGCTAATCGCGGCAACCTGCGCCTCGCCTGGTACGTGCTGGCTTGCCTGCTGGCAGTAGTGACTTATTTCTACGGACTGGACAGCTCCCACGCCCCGAAGAACGGCGATGAATACCCTTACGAACACATCGTTCGGCTGACCGCCGCCAGTGGCGACTGGCTGCCACTGCAATCGCAAATGGATCACATGCGTAACACAAAGCCTCCGCTGTTGTTCTGGCAGGGCATTGCATCGACCGGATGGGGCGAAGACTGGGACTTATGGCATCTACGTTATCCTAACGTCCTTTATACGTTGCTCACCGCAGCAATGTTGTTCGGCTTGGGTCGCAAGTTATCCGGTAATATCGAAACAGGCTTCATCGCCGCGCTGACCTGGCTTGCCTTCTTTACCACTTACCGATTCGGGCGACCTTTCCTGACCAATGCCCCCGAAGTTTTTTGGATATTCCTGCCGTTCTTTGTATTGCTGTATTGGCCGCAGACCTTTAAGTCGCGCTTCCTCGTTCCGGCATTGTTGGGTGTGAGCATCGGCATCGGCTTTCTGTACAAATCATTTGCACTAGGTCTGCCTGTCACACTGGGTTTGACTTGGTGGTATCTGCATAACCGTGACTACAACTTGATTGCCTCTTTTAAACAGGATGCGATCAAGGTCGCGATTGCCATCACGGTTGCGGTCGGAATATTCGCGCTGTGGTTCGTGCTCGACCCGGACCCAATGGCCATATGGCAGGAATTCGTGGTGGGAGAGAACGTCGGAAAGTTCGACCCGAAAGGCCCAAGCTACCTGTCGAAATTATTGTGGAGCGGCTCCAGCATATGGAGTTTCACGGCGGCATTTCTAACCAACCCCGGCCTGCTGGCTTTCCCAGTTGTTGCGATGTTCATCCTCGTTTATCGGCGTCGCCATGAATTAAGCGACAACGAAAAACTTTTGTTGATCTGGATCGCAGCACTGTTCATCAGCTTTGCCTTGCCCAGTCAACGTTCGGGTAGATATCTGCTGGCGGCGATGCCGGCCGTTGCACTGTTATGTGCGCTGAACTGGCCGCGCATTTCACGCAAAGCATTCATCGCAACACTGATGTTGGCGGGTGCACTACTGGCAGGTCTGGCCTATCTGGCTATGCGCTTGCAAGCAGAGATACCCGCTTCCAGTTTGGGCGGCACCCCTCTCTACGCACCGATGTTCTGGATATTGTTTGCCGCCACCGCGATACTGCTCCTGGCTGCCCTGATCATTCCCGACTTCACCCGCCCCGGTGTCAACGTAGTGGCATTGCTGGTGTTGCTGTGCTTTGCCGCTTTTCTGAAACCTTTTGACGGCCCGCTCGGAAATTTCAATCAGGAGACGCAGCAATACGCCGCAGGCAAACCAGTATGGGTGCCGTGCAACTTCAGAGCAAAGGATGAAGGACATCGTTTTGCCTTGCCTGGTGCTGACGTACACGGATATGCGAAATACATGAAGTTCTCTGCATCTGATTTATCATCACGCTATCCGCTGTTTGCATTACGTATGCCATTAAGCGAAGACCCGCAAAAATATGCATGCGACGATTGCCAGATACACGGGCAACGCTTAGTGATACGCGACCGCCAGACCTCAGATGAAATCAAAGCCATGTTCCGCGACGGCACGGTCTTACAAACCATGTTCGCGCATGAAGTATTGATATCCTCTCCAACAGTCAGCAAAGCAGTGGCCCCGACATCATTAGCAGAGGCATGCCGCTAATGTCTTATTGGCAACAACAGCCTAAGCAGCGTAAATTACTGCTACTTCTGGTGGCGATATCCTTCAGTGCCGCTTTCTACAAAGCGATGCACCACCCCACACCAGCCACATTTGTGGTACCCGTCAATGACCAGCATGTCGGCGCCCAAAGAGCGATTATCCGTAGTCATTTTGTTTCGCCGACCCAAAACATCTCCACTCATGCCGCTTCACTGGTCGATCTCGGCAACGGCTATATTCGCGCATTCTGGTTCGCCGGTAGCCGCGAAGGGGCGAAGGATGTCCAGATACGCACCGCAGTATTCGATCCGGTATATGACCGCTGGAGCCCGGAAACCGCCATTGCAGATCGAAACAGTACACAAAATGGCCTGCTGCGCTTCGTTAAGAAAATAGGTAATCCTGTTGCTCATCAAGCATCGGACGGCACACTCTGGCTGTTTTATGTAACGGTCTCGATAGGTGGATGGGCGGGCAGTTCGATCACAGCCATGACATCACATGATGACGGCAACACTTGGAGTGGAGCACGGCGACTCATCACCTCACCTTTCATTAATATCAGCACACTGGTGAAAGGCACCCCCTTCAATTACAGCGACGGTAGCATCGGCCTGCCGATCTACCACGAGTTCATCGGCAAGTTCGGCGAACTGCTGCGGTTATCATCCAGCGGAGAAGTCATCGACAAACAGCGCCTGACATCCGGCAAGTTGGCAATACAGCCCGTTCCGTTGATACTGGATGCCCAACGTGCATTGATGTTGATGCGACACACCGGCGCTGCACCCAAGCGAGTGATCAGTGCTGTCACGACCGATGCCGGACAACACTGGAGTACGCCACAAAAAATCGCGCTGAGTAATCCCGATGCTGCTGTGGCTGGTGTCGCACTGGCCGACGGACGATTACTCGCTGTTTTGAACGATACTGAGGCGAAGCGCGAAGTCCTGTCGCTGGTTGTTTCATCGGATAACGGGAAAAACTGGGAGACGGTGCTTCAACTGGAAGACCAGCACGGACAACATCCGCAGCCAGCTGAATATGTACGACTCGCTACACAACTGGCGAAAGACACGGAAGCGACACTCGTTGATGCATCCGCTTTTGGCGCATCTGCCCGGCACAATAAATGTATGGGACAAAGCTGCGAATTCGAATTCTCTTATCCATATTTGATACAGGCGAAAAATAGCGACTTCCACCTCGTCTACACCTGGAACCGCAGCCACATCAAGCATGTTAGTTTCAGTCGCAAGTGGCTGGATCAACGCATCACCGAATTGCGCAAGGAGGTAAGCGATGCCGCAGTTCACTGATCTGACAGGGCTGCTGGGGATTGCCAGCGTTATCAGCGCCATCGTGATGATGCTACCCGGCATCGCACGTTTCAGCACCTTGCACAAAGGTATTCTGTTATCTCTGGTTTTCGTCTTGGTGCTGATGCCGTTAGGCGAATTGCCCCTTGCGGCCTATGTGCGTGGCGCGACAGGGGATTTGAGCATCACCACACTTGTGTTGATTTGGGGTGGATTGCTACATCGCTGGTGTGGCTTGGCTTCTGTTGATGCCAAACAACGTGATGCATTACTGACAGTTGTCGCCCTGATCGCAGTAGCACTTTATCCGCTTTCTCTTGGCGTCGGCATGTTCGACCCCTATCGCTACGGCTTTGCTTGTGTGGCTTTCATCATTGCGCTATTCATCATTGCGCTCACAGCATGGATAAGGAGGTCTGACCTGATCGCTTTGTGTATCGCGCTTGCGGCATTCGCATGGTCTATCGGGTGGTATGAGTCGAGCAATCTGTGGGACTACTTAGTCGACCCGTTTTTGGCAATATATGCGGTGTGGGTCATCGCTTTTTCGATGAAAAAAACACGGCTTCAAACGCCAGCCTAAGGAAGCGAAACGATAGCTTGGTCAGACCCACAGCAGCGATTACGCTATCAATCAGCAAGGTAGATAGGTCACTGCCCCGATGATGCTAACTATTCTCCAATGACTGCTATTCCGTTATGATAGGACAACCAATTTAGTCGGAAACCAGCCAGATATCACGTCGAGCCATGTTTTCCATACCCAAAATATTTGAGGGAAAGCCAGATCATCCAATGTACAACGTGGATGAGGCGAGGAAGCTGCTGGTCAAATTACCGCGTCAAGATGCCTATAAGTCACTTGAGGAAATCACTTCCTGGCTGACTTCAGTAAAAGACACACCCGATTTCCGCCCTGATGAGCATGTTAAAGTCATCATGCTTCTGGATGAGACGGGACAGAAAATATATGAGGAGCTGCTGCACCTCTATCTGGGCGAACCGCATTTACAAGACTTCGAGGGCATCCATCTGTGGCGGGGCTTGCATAATTTCGTGAAAGTGCTGAGCGAAGCTTACGAAATTTGTCTGGATGAATACCAGCAGGCGGAAAGCAAAACATCCTTCTTTACGTCAAACCTGCCTGTTATTTGTGTACGACTGATGCGTGCCATTGCCGAGCAGATGAAGATCGAGATGATGCATTATGTAGACGTCGAGCAAGTGGCTTGGCAGCGGTTGTTCGATAGCTACAATTTTGCACTTAAGCATGAAATTTCAGAGTCGCTGGTATTTGCTTACCCAAGACAGACACTCCACATCAGCCCGGAACGTGAATTATTGCGCCCGCTGATATTAAATATCTCTTCTACCGATACACTGGCGCAGGATCAAATTGAGGTGTGCGCCCGCATCATTACCCGTATGGTGAGTTCTTTTGATTTTTGCGATTTGCATGATTCCGATTGCCTCTACTATATTGATCTAGCTAGACCCGGTGCGCCCGGCAGGGTAGAAAGCGGCGTGCCGACCTCATCTGGCATTCGCTATTTCGGTGCAGCCAACTCGGTATCCAAAGTAGCTGACCTGATCCTTCAGCATGAAAAAGAACATGCTGCGCAAGAGCAACGCTTTGGAACAGAGTTCACACCTGCGGGTAAGTTGACAGTACTCAAGCATTTACAAGTGTATTGGAGCAAGGAGCACCCGCATCGACATCAGGAACGCAGGACGATACACAGTGCTGTCGAGATCGCGCATGGTTTCAATACCATCAGCAAGCTGGTCACTCATATGGATATTGACAACGTACAGAACATTTCTGAAGAGGAATCAGCCATGTTGAAAGAACGCTCAAGCATAAGTTTGGCGGCGATCGAGAGTGCAGTTGATTTCACCACTGAAAAATGGCCTGTATCGGATGTCAGTATCGAGGGATTAGGGGGTACGCTTCCCAAAGATGCTGGCGCATGGGTCAAGATCGGTGACCTTTGCGGAATCAAGGCTGAAAAAAGTGCTTCGTGGTGGGTAGGTACGATCCGCAGATTCCACACTGACGAAAAAAATGTATACGATTTCGGTATTGAGATGCTGGCAAAAAAACCGTTGTCTGTTTGGTTACGCACGCTAGGCAAGGGTACTGAAAAGGAGTCAGTGTGGGCCAGCAGTTCGGGTTCTTTCGGTTACGATTACACTTCAGTGATCCTGCTACCCGACCACAACAATTCCTTAGCTAATGCCACAATACTGATGGCCTCAGGCGGCTTTGTCCAAGATGGCATTTTTGAGGTGATGCTGGGTGAGAAGAGCCGCAATATCAAATTGACCGATCTGCTTGCTGAAGGTGAGGATTACGAACAGGTCGGCTTTCAATGGCTGACCCATAAAAGTTAAGACTTTGTGATTATCAGCACAGATGGCATGGGCGTTCATCGCGACATGGATGAGAGCGCCAAACTTGCGGAAGCAAGGAATAATACCAGCTGATGAAATACTAAAATGACGGCCGACACAAAAAAATGCATCGCCTGTCACTGCACATGGCAGCTCAAGGCGGCTGATGAGATTACTCGCCAGCCAACTGTAAATTAATGCCCAGCACTTTCCACTGCTTAACCTCCTCCATCAGGGCTGCTTCTGTCAGTGGATTTTGTTCCAGCCACTCGGGATTCAAGTGTAAGCGACATTTTCTGCCATTGAAATTCACTTTCATCTCAGGCAACACCACATCGCTACGATTTCGGTAGAACATGACCGCTAATCGTAAGCTGATTGCCAATGCGATATCCTCAGTATCGCTAAGCAGCCCTTGTAATTTTTTCAGGCTGCCCCGATGTGCCAGCGCAAGCGTGCTCAATCTAGCTTGTTCTTTTTTCGAAAACCCCGGCATGTCTGCATTCGCAAGAATGTAAGCGGTATGTTTATGGTATCCGCTATGTGCCACCCGAATCCCGATACCGTGCAAACTCGCTACCCAGCTCAGCACTTGTAACGACGATGCACTGGCATCTTTACCGAGGAATTGCTTTGCTAGTGTGGTGGACAATCTTGTGACACGCTCAACCTGTTTGTCGTCTATCTGATAGCGGGTCATGAAATTCTGGACGGTCACATCTCGCATATCATTGTCATGAAAGCGTCCCCACAGGTCATATAAAACACCCTCGCGTAATGCACTGATTGCAGGCTGCATCGTTTTGATTTTCAGCTCACTGAAAGCCGCATACATAATGGCAAAACCACCTGCCAGAGACGCCAATCGGTCGGGGCGCAAACCCTTTAAATCGAACTTGTTTACATCCCCATCCTTGAGCAACCGGGCGCGAAGCTTTTCAAGACCGTCCCGTGTGATTCCACCTTCACTGTAGCCATTCGATTCAAGTATTTCTGCCATTGCTTTTGCCGTACCCGATGATCCCACGGCTTTTTGCCACTGGCCTTGGTAATCTGAAACGATCGTTTGCAATTCATTCCTCGCCGCAAGTTCAGCACTTTCGAGTTTACGCTTGGTGATCTGCCCGTCAGGAAAGTAGCGACTGCTATAACTGACGCAACCCATGTACAGGCTTTCCATCATGATAGGGTTCAATCCACTGCCGACGATAAACTCGGTGGAGCCACCACCGATATCCATTACCAACAAGTTATCATCAGACTGTGGCATACCGTGCGCGACACCGATATAAATCATGCGAGCCTCTTCAATGCCGGAAATGACCTCTATCGGAAATCCAAGCACATGCTCTGCTTGATGAATGAAATCATCGGCATTTTTGGCCACACGGAGGGAGTTGGTGCCGACAGCACGCACTGCACTCTGGGGTAAATCACGCAACCGCTCGGCAAACCGTGCCAATGCGGATAGCGCACGCTGCTGTGCATCGACATCAAGGTGTTGACTGGCAGTCAGTCCGGCGGCAAGATGCACGGATTCGCGCAATCCGTCCAGCATATATAGTTGCTCGCCCTCGACCCTAGCCACCTGCAACCTGAAGCTGTTCGATCCCAGATCGACAGCGGCTAGAATAGGTTGCTTATGCACTATTGCAGAATTTCCTTGTCAATCTCGTCCACAGTAATGTGGCGGACATCGCGCCCCTTAACCATATAAATAACGTATTCAGCCATGTTTTTTGCATGATCACCGATACGCTCGATCGCTTTGGCTACGAACAATATTTCAAGGGATGTTGATATGGTGCGTGGATCTTCCATCATGAAAGTAATAAGATATCGCATGATGGAGCGAAATTCTTCGTCTACCTGATCGTCCTGACGAACCACTTGCGCAGCCATCACCACATCTAGTCGGGCAAAAGAATCCAGTGATTTGCGCAGCATATCCAAAGCCAGCTCAGCCGCATGCTTAATCTCTTGGAATCGCGGAATCGTAGGGTTCTTCTTTTGCGATAGCAACTTTGCCATACGTGCGATTTTTTCTGCCTCGTCACCGATACGCTCTAGGTCGGTGATGGTCTTAATAACTGCCATTACCAGCCGCAAATCTCCCGCAGCTGGTTGACGTCGCGCAATGACTTGACCGCACGCCTCATCAATTTTCACCTCCATTGCATTAACGCGATGGTCTTCAGCGATCACTTTAGTCATCAAGGCAACATTGCCATTTACGAGTGACTCTACAGCGCTCTTAATCTGCCCCTCTACCAACCCACCCATCTGCAATACGTTGGCGCGTATTGCCTCCAGATCGGCATCGAATTGACGGGAGATATGTTCACTGCTGCTCATGGTGAATTCCTTCAAGTTTTAACAAAAATATAACAAAAAATTACAATTTATATGCAAAATATGTCCAAAAAATCCAATATCATGACGCTTTCATGGTCTGGACACCCTCCGGTGTTCCCAGCAGTAGAACATCAGCGCAGCGACGTGCAAACAAACCATTGGTTACAACGCCGGCAATATGATCCAGTTCTGACTCAAGCTCTACAGGATTCATAATCTCCAAACCGAGCACATCTAGAATGATGTTGCCATTGTCAGTGGTAAACCCTTCACGTAACTTAGGCTGTCCGCCCAACGCTGACAGCTGACGCGCCACCGAGCTACGTGCCATGGGGATGACCTCTATCGGCAAGGGGAATTTACCCAGCACATCCACTAGCTTACTGGCATCGCATACGCAAATAAATTGTTTACTTGCTGCCGCGACGATCTTTTCACGCGTTAACGCACCGCCACCGCCCTTCACCATATGCATATTGCGCGTAATCTCGTCTGCACCATCGACATATACTGGCATCGTACCCGCCTCGTTAAGCGGCAGCACTTCAATGCCGTGTCCCTGCAAACGTTGCGCGGAAGCTTCTGAACTCGCTACTGCACCGCGAATCTTGCTTTTGATTTTGCCCAGTTCATCAATGAAAAAATTGGCTGTAGAACCCGTACCAACGCCTACTATGCAATTGTCCGGCACATACGCAATCGCGGCTTTAGCTACCGCTTGTTTCAATTCGTCTTGGCTCATCATGCTGACATCCCTTATTGATATTATCTTTATTATTGTGATTATCGCAGGAAATCAAAGTTTTTGGGATGCTTAGCAACGATTCTTTATTTTTCAAATCGTCAATCACCCTTTTGAAATTCATGTATTCATCGTTATGTTATGCTGAACCATATGGTTATGACAGTGGTTTGATTGATGAGGTTGTTACTTTTTTGTCTGGCAATAATTGCCCACCATGCATTAGCTGAAAGCGCCCCCACTACCAAGCAACAGGACACTGCATCGAAGATAACGGTGGGATACGCTACCGGGATGCCTCACTCAGGTGATGAAGATTTCATCGCCCTGCACAAAGCATTTCTTGACAGCGATGGCGAACGCTTGGCACTTAAATCAAAACGTTTGAAGCACCACCCACTAGGATTGTATGCAGATTATTACCAGTTACGTCTTGATCTTGATAACGCTGACCAGCAAACTATTGAAAGATTTCTGACACGCGAAGAAGACTCCCCTGTCATCAATAAGCTACGCGTGGAATGGCTCAAGTTGCTAGGTGAAAATCAGCAATGGGAATTATTCGACAAGCACTATCCGAAAGTCGTCAACGGCGACATCGAGCTGACTTGCTATAACCTACAGTCCCTCAGTCAGAAAAACTATTTGCTGGCCTTGAGAGATGCGCGATTATTATGGTTTGACGGCGAAACCTTACCGCAAAATTGCGGAACACTTTTCGATGCAGCACGATCTGTCAACGTGATTCATGAACATGATATACGCGCAAGATTAATTCTGGCATTGGAACTCAATAATGTGTCACTCGCCACTTATCTTGCCGACATGATGAATAAAGGCTCTACCTCACTTTCATCTGAAATCAGAAAGGCCAGAGCCAATCCCAGTCGCTACTTGAGCAAGACATCGCTTTCCGAGCTTGACAAGGATAAACGTGCCATCGCACTCTTCGCTTTGCATCGGCTAGCTAAAAAGAATCCGAGTTTATCTTTATCACACTGGCACAAATTATCCCAATACTTTACACAATCAGAACGGCAATATTATTTCGGTTGGCTGGGTTATGAGGCAGCGCGCAATCTCGATGACCGGGCACTCGAATGGTATGCGCTATCAGGAAACGCACAGCTTAATGAAAGGCAGCTTAATTGGCGTGTACGTGCAGCCTTGCGTGCGCTGAATTGGCACGAAGTGTTGAATAGCATCAATATGATGCCCCCGACACAGCAAAGTGACATAGCATGGCGTTACTGGAAAGCGCGTGCGTTCAAAGAACTGGGCAAACACAATCAGGCACAGACACTGTTTGCGCCACTGAGCGTCGAATATAACTTTTATGGTCAACTAGCCGCAGACGAATTGGCAGACTCAACAGCAATTACTCCCACTCAAACAGGTTACAAACCAGATGAGCAGTCCATAACAACCATGTGGAAACGCCCTGATGTTCAGCGCACCGTCGCCTTATACCGCACAGGCTTGCGAAGTGACGCACTGGAAGAATGGCACTGGGTAGTCGATGACCTGAATGACCGCGAGTTACTTGCTGCGGCCGAAGTTGCCCGACGCAATAAAATGTATGATCGTGCCATTGGCGCAGCAGACCTGACGACTCAGCAGCATGATTTCAGCATGCGCTACCTTGCACCGTATCGAAATGACATGAAGCCCCATGTTCAAAATAACGATCTGGACGAAGCTTGGGTATTTGGTTTGATGCGTCAGGAAAGTCGATTCGCCACCCATGCCAAATCTAGGGTAGGCGCAACAGGACTTATGCAAATTATGCCGAGTACAGCGCGCTGGGTCGCCCAAAAGCTCAGAATAAAAAATTATCGCAAATCCCGGTTGCACGATTTGGAGACTAATATGAAAATCGGCACTTACTATATGAAAACAGTATTATCACGAGCTGGTAGCAATGAAGCTCTAGCTTCGGCGGCATACAATGCCGGGCCTGGTCGTGCGATGCGTTGGCGGGCAGATCGCCCGTTGGAAGGTGCAATCTACGTAGAGAGTATTCCTTTTAAAGAAACCAGGACTTACGTAAAAAAAGTAATGAGCAATACTGTCTTTTACGCAAATCAATTCGGCGCACCGACCTCGCTCAAGCAGAAGCTGGGCGTCGTCCCGGCAAAGGAGAATAAAAAACAACGGAATAAATCTCATGCTTCCTGAAGCAAAGATATATTGCGTTGGCGGTGCCGTCCGCGATAAGTTACTCGGCTTGCCGGTACAGGATCACGACTGGGTCGTGGTGGGCAGCACGCCTGAAGCGATGGTGGCTCAGGGGTATCGTCCGGTAGGGAAGGATTTTCCTGTATTTTTACATCCTGAAACACACGAAGAATACGCATTGGCTCGTACCGAACGCAAGACAGCGCGTGGCTATCAAGGCTTCTCAGTTTACGCGGCACCGGATGTCACGTTGGAACAAGATCTTCTGCGCCGCGACTTTACTATCAATGCCATTGCTGAAGATGCCAACGGCACGGTTACCGATCCCTGCAACGGCAGGGCCGATCTCAAAGCCGGTATTCTGCGTCATGTCAGCCCAGCCTTTGCCGAAGACCCTGTACGCATCCTTCGTGCAGCCCGCTTCGCAGCCCGCTTCGGCTTTAGCATCGCCCCGGAGACATTAGCACTGATGCGCGAGATGGTCCAAAACGGAGAGGTAGATGCACTAGTCCCTGAACGTGTCTGGCAGGAAATGACCCGTGCATTGATGGAGAAAATACCCTCCCGCTTCTTCGAAACATTACGCAGTTGTGGTGCGCTATTAAGCATCTTTCCTGAAGTAGATGCGTTGTTTGGTGTCCCACAACCTGAAAAATACCACCCTGAAATCGATTGCGGTATCCATACGTTAATGGTGGTGGATGACACGGCCAGACAAAACTATGCGCTGGAAGTCCGCTATGCCGCACTGACACACGACCTCGGCAAGGCAACCACACCGGAAGACACGCTGCCTCGCCATATCGGTCACGAAATGCGTAGCGTCGATTTGGCAAAAAAGATGTCTGACCGTTTGCGTGCCTCTGGAGAGTGCCGCAATCTGGCACTACTGACCGCGCGTTTCCATGGCAGCATCCATCGCGCAAAACAATTACGCGCAGATACAGTCGTCAAACTATTCCAGACAGCCGATGCCTGGCGTAGACCAGAACGCTTCGAGCAAATGCTTCAAGCCTGCGCTTCTGATGCGCGAGGGCGCACCGGACACGAAAATGATGCTTATCCTCAAGCTGATTACTTATTAGAATTACTGTCCGCTGCACGCACTGTGGATGGGGGAAAAATAGCCGGACAATTCACCGAAAGTTCGAACATCGCTTCCGCGATAACAACGGCTCGCATAGAAGCGATTCAAGCAGCGATTGAAAATCAAATATAGATTAAATCAGTACAACCCTAAACCCATCTGGGTAAAAAGGTATCAGGCGCTTTTCTCCTCAACTTCCACTTTTGGCACTGAATAATTATCATTAAGCACCCAGTGCAACCCGGCTTTAGAAGCTACAATTGGCAGTCGCTTGTAAAAGCTGCCATTGATTTGGGAATAGCTGACCAAATAATCATAAAAATATTTCAGCAATCTGGCATTGGGCTTTGCATGCTGCGCTTCTCGCCAGAATCTGCCCAGCGAATGCTGAAAAGTCAGCCCTTTCATATCATATAATGCTGTTCCACATACTTTGACAGGCGCACCATGGATAAGCGCAGATAAACCAACGGTACTGTTGACGACCACCACACCGGAACTGTGATCAAGCAAAGTAGGCAAATGCTGATCATGAATATATAAGCACCTCCCCTGAAGGCCCAACAACTTCATTTTATTATTGATAAATTTGGTGTAGTCAAAATAACCACGATCCATCGGATGATGTTTGATAACCAACATTTTGTTGCGTGGTGCATGACTGGCAAAGGAAATCATCACTTCATTAATAAAATGCTTCACCGTATCAAATCCAGAATGCATTACTACCTGCGCATCGTTATGCACCTGCAGCGGGACAATAAAGTATCTACCTGAGTACTTTCCCCTCAGTAAAGTTTTCACCCCCCTTTCCTTGATCGCAAAATACCACTTGCGCCATACCGAGCGCAGCCATGGCAAAGCTTCCAGCCAGGATAAAGGACGATGATGTTGGTAATTAGCGAATATTGGTCTCAATAGACCCGCAGCAAAATAATACAAAATAGCCCATAAAACCGCATACCAATAGGTATTGCCCACCGGCTGAGGTGCTTCAATCTTTGCGGGGGGGCGATTCAGATAATAAACGGGAGAGCGTGGGAGGGATGAATTCCCATTGACGCCATATTGCTCGAGCGTAATGTAATTGGGACGGATATATCCCTCTTCAAACACACCTATTTCCAAGCCATGTTTATGTGCGATCTCATGCGCCACACAGTGGATAGGACGGCAATCTCCAAACAACATCACCATGTCTACTTGCAGTAATACAAGCAAGTCCTCAAAATATGCGGGCCACTCTTCTATTTTGCCGTGGTAATTTAATGAATTGCTTGGGTAGAAAATCCAGTCTCCGCCATTAAAGTTAACCTTGAACACCTGAGCGCCAGCCTGTGTCAAATCGAGTGCCAAGCGATGAAAGAACGGACCCATCGGCCCTTGTAACAACAAGATTCTTTTACCCTTGAATTTTGACAGCCCGCTCTTGACCATTTATGCCTCTCCGCCCCTGACCCTATATTTCCATTATTATGAATTATCTAACTCATAACAGTCCATTGTTTTGTTAGCCTCCAGCAAATTGCGTTCCGGCAATTTCCTTGGTATTGCAATGCGTGTATGTTCTTAGGAATACGGGTTGCCCACCCAGCCTTGAACAAGACCTAATTTCACTTCTACAACAGCCCTAACACAATCAATATCTCATGATGTCATCAAAGATCGCCAGTAATTTTATTTTTTATGTGGGCCTATCCGGGCCTATCCGGGCCTATGTGGGCTGATCCGATCC
>CAZURE010000011.1:36472-49950 GCA_964623195.1 uncultured Gallionella sp. | reverse complement strand
GCCAAGTGGGACGCCCTGAGCGGGGGCGACCCGTTCACTTCACATGCTTATCTGCATGCTTTGCAGGCCAGCGGTTGCGCCACAGCGGAATTCGGCTGGCAACCCCGATTCACCCAAAAACCTCCACGAAATGTCACATAGTTCGTATTAAAGGGCATAAGGTAAAGTTGGATGATATTCTATAAAGAATCTATTTCTTAATATATCTATATTTATGAAGCGAGTGCTGATTGTTGAAGATATTCCAGAGGCGGTTGCTCTGCTAGAAAGCACGGTGCAACGTGCTTTCCCAGGATGTGTGTGTGACAGCTATCACAATGTCACAGACAGTCTGCACGCAGCCACTGTCCATGAATACGATTTAGCCTTACTTGATATACAACTACCTGATGGGTCTGGATTTGAAGTATTAAGAAAAATCATGTCATCTCACCCTGAAACAGTTTGTATAGTTACCACTATTTTGGCAGATGACGACACCATCATAGAAGCATTATCCACAGGTGCTCAGGGCTATTTATTGAAAGAACAGCCGCAAGAAGTTCAAGTGCGACAACTCACTCAATTGCGCGATGGTGTGCCAGCACTTTCACCAGCGATTGCGCGCCGTATACTCCAGCACTTTCAGCGGGGAAAAGTATGCGACCCACCAAAACACAACCTCACCCCTCGAGAAGCCGAGGTGCTGACGCATATTGCACATGGGCTGCGAATTCACGAGGTGGCTTCAAAGTTATCGTTGAGCGAGAATACTATTGCAAGTTATGTTAAAACGATTTACCGAAAACTTAACATCTCATCACGGGCAGAAGCTGCCCTGCTGGGTAAAGAATTTGGATTACTTTGACTTTAGGCAGATTTTACTTTCACTGTTAGCTTTTTCATCTATTTCCAGAGATCAAACACAATTATGAAAAACCGGGTAATCAGTTTTCTTGTTCTCAGCACACTTTTCAATCCACTATATGCGCAAGACTTCAACTTTGATAACGTGATATCTGACGAGCTTTTGCCTCCCGGAAGGCAAGCCATCATTGCGGAAACACGAATAGGGTCTGGGACGACCTATTTTAACAATCAGAGTCAAGAAGAGCCCCTGTTTTCCAGCCTCAACAACGTACCACTCAATCTACTCCTCTCATTACCTCCACCGCCCAACCTCGGAGTGACACAAGTAAGCTCAAAGTTATCTGGCCGTAGAGTCAATTTCACTTATGGCTATGGTATATCAGAGAATCTGACGGCAGGGTTTATTATCGGCTGGGGAAAGCTAATCAATCAGGTTGAATTTTCAGTGGCAAATGCCGGTATCCCGAGTGCAACATCTGTAGTTCAAAGCGCGATTACCGCTGCACCATACGGCTACAAAACTATTGGCACCACTGCTACGGAAGGAGTTCTCGATCCACAAATAGGTGTGCGTTGGCGTGTCATGCATAATGAGAATAGCTCAACAATTGTTGTACCTGCATTTAGAATCGGACTGTCCCAAAAAGATGATTCTGATAACTTGATGGACATTCATTTAACCGATGGAAGTAGCGCACTGATGCTAGGCGTTGAACAACGTTATCGGCTGCCTGCTGCCGAGCTTCTTGCGTATGTTCAATACACCCATCCTTTAGCGGATGAATTTCAAGCGCGACCTTATGCGGTAGGTAGTTCGCCACTAGTGCCGCAGGCATCAACTGAAACTTTGGATCGCAAAGTGGGCGGCATGTGGAAGGTTCAATTTGAAGGTGCGCACCGGTGGGATAGCTGGCGTGGTATGGCGCGAGTCGAGTATTCACGTACCGCTGCTACACACTACACCTCGACGAGAGGGCAAGCAGTTAGTGGACTGGAGGCGAATACAGAAAGTTGGGATTTGATAGTTAGGACGGGTGTGAGCTGGAATAACTTTAGTGAATATCTTGCCAGTCAATCCGGTCTGCCAGTACTGTTGGCTGTGGAATATTCGAGCATGCTTGATGGGCGTAACGTTGCGCAATCAGACAATCTGTATTTGACGGTGACCCTGCCGTTTTAAGGGCTCTCAACTACACCTAAATTAACCAACGGCACACTCAGCGATACACGGCTTCCACCTATACTACTTAATTCCCAATTGACTTTGCCGCCCATGTGGATCGCTCTAGTGCGTATATTGTTCATACCACGCCCTCCCTTTATGTCGGCTATAGCAAAACCTTTCCCGTCATCTTCCAAATTCACTACAAAATTTTCATCCTGACACTGAATCTCAACCTGAATTCTTTTTGCATCCGCATGACGCAATACATTTGAGATACATTCGCGCAAGATGCGTCCAAGGTGCAAAGCATCACTGTGAGAAACAGCTGGGGCCGGAAGTGCTTCGGTTTGCAGCCAATCAAGTTCAACGCCAGCTGCTATTAACCGCACCTCCATTTCTTCTCGCCAACTTGCCAACAGGAAGGTAAGTGCAGTCGCTTCCTGGCTAGAGTGTGATACCACATCCCGCAAATCCTGCAATGCAGTACGTGCAATATCAGCACGGACTGGGGTTTCTGCACCAATCGACAAAGTTAATAGTTTTGCGCCGAGGTCATCATGTAAGTCTCTAAGAATTACCTCACGTGCCTCTGTTGCGGCCTGCTGGCACTCTAGCAAGGCTCGTTTTTCAAAGTCTTCACTTAGTTGTTGATGAGCCTCTTTAACCATCCCCGCCAAATTAAGGTTGAGCTTTTCCGCTTCATTTAACGCGTGTATAAAGCGTCCGGTTAAGTGCCAGGCCAGAAAAATTAGCAGTGTCGGCACCGCTATATACATCAGGTGTATTTGATGTCGCCATAGCCAAGTCATCATATCCCACGACTGAAAATCAGGCAGCGGCCGTTCCATCAAAAAGTCATGCAAAGCTGCCACAAACAAACCAGATAGGCCAAGGGATAGCAGTAGATATTCTGGCTGGGGTTTCGCAAGGTGACACTGCCAACTGATAAATACCAGATAGAATATTGCTAGTAGCGACAAGGTATGGGCGGCCAACGTAAAGGAGTAGGCAACTAACAAAGGGAAAGCAAGCGAGGCAATTGCCAGTAACACTTGGACCGCAATGTAAATATACTCTCTTTGCAAATGTGATACTTCCAGATAGCGGTGCACGAATCCAATCAAAAACACAATCCAGAAATCCAGCGCAGTGTGGATTAACCACAAAAATAAAGTGCTTGGCAAAGGCTGATCACGTACAAAAAGGGTGCTGCTGAAAAATACCCAACAAAAACAGGATGCCGCAAACCACAAATACATCTTGTCCTGCTTACGTCGAATCCACAATCCAAACAGCAACGCGCCTATTAACGCTAGGCTCACTGCCATGTATGCGCTAAGATCATTTTGTATGAAACGACGCAGCTCAAAGCGTGGTTTGAGAGTAGCTTCTGCGCCAACTTGTGGTGGTGCCAACATACCGTAACCAATATCAGTACGCAGTCGAATCAGAATTTCGTTATCACCTGCTTTCCATAGTGCTGGTGGGATAGTGAAATAAAGCGGGGTATTCCAATTGCGTGCTATTGGCTCGGTAAACCGTCCTCCATCTCCTAGATATTGCCCATTGAGATAAACACCCGCATTTAAGTGAAAGCGGAACAGATAGATACCCCATATTTCTGCTGGTGGGGTATCTAGGTAAACGTGTAAGCGATACCAGCCTCCATGCTCATACAGCCCGCGCGCTGTCCACAAGTCGGGCAATGTTAACCGCTGCCATTGAGGTGAGTTGCTATCAGGGGGTGATGCAGTATCTTGAACAATGAATTCTGCCTGATTCAGTTCCAATACATTTGGCAGGTTGGTTTGCATCATCGGCGCGCTCAATACCAGCAGCGTTAACGCCGACAAAATAATCGACAGCGACATAGCCAGTCGCCAAGGCGAGCCTAGCCAATCAGATAATGTTTGATGCATAACTAGTTTAGATAGTCAGGTAAATGTGTAGACACTACCTCAAAATAAAATTGCCCGATACCCCTGTTTATGGGATGCATAAACATCAAGAATCCATATATAGTTTAGCCAGAAATTCATTCAGAATTATTTTTTACATTCATTTCTCGGGGGAGGATTTATGAACGCACTGAACAGATGTTTTTTCCTATCGTTATTTGCAGCACTCATTCTCATAGGGTGTGGCGGTGGCGGTGGCGGTGGCGGTAGTGATCCTGCCGCAGCGGTCAGTACGCTGAGTGGAACAGCCGCAGTAGGTGCGCCAATAGTTGCAGGCACGGTGAATGTCACCTGTGCCGCCGGGCCTACAATCACAGGCATCCCCACTACCAGTACAACAGGCGCGTGGTCGGTGAATGTGACAGGGCAAACTCTGCCTTGTGCCGTGCAAATTATGGGTGGCACGATTAACGGATCAGCCAACACCACTGCTTATCAGTCCTTTGCCATCAATTTAGGCACTGTCAATGTCACCCCTTTGACTGACTTGATAGTAGCAAACTTGGTTGGCACAACCACACCGGCTACTTGGTTTGCGGGATTGACTGGCTCACAACTCAGCGCAATTTCTAGCACGCAAGTGACTACCGCTCTGAATAATCTGCGTACCTCATTGGGATTAACCGCCCTGAATACAATTGATCCAGTCACGCTGGCTTTTGACCCAACCAACGGTGTCGTGATGGATGACATACTCACGGCATTGGCGATTGCAATTACCAGCAATGCAACCAGCTATACAGCTTTGTTGAATTTGGCAGGCACAGGTTCAGGCTTTACGACTCCAGCAGGATTTAATACTGCATTGTCGACTGCTTACGCGAGTACAACCAGTGGTGGAGGTGGTACAGGTACAGGTACAGGTACAGGTGGAGGTGGAGGTGGTACAGGTGTCACACCATCTAAATCCCTAGTATTTACATCTAGTCCATTTGGCATCTACAAAATCGATCTCAGCAACGCGAATGCTGCAACATCGATTTCCACCGATAATCTAGGTAAGGAAATTATGGGTTCACCCGCACAAACCAAGGTGGCCTATACCTTCGGCGGGGCAACCAAGATTCTCAATGTAGCGGACGGTTCGGTCATACATACTGAGGCTGGTTCTGTTCCCCTTGGCTGGCTTGATAATGACGTGTTGCTTATAGGCGTGGGTACACATCTCTTCTATACGAGCTTGGCCACCATTGATACCGCCAATAGCAACGCTCTTACTTCCGTGATTAGTTTCAGCAACTATAGTGCCTGTATGGCCGATGGAGATGGGTTGTCTCCAGATCGCACTCAGTTGGTGCTAGCCTGTCGAGTGAACGTGAATATTGAGGGGGAATTGGTGGTGGTGAATATTGCTGCCCAAACCCAGATGGCCTATCCGACCACCTCAGTTGGTTTGTCGTGGCCACCAGACTGGCTCAATAACGGCTACATTGCTTGGACCCGTTATAACAACGGCAATCTACATCATGCCTTGGCCAGTGACATTACCAATACGATAGTGGAGGAGACCACAGTACCCGCAACTAGGGTAAATCCATGGCCCGGTGGTCGGGTGCTAGCGTTGGGTACTGAAAGTGCGGGACCAGCAACCCGACTTATCTCTATCCCGTCCGGTACGCGTAATGATATTACTTGGATGGACGGTGTTGTTACCGTAAAGGTCTCTTATGACGACACTGATATTTTGTATGGCCTAGGATCCAAGTTATACCTGAACAATGGCAGCAATACTTCACCACAACAGATACGAAACAGTGGTTTCGGTTTTGGCTATTACCATAGTTATTCTTGGTAATAGCCATACCAAGGAGACTCGTTGCGAGTTTATTAACTGTGTTTTTTAGATCAATTTCATGCCCCTAATCAGGCACACAAATCGAGGGAAAAAATGAAAACAAAAATAGTCAAATTTTCAAAAATTTTCGTTCTATTCAGCGTCATTATGTTGATGAGCGGTTGTGGTACGTCTCTACGTTTGGCGACGCAGCATTCGATGGATAACATGAGCGATCCCGCTTATCGAGCAAAAGCGGCCGAAACGGGTGCCGGTTATCAAGAGGCCAACGGGCTACCCGGGCTAGCTGAGCGTTTCGCCAAACGACCCAATCTCAAAATTGCAGTACTGCAATATGCAACCACAATTCAGGGTGATATTTCACGTGATTTCGCCGACACAACTTACTTTAGTATGTTGGCTGCTACTTATGGAGGACATTTCCAGACAAAAGAACTCAAACAACTTGATGCCATAGAAGTTCCTGGTGATGTAGGTCTGCACCTCGCGACAGATGGCCTGAAAAAACTGGAAGCCCAACTAAAAGAAGCCGGTTTCATTGTTATCGACAGTGACAAAGTTATCAATACGAAGGCTTACAAAAAGTATTACGGTGTTTATCCGTCCGTAGCGGTGGTTGAAAAAGGCGATTACGACATCACATCCTTAGCAGCCGGTTGGACTACTTTTGCACCGAAGGGCTATCGCGTGAAAGCCCCTTCAGGCGTGATTCAGATTGCCCAGGCTCATTGGGTATGGCCGGACGCCGAAGCCCTGAAGGAAATAGCGACTGAAATGGGGGAGGATGTCTTATTCGTCAACGTCTCCACGGTTTTTTCAAATCATGAAATTGGAGGTAAAGGTCAAACGCGTTCACGACATGGTATATTCAACTCAAATGCCAAGGCTGCTGTTGTCGACCCTGAATTTGTAGGTGCTGGTATCGGTGGCTTTGGCCACATGGTAGTGGGGGTAGATGCTGGCATGAACCCACCTGTGTCTAGACAGGGGTTTTTGAAGGAAATTGAAACAGCAGGGCATGGCGAGTTTGTGGTTGATTGGAATATGCTGGTCAGGGATTCCGAATATGCAAATGACTACTACGCTCAAGCCTTTGCAAATGCTCTAAAAGAACTTAGGCAAAGTAAAGAGAATTAACGAGGGACTATGACTTTTCCGCGCAAACATCGAATGGGGGAAGCTGGCGAAAAAACCCGGAAAGGTCATCATTGTCCTAACACATGACCACTCCTATTCTCAGAATCATTAGTGATATAACCGATATTCCTGTGGCCAAGTGGGACGCCCTGAGCGGGGGCGACCCGTTCACTTCACATGCTTATCTGCATGCTTTGCAGGCCAGCGGTTGCGCCACAGCGGAATTCGGCTGGCAACCCCGATTCATCACCTTATGGCAGGACGATAACCTTATTGGTGCCATGCCGCTGTATCTAAAAATGAATTCTTACGGTGAGCATGTATTCGATTTCGCCTGGGCAGAGGCTTACCAACGTCACGGTCTGGACTATTACCCCAAGCTGGTATGTCTGGTGCCGTTTGCACCAGTGACCGGGCCGAGGTTGCTGGCTTCTACCGAAAAAAATAAAGAAACGCTGCTGGATGCTGCGCTGGCAATGGCTAAGGGTGAATTGGCGGGAGATGATTCTCCCCTCTCCCTGCAAGAAAGAGGGGATGGTGGTGTGTCCTCACTGCATTGTTTATTTCTGAATGAGGCTGATGTGCGGGTGGCTCAGTCGCGTGGCATGATGTTGCGGCAGGATGTGCAGTTCCATTGGCAGAATAACAACTATCGGGATTTCGAAGATTTTCTCGCCGCACTGAGCCGCGATAAGCGCAAACGCATCAAACAGGACAGACGCCGCGTAGAAGATGCCGGCATCACGTTGCAATGCATCACCGGTGATGCAGCCACTGAGGAACAATGGTCATTTTTCGCCTCATGTTATGCCTATAAGCGACAAACACATTACTCGCCACCCGCACTGAATGATGATTTTTTTCATCGCATCGGTGTATCAATGCCTCATCACGCCCTGCTGGTGATCGCATCACGCGAAGGCCGGATGATCGCCAGCGCATTAAACATCATGACCGATGAAATCTTGTACGGGCGTTCATGGGGCGCATTCGAATTTCACTCCGGCTTACACTTCGAAGCGTGCTTTTATCAGGCGATTGAATTTTGTATCGCGCGAGGGATCAAAGCATTTGAAGGTGGCTCGGGTGGTGAGCATAAACTGTCGCGGGGCTTCTTGCCGGTAACGACCCACTCAGCGCACTGGTTAGCACATCCGGAGTTTTCACGGGCAGTGGAAAACTACTTACAGCGTGAATCTGATGCGGTAGCAGAGTATGTGGATGAATTGAATGAACACAGCCCTTTCAAAAATTCCTGATCTACTTGCGGTGATGCTTGGCGGGGGTTACGATAGCTGCCGCTTTTCATGCAGTGCAATCGTTTTATTATTCCGTTTTATTTTCTGGTGAGGTTAGTAATGAGTAAAGGTTATCTTTCAGAGCTTACAGTTTTCATGAACAAATATCTTGAAGACAACCCTGAAGTGGTTAAAGCACAGCAGGTCGGCAGAAGCACTTTGTGGAAAGACACACACGCAGCAATCAAACCTGTTGTCCAACAGGAAAAAGACGCCTCAAAAAAGAATTAGATCTGATCGCCAGACTGGCTCAATCACCCGAAGGCCAGTCGCTGAACGGGAACGGTATATCTTCTGTCGCAAAGGTCAGAAAATCTGCGCTCTGCTGCAAATAGCCACCCAAGCTGCGACCGAATTTAGTCAGTCTTGGATTCGGCGTATCATTCAGCAGCATCATGATGAACTGTATCGCGGTAACGAAAAACAGCACTGTGCCGCATACATGAACCGCCAACATCGTTAGCACCATAAACAAGCCGCGCATCCAGATGTTGCGCTTTTCAGGCGCCGTCTCAATTTCTTCAATCGGGTTTATCTCGTCATTCATTATTTATCTCCTTGGATTCAATCAACCATCCTCAGCGAGCATTATAATAAGAAACGCCTGACCAAGTCCGATAATAGCCATAATCTTATCAATGTCTCAACACGACTTCCCTATCCCCTCAGATAGCATCAGCCCCAAGACATGGTATCTAGGCATCAGCCAACAACCTGGCTTTGTACCCGATGCTGCGCAGGCAGCCACGATTGATGAGCTGGATACCCTCTGGCATCAACTGGTTGAGTTCAAAAGCAAGCGCAACAATTTTCTCGGGCGCAGCCTACTCAGCCCGGATGTGCCCAAAGGTTTATATCTATGGGGCGGCGTGGGTCGCGGCAAGACCTTTTTGATGGACGCATTTTATGCCTGTCTCCCCTATCGGCGTAAACGACGCATCCATTTCCATAACTTCATGGCCGAAGTGCATCACGAGATGAAAGTCCTCGCTGATCGCAATGACCCGCTGATCGCATTAGCAGATAACATCGAAAAATCGACCCGTATATTGTGTTTGGATGAATTTCATGTCGATGACATTGCTGACGCCATGATATTGGGCAGGTTAGTGGCTGCATTGTTCGAACGCGGCGTGGTGTTGATCACCACCTCTAACTATCACCCCGACACGCTATACCTTAACGGTTTACAACGTCAGCGCTTTTTACCTGCTATCGAGCTATTAAAGCGTGAACTGAAAGTGGTGAATGTAGATGGAGGAAGCGACTACCGCCAGCGCGTCACCCAACGCGAGCCCTTGTTCCTAGTCGCAGACAATGCTGAAGAAGCCAATACCCATGAAGAAAGTCTAACCACATGGTTTGAACGAATATCCTCAGGCACCGCACTCGACCAACAACACATCCTCGTGCATGACCGTACAGTCCCGGTAAAACGGCTGGCAAAAAATATCGTGTGGTTCGAATTTAAGGAACTATGTGGCGGGACATATTCGCATTCGGACTATCTGGAGATCGCACACCACTACCCCACCGTGTTCCTGTCACACATCCCCTGCATGACCGCCGACAATGCCCCCGAAGCAAGACGCTTCACATGGCTGATTGATGTGCTGTACGACAACAACGTCAGGCTGGTGGCATCATCTGAAGTCACACCGAAAAACATCTACACCGATGGCGAGATGTCCGGCGAATTCTCAAGAACCGCCAGCAGGCTGACCGACATGCAAACGCAACAGTATCTGCAACGACAACATCGTGCACAGGAAATAAAACTGAGTGGTGACGCTTGATTGATGGCTTTAGCCTGAGAAGGGCGTGTATTTGCAGTACTTATTAGGCGGCTGAGAGCCAAGACATTCGAGCCTGCCTTTATTATTTTGCATTAACACTAGCCACGCTGCTTTGCCTTAGCCGTTGAAACTAGCTCTTTTCGCAGTATCAGCATTCTACTGAAAGGGAGGCCATCCTTAAAAAATTCATAGAACTTTTCAGTTACAACCATCACTTCACACGCCTTATTTTTATATGAGGAAATGGAAAACAACTCCTGAAATTGACAGATTCGTAACCTCATATCCTGCCCATCAGTAAGTCGTCTTTCGGTACCATGCACATTTGTCGCACTCATGAATCGCTCATTTGTTGGCGTTGTCTTTCCATCAATGCAACCATTAAAAACATAACCCCTCCCTCTTACCAATAAGTAACGCTCCTACGATTAGGATAATTCTTTTTGAGCGATTTATATATAAGGAAAATCCCTATTTTGATGTCGCTTTGGGAAAGTGACGCCATTGAAAAACACTTCAATAACCGGGCGCGTGGCGAATTCTAACTGGCAGAAAATTTCCGGTAATTCAGACGCGATTACTTTGATGAAGCGCAATATATCTCCAACATTTGATGTGAAAAACTCAGGGGGAACCCGTTGGGATGCATCAATAGGTATCAGTCATATATTTGTAAGCGGACATAAGCTAGGCATCGAGCATGGCATCCCTATCCGGCAGAAGTTGAATGGACTGCAAATGAAAATGAAGAATATGTATAGCGTTTCCTGGCAGTATTTACTATAAGGAATCTTATCCTTTCAGCAGCCAGTTCACAGCGGCGAAATCAACACGCCTTCACGCAATTTTTTCAGATCGTCTCTGAAGGCTGCTGCCTTTTCGAACTCCAGATTCTTCGCCGCTTGTAGCATTTCTTTTTCGAGTCGCTTGATCTCTTTGGAAATTTCTTTCGGGCTCATTGCCAGATATTTCGCCTGCGCTTGCTCGGCCTTGAGTTGTTCGCGTGCGGTTTCCGGCTCATAAGTGCCTTCGATGATGTCTTTGATGCGCTTTTGCACTCCTTGAGGCGTAATGTTATTGGCTTTGTTATGCGCCACTTGCTTGGTGCGTCGTCGCTCGGTTTCGTCTATCGCACGGCGCATCGAGTCAGTGATGCGGTCGGCATACAACAACGCCTTTCCGTTAAGGTGACGCGCAGCACGACCTATGGTCTGAATCAGCGAACGCTCGGAGCGCAGGAATCCTTCTTTATCTGCATCAAGGATGGCGACCAGTGAGACTTCGGGGATATCCAGCCCTTCGCGCAGCAGGTTGATGCCAATCAGCACATCGAACTCTCCCAGCCTAAGATCGCGAATGATCTCGACACGCTCGACAGTCTCGATATCGGAATGCAGGTAACGTACTTTGATGCCGTGCTCGGCGAAGTAGTCGGTGAGTTGCTCCGACATTTTTTTAGTGAGTGTAGTGACCAGTACGCGCTCGCCCACCTTGATGCGTTGGTTGACCTCGGACATCAGGTCGTCCACCTGATTGGTTGCGGGTCGTACGTCAATAGTGGGGTCAATCAGTCCGGTCGGGCGCACTACCTGCTCTACGACCTGCCCGGCATGCTCTGCTTCATACTTTGATGGCGTGGCAGAGATAAAGATTGATTGCCGCATGATCTTTTCGAATTCATCAAAGCGTAGCGGACGATTATCCAGCGCGGAAGGGAGGCGAAAACCGTAGTTGACCAAATTTTCCTTTCGCGCACGATCTCCTTTGTACATCCCCCCGATCTGCGGAATGGTGACGTGACTTTCGTCAAGAAACATCAGTGCGTTCGGCGGCAGATAATCCAGCAGTGTCGGCGGCGGATCACCTGGATTACGGCCTGACAAATGTCTGGAATAATTCTCGATTCCTTTGGTGAAGCCGATCTCATTAAGCATCTCCAGGTCGTGCCGGGTGCGCTGCTCGATACGTTGCGCCTCGACCAACTTGTGTTCCCGTATGTAAACGGAGATGCGTTCGGCAAGCTCTACCTTGATGGTTTCGATGGCATCCACTACGGTGCTGCGCGGTGTAACGTAATGGCTGGAGGGATACACGGTGTAGCGAGATACTTTTTGTGAAATATGTCCCGTTAGCGGATCGAACAGCGAAAGCGTTTCCACTTCGTCGTCGAACAAGGTGACGCGCAATGCATGTTCGCTACTCTCTGCCGGAAAGATGTCGATGACATCACCGCGCACACGGAATTTTCCGCGTGAAAAGTCTACTTCATTACGCTCGTACTGCATTTCGATCAATCGCTTGATGACATCGCGCTGCTCCATTTTCTCGTTGCTGCGCAGATGCAGGATCATGCCGTGATAATCCACCGGATCGCCGATACCGTAAATTGCCGAAACTGTAGCGACGATGATTGCGTCATCGCGTTCAAGCAATGCTTTAGTCGCGGATAAACGCATCTGCTCGACCTGCTCATTGATGCTTGAATCTTTTTCAATAAACATATCGCGCGACGGCACATAAGCCTCCGGCTGGTAGTAATCATAGTAGGAGACAAAATACTCAACCGAATTTTCGGGAAAAAAGTCCCGTAGTTCGGAATAAAGCTGTGCCGCTAACGTTTTATTCGGCGCCATCACGATCGCAGGACGCCCGGTGCGGGCGATGACATTAGCCATCGTGAAGGTTTTGCCCGAACCCGTCACACCAAGTAGCGTCTGGTACGCAAGGCCATCATCGATCCCTTCGATCAGCTGTTCGATGGCCGCAGGCTGGTCACCCGCAGGCTCAAATGGCTGGTGCAGGAAGTAAGGGCTGTCTGGATATGTTTTGATATTCATTGAGCCCTACATTCTACGGGCAATAAACAGGTTGCTGAAAGTGATTGTGTAATAAATAATGAGCACGCATCAGCAAACAAAGGACTTGTTTTGATAAGGTTTTGCATTTTATTGATTCTGGCATCGCTCACAGCCTGTGCCAAACCGACTGATATAGTCAGTATCGGGGCGGACACGTATATGGTTGTCCGTTCTGCCTCAATCTACTTTCCCAACCCCGAAAGTCCGAAAGCCGAAGCGGTGCGCGCTGCGTCCAACCACTGCAAAAAACAGCAGAAAAGTCTTGAGGTGCTGGACATCGAAGAAACAGAGCCGCCCTACACAGCCGAGCATGATCATAGAATCACGGTACAGTTCGCGTGCCATCCGTATTAACGTCACATCCGCCTGCAACGCAATATACGCTCAATCACACGCTCTCAACCGGGGCTGTCCACCGAGAACATGCTCCACGGATAGGTGATGAACAGTTGGCTTTGCGCGCCCTCCGGCCCTTGCGCAAGATCGAAACGAATAATCACGCCTGACAATATCAGCCGTGCCCCGATGCTATCGCTCTCACGCCCATCCATGAAAAGCTGGCTGAATTCGTCAGCCACCATGCCCCGCTCCCAAAATGCCGCCAACTGGACACCCGTGCGTA
>CAZURE010000011.1:0-36372 GCA_964623195.1 uncultured Gallionella sp. | reverse complement strand
TCGTCAGCCACCATGCCCCGCTCCCAAAATGCCGCCAACTGGACACCCGTGCGTAATCGCTGGGTGCGACCTAACGGAGTTGCCGTTCCATATTTTTTATTTGCCAGCGTGTTATCCAGCAACTTGGATTCTGCAGACTGGCACGCAACCCGATCAGGGCCTGCCGGGTAGTTCGCCACACAAACCAGCCCATCGTGTTGCTGTAACCGGCATTCCAGCCCGTATTGATACCCGAAAAGGCTTGCCTGTCCTTGTCGAGCAATTCAAGCAGCCGGCTCTGCCCGTGTACCATGCGGACGAATAGCTCATAGCGACGCTGATGCATGTATAAATACACACTGAAACATAATCAAATAGTAGGATAAGGCACTAAACTCCAAGGCAGATAATATGCAGGCCAAAAAATACAAGAAGATAATTCAGGCATGACATTCCCGCAACATAATCGGCAGAGACTTCTCGACATATTCAATGTTGCACTTGCTGCAGCCGACCCTTATCTTGCCATCCTTGAGTCTGCATGCATTGAACGACACCGACTACAGTTTTCAGATACCCAGTTTGATCTCGCCGCATACCAACACATCATCGTCGTCGGAGCTGGAAAAGCCGCCGCACGGATGGCACAGGCAGCAGAATCGCTGCTGGGCGACAGGCTCACTTCAGGATTGATCATCGTCAAAGAGGGGCACACTGCACCCTTGAGCATCATCAAGCAATCAGAAGCTGGCCACCCTGTTCCAAACGAGGCGGGTGAAGCAGCCACCCGGGATATTTTGCAATTACTGAATACTGCAGATGAAAAAACACTGGTCATTTGCCTGTTATCTGGTGGAGCGTCCGCTTTGCTGGTTGCCCCTGCCGGCAAGCTGACATTGCAGGACAAACAAAAAACCACTCAACTCCTGTTGAATGCGGGTGCCGACATCAACGAGCTGAATGCGGTGCGCAAACATATCTCGGCAGTAAAAGGCGGCGCGCTTGCTCGTGCCGCTTTTCCGGCAACACTGGTGACACTGATACTGTCTGACGTAATCAACAATCCTCTGGATGTTATCGCTTCCGGCCCAACGGCGGCAGACAGTTCAACCTATGCTGGTGCTTGGCATGTAATTGAAAAATATGGCCTGACGGACAGACTTCCCTTGCATGTGAGTGAACATCTGAAAAATGGCATCGCAGGGAAGCTTACTGAAACGGTTAAGCAAGGTGCACCTTGCCTAGCAACAACTCAAAACATCATCATCGCAGATATTCGTCAGGCACTGACGGCTGCGCAGGGCAAAGCAAAGCAACTGGGATTCACTACCAGAATATTGTCTGATGCACTGACTGGCGAAGCACGCGATGTTGCAAAATGGCTTGCCCTAACCGCACACAATGATCTTGAAAATATGAAACCGGGTGAGCAGCGTTGCCTACTGAGTGGTGGCGAGACCACCGTCACGGTACGCGGCAAGGGCATGGGCGGCAGGAATCAGGAGTTGGCATTAGCATTTGCACTGGAGATAGAAGGAATGCAAGGCGTTACATTGCTCTCTGCCGGCACTGACGGCACTGATGGCCCTAACGATGCCGCGGGTGCTATCGTCGATGGCGTTACCGCCACACAGGCAACCAGTGCAGGCATTTCACCATCAAACTATCTCGACAACAACGACTCTTATACCTTCTTCAAAAAGTTGGATAGCGAAACAGGCACACAATCACAGCTTCTTACCGGCCCAACCGGCACCAATGTGATGGATATTCAGATAATGATCTTGAGTAAGGCGTAAGCTGCTTGCTGCGCAATTCACCATCCCTCTAATATGGATTTTCAAGATGGAATTCTGATGCAGAATTCTGGTATGGTTGCGTGAATATTTAACCAGAACCCTCTACTATCATGTTCAAAATGAAACTTCACTGGCAAATCCTCATCGCGTTGTTGTTAGCTGTTATTGCAGGTTCATTGACGGGAACCGATGCAACGTTCTTCGGCATTCGCTTCTATGCCGTGTTCGACTTCATCGGCACGTTATTCCTGAATGCGTTGAAGATGCTGATCGTGCCGCTGGTAGTGTCATCCATCATCGTGGGTATCGCCGGGATAGGATCGGGCAGTGCTTTCGGCAAACTGGGCATGAAGACCTTGCTCTACTATATGACCACCAGCCTGTTCGCCATTCTGATCGGTTTGGCAGTCGTCAATCTGGTATCCCCCGGCATCATAGATGGCGAGCCTGCCAAGGAATTGATCGGACTATCCGAGAACACCACTGAGGTGGTCGCCAAGGTTGAAGGGAAAGGTGCCGGTGATCTGGTCGGGATATTCCTGCGTATGGTACCAACCAATATCGTCGATGCCGCCGCTAACGGACAGATGCTGGGCTTGATCTTCTTCAGTCTGCTGTTCGGATTTTTCATGACCCGCATAGAAGAAACGTATGCAGAGAGCATGTATAAATTTTGGCAAGGTACGTTTCAGGTGATGATGAAGATCACTGACTGGGTGATGAAGTTTGCGCCCATCGGTATCTTCGGGCTGGTCGCCAAGGTCGTCGCTGGCACGGGTCTTTCCGCATTCGTCCCGCTAGCCTGGTTCTTTCTCAGTGCACTGGCAGCATTAGCGATACATTTTTTGGTGGTATTACCACTGCTGTTATATTTTGTCGGGCGCGTCAATCCGCTAAATCATTACCGTGCGATGGCACCGGCACTGCTGACCGCATTCTCCACTAGCTCATCCGCTGCCACGCTGCCCCTGACGATGGAATGCGTAGAAAAAAATGCCGGGGTATCCAACCGAACCACCAGTTTTGTGCTGCCGCTCGGCGCGACGGTCAACATGGACGGCACAGCTTTATATGAATGTGTCGCTGCGATGTTCATCGCTCAGGCATACGGGCTTGAGCTTGGTGCAGTACAGCAGTTCACCATCGTACTTATGGCACTAGTCACATCCATAGGCGTTGCAGCCATTCCTTCTGCCAGTCTGGTCGCTATCGCAATCATTCTTGCAGCGATCGGTTTACCGCTTGAAGCAATAGGTTTGATTCTCGCAGTAGATCGCGTGCTGGATATGTGCCGCACATCGGTGAATGTGTTCAGTGATTCCTGCGGTACGGTCATCATCGCACGCCGTACCGGAGAAGATGGTGTGCTAGGTGAAGCGGCTTTACCGCAAAAAAACTAGCCGCTTTTCGATTCCAGCTCTTCCCAGCGCGCCATCAGTTGCAACAACGCTTCCTCGATTGCCGAGGTGCGTTCCTGAAGTTGTTTGGCATGAGCAGGATTTTCACGGTAAAGGTCGGCACTACCCAACGCAGCTGCGATTTCTTCCTGCTCGCGCTCTAATGCTTCGATGCGCTTGGGTGCTTCTTCCAACTCCTTGGCTTCTTTAAAACTGAGCTTATTGACTGATTTCTGGTCAGGTTTTTGGGCAGGTTTGGGCTTTGCGACGGGCTTGACGGTTGCAGCCTGCTTCTCTGCTGCAACTCCCGCCTGATACTTTTTAACCCTGACCCAATCCTCGTAGCCGCCGACATATTCGATCAGTTTGCCTTCGCCCTCGAATGCGATCACCTGCGTCACGACGTTATCCAAAAAAGCCCGGTCATGACTGACCAGAAACAATGTGCCATCGTATTTTGCGAGCAGTTCTTCGAGTAGTTCCAGCGTCTCGATGTCCAAGTCATTGGTGGGTTCGTCCAGTACCAGCACATTGGCAGGCTGGGTGAACAATCGCGCCAGTAACAGGCGGTTGCGCTCTCCGCCGGAACAACTTTTCACCGGAGAACGTGCGCGCTCAGGCGGAAACAAAAAGTCGCCAAGATAGCTGATGACATGCTTACGCTGCCCTGCTATCTCGATGAAGTCCGATCCTTTACTGATGGTGTCCGCCAGCGTCGCTTTGTCATCTAGCTGCTCACGCAGTTGATCGAAATATGCTACAGATATTTTGGTACCCAGTTTTACGTCACCGGAATCAGGCTGCAATTCACCGAGAACAATCTTCAGCAAGGTACTCTTGCCTGCACCATTCGGACCGAGCAGGCCGATTTTGTCACCGCGTTGAATACGACACGAGAAGTTGTCGATGAGTTTACGCTCGCCATATGATTTGCTAACACCTTCCAATTCTGCGACCAGCTTGCCGGAACGCTCGCCTTTGTCCACACTCATCTCGACTTTGCCGACCTTCTCGCGTCTGGCGGCGCGCTCGCGACGCAATTGTTCCAGTCGTAGCACCCGGCCTTCATTTCGGGTGCGGCGCGCTTTAATGCCCTGACGTATCCACACCTCTTCTTGCGCCAGCACTTTGTCAAACTTTGCATTGGTGACGGCTTCGTCCGCAAGCATGCGTTCCTTGATCTTTTGATAGGCGGAAAAATTACCGGGAAATCCTGCCAACTTGCCGCGATCCAGTTCAACGATGCGGGTAGTGACGTTATCCAGAAAGCGACGATCATGGGTGACAAACAACACGCTACCGGCGAAGTTATTCAATAAGCCTTCCAACCATTCGATGGATGAAAAATCCAGATGATTGGTTGGCTCGTCAAGGATCAGTACATCCGGTTCAGCCACCAGCGCTTGTGCCAACGCGACTCGCTTGCGCTGACCACCGGACATCTCTCCAACTAGCTTATCGGCATCCAGCTCCAACTTATCGATGGCAGTCTCGATACGTGCTTGTACCGACCAGCCATCCTGCGATTCAAGTTGGGTCTGCAAGTGCTGCATCTCTTCCAGCAGTTTGTCGTAGTCGGCATCCGGCTCGGAGAGCTGATGCGAAACATGATGGTAGTCGTGCAGTAACTTTTGCAGCTTGCCGAGACCTTTTGCCACGGCATCGAACACAGTGTCATCCGCATCCAGAACCGGCTCCTGACTGACGTAGCAGATACGCGCTGTCGGCGCACGCCATACCGTCCCGTCATCAAGGTTACTTTGCCCGGCCAGCACGCGCATCATGCTAGACTTTCCACCGCCGTTCCGCCCGATCAGACCGACGCGTTCTCCTTCGTCGAGTTGAAAGTCCGCTTTATCGAGCAATGCGACATGGCCAAACGCAAGGCAAGCCTTGTCCAAAGTAATAAATGGCATGAATTACTTCTCCGGCTTGGCTGTGGTATCGGTTTTCGACGCGCTATCAATTTTCGATAAAGAGCCGGGCTGTGCAGACTGGTAGAGGAATGAGAAGCCCACCATCCACATGGCCATCACCCAATATCCAAACGCTGTCGTGAATTTGTTCAATACCAAATACAGGTTGTGGCTGTCGATAAAAGTGAATGTCAGTTGAAAGATGAACAGCAGTCCCGCAAGTACATTTGCAGCCAGCACAATGCGCTGACCAAAACGGAAGCCATTACCTTTTGGGTTACCCGCTGGTGGCAGTGTCCTAAGGAAATGCTGTAATAAATAGACAACACCAAACATCAATATCGCGCCCACTAAACGTCCCGGCAAGTCTCCTTCATATGTGTCGACGCCCAGCAGCTCCAGCACCACACGTCCGATAGCTGCGACCCAACCCATCGCCAGTGTCTGCGGGATGAAAAACCACGCCATAAACATATTTACTTTTTGCCACATTATTCCTGACTCCCTTCGGTCAACTCTTTTATATCTTCAATAATCTGCTGTGAATGCCGCGAAGTATCTATCGTTAGATACATCTTCTCTACAATACCTTGCGGATCAATCAGAAAAGTATGGCGTTTATCCATCTTGAGAAATGGCAGACTCAACAGTGCGCCATAACGGTCTGATGTCTCTGTTGTCTTATCTGCAAGCAAAGGAAACGGCAGACGGTACTTTTTAGCAAATTTTGCATGGCTTTCGACATCGTCGATACTCACACCTACTATTTTGGCACCAAGTTCGGTGAACTTCTCCAAGTCATCACGAAAAGCACGCGCTTGTTTCGTACAATCCGGCGTATCGTCCTTGGGGTAGAAATACAACACCAACCAATGACCACGATAATCAGCCAATCTGTGCGGTTTGTTATCTTGATCAGGAAGATTGAAGTCCGGCGCCTCCTGCCCGACAACCGGTAGCACACCCGCACGCGCTGCACGCGCTACCCAAAGCGCGGCTATAATCACCAAAGCAACCAAGGCTGCCAATACTTTCCAAACCATACTCTCTGTATCCTATGCTGCAATTTACCTGCAAACGGTAACTATAACTGGAAACCGGCTTGATCGCTAACTACGCTAAGCACTCTCTTCCCGCCTATGCAACCGGGAAAGCTTAACAGCTAAACAGGAAAATTATTAAGTCTCACGATGTTTACGCTAAAATGCGCCCGCACTATTGAAAAGCAAACTGTCCTCGTAGTTAAATGGATATAACAGACCCCTCCTAAGGGTCAATTGGTGGTTCGATTCCACCCGAGGACGCCATGTTTGAAACCTTGTGAACGGTTTAAGTCACTCCTTCAGCTTTAGATTGCTCGCTATCCACATTCATGATTTGTGCATATTCATCCATGGTGACGGAGAGTATTTGCGCTTCTCTCCATGCTTGAACGTCTTTGACATCCACATTGAAGTGATTAGCTTGAATTTCGTCAGTAATGACTTTTCTCGGCCCGCGCCGATTCGCATTTTTAAAACGTTGAATATTGTATGTCGCCCATGTGATCAAACTTCCGCCTAGCAGTAAAACGCCGACCGCATACCATGCCAACATCCCCAAAAATCCTTGCAATCCTCCCAATGTTATCATCTGATAATGAAATAGTTTGATACCCAGTACCCAGCCAATAACACTGAGAATAGGCACCCAGAGATAAAACCATGCCATCCAGAACACAAGTGTGACCGACCCCAATAGGACGCGCTGCTTGGGAGTCTGCCATTCAGGATGTTCGATGATTAATTTCATTTTTCTTTTATCCCGCGATCAGGGCTGATCCAGACAGCTCTTTGATCTTTTCCTCGTGCAAGCACTTTGGGAAACGCCACAACGATCGTCAGCATATTAAGCATCCAGTAAAGCAGTGGATACCAGATCATCCAGAAATAAACCTTCCATAGCCCTACGTCATACTCCTGATCCAGACGCATGCTGATGGAGATTTGAAGCAAACACGTTGTCCCGATCACTACACCCGTCCATCCGGGAATCAGGGGCGGTACACGAATGATCTCCGGTAGCGGAATGAACAGGCTGAGCAAAGCCAACACGATTGACGCCAACATAGCATATGCCCAAATCAGACTCAGCACATACTCGAAATAGATCACCCACATCCGCCGGGTGCGCCACGAAAACAAAGTCGGAAAAAATTTGAGCAATGCCTGCACACCGCCCATCGCCCATCGGGTACGCTGCTTCCATAGCCCGCTCAGCGTTTCAGGCATTAATATCCAGCCCAATGCTTTTGGTTCGTATCGTATGTCCCAATGCTTGAACTGTAGCTTCCAACTGATATCAATATCTTCGGTTAGCATCTCAGGACTCCAATATCCCACTTCATGCAGTGCTGTTTTTCTGAAAGCCGAGATCACGCCCGATACTGTGAAAAGTCTCCCGTAAACCCGTTGCGCACGCTTGATCAACCCCAGTATCGACGAGAACTCACCCACTTGCACCTTGCCCAGCAAAGTTGATCTGTTACGTATTCTGGGATTGCCGGTCACTGCACCCACTCTCGGGCCGTAAACAAAGTGTTGCATGAACCAAGCGACTGCATGCTCGTCGAGTATCGTGTCGCCATCAACACAGACCATGAACTCCTTTTCAGTGAGCAAGGCTGCCGTATTCAGCCCGATCGCTTTACCCTGATTCGAGATCATGTTGATGATCCTGAGGCGCTTATCCTGACCCGCCATCTCTGTCAAAATCGAAAGGGTGCTGTCTGAGCTGCCGTCATTGATCGCGATTACTTCGAAATCAGGATATTGTTGCTTGAGCAATTGCGCGATCGTGTCGCGGACATTCTCTTCTTCGTTGTGGCACGGAACGACGATCGCCACCCCCGGATATTCTTTCAGCACCGGCGGCACTTTGATGTGTATATTGCGTCGCTCGAATCTGTAGTAATAAAAAATTGCGCCCGTCATCCACAGGTATGCCATGAATAACGGGTAGTAGAAAACAAAGTCGAGCAGGAACAGTTCAACCGAAATGAACGTGGAGCTGAGAACTGAAATTAAAGCGTCACTCATCCTAGTGCTTGGTAAAAGGAAAGTCCTGCAATGATAAGAATGGTCTGATTACATGATGGGATGGCGCATCATTCAGGAAATCATCCGGGTAGTAGCCGAAATTGAGTGCGCCCTGAAGTTGCAGCAACTTCATCTGCTCCCCCATCTCGTCGCTGTCGATCCGTGTCGCATTGCGCCAATCTAGCGACTGCAATTCGAACACCGTCTTTCGCAAAGCACCCGGTTGCTTCGCAATTTCGCTGACTAGATTTTTCAACCAGGTCATAGGCTGACCGTCATTTCCCGTATCGGCACTTTCTATATCTGCATTTTCCATATAGGGCATCGCCATGACGGCGGTGTAATCGTAGCTTCGCAGAAAATCCGCTAATGATTGTGCAAACCATTCTTCTGCATCAGCGTTCAACACCACTTCCGCATACAGATTTCTTGCAGTCTTTAGCGCAGGTTGATAATGGCGAACCCGGTCGGCAAGTTCAAGTGAGAACTCCGTCAGGAAGCGCGTTTTATGCTGTGTCCATTTATTGAACAAATCCGGATCGTTCCTGATTGCTTCAAGTATTTCCGGGCGTGATTTTGGCACCCCCCAAGCCTTACTGTAATAATCCAAAGCCCATGTGCTGACGTCTTCATAGTCATCTAACGTAGCATCGTCGTGAAAAAGGATGCCGTCAAACAAGGTACTTTTGGCTAAGTCCTCATAGATTTCAGAAATCAGTTGACGCACTTTTGGATCATACGGTGTCAGTCTCGGGTAACGATCTTTGGCGACTTGATTATTATTTGATTCGACCAGATGAGCTGCCAACGGTTGATCCGGTGGCAATTCGTAAGCCAGCAAAGGCATCCACGCATAGACTTTTACCCCCGCCCGTGTCCGTAATTGCCATGAGACTCGACCGAACAAATCAGCCCTCACCGGCAAATGCCGATTAGGAAAATACACACTATCCGCAGCTCCATTCCCGTCCGGGTCGGCATATGCCTGAAGATATACTGTGCTGACTTTCATACGCATGACCCTCTCTAGCAGCTTGCCGAGATTCTCATTCTGGCGCACCGGGTCTTCATCGTAAATAAAATCGATATCAACATGTATTACCCGCTCCGGTGCAGCCTGAGCAGGCACAGAAAGATCTTCTGACATCCGCCAGATCGAATAATCGAACTCGACGATAATCCGGCTTATCATCTTCAGTGGATCTCCTGACTCACCTTTTCTACCGCCCAATGCATAACTCGGCTGTAACAAATAATTGCCATTCTGCTTAGCGCCGTATACATGATTATCTCCGCCGATTAGTTTGAAGTTGATCGGCATACCCAAAGACTGTGCGACTGCCACTGAAGTCTTGTTATAAATGCCATACGGCCAAACCATCACGCGTGGTCGTTTACCTGTCAGTCGTTCAATTACGTCCGAATTTTTCGACAGATCTGCACGGATCCGTGCTTCAAATTCCACATCACTCTCATAAGCACCGGATTTTTCATCGTATGCACGACTGACCGCTGCAGGCAATTTATTTCCCTGCGGGTTCGCCGTTATGCCGTGATGCAGATCGAAACTGTGCGATGCGAATTCAACCAAGCCAGAAGCAGATATCTCTTTGATCTCGTCAGCATTTAAAAAAGTCTCACGCGTGTAGTTCTGCCCCGGATACTGCGCTTTTTCACCCGGCTTCAATTCCAGCCATGACCCGACCAATCCGAATACAGCAGGATAATTAAAGGCCTTAAGTAACGGAAAAACATGGGTGTAAAAGCTGCGATACCCATCATCAAAAGTCAGCATCACTGCTTTGTCCGGCAAGGGCTTGCCTGTCTTTTTTGAAGCAATCAAATCATCAATACTGATAACGGTATAACCCTGCTCCTGCAACCAGGCAAACTGCTGCGCCAGTGCCTCTGTGCTGACCGTGTACTTCTCCGGATGATCCATCGGATTATCCATCACATTGTGGTAGCACAATACTTTATAACTATTCAGTTCTGATGCCGTATCACTGGCAGCGAAAGCAGCAGGCAGCAACAGGCATAGCATTGCAAACAAATATATACGCTGCATCAGAATCTCCATCTCATCCCCAGCGTGAAATTGTTCGCCACATCGACGACACCGTCATAGGGATGCTCGCTTCTGCTGACTCCCGCACGGAAATTCAGTCTGTCATGATGCGTATAGGTCAACTCATAGCTGACACTTTTAACTTGACCTGTAGAAAAACTCTGCTGCGCATAATTACCGAGCCCGATGGACAGAGCGTGCGTCAGCGAAGTTCGATAATGATGAAATTGCATCCATTCGTTTCTGATCGTCGCGCCGACAAACTGGTCACTATCAGGATTAAAGTAACTGATCGTCGGACTCTGCAAAGCATTTTGCGAAGCATAGTATTCAGCCACTGAACTCAATATATAGGTTGGGCTGGCAAACCACCTTTCCGTCCAGAAGATATCCGTTGCATTACGTGTATTGCCATCACTCAAAGTCATCTGGTTCAGGCTCGCGTAGACATCTCTGGACTCATGCCAGCGATAACCACCGCCAAGCCGGATGTTGCTGGCAGTGACGCCATCCGCATATGCCTTGATCGGCGTCGCCAGACTTTTTTGATCCAGCCCGGCATTCAGATACCAGTGATCACCAATTCGGTAACCTCCCTTGAGCGCATACCCTATTCCGCTGTCGCCGACCCTGAGCAATTCACCCCTCAGGTTCAGATCGCGTAACTGATATTCCGTACCCGCACCCATCGCAACTCGACTGACTGACAGCCCGGGTAAATCTCCCCTTGTGAACTGTGTATGCAAAAAAGGCCGCCAGTTACTTTTAATCGGGCTGGCATACAAATGTGCCTCGATCACAGATTCGTGAGAATTAGGTGATGCACCTGCTAGATCGGAGCTCCTACCAAATCTGGATTCGACGACCAACTCGCGCAGATTGTGCGTCTGCCAATCACGGTTTGCACGCCGCACCGCTTTTTCATCGGGTGCTTGCTCAGTGACATCGTCCAGCTTCACTTCGGCGGCTTTATAGTCACCTACCGCCATCCTGTTTTCAAACAGGCCTAATTGAGTCCACAGATTATTCGGCTCTGCGGCATCCAACCATTCCAGATCACCCTCAGCACGGCGCGGCCAACCGCGTGAACTATATGTCGCTGCCAAAGCTTGTCTGATCTGAGTGTTAGCCGGCGCACGGAAAGCCAGTGTTTGCAGTTTCGCTTCTGCCTCAGACAGCTTATTCGTATACCCCCTGATTCTCGCGCTGAGAAGCTGGGCATGGATAAACGCAGAATTGGGTTCACGAACATCAGGGGATTCGGCATTGATCCACTCCGGCGTTTCAGCCGCCAATCGGTCGGCTGATTCGTAAGCCTCACAATAATGTTCGCTATCCAGCAAAGCATAGACACGACCGACTTTGCCCCAGAAGTTATCCGGGGCCTGCTTCAGCGATGCGTCAAACAGTGTAAGTGCGGATTCAGGCTGTTGTTGTTCTTGATAGGCATCTGCCACTGCCGACTGAACATAGGCATAGACAGGCCAATTCTTTTCCAACATCTTTTCATACAAGGTGATTGCTGCTTTGGATCGCTTCCGTTCCGACAGCGCAGCAACCAGATCACCGCAGCTTGCCCGTGCAACCGAAAACTCTGCGCCCTCACCCTGAGCCGATTGGCATACCTGATCTAATTTATCAATCACGGCATCCAACTCTGCCCAGCGTGCTTCATGCTCCAGTTTGTCTGCATTGATCCTGGCCCATCGCAGCTCAAACGCCAGTTGGTCGCGCTTGTCTTCACTTTGCTCCTCAGATGAAAGTAATGAATCAGGCGTCACCCTTCCAGCAAGATGTACCGCACCCAGTTTTTTCAATGCGTGATAGCGCATCTTCAACGCGAAAGTATTATCCGAGTCAATCGCCAGCAACCTATCAGTTTCTGTCAGGGTATTAATAGGTGGCATGGCACCATCACTCCAGCGTATGACACTTTCCATCACATCCACACGTTGCGGAAACTGCTTCCGCAAACGGGACAATCCTGCCTCTGCCTCCTGATAACGCTGCGCATCGATCAGTGTGTTTATTCTGGCCAGTTGCGCGTCCGTCCTTTCCGGAAAACGCTGCACTACGAAATCATATGCTTTGATCGATGCGTCGTAGTTTTCTAATTGGCGTTGGCTGGAGGCTACCGCTTCAAGCACGTAGGCGGGTGCGATTTCCAGATTTAGAGACCCTGCCGAAACTGCCAGTTCATGCTTACCGCTCCAACTTGCAATCGCAACATAGTCATAAAGATAGCGAATCACTTCAGGGCGATTGCGGTACAGATCATCAAGAATACTCAGGGATTCATCAGCTTTATCCTGTTTATATAAGCTCAATGCCTGCTGATACTGCTGCTCCGCATAGGCAGGATTCCCCCGGATAGAATCCGCTGCCTGGCAATATGTCGCAAACATATTCAGGGTAACTATCTGAGCTAACAAACAGAATATACGAAGTTTTTTCATTAACTGATGGGCATAGGTGATTCTGGCAATATTACGCAATATAGTACAAAGCTACGCTATTTTATTCGCAACATGCCCTCTGATTAAAAATAATTGAACTATTTCTCATATCCCCTATCAGAATTTTTGCCTGTCATTGAAGTAGGCGTTATTTTCATTAATGAGGTGGACAATTGAAAAAAACTATATAAGCCGGATCAGGTTTTATTCGTTGGGTTGTTACAGGTGCCGTAACGTTTGTCATTGCGTAACCAACCAACACTTCTCTTAACCACTCACTGGGCACTTCCATGTAGCTCTTTAGTAGTACCAAGGAACCCGCGCCGGATTTTCCACTCCTCCTTTTGCCGGCGCGGCGACCTTTCTCCTCAATATTTCTCCTGCAACATACCAGCCGACATCAAGAAAAAAGATTGTGCTGCTTGGGTTCCCGTCCCGCCTTGACCAACTCTTCCAGCGCTATTCGCGCCTTATCCGTAATGCCATGCTGCTTGCCCAGCTCAAGCAATTTACTCACTGCACGTTCAAACGGATAATCAGCGTCAGTCCACTGATCGGTCAATTCTCGGGGGGTGTATTTCGCCAGCTTCAGCGTGCCGGACTTCACCTGCACCAGATGTGCACAGGTTCTGCCCCTTTTCGCCACGATGGCGATATGGCGCTGCCTGTCCATCAATACCTGTCCGCGCGTAACGTTCAATACGGCAGGGATAAAGTCCCGGGTGCTGTAGTCGGTGGGGTCTTTGGCCATATTTTATATACCTCTATCCAAAATAGGATGCCTCAGAAAATCAGGAGCCTCAAATGCATTGCCATCACCTTGTCCTACTCTGTGTCAGACAAGACTTCGATCTGCTTCCCGCCCGGGAAGATACCCGCGTTCGACACCAACATATCCAGACCACCAAAGCGGCGCAATGTCTGCGCGATGACATGTTTGATGTCCTGTAGCGAAGTCAGGTCTGCGGTCATGCCAAGATAGTCGCCCTGTCGAATAAAGTTTCCACACCGGGATTAATGTCCACCGCGGAATTGTCGGCAGCAGGCCAGATGGTGCGATAGGGTTTGCCATCTATTTTCATAAAATATTTTCGCTTCTATTAGTTGCCGAGATTATGAACAAACGAATTTATCAGCACGGGAATCTCCTCTGGTCGCTGCATAAAACGAACACCGGCACGTTTATAAACTGTGCCATCCGGCTGTGCAATCGACTTGATATTCCGAATTACCAGATCAACGGTTATTGGATCGAAACCGGGATAAGTAATCCGGCATCCCTTCAACACCATACCCACCTTTAATGCGATATTCTCCTGGAAGATCACGCCACCCATTCCGTCAAGGCTGATATCAAAGACGCTGGCACGGAAAAACTCACCTTCTTCATTTCTGTAGACGCAATGCAATGCGTTACCGTGTGGAACAACGACTCTTTCGACTTCCCGCCGCTGTGACCAAAGCAAAGCGTCCGGCAAATCAAACTTGATGGCATGCTTACCCTCATGTAGACATTCCAGTGGATTCGAGAGCTTGAAAAATAAATGTGCTCCCCGATAATTTGCCCGATATTGCAACACCGAATAGTCGAACAACACACTATTCATCCGTTTGCTATCACCGTAACCGACCACCAGATAACCTGATCGTTCATCCACATGCAATATCCTTGTCGTCAACGACTTGTCAAAGTCGATCTCGGCAAACACCTGTTGTTTTTCATGCACCAACTCTCGCAGGATTCTGCATATTTCAATACGAGAACGGTACAACGCATTTGCTGGAGGTTTGAACTTTATCGGCTTTGAAGTTTTATTCTTTGTTGGCATTTTTTATATGGATAGCTAGGTAAAGCAGCTCAGCCTCTATGGGTATTGTGTTGCTCAACCCATCAAACATTCGCTATTTCTTCCGCCATCTTTTAATTAATTCTTTCCAGGCACTCAAGTTCGGTCCAACTCCATAAAACTTTGGCTCTATGTTCCATAGTGATTCTTTGAAGGCTTCTCGTTCATCTTCGGGAAGTTTCTGCTGATCAAAAACTGTAATTGCCTTCTCGGTCATAGTGTATGCAATTTTTGGATTTATCATGCCCTGTCCATGTATCAGCAAGTAACCGCGATGCTCCATGAAGTAAAAGGTATCTTCAATGTCTGATGGTAAATATCTAAGCACCAGCTTTGTTTTAAGTTGGTTAATCGAATAGGCGTTTTCAAGCTTATGATTCTGAGTTTCACCTAGACTAGTAAATGACCAGCCTGCAGTGTGACCTCGCATAAGAGTAAGTACCTCCCAAAGAGCATCTTTATTTTGAGGCATATAAAACCTGATAAAAATCGTAGCGAGCGGTTCGAGAGCAAGGCGCACGGAACGGAGCGACGAGACATACCTGTTGGTAGGCGAGGAAGCGAGTACCGCGCAACGCCGCGAGCGGAAGGGTGGCGGCATCGTCGCCGGGAACCCACCGGCCTACTCCTTGCGGGTGCATTGAATCGCGCGGTAGATTATTACAGGTTTCCATTAGTCACCTTCAAACTCGCACATCGCAAAAACCTTCTGCCCCATCTTCTCCAGCCTTGCCCGTCCACCGATATCCGGCAGGTCGATGACAAAGCAGCATTCGATGATCTTGCCACCCATCTTGTCGATCAGTTTGCAGGCCGCTTCGGCAGTACCGCCGGTGGCGATCAAATCATCTACCAGCAAAACCCTTTCTCCTTTTGAGATCGCATCGGTATGTATCTCGATGCGGTCGGTGCCGTATTCAAGTTCGTAGTCATGACCAATTGTTTTGGCGGGCAACTTTCCCTTTTTACGGACTGGGATGAAGCCTTTGCCCAACGCATAAGCCAGTGGTGCGCCAAGGATAAAGCCGCGAGCCTCGATACCGGCGATCTTGTCGATCTTTACGTTCTTGTAACGACGGATCAAGTCATCGATAGTAAGTTTGAAGCCGATCGGATCTTTTAGTAGCGTGGTAATGTCTCGGAACTGGATGCCCTCTTTGGGGTAGTGTTGGACGGTTCTGATACGTGACCTTATCGGCATTATTAACTCCCAGAATAATTATCAACTTGCAATCCGGCTTTCGCTCCTTCCCCCTTGCAGGGGGAAGGTTGGGATGGGGGTAGAAATTTATTGCGGCAGCACCTTCACATGTTTCACCCCCACCCTACCCCTCCCCATAAAAGGGGGAGGGAATCTTATGTTCAGCTTTGCTGACCACTACTATTCAACACTCGCCCTGCCACAGCAGATAATTTTTCAACCAACTTTGCGTCACGTACTTCGGGTGCGGTGACAATGGCGTATTGCAGTGCACTGCGGCAACCACAGTCGCAGGCGTGTGCATCACTATGAGTGAGCGGCGCAACAGCCTTAACCAGCGAACGTGCTTTATCGGCATTCGCCATCAACACACCAATGATTGCCTCTACGGTGACGTGATCGTGATCGGGATGCCAGCAGTCGTAGTCGGTGACCATCGCAACTGATGCATAACAGATCTCTGCTTCACGGGCGAGCTTGGCTTCAGGCATATTGGTCATGCCGATCACGTCGCATTTCCATGAGCGATACAGTTCGGATTCGGCAAGGCTGGAGAACTGCGGGCCTTCCATCGCCAGATAGGTACCGCCGCGTACGACTGAAATATCTGCCTGCTTGGCTGCTTCTTGCAAATGATCGCCGAGGCGATGACAGACCGGATGCGCCATCGACACATGCGCGACCAGACCACTCCCGAAGAAACTCTTTTCGCGCGCAAAGGTGCGGTCGATGAATTGATCGACAATAACAAAGGTGCCGGGCGATAAACTTTCGTGCAATGAGCCAACTGCGCTAACAGAAACGATGTCGGTTACGCCGAGACGCTTCATCGCGTCGATGTTAGCGCGGAAGTTAATCTCAGACGGCGGTATTTTGTGGCCTCTGCCATGACGCGGCAGGAAGGCGATTGATTGCCCGTTTAATTCTCCCATCAGGATTTCATCCGATGCGTCACCGAATGAAGATTCTGCTTTGACCCAGCGCGTGTTCGCCAGCCCTTCGATGTCGTATACGCCGCTACCCCCGATAATGCCTAACATTTTCTCCCCCTAATTTATTATTCATAGTATCCAAGCGTGTTTCTAAAAATTCACAGTTCGCCCAAATGTAAGGCGCGTTAAAAATTTTGTAGCGCAGCTTATGGGTTATATGTAAGCAAAAAATTGTTAACGAAACGCTGCCGTTGGGATGCAATCTGGTTTTTGAGATACTCGCTTTAACCCTCAGCCATAGTTTTGTATATATAACTTTGCAATGCCATCCTCACACTGCCCTCGGCATGTAGGAACTCAAGCCCGTAAGTCGTCACTTCAACCTCGCCCTTTTCACCGGACAGTTTTTCGTCATAGGCTTTTCTGATGATGGCAGGAATCACAAACAACTGCGGCTCGCCATCAATCGGCAGTCGGAACATGACTTTGATACCGTCACCGATGTTACCGAACTGCTGCTTGGAATGAACGCGTGCACCCGATGTACTCATGTCAACGATAATCATCGGCATCTTGAGGGTATTAGCACGCTCGCCCGATGGTTCGATCCAGCCGGAAAGGGACTTGGGCTTGATTCGTAACGCGCCACGCATGGTCATGCACTCAACCTTTTTCGGGAAAGTCAGGTGTAAATGCGGGTAAGGCGTGGTGCTGGACGCAAGCACATTGGCGTTGAATTCATAGGTCTTTCGACCGGAAAATCCACGCACCAGTAAACTTTTGCCATCTTCGATCGGAAGCAAATCATCGTCTTTTTCAGGATGGGAAACGATGATGCCCTCTTTATTCATGAGCCCAAGCAGTTTGGCGTAGTAACGCAATTTATCTGCCGAAGGGTCTTGCAACTGAAGCGCGTCACCGATACCCAGATCAAGTGACAGAAGCGTATCAGGATGTTCACTTTCAACTACATCATCGATATCTGCATCAGGATTTACTGCTTCGTTCATCACTCCCTCCCTCTTTCACACACTCATCATACAACCTGCACGCGAGATGTTAGCGCGCACATCAACTCATAACTGACTGTTCCTGCAGCGCGCGCCACTTCATCTATCGGCATCCCATCTCCCCAAAGCACTGCACGGGCACCGACTTGCGCCTGAGGAATATCGCTTAAATCTACACACAGCATGTCCATCGAAACACGCCCCACTGTTTTTGTTCGCTGTCCATCCACCATCACTGGCGTTCCGTTCGGCGCATGTCGCGGATATCCATCCGCATATCCGCAGGTGACGATACCGATACGCATGTTGTGCTGTGCACGGAAAGTTGCGCCGTAGCCAACTTCCTCTCCAGCACGTATTTCACGAGCGGAAATAAGTTGACTGCTTAAGGTCATGGCTGGTTTCAGACCGATTTGCTGTGCACTCACGTCAGCAAAAGGTGACGAACCGTACAACATAATGCCGGGACGCACCCAGTCGCCATGTGTCTCCGGGTAACGTAACAGTGCTGCGGAATTGGCTAATGAGCGAGGAACACGATATGAACCCGCTACATCGTTGAATAATGCCAATGGCTCGGCAATACCACGCGGCTCATCCGCATTGGCGAAATGAGTCATCAACGTGATCTCACGAACAGCCCGATGCCGCTGCAACTGCTCCATGACCTGCGGTATCTGCTGAGGTGAAAACCCTAGGCGATTCATGCCCGTGTTGACTTTGAGCCAGATATCCAGCGTACCTCGACCCTGATAACCATCCAACAAGGCAATCTGTTCAGGGTTGTGGATGACACATGCAAGCTCATGTTCGGCGACCAGCGCAAGGTCTTCGGCACTGAACACACCTTCCAGCAACAGGATGACCTGACCAAAACCTGCTTCGCGTAAACGGATCGCGTCTTCAATATCCAGCAATGCAAACCCGTCTGCCTCGCCCAGTGCCTCAGCCACACGCAGCAAACCATGCCCGTATCCATCTGCCTTGATCGCCGCCATGATACGCGAGGAACTGGTACGGCGAGCAACTTGGAGATTGTGCTCCAACGCAGATTGATCGATGTGTGCTTGTATCGGGCGAGGCATGAAATCTACTTATTGCAAGGAATGATGCCCCGAATGATAGCAGGGGCAGTCCTTTCGTGATATAAAACGCCTTCACAAAAATGCCTTCCTGTTGATGAATTTCGGTTTCTACATCATTCTCGCAGCGCAGTTCTTTTCCGCGCTTGCGGACAATGCACTACTTTTTGCTGCCATTGCACTACTTGCGGAATTGCATTCCCCGAGTTGGCATACACCTGTGCTACAGCAATTCTTTATTTTTTCCTACATCATTTTGGCGCCGTTTGTCGGTGCGTTCGCCGACTCGCTACCCAAGGGTCGCGTCATGTTCATCAGCAACATCATTAAACTGATGGGTTGCATCGCAATGTTGGTCGGCTTGCATCCGCTGTTGGCGTATGGACTGGTAGGTTTGGGTGCAGCGGCCTATTCACCTGCCAAGTACGGCATTCTCACCGAATATCTACCGCACAATCTACTGGTCAAAGCAAACAGTTGGATGGAGGGTTTAACCGTCGCCGCCATCGTGCTGGGCGCATTGGTAGGCGGCATCCTTATTAATCAGGATATGTTCGGAACAGCAGTGCAAGACCTTTCTCTACCGCTGATAAATAGCGTAGCGGATATGGCAGTGGCAATCATCGTGGTCATCTACATCATCGCCGCCGCCTTCAACCTGTATATCCCGCATGTGCCGATAGATCATAAGCCGTTCAGCCGCAGCCCGGCATTTCTCGCCAAAGATTTCTGGCACTGTTTCAGACTGCTTTGGAAAGACCCGCTCGGGCAGGTATCACTGGCAGTCACCACATTGTTTTGGGGGGCTGGTGCGACGTTAAGGCTGCTACTGCTCGCATGGGCTGCGGTCGCATTGAATTACGACATCAGTGCTGCCGCTAAGCTGACTGCCTGGTTTGCGATTGGCATCGCGATCGGATCCGTGCTTGCCGCCAAATACGTCCAGCTAGAGCACTCGGTCAAAGTACTACCGGTTGGTATCGCAATGGGTATCGCAGTCATGCTAATGATTCCGATCACCAACAGTATATTGGCAATTATCCTGCTTATCGTATTAGGTGCAATGGGTGGCTATTTTGTCGTACCGATGAACGCGCTATTGCAGCATCGCGGTCATCTGTTAATGGGTGCAGGCCGCTCGATCGCAGTGCAGAACTTCAACGAGAACCTGAGCATCTTTGCGATGTTGGGACTATATGCCGTAATGGAAAAACTCGAATTTCACATTTACATCATCATCTTCGTCTTCGGCTTGTTGATGGCTAGCATCATGTCGATAATCTACAAGAAGCACGGGCATGATCAGGATGAGGGGCAGTTGTAACGCTGACCCCAATTATTGCGATATTATTACCCTCTACGAACTAAACCATTCCAGCGATGTTTGCTGGATTTAACCTGATTTACTGATATTGATAGAGGCCTAGTGTGGTTGCTTTTCAAAATAGTGCAAACATTTCCAAACACCTGAAAAAGGCGCTGACAAAACACAAGTCGGGAGACTTTGATAAAGCGCGATTTTTTTACGAAAAAATCCTGAAAGAAGACCCCGACCATATTGATGGCAACTATTTGCTGGGCACCTTGCACGCAGAACGCGGCAACTATCCGACCGCGCTGAAGTTCCTCAAACGTGCAGCCGAACTAGCACCTAAATCTCCTGCCATCCTTAACAACCTAGGAAATTTATATCGTATCAAGGGTGATTTTGACCTTGCCATACAAAGCTATAAGCAAGCGTTGGTTTATGACCCCAATCTGGTTGAAGCTTATGTCAACATGGGATTGGCTGCTAAAAGGCTAGGCAATCATAGCGAGGCCGCGACCTACTATCGACAAGCACTCAAGCTGCACCCCGGACAAATGGTGGCCCAATATCATCTGGGGCAGTGTCTGGAAGCACTCAGTAAGCCTGATGAAGCCAAAGAAAGCTACCGCCGGGTATTGGAGATCATCCCCAACCATCGCTCAGCGCAATATCATCTTGATGCACTGACCGGTAACAACCCCGAGACTGCCCCGAAAGAATATGTACTCGAATTGTTTGACACACACGCGGACAAATTTGAATCCTATCTGGTCGATACACTGGGATATAAGGTGCCAGAGCTGTTGAGAGAATCCGTCACTGAAACGTTAGGTGATGCAGTCAGCTTTGACAAGGCCATAGACTTAGGCTGCGGAACAGGATTATCAGGGCAAGTATTCAAAGATATATCAGCACACATTACCGGTTGTGATCTGGCACCCAGAATGCTGGAGGAATCCCGCAAAAAATCGATATACAACGAATTACTGCAAGGCGATATCTCTGAGTGTCTGGCTCAAAGTAACAACACCTATAATTTATTCATCGCGGCGGACTTGTTTATCTATGTTGGCGCATTGGATAAGATTTTTGCTGATATCGCTGCACATGCTTCCGAGAATGCCATATTGACGTTCTCGGTTGAGCAACTGGATAACAGTCAGGATTATCAATTGTTGAATAGCGGTCGCTATGCACAATCACAAGCCTATATAAACAGGCTGGCAGAGCAGAACCAGTTCAGCGTCATCTCCCGTACATCACACCCGTTCAGAAAAGAAGGTGAAACTTGGATATCGGGCGATATTTACGTCCTCAAGCGTACTGCTTAAATATCAAGCTAATCGAATTGTTGCACCGCAAGTCTGAGGTCTTGCCAAGTCTTGGCCTTTTCTGAAGGGCTGCGTAACAGGTAGGCGGGATGATAGGTGACGACCAAAGGTATCCCGTTATAGTCGTGCACCTTGCCGCGCAAACTGGCCAAGGTCGCATCTTTTCCCAGCAGCGTATTTGACGCCACCTTACCCAATGCAACGATCAGTTTTGGCTGTATCAGTTGAATCTGTCTCTGTAGATATGGCATACAAGTGGCAATCTCACTTGAGTCAGGATTGCGGTTATTCGGTGGACGACATTTCACAACATTGGCGATGTAGGCATTCTGCCCGCGCTTGAGCTTGATCGCCATCAACATATTGTCCAGTAACTTGCCCGCCTGACCGACGAATGGCTCACCCAGCTCATCCTCATCCGCACCTGGCCCTTCGCCCACGAACAACCAATCAGCGTGTTCGTCTCCCACTCCGAATACTGTCTGAGTACAGCCTGCACGCAATTTGCACTCAGCACAGTCGTGTACTCGTTGCTTGAGTTCGGGCCAATTCAACGTGGCAAGTTCAGCCATCTTGGCTTCGGCTTGCGGTTCTGGCGTATCACTTATTTTTGTATCTTGGGGTGTTTCTGCACCTTTAGTTACTGATTGGGGTGGTGTTGATGGAGTTTGTGCAGGTATAACAGGCACTTCAGCAGGCTGTGCTTGTTGAGTAGTGGCCTGCTCCTCAACGACAGCTTCCTCAACAACATGTTCAGAAACTATAGGTTCGGGCAGGTTACGCCGCTTCCACTGCGGGAGCAGATGTAGTTCGCGCAACATTGCTTCGTTTCTATCCATTTGAATCACCTGTCAGATTACACGCCATCGTCATCGCATCCTCGCAACCCTCAGCATTTTGATAATAATCGTGCCGCACACCGACCTTGATGAATCCAGCACTTCGATATAGTGCAATTGCAGCTTCATTCGAAGCACGTACTTCCAGGTGCACACAACGCATACCCTTGTCTCGTGCGGCTTCAAGCATATTGCCCAACATCAGACGTCCCAACCCTTGCCGCTGCCGACCGCTAGCAACCCCTATGGTCAGCAATTCGGCTTCATCAACCACAGTCATCAGTATCGCATAGGCACGTATTTCCACGCCTTGTTCCCGATGTCCTGCTACAAGCGCCACATCATCCACGAAACACAGATAGCCGCTTTCTAACGAGTCGGTGAAGTTGCCGCGTGACCAAGGGTAACCTTGCACCGCTTGCTCGATACCCAGCACCGCATCAACATCTGCCGCAGTCATCGGTCTGATCAACGCGCTTCCCGCTCGGAAGTTTTCAACGCCACTTTGTCGCGCAGGTATAACGGCAAAGCCTGTGCTGCATCTACTCCCTCCCTTGCTGCAAAGCGAGCTGCCCCTAACATTGCGATTGCTGCAGCCTGAGGAATCGCTGTTTCATCGACTCCTTTCAGATTATTCGTATACTGCAACTTCAACTGCTCGCCATGGGTTGCGAATCCACTTCCTGCACCGAACCAGTCTTTACCCTCTAGTGGTGGCGCATCGTCAGGCTTGCACAAAAACGGTTCGCTTGCATTCATCCATACGTCGTTCTGTTTGATATAAGCAGCGTGATACACCTCACTCATACGTGCATCCAGTGCCGCAATCACCTTAGGTTTGCCGGCACCTTCGGCAAGTGCCTCCAGCGTACAAATACCCACCACCGGCAGGTTTGCGCCGAGAGCCAGTCCTTGTGCCACACCACATGCGATACGAACGCCGGTGAAAGACCCTGGCCCCATACCGAAGGCGATGCCATTCAGATCAGCCACTTTCACACCCGCCTCGTGCAACAGTTTGTCCAGCATGGGCATCAATATCTCTGAATGCTTCTGCCCGACCAGTTCGCAATGTGATATGACTTCACCATCCTGCCACAGCGCGACGGAGCAATATTCAGTGGAGGTGTCTAGTGCAAGAATCTGCATCAGAAAATCTCTGAAAATCGTAGCGAGCGGTACGATCGCAAGGCGCTCGGCGCACAGTGACAAGACATGCCTTGACGGTATGCGAGGATGCGAGCACCGCGCACTAGGTTTTTAGAAATGTTCATTATTCAGTCAAAAGTAGAATCACCGCCTGAGCAGCAATCCCCTCGCCGCGTCCGGTATATCCCAGTTGTTCAGTTGTCGTCGCTTTGACGTTGACTGCACTTTTCATTATGCCTAAATCAGAAGCGATATTCTCTACCATCTGCGGGATATGTGGTGCCATCTTGGGTGCTTGCGCGATGATGGTAACATCGACATTGCCAACACGACATCCCTGAGCACGCACCAGATGCAGCGACTCACGCAGCAGGATACGGCTGTCTATATTCTTGAACTTTGCGTCGCTATCGGAAAAATGTTTGCCGATATCGCCTAGTGCTGCCGCACCCAACATCGCATCACAGATCGCATGCAATAATACGTCTGCATCTGAATGGCCGAGCAAACCCTTTTCGTGCGGAATTTCCACGCCACCAATGATGAGTTTGCGACCTTCAACTAATTGATGGACATCAAAACCCTGCCCGATACGCATGATTATTTCCCTTCCTGAAGTAGCAACGCTGCCAGCCGGATATCCTGCGGATAAGTCACTTTAAAATTATTGCTATCACCTTCCACCAACTTGGGCTGCAAACCCATCGCCTCAATTGCTGACGCTTCGTCGGTGACACGCTTGCCCAATTGAAATGCCTGCTGGAGTGCCTGCGCCAGCAGTCCTGCCCTGAACATCTGTGGCGTCTGTGCTTGCCAGAGATTTTCACGCGGCTCAGTGCATTCTATGCGCTGCAATGAATCGGAACGTTTCAAAGTATCTGCGACCGGCACGGCCAAAATGCCGCCCACTTTATCGTCTTGCAACTCGGAGATCATCTTGTCCAGATGTGCTTGAGTCAGATTGGGACGTGCGGCATCATGCACCAGCACCCAATCATCCGGCTCCAGTTCGGAAACCAGCAAACCGTTCGCCACGCTCTCTGCACGGGTTTCACCACCGCAATAAAGCGGCTGTAATTTATCACCACATTCCGACCAATCGTATTGCTGAAACTGACTATCATCCGGTGCCAACACCACAAACACTGTTTTGATCCGCGGATTGGCACACAAGGTATTCAACGCATACCCAATCATCGGCTGCCCGTCGATGGAAAGATACTGCTTGGGCAGCTCATTATCCATACGGGCACCGAAACCGGCAGCGGGAACAAGAGCAGAAAATTCCGACATTTCAGTCCATTAATATTTTTCTGATTTGTTCAGATTCGACTTCAAGCAGCCGCCTCTAAAGCCTGAGTAATGTCGGCAAGAATGTCATCAATATGCTCGATACCGATTGATAATCTGACCATATCCTCTGACACACCAGCCTTGGCCAGTTCATCACTAGACAACTGGCGATGGGTAGTCGAGGCCGGATGACAAGCCAGAGACTTCGCATCGCCAATATTTACCAGCCGCAATATCATTTCCAAGGCATCGATAAATTTTGCGCCGGCAGCTTGTCCACCCTTGATACCGAAAGTCAAAATCCCAGCAGCTTTACCTTTAGTGATCTTCTGGCAAGTTGTATAAAACTCACTATCTTCCAAGCCGGCATAATTGACCCATGCGACTTGTGAATGTCCCTTCAGGAATTTTGCTACTGCCAAAGCATTTTCACAATGGCGTTCCATGCGTAGCGCTAAAGTTTCCAATCCTTGCAGCAGCATAAATGCGTTCATGGGCGAAAGGGCTGAACCTGTGTTGCGCAATGGCACAACACGACAACGGCCAATGTAGGCCGCCGCACCCAATGCTTCTGTATACACCACGCCATGGTAAGAAGGATCAGGCTCATTCAGCATCGGAAAGCGAGCCTTGTTGGCGACCCAATCGAACTTGCCCGAGTCGATAATGATGCCGCCTATGGTAGTACCATGCCCGCCTATGTATTTGGTCAGAGAGTGGATCACGATGTCTGCACCATGCTCGAACGCCTTGCACAGATATGGTGTTGCCACAGTATTGTCGACAATAAGCGGCACACCATGACGATGTGCGATCTCGGCGAGCTTCTCCAGATCTACCACATTACCCAGAGGATTGCCTATCGTCTCACAGAACAATGCACGGGTCTTGTCATCAATGAGTTTTTCAAGGCCTGCATAATCATCATGCGACGCCATGCGAACATCGATGCCCTGCTGAGGGAAGGTATGGGCAAACAGGTTGTAAGTGCCGCCATAAAGCTGGGATGTGCTGACAATATTATCTCCGGTACGGGTGATGCACTGGATAGAGTAGGTGATTGCTGCCATACCTGACGAAACACACAGTGAAGCGATACCACCCTCAATAGCAGCCAGCCTTTCTTCAAGCACTGCGTTTGTCGGATTCATGATACGCGTATAGATATTGCCGACCACGGCCAGATTGAACAGGTCTGCACCGTGCTGTGTATCGTCAAAGGTGTAGGAGGTGGTTTGATAGATTGGAACGGCAGCAGCTTTGGTTGTAGCTTCTGACTTATAACCATGATGCAACGCAAGTGATTCAAGTTTCATTATTTTCCCCTTTAAAGTTATAAAGTTACCAAATTATCAATCTGCATCCACCCATGCCATATTTTATTAAACCGGATTCAGCTTAGCTGATAATATCATGTGCAATTAGCAAATCACATCCACGCTTCCCTTATATAATGCGCCCCTTTGTTTCAATCCTTCCACATGCTGTTCTCTTCAAAACACTCACGTCCACGCTACACAAACCTGCACGGTTCTTCCGATGCACTCGGTCTGGCTCAGCTTGCCTGTAAAAAAGCCCCACTGGTGGTAATCGCAGCGAATGCGCTAGAAGCACAGCGCTTGGTTGAAGAGATTCCATTTTTCTCTCCCGACCTGAATATCCATTTGTTACCAGATTGGGAAACGCTACCTTACGACCATTTTTCTCCGCATCAGGATTTAGTGTCCGAGCGGTTGGCAACCCTGCACCATATCCGCACCCAGGCATTCGATATCGCGGTCGTGCCGATGACGACTGCACTGTATCCACTACCACCAGTCAGCTATATGGCGGCTTATACTTTCTTCTTGAAAAAGGGTGGCAATCTTGATTTGGACGCTTTTCGCGAGCAAATGACGCTTGCCGGTTACACCCATGTACAGCAGGTGCTATCGCCGGGGGAATATTGCATCCGGGGCGGATTGATCGACCTGTTTGCGATGGGCAGCGTGCTGCCGTTCCGTATCGACTTGTTCGACGATGAGATAGAGACCATCTCTACATTCGATGTGGATACACAACGCACGCTTTATCCCGTTCAGGAGATTCGCCTGTTACCCGCACGCGAGTTTCCACTTGGAGAAAACGGTCAGAAGAATTTTCGTCAGCGCTTCCGTGATCGCTTCGAAGGTGACCCTTCAAAATCGCGCATTTATAAAGATATCAGCAAAGGTATCGCCCCAAGTGGTATCGAGTATTACCTGCCGTTATTTTTCGAGCAGACCGCAACGCTGTTCGACTATCTGCCACCGAACACCACACTGTGCCTGCATCACGATGTCGATGAAGCTATCGCCAGTTTCACCAGCGACACCGCCTCGCGCTACAAGCTGTTACGTGGCGATCCACAACATCCTTTGCTGGAAACACATGAGTTGTTCCTGAATGCGGAGCAGTTTTATCTAAAGGCAAAAGAATTTACGCGAGTCGATGTACTCTCCAATGGCACAGAAGGAGACAGCCACACCACCTGCATGACGGCATCACTGCCCGACATCGCCGTTAATCGACGAGCAGATATCCCGACACAAGCCTTTCAAAAATTCCTGTCTGATTATTCAGGTCGGGTGTTGCTACTTGCCGACAGCTTGGGACGGCGCGAGATCATGGCTGAATACCTGCAAAGCTACGAGCTTGATCCAACACCATGCACAGACTATGCCGAGTTTCTTGCTTCAAAAAAGAAATTCATGCTCACCGTGGCAACGGTCAGCAACGGCTTCAGCCTGACCGATAAGAATATTGCGGTCGTCACCGAAAGCGAGCTGTATGCCTCACAGAGCCGGGGCCGTGTGTCGCGCGCAACAAAAAAGAGCAATGTTGAAGGCATGTTGCGCGACCTGTCGGAACTCAAGGTCGGTGATCCGGTAGTTCATGAACAACATGGCATCGCACGCTATCAGGGGTTAGTGAATCTCGATCTCGGCGAGGGTGAAAACGAATTCCTGCTGTTGATATACGCGGGGGAAGACAAGCTTTATGTGCCTGTTTCACAATTGCATGTCATCAGCCGTTACAGCGGTGGCGCACCTGAGACCGCACCGCTGCATAAATTAGGCAGCGGTACATGGGACAAAGCCAAACGTAGAGCAATGAAACAGGTGCGCGATGCCGCCGCCGAATTATTGAACTTGTATGCACAACGTGCCGTACGCAAGGGGCATGCTTTCGATCTGAATTATCACGATTACGAGGCATTCTCTGCCGGCTTCGGTTTCGAGGAGACACCGGATCAGGTGGCTGCGATCGAAGCCACCATCCTTGACCTGCAATCCAAAAAGCCGATGGACAGGCTGATCTGTGGCGATGTCGGCTTCGGCAAGACTGAGGTCGCGCTACGTGCAGCGTTTGTCGCAGTGATGGATGGCAAGCAAGTCGCGATATTGGCACCGACTACGCTGCTGGTAGAACAGCACTTTCAAAGCTTCTCTGATCGCTTCGCCGACTTTCCTGTCAGAATCTCCGAAATATCCCGCTTCCGCTCAGCCAAGGAATCATCACAGGCATTGCAAGAAATGGCGGACGGCAAGATCGACATCATCATCGGTACCCATAAGCTGATCCAAAAGGATGTGAAGTTCCACAACCTCGGGTTAGTCATCATCGACGAAGAACATCGCTTTGGAGTACAGCAAAAAGAACGGTTAAAGGCACTACGTGCCGAGGTGGATGTACTAACGCTAACCGCCACACCTATCCCGCGCACCTTGGCGATGTCACTGGAAGGTCTGCGCGATTTCTCGGTGATCGCCACTGCGCCGCAACGACGCCTGTCGATCAAAACCTTTGTCAGCGGTTATAGCCAAGGTGTGATTCGTGAGGCAGTGCTGCGTGAACTCAAACGTGGCGGACAAATATATTTTCTGCATAACGAAGTCGCCACCATACAAAACATGGAGGAGAAGCTCACCTCCTTATTGCCGGAAGCACGCATCCGAGTTGCTCACGGTCAGATGGGTGAGCGCGAGCTGGAAACCGTGATGCGCGACTTCACCCATCAGCGTTTCAATGTGCTGCTGTGCTCCACCATCATCGAAACCGGCATCGACGTTCCCACTGCAAACACCATCATCATGAATCGTGCTGATCGCTTCGGCCTTGCGCAGCTACACCAGTTGCGCGGTCGTGTCGGGCGTTCGCACCATCAGGCTTATGCCTATCTGCTGGTGGACAGCATGGATGGCCTCTCGGCGCAGGCAAAAAAACGACTGGAAGCGATTCAGGCGATGGAGCAACTGGGCAGCGGTTTCTATCTCGCGATGCACGACCTTGAGATACGCGGCGCAGGCGAAGTATTGGGCGAATCGCAGAGCGGCGAAATGCAGGAGATTGGCTTTTCGCTCTATAACGATATGCTCTCAACTGCCATCGCGTCACTACGCCAGGGCAAAGAGCCTGACATGGCGCACCCGCTGGGTGTCACCACCGAGATCAATCTGCACACCGCAGCATTGTTGCCGGATGACTACTGCGGCGATATACACCAAAGGCTGGTGATCTATAAACGCCTCGCCAACTGCAATTCACTCGAAGAATTAGAAGAGATGCAGATGGAGTTGATCGACCGTTTCAATCTGCTTCCTGAACCTACAGAGGCATTATTCGATTGTCATAGGCTGCGCATCCTCGCTAAACCGCTGGGCATCAGTAAAATCGATGCCTCGTCCGAAGCGATTGCCATTCAGTTTGTGCCTGAACCGCCGATAGACCCGATGAAGATCATCACCATGATCCAGAGCAAACGCCACATCAAAATGTCGGGGCAGGACAAACTACGTATCGAATTACAGTATGGCGACTTGAAACAGCGCGTGCTGGCGATCACTCAATTTTTCAAGGAACTAATTTAATCGCTCACAACCAGACCAATTGATAAATTAATATTCTCACCTAACAACATAGGAGGTCATCATGCTGCGTTCCTTCCTGCTTACTGTCATGTTTACCTTGGCTGCCATCAGCCATGCGGAAGAATCCGTTTACAACCGTGTCGATTTTCAAACCGAAGCTTCGATTGAAGTATCGAATGACCTGCTGACGGCCCAGATGAATATTGAAGTCAGTGACCCCTCCCCCACCCGCGTTGCTCAGCGGCTTAACAACACACTCAACCATGCACTTGAACAAGCGGCTGACTTCGCCTCAGTCAAATCCAGCAGTGGCAGCCACAGCACTTATCCGATCTATGGCAAAGACAATCAACTTGAAGGCTGGCGCGGGAGAGCGCAATTATCACTAGAGAGCCGGGACTTCAAGGCAGCAGGTGAGTTGATCGGCATATTGCAAAAACATATGCAACTTGGCGGAGTGCAATTTTCCATTGCGTCAGAGACTAGAAAATCTCTGGAAGAATCGCTGGTCAAAGATGCTCTCGCCGCATTCCAAAAACGTGCCGATGTTATTCGCGCAACACTCAATGGCAGTGCCTATAAAATCGTGCACATCAACATCAATCACCGTGGCAACCGCCCCCAACCATTCAGGGGACGACAAATCATGGCGATGAGTGCAGAAGTGAGTGCGCCAGAATTTTCGGGAGGTGACAGCAATCTGACTGTACAGGTTTCAGGAACCATTGAAATTATGCCGAAATAACTGCAATGGTTAATCAAATCTATTGCGATAAATTAGCTAAGCCGCAGCTTTGACCACTTGCGCACCGGAAAGGATATGCTCCACGTAAACCCGATCACTGTCTAAAATGTGTGTTTTAAGCCAGTTTTTCAGGGACTGAACCAGTTCAATTTCAGTCGTCTTGTTCAACAACATCTTTTCGATGTTATCCAGCTTTTCGAAAAAAAACTGATGCTCCATTCGGTGCAACTCAAAATCCGGATAAGCGAACATTCTCATCATCGACTCTTCTACAGAGAAGTGCATTCGAGCGAGTTGAGTCAATTTAACAACCGCATAATGCGTAGTTGACCAACTTTGGCTTGATTTCATCGACTCCTCAATGTCATTAAATCCTTTCATCATAAGCTGATGGTGCTCATCTATCTCAGTGATGCCTACCGAATATTCTTTGTTCCATTCCATTAAAAATCAACCCCACGCAAAAGAAGTAATTACAACGTATAGCTAAAAGCAAAACTTGTGCCATGAAAATATAGGCTTTAACTGCCTAATTTATATGCCGATTTTCTAGCAGCGGTAATTCCTGCTGTAAATAATGTCCATATTTACGCAACAGTGTCAGAAAAGTGACACCTGCTTTGCAATTCTCTCATTCAAGATGGCGGATGGCCTTGCCACAGGATTGGCTCTATCGAGACGATTCTTTCTGCCACTGGACATTGCCCTGCACACTGATGCACATTTTGCTCACCGTAATTAAGCGCAGATGAAACCTATCATTCATCTGTTTACACCAATATTTTTGGGCGATCGGTATAGCCATGACGCCCCGTGGTGAAATAGGCATTATATTTGCCGAGCTTGGCAGGGTAAGCGGGATATACAGCAATGAAATTTACGCGGGGATGGTGATTGTTATTGCACTCACCACATTATTACCACGCTTTGTCATGAAGGGGTTCTATGGGCGTTACATCGATCTCCTACGGACAGGGTAACCCGCGATTGTCCGACAACTTCATACGAAAATTGTAAAGTTCTGCTACTCGCACTAACCGGACATCTAGTGATTAGTGACTTCCCTATGCCACCACCTGCACCGCCAACCGCCACAACGAGGTCACTAAGGTAGTACTTATACCTCTAGTGACACTACCAACGATTGCTCAGGCCCACTTTAAATGTTGCCTAGAATGCTACGCCTAGATTTGGTAGGCGCTTATTTTCCATACTTGGGCGATCTTGGGCCATACAAAAGACCACCAGGTTTAGCATAAAGTAGGCTGTTGCTTGCCATCCTAGCTATTGGACGGTTTGCTGAGTCTCCCATTATGTTGTTTGCAATTTGATTCACCACTGCATCTACTAGCAATCCAACTAAGCCCCCGCCGCTATCATTTTGCGATTGAGTTCCACTTGCTGATCCGTCCCAAAGTAACTTTCCAGTACGAGTATCCAGCAATCGAGCCGTAACGCTCACAACGATATTACTGTTAATAACTTTATAAGATGAACCGTATTCAGTCACAGTGAGATACAGAACTGCATCAGCACCAAATATCTCGCTTAGTTTATTGAGAGGCGCTTTATGCATCTCATCCGGGTTAGCCAAGCCATTATTTTTGAACGTTTGATCGACTAACAGTACGGGAAATACGTAGTAGCCGCTCTCAGCCAAGGGTTGGGTTACTGTCGAAAGCACGCCATAGGTGGCATTGACATCAGGTGTTCGATTTAGCGGGGGCAACACCAGTATAGACTGAGGTTTGCTCTTCTGAAATTCAGTGTAGTCATAATTACGAGGGGTGGCGCATGCGCCAAGAGAAAATATGACTATGCTAAGTAATATCAACTTCATAAAGTTTGTCATTTATTTGTCTCCACTATTCTTGAGACGAGCAATCATGCTATCCACAAAGATAGTTGATTCTGGAAAAGCAAGCTTTTCGCCTTCAAAAGTTTTTAAGGCTTGATCCAGCTTTCCCTGCTGAAAATATAGGTAACCAAGATGAGCTCGGAAGCCGGGCGGTATCACTGCGGTGGAAGCATTGGCACGTTGGATATTTGCTTCCATAGATGCGATTTGGTGTTCGGCCGACATCGAGCTAGGGTCATTATAAGTTGAGTAAATATGGTCCTCGTACTGACCCCAGCTATACATGCTAGGCGTTGTTTGGGCGCAGGCAGTGACGACAAAGCAACTTAAGACAAGAAGCGGCCGAATCAATTTATGCATAATAAGTGAGTTCATTTGGCAGGTCTCCATGCGCCTTGATCGATACCTTCTACTAAGCGGTTCACCGCTTCACGAATGGCCAAGTCGAGGACTTTTCCATTGAGCGTCGCGTCATAGCTTGCAGTGCCGCCGAAGCCAATAACTTCACGATTAGATAGCTGGTATTCACCCGCACCTTGAACCGAGAACACCACTTCTGACGTTTCTGCATTCACAATATTTAAATTAACTTTTGAATAAGCCACTTGTGTCTTGCCTCGTCCCAGTAAGCCAAACAATTGCTGGTCACCTACTTCTTTTCGACCAAATTCCGTCACGTCTCCTGTCACAATAAAGTCTGCACTTTTCAGTTTTTGTGTTTTGCCGCTCAATTCTGATTCAAATGCAGCTTCTTTCATGTTGTCACGATCCATCACCGAAAATCGGTTGGATTGTTGTAAATGCGTTATCAGAATAGTTTTAGATTGGCTGCCCATACGATCAACCCCATCAGAAAATAGTCCCTGCATATAGCCAGATCGATTATCCATTTTTCCGACTACCAATGGTGCGCGTGGACCGTTATAAATAGATTTCGCGGACTCAACTTGAGCCACGACAAGTGCTTTAGAACTTTCGGTAGCGCAGCCGGATTGGAGTAAAGAAAAAGACAAGATACCTGTCAGTAACATTATTGTTCGGAACATAGTGCAGCCCTTTCATAAAAAGATTAGAGTTATTAGTATTTAAGGGGTGAATATAGGGGGCAGTCCCCTATACTCTCCTCCTATTGCTTCGCTTGCAGGCTGATTAACATTTTAGTTGATTGAGCTTTTTACCCGCCCATTAAAATCACACAGGGAGACCAGAGATAGAAATACATTCATCCGTAACATACTATTAAATAGCCCTCATGGATATAAGAAAAATCCTTATTTATAGCCGATATCAATGTCACCTTTTGCACATATCGACCCTTTTCAATAATTTCATTCTTACACTGAAAAGTTTGCAGCAAATTTTCTATGCTACCCCCTGCACCGCCAACCGCCACAACGAGGTCACCTCTGCCGCTCGGGCGGAATGTAAGGGATCGGTTGTATCACCCGCCTTGGCGTGAGCTGGTCTAATGTCCATGCGCTCTATCACCTGTAAGCCCGATGTGTCGATCAATGCAAGTAACGCTTCCCGTGTACGCAAACCCAGATGCTCGGCAATATCAGACAAGATCAACCATCCCTCACCGCCCGGTTCGAGATGTTCAGGCAAGCCGCTAAGAAAGCCACGCAACATTTGACTATCAGGATCGTAGATTGCATGTTCAATTGCAGAGCTGGGTCGCGCAGGAATCCAGGGGGGGTTACAAACAATCAAGGTGGCTTTGCCGGGCGGAAATAAATCGGCTGGCACGATGTCTATCTGATCGCTCAACCCCAGCCGCATGATGTTTTCTTTTGCGCAGGATAAAGCGCGCTGATCCTGATCGGTGGCGACAATATGTTTTACGCCACGCCGGGCCAACACAGCAGCCAGTACGCCGGTGCCGGTACCGATATCAAAAGCCAATTCTGTTGATGGCAGTGTTGCCTCTTGCACCAACTGCACATACTCACCTCGCACTGGCGAAAACACGCCAAAGTGAGGATGGATGCGGTCGTCCAGTTCAGGAATAGCCACCCCTTTTTTTCGCCATTCATGTGCGCCGACCAATCCGAGCAGTTCACGCAGCGATACAACCGACGGCTGACTTTTTGCGCCATACACTGCGAAGCAGGCTGGTTGAATCTGCGGGGCGCGTCTTAACGGTATACTGTAATCGCTGTCCAACGGTATCAATATCATTGCCAGCGTTCGTGCACGTTGCGATTGTGCTTGTCGATGCAGATGAAAAGCTTCACCTGGCATATCGGATGTTTTGCCAGCATTGCCCGACACACTATTATTACCAGATTTCTGAGACTTACTAGTCTTGCGGGACTTGCGATCAGTCCTTCTCGACAACGCTTGCAATAACTGCTTTGCATTCTGAAAATCACCGCGCCATAACAACGCTGTTCCTTCACATGCCAGCTTGTAAGCAACATCCGCTTTCATCGTGTCATCGGCAACGATCACACGTTTGGGAGGCTTAGCGCCTGATTCTGAACGCCACAAGGCTGTGTTATCTTTGCCTGCTTCGTGCCAATTAATCATAGAGTGCATGGGATATCCGGTGTGGGATTGGTTATGAAATCATTCATCGACGGTACATCACAACGCAATGCATATCGCTCGACCGCGAACCGAAAGCGGGCTTAATATCCCAAAGCCCTCGCACCCTGATAGAACGCAAAGCTGACCGTCCATGCCAAGCCCAACGACCATGCGATCGAGATAAGGGTAAATTTGATCTGCTTGGATTCACTTTGCAGCGTCGCAACCGTGGCAAGGCAAGGTGTGTAAAGCAGTGTAAACAACATAAAGCTATATGCCTGCACCCAATCCAATTGTTGCCCGATCGCACCACTGAGCGCATCACCACTCAGGGTATAAATCACAGCAAGCGCACCGATAACGATTTCCTTAGCGATGAAGCCGAATAACAATGCGATGGTCAGTTGCTCATTGATACCAAGGGGTTCAAAAATAGGATTGAACGCGCTACCTAACATCCCCGCCCAAGTATCCACACTGGAAGGAACAGCCGTTGTAGGCAGGTTGGTGAGCAACCACACCATGACCACACCGGCCACGATGAACTTGGTAGCACGACGCAGGAAGTGGCGCACCTCCAGCCAGCCGCGCAAGGTCATCTGACGCAGGGTAGGAAAACGATACGGCGGTAATTCCAACACAAAGGGCTCATCATTTTTAAAGCGGCCCTTAAAGATCAAGGCCGTGATGATCGCGGTGATAAAACTGAATAAATATAGCGTGAACAATACCAGCGGTGCTGCTGAGGCAGTAAACAGCGCAGCAATAAAGAAGATAAACACCTGCAAACGTGCAGTACATAATGAAAACGGAATCACCAACATGGTAAGTAAACGCATCGCCCGTGAGCGCATCACCCTAGTACCCAACACCGCAGGCACATTGCAGCCGAAACCCATCAGCACCATCACGAAACCGCGCCCGTCCAAGCCGAGTCGTGACATCAACGCATCCATCAGAAACGCAGCACGAGACAAGTAACCACTATCCTCGACGACCGCTATAAATAAAAAGAACAGCACGATGATCGGTACGAAAGCAGCGACGGTCGCGACACCGTTGTACACACCATCCAGTAAAAATCCCTGCAAAAACTGGGGAAGCACACTGGACATCGGCTCCAACGCCGCCGCCCGAAACCAGTCAAACAGCCAAGCAAGACCTTCCTGAAAAGGCGAACCAAACAGGAACACCCCCTGAAACACCATGTACATGACTGCAAAGAAGATCGGCAATCCGAACCACGGATGCAACATGACACTGTCTAGTTTTTCCGTGAGCTGGTCTGACAGTCTTGCGGGGACTTGTACGGTACTTTCAAGCACCTTAGCCATCTCATCTTCTAGCTGTTCATCTTCTTCTAACTGGCTGCGCAATTGTTCTGCCATGCCGGGGGTTGGATAACGCAACGCATTACCGACTTCATGCAATGCTTCGCTGTAGCCATTGCCATATTTTGCGCTGATTAGGAAAACCGGCATCTCAAGTAACTCTGACATTTTGTCGGCATCGACAGTAATGCCGAATTTCTTCGCCTCATCCGACATATTCAACAACACGACAATATTCATATTGAGCTGCTTGAGTTGTAGCAACAAGCTCATCTGGCGTTCGATCTGGGTGGTATTGACGACGACCAAAGTAAGGTCGGGGACATTGTCAT
>CAZURE010000010.1:0-68920 GCA_964623195.1 uncultured Gallionella sp. | reverse complement strand
GACTTAATTTCATGATTTTCTCCAATGAACTAAACGTACTACAGTGACTTAAACGCATAACCTTGCAATTCGTTGACAGTCATTGCTTGCCTTCAATCTCAAATTCAATATAACTGCCTCACTCAAGTAAACAACACGGCTATTTCTTACAGCACCCAATAAGCAAGCTGTATAATTCGTTCCTCCAGCTTTCTGTTTACCTGCATTAGATACGAACAAGTTTCTTGTTATCAGGCTCATTAAATCTCAAACATCCACAAGATCCCTACAATTTACATTCCAGTATCTAATCAAGCCCCCAACGAGTAAATTTTTGCCCACCTTGCAATAGCAATCTTTATAACTTTCGCTATTTATTTGGATTTTTTATTGCAGCTCAAGTCTTTCTCAGCACATCATAATGGTGGGTATCCCCTCCTCTTAACCATAAGGTGTTCGTTGAGCAGATAACTAAAGATATAGGATTACCAGCAGATTGTGATCAATAATGGACTGTTGTATCGTTGATGTGTAATAACTCGTTTACTACCGGACGAATCTCAAGATAAAATCTGTGGAGCGTAGTAAAATCCGAACTGATCAGGAGCTAAGATGTCAAATAAGCCGAAGGCCAATATCCTACTGACTGGAGTCGTGTTATTACTATCCCTGTCGATATCTTTTGGCTTAGGTGAAATTGTTGTCCGGCTGAAGAACAGCTCTATGAAAAATTATGATATTGAGATGTGGCGTTATGCAAAAGATCTCAAGGTTCGGAGCAATATAGAAGTTCTCGGTCACGAACACATACCATCTAAATGCGCCACCTTGCAGTCAGTGGAAATTTGCACAGACGAATTTGGGTTGCGCCGACAGACAAAAAATTCACCTCAGGTAAGTAAACGCCGCATCCTTTTTCTTGGCAGCTCAGTAACACTAGGGTGGGGGGTTCCTGAAAGCGAGACACTCACCTCTAGGCTACAGGCGAAGTTTTCCAAAGAGGATGGTGTCGAAATACTGAATGCTGGTATTGGAAACTACAATGCTATCCGCTATGTCACCCGTTTCAAGAGTCGGCTTACCGAACTGCAGCCAACAGACATCGTTGTACACTATTTTGTTAGAGATGCTGAAACGCTGGATTCAGGTGGTGGTAATTTCCTGCTACGAAATAGTGAGCTAGCCGTCATGAGCTGGATAGCCGCCAGCAGATACCTATGGCAATCCTCCGACCAAACGCTTGAACAGCATTACAAGGGTGTGTATCAACCCGACGCACCCGGATTTATTGCCATGCGAAATGCACTCCATGAGCTTGCCACCTATGCGCGAGATCGCGGTATCAGGATATATTTGGCTATGACCCCTGATGTCCATGATTTGATAGACTACAAATTCGGATTTATACACGACAAGGTACGTGCCATTGCCGATGATGAGGGTTATAAATATGTAGACCTATACCCCCCTATGAAAGACCTAACACCTGAAGATTTATGGGCAATGCCAGGTGATCCTCACCCAAACAGCTTGGGTCATAAAGTCATGGCGGATGCTATTTATCCAATACTAGCCATTTCCGACACTAAAAAGTAGAAATGCTTTTTAGTTCGCCCGTATTTTTTCTGTTCTTTGCATGCTATCTTGCCCTGCATGTAACTGTTCCGCTCCGATTACGCCTTGCTCTGATCATCCTTGGGAGTTTAATATTTTACGGTTACTGGAATCCAGTATACCTGTGGCTTCCCTTTGCGATAACTTTCATTGCTTACCGTGGTGCTCTCTGGTTTATGTCGCAGCCCGAAGGCAGGCAAAGAAAAAGAGCACTCACATTAGTTATTTTTTCTCTGTTATTACCGTTAGTCATCGTCAAATACACCAACTTTATTTATCGTGATGTGTTGGGGTTATTTTTTGGTTTTACAGAAACACTTACTCATTGGGAACTCCCTTTAGGTATCTCTTTCATTACATTCACATTGATCGCATATGTTGTTGATGTGTATCAGGGAAAGTATCGACTCGAAAAAAACCCCTCCATGTTGGGTGGGTTGGTTTTATTTTTCCCCCATCTTATTGCCGGCCCTATCCTTAGACCCGCAGAACTTCTGCCTCAATTACATCGACCTGGCAGACACTTTCGGATACGGAGTATTTTTGGCTTGGCAATCTTCACCCTCGGTCTCCTAAAGAAAGTTTGTTTTGCCGATCCATTAGGCGAATATGTAACGTTAGTATATGCAGACGGTGCGGCCGGACTGTCTGCGATGGATTATCTGTTAGCTATTTACGGCTTCAGCTTACAGATATATTGTGATTTTTCAGGCTACACCGACATGGCTATTGGTGCGGCCCTTATGCTAGGTGTAAGGCTACCCGCAAACTTTGAGCGCCCTTACGTGGCGACTTCGGTGGTAGATTTCTGGAAGCGTTGGCACATTACCCTTTCTAGATGGCTGCGTGATTATCTTTACATTCCACTGGGGGGTAGTCGGCTCGGATTTGGTCGCCGCGTTGGAAATATATTCATCACATTTGGCTTGGGAGGTCTCTGGCATGGCGCGAGCTGGACCTTTGTTTTTTGGGGAATAGCACATGCCATAGGTATTTCGGTCGTACATGGACTTCCCCATGTGCCAGGTCTACGCACCATGCTGCGCATGCCGAAATGGGTAAAAATACTTGTAACATTTCATTTCATTGCGGGAACATGGATATTGTTTCGCGCACCAGATTTGGATACAGCGGTTCGTGTTGGTTTGGGACCATTTATCGGATCATGGGGTGGGGTTGCCGAGTGGAGTAAAGAAAATATATTCCCACTATTCCTGCTGGTCACGTTTTTCGCCTTGCATAAATTTGACAGTCATCAGTTAATTAGAAAAATAGTACAGAAACTTCACCCTTCATTTTTGTGGCCTGCACTACTATTTATATGGATGCTTTGCATAGCTTTCAGCCAAGGCAGCTCAGCCAAATTTATATATTTTGACTTCTAATCAGGCTGGCTGCGATAGAAATCATGCCGTGCAAGGCTTCACCTTTGCAGAATCTTTTTCAGTTGTCAGTTAATCCAGTTCGAAAGCAGTTTCGTAATTCAGCTTGAGTGCAGGATCCTGATCCTCTTTTTTCAGAAAGCAATTTCCTACTGCCAGCACCTCGATCTCGGTTCCCATAAAGCAACGGAAAGCATCCTCGGGAGTACAAACGATAGGTTCTCCGCGTACATTAAAGCTGGTATTGACGATGACAGGACAGCCAGTCTGTGACTTGAAGGAAGTAATCAACGCATGATAACGCGGGTTGGTATCAGCATGGACGGTTTGGATTCTTGCCGAATAATCCACGTGAGTTACTGCCGGAATATCCGAACGCGGCACATTTAATTTGTCGATACCAAAAAGTTTGTCTTCTTCTTCAGTCATTACACGGCGCCGGTCTTTGATCACATCCGCCACCATTAGCATGTAGGGACTATCGCAATCAATCTCAAACCAATCCTCGACATCTCCCCGCAAGATCGATGGAGCGAAAGGGCGGAAGGACTCACGATATTTTACTTTCAGATTGAGTACAGATTGCATTGCGGCAGAACGCGCATCCCCTAGAATAGATCGCCCTCCTAAAGCACGCGGGCCGAATTCCATACGACCCTGAAACCAACCAACGGCTTTTCCTTCGGCTAATGCAGCTGCACTGGTCTCGAACAAAGCTTCATCATCCAAGACTGTAAATTTAGCACCTGCAGCATTCAGTCTACATTCAACATCGGATTGCTCATACGACGGACCAAGATAAGAACCTAGCATCATGTCCTTGTCGTGTGATTGTCTACTCTGACCCAAATGAATATGATGAATTGCCAATGCAGCACCAAGCGCCCCACCCGCATCGCCAGCAGCAGGCTGTATCCAAATATTGTCGAACTTCCCGTCACGTAAAATCTTGCCATTTGCAACGCAGTTGAGTGCCACGCCACCTGCAAGGCATAAGTTTGAAATACCTGTCTCGCTTCGTATAGCACGAGCCAGACGCAACACAACCTCCTCCGTGACTGCCTGAACAGAAGCGGCAAGATCCATGTGACGCTGCTCAAGCTTTTCTTCTGGTTGACGCGGAGGCGCACCAAAGAGGTCATGAAACTTGTCGTTGGTCATGGTCAGGCCAGTGCAATAATTGAAATAAGACTGATCTAATCTAAACGAACCGTCCTCTTTAACATCAATCAAGTGATCCAGAATTTTCTGCGTATAAACAGGTTTCCCGTAAGGCGCTAACCCCATTACTTTATATTCACCGGAGTTAACCCTGAAACCGATGTAGTAAGTCATAGCCGAGTACAAGAGCCCAAGTGAATGCGGGAAATGAATCTCTTTGACTACTTCGAGTTTGTTGCCTCGACCAATGGCAAGTGAGGTAGTCGCCCATTCACCGACCCCATCAAGGGTCAGAACAGCGGCATCCTCAAAAGGCGAGGGGAAAAATGCACTGGCAGCATGACTTAAGTGATGTTCAGAAAAACGTAGCCTGACATCCCAATCGAAATCCGGTGCATATTCCTTTAATTCCTTTCGCAGCAAATCCTTGAGGAATAGCTTTTCACGCAGCCAAACCGGAATCGCCTTGCGGAATGATTGAAAGCCCATCGGAGCCAAGGCCACATAAGTTTCTAGTAGCCGCTCAAATTTAAGGAAAGGCTTGTCGTAAAAAGCTACGTATTCGACACTTCCAAGTTCGATTCCCGCTTCTCTTAGGCAATATTCGACTGCATTCTTAGGGAAGTTTGAATCATGTTTTTTGCGGGTAAAGCGCTCTTCCTGCGCTGCAGCAACAATAACACCATCACGAAGCAAAACAGCAGCACTGTCATGATAATAGGCTGAAATACCAAGAACAAACACGCTATTCATTTAAAACAAGGTGTAAATGAACGGAGCGACGGCACTTCCTTGCGTCATGACGATAAGAGCACCCAAAAGGGCCATCATCACTATGATTGGAAATAACCAGAACTTTTTTCGAGTACGCAAAAAAGCCCAAAGCTCTTTAATAAATGACATTTTAATTACCTAGAATTGATTATTGAAAGATTTAGCGTCCGGGCCAGACGGCGTACGGCTTATCCAATATGTCTTCACATCACGTTCTATACGTAATTTCAACATATCTTTACCCAATAGACGCATAACAAGTCCAGTGGGTGTCACCACCAGATAGAAAAGGATAGCAAGCGCAATTGGGCTTACCATGTGATGAAGTAGCAATCCGAAACGAGCCCATAATACATTAAGCAATCTCAACCATTGTGGCTTTAGCAATGTCACAACACCGAATATTGCCGATATTATCCAAGCCCACCAATGGACAGTACCGTGATTGAATAATGGCAATGCACCGACTATTAAGAAAACAACTATAAAAGTTACGCCAAAATTACGATTGCTGGGCAACTTGAGATTATCATGTACCATTCGCTACAGACCTTTTCATATACTAGATTATAACAAGCACCAGATTCTCTGATTTATGCGAATAAAGAAATCGACACTCATATTTCGCATCTGCTTCGTTGCTGTGTCTTTCAAACTTTCATTCATTTTAATGTGCGAGTTCACCGACATTAGCGATATTTTCACATAACTTCTCCCTTAGCTTTACTCACATTAGTTGAACGACTTTTTATAGGCTAGTCGCTTTCCTTTACTTTATGAGGTTTTAAAGTCTATATCTGTTGATATATTCATAATCCACACTTCCCCTTTCTAGTGCTGCCAGAAAATGACACAGCCAACATCTTCAGTTTGGGAAGTCTCCAAGAGTTAGAGTAATTCTATATAGGCAATATAGATAATTAAGGAACATCCTTATTCTATCTGCAGCTTTGGGTAGGTATCTTGAAGTGCTGTCATTTTAGCACCACTAATTGAGAGTGTTTACATTATACTTCAGCACATCATCGATGTGTAAATTGTGAATGTATTTGCTAAGTAATGCTTAAGGCGCAGGCGGTCTATAGCTTAGTTAGCTATGTGTTCGGATTGTGTTGCAGTGTTGTACCCACTGACTAACCAAGACTTGAGTTTCTTTGATGCCATAAGGTGTCTCCATCCAGCAACTCATTCCTGAGCCTACCTCATTCCTGAGCCTACCGTTGAGAATTTTACAGCATCAATTCTCCCAGTAACTTCTCGGTGCAATATTTAAGCTGTCTAGACATCAATGTGTGCCATCCAGTCACACAACCTGTTGGCCATGATCTCCGACCCGTTATCACTACAGATGCGTTCATGGATGCCATCTATGATTATGAAATCGGCTTGTTGCACAATGACCTCATCTGAGCCGATACGCCTTGCAAAGAGAATGATCAGCCAAGTAAGGTTATATTTTGATGGCGATTGACTTACCGGCTTCCTGAATGGTTTTGTCCTTAGCTGTCATTACGTCAATTTCACTTAGTTTGTAGACGTTTCACTCTGTTTATCACTTCCTTTTGCTGTCATTTATCATACTCCTTTCAAGTATGGTTAAGGATAAATCCTCACAGTTCAAGCAGTACTAAAATCGACCTCAGTTCAAATTACACTTGGACATATTCATGTTGTAAATATCACTGGCAAACAGATCAATATAAGGAATTTACTTATATTATTGAGCTGATTTTTATCTTATGATATACGGCCTCTTCGTGCATCAAAAATGAAGAGGTAGTTTGTGAGATTGAAAAAAATGTTGGTAACGTACAGCTTGAAATAGTACTGCACATTCAATATGAACGGCCTATATAAACATGGAAGTGCTGTATTTATACTGTTAGGAGTCTGCAGAGAATCAATGCTGAAAACATGTTATCACTTATGCACACATGCCGTGTGAACATGATTAAATAATGCAATCAGGGGCGGAGATGGATACGTTAAAGATGAAATATGAGTAGGTATAATAAATTTTTTCAATTGAAAACTGTGTTTGTATGGATATTGCTTTTGGGCTTTCCCACAATAGCAGCTGCATTTATTTATGAAGTATTCATGCAAATGTATTATCACCAACCAGTCATTCGCGTTTCGTCAAATTCCTATGGAATATATGACAAAACTTTAGGCGTCAAATACGAGCCACTGTCTTCAATTTCTTTCGCATACTTAAATAAGAAAGGAGAGGTATTAGACTGTATTAAAAACCTATCAGTTACTAATAAAGATGGTTTCAGGGGGATTGATACGATTGCCGACTTCAGGGAGGCCAAGTTAAAGGTACTAGTATCAGGAGCCTCTTTCTCACATTGGAATAATGAAGGCAAAACAATCGTCGACTACACAAAACAGAATTTACAAGAAGTCATTCCCAGCGTATCAGTATTAAACGTTGCAGGTGGAACTTTCAGCCTCTCACACATGATAGTAAATATATCCCAAACTATTCAGAACAAGGCTATAAATAAACCAGACATCGTCGTTATTCAGTTCAGTAGATCAGACCTTTCAAGGGGATGGTGGTATGCAGATGCTTTGAAAGACGAACATGGTTATACGCGCTCAAGAATAGCAAAATCCCCCAGGTGCCTGAAACTAAATTCAAATTGCGGGACCGATGAATATCTTATCAACCCAAAAGCAACATACGAATGGTGTGTAGGCCAGAAAGGGAAAAAAAATGTAGATGTTGTAGGTGAAAATCTTATAGCTCAATACAATGACATAAAGGGTTTCAATTTTATTTATTTACCAAGGCTATTGAGTAACTATTACAGCTTTAAAAACACAAAGAATATACCAGTAGTTACATTCCCTAAAGATATTGATGCTAGCAAGTTAGAAACGGCAACTGACTTTTTTAAAAAAAGTGACATTAAAATTTTATTCATTTTATTGCCCAATGAAAATGAAATAAAAAATAAAAAAGTCACGCTACCGAAATATACAAAAAGATTAATCAACTTTTATGAAAGTAAATTGCAAAGCAAGGTTATTATGCCATCTCATTTCTCCGACTTTGATGGCATTGATAGATTTGCAGTTTCGAAAGCAGACCGCCATCCATCAGTAGAAGCCCAAAAAGCATATGGAAAATATATAGCAAATATTATATTGAATGCTAATTAATATCCCCACACGAATCTATGACTATGTTGGTAGAGATCATTCACAAAGCAGTGAAGCACCCTTATCAGTTGAAGTTCTTTGCATTTTGACCAAAGAATACCGCATTGGCAGGGAAGAATTCCGAGGACTTTATTTGCGAACGTGATGAGTAATTGATACAAAAGTTGTCAAATAAAGCAAGCTCCGAATTAGAAAATAGTAATGGGTTTTAGGAAGCAAAGCACAAATCAAGGTGTGATAATTTCCTAATTGATTAATACTTGCATCAATCAATACTGATTAAAGAAATGCATACAGAGACTCACAGAGAGTTAACCATGCTTTAATTTAAAATCTCCTAGATCAATATATATTTCATCATTCATGCAAGCTTAAAAATATTCAATCTAGCTTTTTCACCCTTAATCATGAATTACCATGAATAGAATTCTATATATAACAATCCTCGCATTTGTCCCTCTCAGCACTCAAGCAGGTTCACAAGCACCTGTAGCAGCTAAACACGGCATGGTGGTAACCGCTCAACACCTTGCTACGCATGTCGGCGTGGATGTACTGAAAGCAGGTGGCAATGCGGTAGACGCCGCCGTGGCAATTGGATATTCCCTAGCAGTTGTTTATCCCGCAGCAGGCAATCTTGGCGGCGGCGGTTTCATGACCATACAGCTGGCTGACGGTCGTAAGACATTTCTCGATTTTCGCGAAAAAGCACCCCTTGCTTCTACGCGGGATATGTACCTCGATAACGACGGCAATGTGGTGAAAGGCTTGAGCACACGTGGCTATCTTGCGGTGGGTGTACCCGGCACAGTGTCAGGCTTAGAAGCAGCGCGTGAACAGTACGGCACGATGGAGCGTGCTTCCCTGCTCGCTCCTGCAATCAAGTATGCACAAGAAGGCTACGTGCTTGAACAAGGCGACATCAAAATGCTGGCGACCGCGACGGATGATTTCAGAAAAGACCCGGCATCGGCAGCTATTTTTCTGGATCGCGGTGAGCCATTCAAGGCCGGGCAGAAATTAATGCAGCATGATCTGGCACGTACACTGAAGAAAATCAGTAAACATGGCACGGATGGTTTCTACAAAGGGACAGTGGGCGATGCAATCGTCTCCGGCAGTAAAGCTGGCGGCGGCATCATTACTCAAGCTGATCTTGACCAGTACAACTCTCGCGAACTCAAACCAGTCGAGTGCAGCTATCGTGGCTACGGCATTGTCTCCGCCCCACCGCCTAGCTCGGGTGGTACTACGCTTTGCGAGATGCTGAATATTCTCGAAGGCTATCCTTTGAAAGATCTTGGTTATCGTTCGGCACAGGCGATGCAATATCAGATTGAAGCGATGCGCCATGCCTATGTTGACCGCAACAGCTACCTAGGAGACCCTGATTTTGTGAATAATCCGCTGGATCGGCTACTTTCAAAAGATTATGCGGCACAAATACGTGCTGTTATTTCTCCTGACAAGGCGGGCGTCTCGCAAAGCATCAAACCCGGAGTCGCGCCACATGAAGGTACGAACACTACACATTATTCGATCATTGATCAGTGGGGCAATGCAGTATCAGTTACTTATACCCTGAATGGCTGGTTCGGCACACGTATAACTGTCCCTGGAACAGGTGTGTTGTTAAATAATGAAATGGATGATTTCACAGCTAAGGTGGGTGTGGCTAATCTCTATGGTCTGATACAGGGTGAAGCAAATGTAATCGCCCCCGGCAAACGTCCGCTAAGCTCTATGAGCCCTACCATTGTGACGAAAGATGGTAAGCCTGTCATGGTGGTCGGCACACCGGGTGGCAGTCGCATCATCACGGTGGTGTTACTCACGATTATCAATGTGATCGACTACGGCATGGACATCCAGCAGGCGTTGGATGCACCGCGTTTTCACCAGCAATGGCTGCCGGACTTAACCAATCTTGAACCCGATACGATCAGCCCCGAAACCCGTAAGACACTTGAGGAATGGGGGCAAAAATTCGGCAAACCTCAAGGTGCTAACCATGTTGCTGCGATACTGGTGGGTGCACCTTCATTGAACGGAAAACCAATTGGGGAAAATCGCTACTATGGTGCAAATGATACACGGCGGGGAACCGGCCTAGCTTTGGGTTATTGACTATATCGAAGACCGCACCTAGCCATTCCGTGCAAACAGCCCTTTCATGCTTAACTTATCATGCAATTTAAACGCCGCGCGCTTCATCTATATTCCTTGACTGAAATATTAGACTGATTTGCGATTGCATCAACAACGCTCCGCAAATGATCTCCACCGGCGTGATCCAGCGTTTCTCCGGGAGGATGGTTCACCAATACCGCATTGGAATATTCACGTAGCTTCTGTAAGTTTTCTTCTGCCATATCGTACTCACCGCTAATGGCCTGAAAAAATAACGTCCCGTTACGCCAAGCAATGGCCATCCAGTAATTCACATGGTTCCCAGCAGAACCAGTTCGATCACCAACCTCAAAGAACTGCGTTGTGATATGAGTTTGAGATGTATGTGATGTCCTGAAATGCTCAGCTATGTTTTTTAAGAGGGGCTCGGCGTGCTCAAGACGAGGGTCTAAGGTGATGTGATATTGATTGGGGAGATGGATGATGATCGGTGCATCGAGACGTTTTTTCCCACCCCGGATGCTCAGCACAATGACAGTGACAAGTACCGCTAATATCACCAGCTCATACATACTTATCCTTTAATTCTTTGTCTCAGACTCCAATCATCCATCATGCAAATGTATAACTGCTGGCTAGACCCCGTGGGTAACCGCACGTTCCACCCATCTCTTGATGCGGTTGGCATCGCCAATACGTGTCCACTTACCCCAGGAGTTGAGGAGTACGATAATCATCGGACGATTGTTAATCTTCGCTTCCATCACAAGACAAAGTCCCGCCTCGCTAATGAAGCCTGTCTTGCTCAGACGAATATCCCAAGAAGAACTTTTGACCAAGGGGTTGGTATTCCCGAAGCGCATCTTACGCCCCTCTATGCCATCTACTGAATGTGATGCGGACGTAGTGTATTTTTGTATCAAGGTATATCCATTGGCTTTCGAAACCAGCTTGACCAGATCTCTGGCTGTAGATACATTCTCACTGCTGAGTCCTACTGGATCGACGAAGCGCGTATTAAGCATACCCAGCTCCTTCGCCTTTTCATTCATTGCTTTAACAAATGCAAGCTGCCCCCCCGGATAGCTTCTGGCCAATGCAGAAGCTGCACGGTTTGCAGAAGCCATCAAAGACAATTGCAGCAACTCTTCACGGGTAAGCATCATACCTACCTTTAATTTCGACTTGGCTCTTTTGATCTTGTTCAAACCATCCGCTTCGACCGCCACTTCCTCATCCATCGGCAGCATCGCATCAAGTGTGACGATTGCCGTCATCAGCTTGGTGATGGAGGCGATCGGTGTAACCTTGTCTGCATTCTTATAATACAGTGGGCTTTGCGTGCGCTCATCGAAGATCATCGCATAGTGCGAACGGATGTGCGGGGCAGGAACGTTACGCGAAAGCTTGACCGGCGTTACTTTGGCAACACCCCGGAGACTGCGCCCCTGCTCTGCTGACGCGCCCTGAATACCCAGCATCAAGCCAAGCAAAATACCTACCTGCAATCGTTTTTTTATCAATTTTACTTCCCCAAGCAACCGACCTGTCGAGGCAAGCATACCTGAAAACCAATATAAATCAATCATCAGGCGACATGAGTTCTTCTTGTTTCTGAAGATTCCACATCTGTGAATAGACCTTGTTTTGTGCCAATAACTCACGGTGTGTTCCGCGTTCAACGATATGACCGTCATCCATCACCAGTATCTGGTCGGCATCAACTACGGTAGATAAACGGTGTGCAATCACCAAAGTGGTGCGATTTTTCGAAACTGTCTGAAGCTCTGCTTGAATTGCCCGCTCCGATTTAGAGTCAAGCGCAGAAGTTGCCTCATCAAAAATCAGAATGGCCGGGTTTTTAAGGATAGCGCGTGCAATTGCGACCCGCTGCTTTTCTCCGCCCGATAGTTTCAGTCCTCGCTCACCCACCATGCTGTCATATCCCTGCGGCAGCGATTCTATAAACGTATGGATATGCGCTGCCTTAGCGGCGGCTATGACTTCATCACGGGATGCATCAGGCTGCCCGTAGGCGATGTTGTAATAGATGGTGTCATTGAACAGCACTGTATCCTGAGGCACGATACCGATGGCTGCACGAAGACTGGTTTGCGTCACACCACGGATGTCCTGCCCGTTAATCTTGATGCTGCCCTGATTGATGTCATAAAAACGGAACAGCAGCCTCGAAAGCGTGGATTTACCCGCCCCGCTAGAGCCGACTACTGCAACCTTGTGCCCTGCCGGAATATCGAAACTGACATCGAATAAGATATTTCTATCAGCCTCATAACCGAAGTTGACCTGTTCAAAACGTACTGCACCACTGTCCACCATCAATTGAGTCGCTTCAGGCGTATCCGCCACTTCACGATTTTCGCCCAGCAAACTGAACATTTTTTCCATGTCCGCCAGTGCATGACGAATCTCGCGATAGACGAATCCGAGAAAGTGCAGCGGCATATACAATTGGATTAGGAAAGCATTGATCAATACCAAGTCACCCACCGTCATTCTGCCTTCCACAACCTCCTTAGAGGCCATCATCATCAGTATCGTAATACCTATCGCAATGATAGTGCTCTGCCCTGCGTTCAACCATGCCAATGAAGTCTGGTTCTTTACCGCAGCAGTTTCCCAGCGCTCCATGCTGTTGTCATAGCGATTTGCTTCATATCTTTCATTACCGAAATATTTGACTGTCTCGTAGTTCAGTAAACTATCGATCGCCTTGGTGTTGGCCTTGGAATCTAGGTCGTTCATCTTGCGTCTTACCACCATACGCCATTCAGTGATAAACAGAGTGAAGCCGATGTAAATCACTAATGTGACAAAGGTAATCAGCGCGAACTTCGCCTCGTATTTGGACAGCAAGATAATTGCGACCAGCCCGATTTCCAACAGGGTCGGCAGGATGTTGAACAGGGTGAAATTAAGCAAGAAGCCTATCCCACGTGTACCGCGCTCTATGTCTCGAGAAACCCCGCCTGTCTGCCTATCCAGATGGAAACGCAGACTCAAGCTATGTAAATGCTCAAATACTTCCAATGCAACACGTCGGATGGCACGTTGTGTAACTTTGGCGAATACACCGTCACGTAGCTCTCCAAACAATGTGCTGAGTAAGCGCAACAGCCCATAAGCTAGAACGAAAAACACTGGTACGACCAAAACAGCCTGTGTCTTATCCAGCGAATCTATAATGCCCTTAAGCATTAACGGAACGGAAACATTGGCAAGCTTGGAACAAACCAGCAAACTCATTGCAATGACCACCCGCCACTTGAATTCCATCAGGTATGGAATCAAGGAACGTAGAGTCTGCCAGTCAGATCGGTTGGTGTTCTTCAGTGGGGGGGTATTTGAGGGACGCATATATGAAGAAATTAAATTCAAGGCATATTATATCCTGTAGGACAGGATTAAAGGACACCACACAAACTTTAATTGATCGAATCGATAAATCCAATGAGACACAACGATGCAAGCAAGTGACACGCTAATATTAACTTTTAATCAAGGCTGCCTTTGTATATCTGACAACGTAATTACAGAACGAATCAGCACGTATATAACTCGTGAGAGCACTAATCGCGCAGCGCTGATATCTGCCAATTCAACCCGATTTGCATCATGCTCCACTGCGTCAAGCAAGCTGGTACGCAGCTCTTCGACTAAATGCTCATCTCTGACGACAACGTTCGCTTCAAGCGCCAATAACATACTAAAAGGATCGATATTGGACGAACCGACAGTTGCCCAGTTTCCATCGATCGCAGCGACCTTGGCATGTAAATAGCTGGCTTGATATTCGTATATCTCTACACCGGAGCGTATTAATCTCTCATATAACGCCAGTGTCGCATAATGTTGAATCCGATATTCAACTCGCCCCTGCAACAGCAGAATGACACGCACGCCACGCTTGACCGCATGCGCCAAAGCGCGCAGAAATAGGCGCCCCGGCAAAAAATATGCGTTTGCTATGATAATCTCCTGTTCTGCATTTGCAATTTCTTTCAGATAAGTTCTCTCAATGTCTCGTCTGTGGAGCAGATTGTCCCGTAATACTAATTTGGCATACGACCTTTCAGGAAACTTGGCGTTGGCTGTCTTCCATTCAGGTTGTTTTTTGCGATTTCGAAATGATGCTGGGGAAACCGCCCTCCATAAATGTTGCATCACTCCCAGCGTTTCTTCTGCAAGCTCGCCCTCTATCCTCAACGCATAATCTAGCCTCGGCGCTTCTCCATGCAATTCATCAGGGATATCGTTGATGATATTGATTCCGCCCGCGAAGGCTATCTTTCCGTCGATCACCACAAGCTTTCGGTGCATACGACGCAATCGGCTGCGCCTCATAGGCATCAGGGCAAAAAGAGAGGTCTGTCGCCTGAACCACTGTATTTCCACACCTGCCATGCGCATCCCATCGACAATATCTTTCGACAAATCAGCAGAGCCAAAACCATCAAGCAAAAGAAATACCTTGACGTCACGTGCAGCCGCACGACTCAAAGCCTGTGCAATCAATTGACCGGTTTCATCATCAGAGAAGATATATGTCTCGATATAGATAAATCGTCGGGCAGCATCGATGTCACCACAGAGCATGGGGAAATACATCTCACCGTTCTTTAACAGGGTAAGCGTATTGCCTGAAATGAGATGTTGGCGTATCACAATCTTTTCAAGTGTGTTGAAAGTGCAGCATGATCGGAAAGACGATTCCATGCTCTACCAAAATGAACCTCACTATGTGACACACTAAAACCTCTGATGTAGATACGGTCCAGTTGGAACAATGGAAAGTTTGAAGGGTAACTGCGTGCGTACCGCCCCCCTCTCAGGTGGAATACATCATGAACATCCAGTTCACTGGCAAGCGTACGACTAAGCTGGTTGCGCCAATCGTTAAAATCTCCTGCGATCACTAATGGTGCATCTTTCGGAATGGCATCATTCACAAATTCAATCAATGCGCGCAGCTGCCAATTCCGCCATTTGGACAGCAGCCCGAAATGTACACACAGACAATGCACACTCTCTCCCGATAGTTCCAACTGGCAATGCAACAAACCTCTTTGCTCGAAGCTATGTGCCGAAACATCAGTGTTCTTCGATTGCAAGATGGGGAATCTGCTTAGAATCGCGTTGCCGTGATGCCCTGCCTCATATACCGAATTTTTTCCATAAGCATGATGTGTCCAAACTTGATCCGCAATAAATTCATGCTGAGAGCCTTCCGGATAATTATGGAAGCGATGTACATGGTGTGCATGCCCGCCCTGCACTTCCTGTAAAAATACAATATCCGCATCCAACTCCCTGACCCGGTCCCGTAATTCATGCAGCACGAAACGACGATTAAAATAGGAAAATCCCTTATGGATATTGTAGCTGGCGATCTTCAAAGCTTGCATGATGTCCCATTCTACTTAATCACAACCTGTTTTTGGATACATATGCTTGACCTTTGTTAAAGTCTTCTGACATATATCTGTAATATTTTTGTATCAGACTGTATAAAGACCCTATTTCCGACTGTTGACGTAGGGCAATGATATATGCGAAGTTAGTATCTGGATTCGGGAACAAATATGTTTACTAAGCGTCTACTATCCATAAATACTGGAAGCTCATCAATGAAAATACATTCAAAACTTCAGATCGGTCTCTACGCGGCTATCTTGAGTGCCTCTTCTATCGCACATGCTGCGCCGCAGGGGATTGAAACTTCAGCTTCTTCAGATTCCAGTTTCACAGCTCCCGCACCAATGATTGCTTCCATGCAATCCCGATTCAGGTTGGATGAGAAGGATAGAATCGCATATCGCTATGCGGTTACGAATGATCCACAAAACGAACAGGATATCGTACTTGTTATCTTTGAGCGGGTTGGTCAGATCATCGGCTCTCGTGATGACCGCAATTTTGAAATCAAACATGGAATGGATTCCACCACAACGGAAGCGATTCTGAAAGAAAATGCAGCAGCTTTATTCACGCCTTCGGATTGGGAAGGCTCAATTACGTTTGGCATGTATAACGAAGACGAGATCAGGATTGGATGGAATCCATTTAGAGATGACGTGACGGGCATTGGAATAGATGGCATCAAACCAGGTGTCAAGCTAGGCGGATTTGGATTTTACAGTCACGCATTACCCGGCATCGGATCTGTCCAAATGGAAGGTAATCCTTCTATATCCCCAATGCTCCAGTATGACCCAGATTCCGACGTATCAATCATAGATCAGTTGCTTAAAATTGAGGAAAGCGATCATGCTAATGATAATGCGGCTGTTCCGACCATCATCCTACAGACCCCCTTCGATCCCGTTAATGCATTAGAGCAGCTTCAGGATCACATCAAGGAATGGACAACCACCAAATTACTTGATCGTGCATTTCATTCGAAAATTCGTCGCTCCATACAAAAAGCAATCAAGGCTTACCGAAAAAATGATGCCGAAAATGCAAGAAAACATCTGGAAACTGCTCGCAAACTGGTTAGGAAAGAACAGCCCGATTCTGACAAGTCCGACCCACAGAATGAAGTAAACGAGATTCGTTACGTTACCAGAGGTCTGATCATCGATAAGCTTGCAGCGCGTATACTAGATTTCGATCTTAAATACATCATAAATCACACTGGTGGAAAAGGCTGATCACATCAGCTTCTGCTTAACTGATTAAACGATCAATCAGGCATTCCCTATTCCACGTGTCGGCAGATTGATCTGTTTGGCAAAGTCCAGCATCTTTGTGATCGGTTCTACTGCCTGTTGTGCAATTTCACTATCGACGTGTATCTCGTTTTGAGACCCGTCCGCAGCATCTAAGGCTTCCGCCAGATTCAACAATCCGTTCATCGCCATCCACGGGCAGTGACTGCAACTTTTACAGGTTGCTCCAATACCCGCAGTAGGTGCCTCAATGAAACTTTTTTCGGGAGACATCGTACGCATTTTGTGCAGGATGCCATTGTCGGTGGCAACAATGAATTCAGTTGCATCCAGTGATTGCGAAGCTTTAATAAGCTGTGTCGTTGATCCCACAACATCTGCCAGTTTGACCACTGCGCGTGGTGACTCGGGATGCACTAAAACTTTGGCATCGGGCTTTTTTGCCTTCAATGCCGCCAGTTCTTTGGACTTGTACTCGTCATGAACGATGCACGAACCTTCCCACATCAGCATATCAGCACCGGTCTGCTCCTGAACATAGTCACCCAAATGACGGTCTGGTGCCCACAGAATTTTTTTACCCTGCGCTTTAAGGTGTTTGACCACAGGCAATGCAATTGAACTAGTCACCATCCAGTCGGCTCGCGCCTTAACTGCTGCGCTGGTGTTCGCATACACCACTACGGTGCGATCGGGGTGTGCGTCACAAAAAGCCGAAAACTCATCCGCAGGGCAACCCAGATCAAGCGAGCACTCCGCCTCCAAATCCGGCATTAGTACACGCTTTTCCGGATTGAGTATCTTCGCCGTCTCGCCCATAAAACGCACACCTGCGACGACAATGGTCTTTGCCGGATGTTGATGACCGAAGTTAGCCATGTCGAGTGAATCGGAAACAATACCACCCGTCTCTTCCGCAAGATCCTGCAAGTCAGGATGCACGTAGTAATGTGCCACCAACACGGCATCGAGTTCATTCAGCTTACGTTTGATATGTGCAATCAATTCTGGCTTGCCTGCCGAATCCGGCTCATGTGGTACTTTTGCCCATGCGGTGGATATCTCACACCCAGGGTGCTCATATTCAAGCTTGATTGTTTCAGCTCTATTCATAGCGGTTAATACCCTTGGTTATCGGAATCGTCATTCTCAGTTAAGCTACTCATAGGCTTAGAAGAAACCAATGTTCTTCTCACTTGCCCACGTAACAAAGCCTCGACGACATTCAAACGTAACTGCACAGGAGAAAACTCGATATCAAGCGGGTTGATCTTGAGGAATTCGCAAGTCGAGTCCGCCTCAACTCGGGCTGTTCTGAATGGTTCCTCACCTGATAGGTATGCGAATTCACCAAAGAAGTCCCCCCTGTCCAGAGTGGCCATCTTGTGACCACCTTTGTGGATCGACACACTTCCTGACACGATAATAAAAAAGGGCATTCCTACATCACCTTCTTTCAAGACCGCCTCACCGGGCTCTACTATCTGCCACTCGGCAATCTCCAGAAAGCGCAATAATTCAGCATTTGCAAATCCTCTGAAGAACTCCAGCCCACGTAATTTTTTGTAGTGCGGATGAGAGGATGCAACCTTGGCATCCTTTTCCAGCTTTTCTTTTTCACGCTGATCAAGTGATTGAGGAGATACACGCAGTCTAAGAGTTCGGTCTATGGCACTCTGTTGCTCTGCCATCGCTTTTTCTACAGCCTGTAAATCTACCTGTGCTTCGTCAAGATCACCCGACAGATTGGCGTTCAAATCAGTGTCATTGTCCTGTATGACATTTTGCATTTTTGTAAATCGCGCCAAAGTGGTATCAACATAGGCCGCAATCCGCATCTTCAACTGCTCGAAGCCGACTTCTATTTCCTGCTGTCTGACCTTGTTGGCATCCAACTTGACGAGTATCTTCTCCAATTCTTTCTGACTTCCATCACCAGCACTTTGCCCTGCAGCCTTCTCTTCCTGATGTACATCTTCTGACGTGGTAGCCGCCAACGCCTCGCCTGCATCCTTAATGATGCTTTCAGACAGCAATCTAGCAAAAATTCCCACCAATTTTCCACGCACACTGGGAGGTACTTTTCTGGTGATGCCTTCCAAGCTTGTCTGACCGTCAACCAGTGCAATCAACAACATCTCATCGCCTGAAATTCTGTTGTTTGGCTCTTCCAGCAAAGCATCGCCATACTCGGTTCTCACATAGATATTATTCATACTCATCTTATTGCTTCCTTATCATTATGTTCGGCCTTGCCTAATCGTAATATCGCTTCAGCGTTGCTGGGTGAAAAAACCTTTTTCACTGCCTCTTGATATGGCAACCATTGATAATTCAAATGCTCACGAGGCGCAAGCTTGACCGGAAGCACGCCCGGAAGCTGCAGTCCAAATACATGCTCAATGTTACGTGTCACGCCCGGTGCATAGCGATGACGCCAATGCGGATAAATCTCATATTCATTCTGCTGCTGCCAATCTGACAACTCATAGCGCCCGGCATCCAGACCTGTCTCTTCTTTTACTTCACGTATCGCTGCATCACGAAACATCTCATCCGGCTCGCAACTTCCGGTGACAGACTGCCAATAGCCCGGATGGTCAGCACGCTCTAAAAGCAGCACTTCCAGCTCAGCAGAATGAATCACCACTAACACCGAAACAGGCTGTTTATATTGTGTCATGCCTTATGAATCCTATTGCCCAAGAATAATAGTTTAGGAATAAACCATTAGGAATAAAATATCCAGAATGATTTGTTACGCTGACGCCAATACACCACTGTGTCAGCGAGCAAATCTAGCGCGATCTCCCTGTCATTCACAGACAACCCGAACGTCTCACTCACGTTTTTCAATAGCAACACATAGCCCGACGCCGCACACCATGAAAGGTCGCATAATGCATCAGCCAGTGCATCCCAATTTGCGCCGAACTCAGGCGGAAAATTGACTGCTTGTGCCACCTCATTAAATAGCTTTTGCTTACCCTTTACACCCTTCATCTCCACTTCGAAGATTGCAAAACCCGCTGATACGACAGCCGCATTAAGCTCATCTATGCTGCAATCCAAAGAATAGCTGCCTGAAAGCTCAGGGTTACACAATTGTTGTGCCAGCAAGTTCATGGCTGCTCCTGAATTCGTTTGAACGATTTGTAATGATCCGCTGTGTAATAACACTCAGGCAATGGCCCGCAAACAATACGCTTTGCACCGCGATGACTCAATCCCGGCGTTTTCACCGTGTACTCGCGATAATAGCCTTTTGGATGTATCGGTAGCGCTTTCTCGTAGTTTTTGAAAATTACGCCGTCACGGTCATAGGGAAACGGGCCACCCGTCTTGATCATCCGCAAAGTATTACGCGCTTCTACAGGTAGCTCCACCACTGCAACAATCGGTAATTCGGATTGTTGAGTTGCCTGTACACCGCATCCCGACAACACAACAAGTGCCAGAAGTATTGCCGGTACTGCGCGGTAAATATCCAGGGCCTTGCCCATCCGATTGAGCGCGCTAAATATCTGCAACTAGATTATTCCTTATCGACTTCCACAGTCGCCTGAACCTGCTTACGGAGACGAATGTGCAATTCACGGAGTTGCTTTTCATCCACCTCGCTCGGTGCTTGCGTCAACTGACATTGTGCACGCTGTGTCTTGGGGAAGGCGATCACATCACGGATAGACTCTGCTCCTGTCATCATCGTGACGATACGATCCAGACCAAAGGCCAGCCCGCCATGTGGTGGCGCACCATATTGAAGCGCATCCAGTAGGAAGCCGAATTTCAATTGCGCCTCTTCATCGTCGATGTTCAACGCACGGAAAACTTTGCTCTGGATTTCTTCCTTATGAATACGTACCGAACCGCCGCCCAGCTCCCAGCCATTCAAGGCCAGATCATATGCCTTAGACAAACACTTGCCCGGGTCGCTCTCCAGCAATTCCACATGTTCGTCTTTAGGGGCGGTGAATGGATGATGGCAGGCATTCCAACGCTTGGAGTCGTCGTCATATTCGAACATCGGGAAGTCCACTACCCACACCGGCTCCCATGCTTTGCCATTAGTGTGATTTTTATCATGACCGATCTTGTTGCGTAATGCGCCCAGTGCATCGTTGACGACCTTGGCCTTGTCCGCACCGAAGAAGATGATGTCGCCGTTCTGTGCGCCTGTGCGCTCGACGATCGTTTTCAACGCTGTTTCGTGGATGTTCTTCACAATAGGCGACTGCAAGCCAGTATCGTTCAACTGTGTCACGTCGTTGACCTTGATATATGCCAATCCCTTTGCGCCATAGATACCGACAAACTTGGTGTACTCGTCGATCTCGCCACGGGTAAACGCAGCACCGTTCGGCACACGTAAAGCAGCAACACGACCTGTGTCTGAATTTGCCACACCGGCAAATACCTTGAAAGCAACATCCTTCACAGCATCGGTGACTTCGGTCAGTTCCAGCGTCACACGTAAGTCAGGCTTGTCTGAGCCGTAGCGTGACATCGCATCCTCGTGAGTAATGCGCGGGAATGGGCTAGGCAATTCAACCTCCAACACTTCCTTGAACACGCTAATAATCAATTCTTCCATAAGGGCTGATATCTGTGCTTCACCCATGAATGAGGTCTCAATATCGACCTGTGTGAACTCCGGTTGACGGTCAGCACGAAGATCTTCATCACGGAAGCACTTGGTCAGTTGGTAATAGCGATCGAAACCCGACACCATCAGCAATTGCTTGAACAACTGTGGCGATTGCGGCAATGCGAAAAACTCACCCGGATGAACCCGCGAAGGCACCAGATAATCACGAGCACCTTCCGGCGTAGACTTGGTCAGCATCGGGGTCTCAATATCAATAAAACCGCGACTATCCAAAAAGCGGCGGAACGCCATTGATACTTGATAACGCAGCATCATGTTCTTTTGCATCTGAGGACGGCGCAGGTCGATCACACGGTGTGTCAGGCGCACATTCTCGGACAGGTTTTCATCATCCAGCATGAAAGGCGGTGTGACTGCTGCATTCAACACCTCGATCTCATGGCATAACACCTCGATCTCGCCACTGGTAATGTTACTATTGGTCGTGCCCTCTGGACGGTGACGCACTTTTCCGGTGATGCGCAAAACGAATTCGTTACGCACCGACTCAGCAATCTGGAACATCTCTTCACGGTCAGGATCGCATACAACCTGCGCCACACCATCGCGGTCGCGAAGGTCAATAAAAATCACCCCGCCATGATCACGGCGGCGATGAGCCCAGCCACATATCGTGACAGTCTGGTCTAGTTGGTCGGTGTTGAGTAGTCCACAATAATGAGTTCGCATGTTTCTTTCTTCTTAAATAAATCTATCGTTAGGGTTGCTTAGGAGGTTGGGATTCAGCGCTTTGAGCATCAGAGGTTTTAGATTCAATCTCTGCCTGCGCCAGTGCGGCGTCTGATGTTGCCACCACGCCCATCGAAACGATGGTACGTAACGCCACATCCACGGTTATGTCTATCTCTATGGTATCGGTCTTGCGTAAGTAAAAATAAAAGCCGTTCACCGGGCTGGGTGTGGTGGGGATGAATACCGCCACATATTCTTCATCCAACAGGTCGCTCACCTCGCCAGGCACATTAGTCTGAAAAGCCAGCGCCCAAGCATTCGGATGGGGATATCGCACCAGCAAAACCTTGCGGAACGAGTTGCCCTGCCCTGATAACAATGTATCGCTGACCTGCTTAACGCCCTTGTAGATGCTGCCGACAAAGGGCACATGCAGCATGGCTTTTTCAGCATATGCCCACAGACGCTGCCCGAAAACGTTGCGAATCAACAGACCGGTAATGAACATCGCCGCAATCGTCAGAATAATGCCTAATCCGGGAACATGAAAAGGTAACAAAGCATCAGGCCGCCACTCAGGTGGCAGCAGTATCAGGGTCTGATCCATCGTCACAATGATTAGATTCAGCACCCAGATGGTGATACCCAGTGGCACCCAGACCAGCAGGCCGGTTATAAGATACTTTTTCATCTGTATTTAATCAGTTAGCAACCGAATGAATATATGGCGAGGCATACATCCCTTATCGGGGAATTTTCAAAGGCGCGCATTATACATTAGAGCCTCTTGATGCTCCTACTGCGCACGCTATTTCCGGGCAATGTTATCCACAGCATCGCTTTGCTCAAGAATGACATTACAACTAATTGTATATATAAGAAAAATATGGATTTTGCTACTTATCCAACTTATCCTGCATCGCCTGGCCAGTTTTTTCAAGTGCCTGACCGGTCTTTTCCAGCGCCTGTCCGCCCTTGTCTAGCGTCTCGCTGGTCGCTTTTTTGAACTTCTGGTTCAGTGAATCGGTATCAAACGGATTGGAATAGAGCGGCACCTCTCGGCCGATATTGACTCCCAGCCACATACCCACACCCATACCGATCAGCAGGCTCAGTAAAATGATCTTCAGAAATTTCATCACACGCTCCTGTCCATATCCAATAATCAAACTATAGGTGTGTTTGCCCGAAAATTCAAACCGCAAACAGTCTTATAAATAATTGCTGCATTACGGACTTGATAGCATTGCAAAACACACTGCGACATAATATTTCTCCATTTCAAAATGACCAGAAATATTTATAGTGGGACTATCCGGGCTGTTCCTATCCTATCCGAACTGAAGCAATCTTAATTGTTGTTTATCTGCTCGGATTTGGCACTTACATCAATTAAAGCCATATCCAGCGCATTCTTGTCAGTATGTGCAAAGGTTTTTCCATATATTTCAAGCGTTGTAGTTTCCGTATAGGAAAGACTGTCCTCGTTGAAAGTAATATTATGCTGAAACTCAATAGTGCGAGCATTATCACGCATAAAAGGAGATTGAATAATTCCCCAATCTGGGTCTCCAAGCTTTGCAGCAACATTTAAGGTAACCACACCATGTGGGTCATTTTCATGAATGTACTTAGCGCCAGCAAGTAGGCAAACACCTCTTGGAATAGCTATTGAGTGCATCACTATTCTTTCTTTAGCATCCCACATCCAATATCCTGTTTCGTCATGAAAAACCTCACCATTCTTTTTTCGACTCACAGTTTGGTGATAGCGAACAGCCGCTAATGTTTGAGATTCTGCGTTGACAACATCCCCGACTGCCTCAAAGGTTATTGTTTCGTAATAAGGATTTTCTTCAGCTCCATCAGGTTCCGGTGCTCTATCTAAACCTTTGTCTCCTTGCCACGTTCCAATCAGGCCAGACAAGGGTCCATAGTCTGTAGGGCATTCTATTGTCATGATTTACCTTTCCAAGGGCTGTTTATGATGAAATGTATGATTGCAAGACCTCGTATATTGACGTAGCCAGTAAAACACAGTGCAATATAAGTGTTGATCAGGCTGAACCGCAAGACATCGGTAAGACATTAGGTGCATACCCTGTGGGTCAGATAGGTGCTGCGGTTCATTTATTGTTCAATCAAACCGAACGGTAACTTGGGTCAGCTGCTCTCAGCGGAACCTGCATACGAGGAAGGGACGAACGATGAACGAAATTGCCTGTGCGGTTGGCATTGATGTTGCCAAACGCAAAATCGACATAGCACTACACATCAACAACAAAACCAAAAGCAAAGTATTCAATAACACACCATCAGGCCATCAAGCTTTTGTGAGCTGGCTCATGAATCGTGGCGTGCTCCCCGAGCAAACCCATCTATGCATGGAAGCCACCGGGCCTTACAGCGAAACATTGGCAACCCACCTTGTCGCAGCGGGTTGGTCAGTCAGCGCCGTCAATCCGGCTCTGATCAAAGTCTTTGCACAAAGTGAGCTTGCGCGTAACAGAACAGACAGAACCGATGCCGCATTACAAGCACGATTCTGTATTGCCATGCGCCCCAGCTTATTGATACCCCCACCTGTTGAATGGCGTGAGCTACGCGGCTGGGTAGATCGTCAGCAAGCACTCAAGGATATGCATCAGCAAGAAAGTAACCGCATGGAAGCACATCAGGCCAGTGGTCAAACACATCTGGTGCAAGATGTTCAAATTCATCTGGATTGGCTCGACAAGCAGATCAAGGGACTTGAGCGCAACATCAAAGACCACATCGATAATCACCCCTGCCTCAGACACGATGCCAACTTACTCGGCAGTATTCCCAGCATCGGTCACACTACGGTTGCCAAGGTATTGGCGTATGCGGGAGATGTGCGGCGGTTTAGCAACGCCAAATCATCGGCGGCATTCATCGGTGTGACGCCCAGACAACGCTTATCGGGCACTTCTGTTAAAGGTAGAACAATGTTGAGCCGTACAGGTCGTAGTGAATTACGTCGTGCTTTGTATATGCCTGGGCTGGTTGCAAGGCGACATAATCCGACACTAAAGGTGTTTGGTGATCGTTTGAGCGGTACGGGTCTGGCACCTAAGGCGGTAGTGGGTGCTGTCATGCGTAAGCTAGCGCATTTGATTTACGGGGTGATTAATTCGGGTAAGCCATTTGATGCAAATTTCAGTCATTCAGGGCTTGCTTTTCAAGACGGTATCTGACCCCGCTGGCTAAGGTATATGCGAATTAAAGGGCTCCGCCCTTTAATTTCTCCATTGTTTCTCATTGTAGTAATTTTATTGTCGCACCCCTAGCTTCGGCATACCTTCTATGAATTCGCGCATGAGAGATGAAACTTCAGTCAGCCCCGCACTGATTGCTTTCATTTCTGCTTTTTTACGAGTTTCATGAAAGTTAACATCTTCGTCCGCTTTTTTGGCGGTAAAGTCATTAGTAGAAACCGCTGTAAACGATACGATGCCTGATCTTATATCAATAGCCATCACTTCAACCGTACAGTAAGCTCTAATCACATTAGGATCAATTAACTTGCGCTCTTCAAAGTTTTGACAATTAGTCTGGTATGTCATTAACACATCAGCTTGATACCGTGCCGCAGCCATTCGCAAGTTAGCTAATGAATAAGATTTGGGAAGGATAAGTGATGGCAAGAATGAGGCATCATAAATTCTTGGTGATTCATTTAGGTTATTAATAAACCCATTCAATATCTCTTTATTCAAGCTCACAAAGTCACTTGAATAGTATTGCCAGTAATTGTCTTGAGAGAGATTTATAATCGCGATTCTATTTTTTGAGGGTAGTGCCAAGCGATACGACAATATCTTTTGAATTGACTCCTCGCTTAAATCATTGAGAGTATCATTAACTAATGATTTCGTTGATGAAGAAGCTCCCTCATAGTAGCTAGTAGGTCGATGCTTGCTTGCCGCAACCATACAGCCTGAAATGATCAATGTTAACGTTAGAATGCAAAAATACTTCATACGATCTCTTTATCCGAGTATTTTGTTATCACCTACATTATCGATAGGATTAGACACCATTGATTCTACGTTATTTTGATCAAACAGGATCTACAACCATATGATCTAGGAATCACCCCCTACCCACAAGCCCCAATCGCCCCGCAGCTAGTACAAAACTCACAACCATCCTTTTTGATGAGTGTTGCGTTGCCGCATTCTTTACAGAGCTTACCGGCGATTGGTTTGATGCCGGTCGGTTTAATCTGTCCCACAGGTATTTCTAGCACGCCCATTTGTTGTACGGGGTAGCCGTGTTCGTCGAGGATGCCGAGCATCGAGTAGCGATGGATGATGAGTTTGGCGACATAAGAAACAGTGGAGGGATAGCTTTCCATCTTGATGCTGCCCGGCACGCGCGCCATGAAGTCACCCAGCGGTTCGCCAAAGTTGAGCAGCTTGCGTAGTTTCATGCTGATCCAGGCGGGGTCGATCACACGCATGTCCAGGCTGAGCACTTTGCATAGCCCGTCCAATGCGCGTGGATAGACTCCCGACAGCCACATCGAGTATGGGCGGCGTTGTCCGTCTGGTAATACCAGTTCTTTCAGCCCCAGCACGAAGTCGTCACCACTGCCCGCGTTGGCGATATCGACCGTCCAGCTCATGGTGCCGTCTGTGCTGGTCTTGGGTTCTTTCTTGGCGAACAGTGCGTCCATCATCGGTGTGGTTACGCCGTCGTTGACTTCGAGTGCGCCGAGTTGTTCGATGCGATATTTCAACAGATGGGCGAATGCCGCGACCAAGCTCGGCATCAGCCTTGTTTCTCCATCGGGTGGCATCGGCATTTCAAATGCGTCGTCTCCCGCCGTTTTCATCAGCATTTCCAGCTTCATACGTATCCACACCGGGTCTTGTGTGCGCATATCCATCGACAGTGATTTTGCTAATGCGCCTAGCCCGCGCGGTTGTTCGGAGCCGTTCACCCAGACTTCGAATGGATGGTTGCAGCCATTGGCAGTATGCGACACGAATGCGACGAAGCTGCCCAGCGGGTGCTTCACCACTTGCGATACCCAGCCTTCACTACCCGCCGTCAATTCCGGGCGACCCGGCCAGCGCAATGAAGCCAGTGCCGGCTTGGGCGTGGCCTCAAGCACGAGGCGTCTGTCCTGATCGAATACGAAATCTTGCGGCTGTTCTTCTTTCTTTTCTGCTGTGACGGACAATACCGAGCCCAGTACGCTATTGGGGCGATAGGTTGCCAAGCCTTTCAGCCCTGCTTTCCATGCTTCGGTGTACAGGTCTTTGAAATCTTCGTAGGGATAGTCAGCGGGTACGTTGACCGTCTTGCTGATCGAGGTGTCGATATAAGGTGCGACCGCCGCAACCATTTTCATATGGTCAATGGCTGATATCTCTAACGCGGTAACGAAAGCAGGCGGCAGCTTGTCTACATCTCCGCCTTGCTGTTTGAATAACCGCCAGGCATGGTCTTCGACCTGATAGTCTTTAGTGGTGCCGTCCATCATGCGCTTTTTGCGGGTGTAAAACCACGAGAACGGCGGCTCGATGCCGTTGGATGCATTGTCGGCAAAGGCCAGTGAGATCGTGCCGGTGGGCGCAATGGATAACAGGTGACTGTTGCGCAAGCCGTGCTGACGAATCTTGTCCTTGATCTCGTCCGGCAAACGTGAAGCAAAACGGGGTGCAGCCAGATATTGCTCCGTATCCAGCAGCGGAAACGCGCCTCGCTCTTGCGCCAGATCAATTGAAGCGAGATAGGCTTCGTCACGCATGATGCGTGTGATATCAGCGGCAAAACCGCGTGCCTCATCCGTGTCGTAACGCAGACCCAGCATGGTCAACGCATCTCCCAACCCGGTGTAGCCGAGTCCTACGCGGCGTTTGTTCTGGGCTTCCTGATTTTGTTCGGGTAGCGGCCATACTGTGACATCCAGCACGTTGTCCAGCATACGCACCGCAGTGCGCACCACTTGTTTGAATGGTTCGTAGTCAAATCCGGCGTGTTGTGAGAATGGATTTTTCACCATGCAGGTCAGGTTGATCGACCCCAGACAGCAGCAACCATAAGGCGGCAGTGGCTGCTCCGCACAGGGATTGGTCGCCTCGATCACTTCACAATATGACAGGTTGTTATCGCGATTCATCAGGTCAACGAACAGCACACCCGGCTCTGCATGGTCGTAAGTGCTTTCGATGATCTGTTTCCATAGATCAGCAGCCTGCACCTTGCGATATACCCATTTGCCGTCTTCGCGCTGCGTAGCGCCCTGCTCCATAATCGCGGCGGAAGGCACAGCCACATGTACCAGTTCGAATTCCTGATCGTTTTCAACCGCTTGCATCAGCGCATCGGTGACACCGACTGAGATGTTGAAGTTACGCAGGTCGCCCTGATCTTTAGCGCAGATGAATTTTTCAATGTCGGGATGATCGCAGCGCAGCACGCCCATCTGAGCGCCGCGTCGCGCACCGGCAGATTCTACTGTTTCGCATGAGCGGTCGAATACGCGCATGTAGGAGAGCGGCCCACTGGCACGCGAATTCGTCCCTTTGACATGTGCACCTTCGGGACGAATGGTCGAGAAGTCATAGCCGACACCGCCGCCGCGCCGCATGGTCTCAGCAGCTTGTTGCAATGCGTCGTAGATGCCCGGCCTGCCATCGTCTGCGATACCTGAGATGGCATCACCTACTGGCTGTACAAAGCAGTTGATCAGCGTAGCTTGTATCTTCAATCCCGCCGCAGAATTGATGCGCCCGGCAGGTACGAAGCCGTTTTCCTGCGCGTCAAAAAACACCTGCTCCCAATGCGCACGCTGATCTTCTTGCTCCGCCTGAGCCAAACCGCGAGCCACTCTGCGGCGCACATCCTGAAGCGATGTTTCGTCCGGCTCGGCATATTTTTCCAGTAGCACTTCGGTGCTGATCTCTTGCGTCATGGCAACGCCTTTGTTTGCATTGTCATCTGATTGTCCAGTGAGTTTGGAAAGGATTTTCTGAGTAGCAACTGAGCTGGGGGTAGCGTTCTTTTCGGTTTCTAACACGGTGGGTTGTCCCTGAATTTTTTATAGAATTAACATTAAATTAAAACTCTATCTTTATGTATTTATTATGTTTTAATGTATTTATTTAATCTTTGGATACACACTAATTGTAGGACTAGCTTTGAGTATTGCAAGTGAAATATTGACCGATATTTTTTAACTATATTCACCATATGGTTAGGCTAAGGCTGGCAAACAGGGGCATATAATTTGCTGAGTTGCTCATTTCATTTTCGAGCTGAATCGGCATACTGATTTATCTGGTTGAATAAAAAATCAGACTTGCCGGGGTTGATGCTTAGGAATGGATGTTGGGACTGCTAGATGAAAGTTGAGCCAACCTGAAGTAGGTTGACCCTTCCAGATGTAGGCTTAATAGCCAGCAGGATGCTTGCCCTGCCAGAAGCTTACCCTGCCAATAGATTGACCAAACCATCCAATCCGACAAAATTAAGCGCGTAGCTAGCCTGCTCTCTGACCACCGGCTTAGCGTGATACGCAATGCTCACCCCTGCCACCGCCATCATCTTCAGGTCATTCGCGCCGTCGCCCATCGAGATCACCTGATCTGTCGACAGGTTCATCTCCTGACTTATGCTGGTCAGGCAGTCCGCTTTGCTCTGGGCGTCAAAAACATCACCCAGCACCTTGCCGGTCAGCTTGCCGTCTATAATTTCCAGGTTATTCGCGTAGGTGTAGTCCAAGCCTAACCTCGCCTTAAGGCGCTCGGTAAAGAACATAAAACCGCCGGAAACCAGCAGTGTTTTGATGCCCAGCGCCTGTAGCTTGCTCAACATAAACTCAGCACCCGGATTAAGCTTCAGGCGCTCATCATAAACACGCAGCAAGGCCTGCTCTTCCAGCCCTGCCAGCAATGCCACTCTGCGGCGCAGACTCTCGGCGAAATCGATCTCGCCACGCATCGCAGACTCGGTGATGGCAGCCACTTGCAGCTTTAAACCCTGCATATCGGCAATCTCGTCTATGCATTCGATGGAGATCAGCGTCGAATCCATATCCATCACCAGCATGCCAAAATCACTTAATGACCGACCCGCAGGTACAAAGCCGAAGTCTAATTGGTGCTCCAGACAATAAGGCGCGATCTGAGCATGAGGGTTCGCATTGGCCAAACGATATACCGTGTCGGAAACCTGCTCGGTATGCGTGCTTTGCGACAGCTTGGCGATATGGTCAAGATGATTTGGAGCAATGGCTTGAACAGCTTGAATGATGAGATTCATGAGCAATATAGATAATGTTGATTAGAGGCAGGTAAAGACAGCCGAATGCATCATTTTAATGCATACGCACGAAACGTGGCACACCGCTTACACCTTAACTAAGTAGGTCGTCCTCTGGTGCCCTATCAGCTTTGGGTTTGGCTTTAGATTTAGCTTTCGGCTTTACCTTGCTCGAGGTCTTGGGCTTGGCTTTAGTTTCTTTTTTGGATTCCGGTATGAAGCTTGCGGTGGAATCCGACGCTTCACCCTCATTGAATCGGATCACGGACTGAGTAAGACGCATGTCACGATGCTCAAGTACCAGTGCTAAAAACTCATCCGCCGGCAACGGTTTACTAAACAAGAATCCCTGTGCATGGTGGCAGCCACTTTCCTTCAAGAAAGCAATTTGCGCGTCAGACTCAACGCCCTTTGCGACCACTGTTAAATTGAGGCTGTTCGCCATTGCGATGATGGTGTTAACAATCGCGGCATGATCCGCGTCCTCAGGCAAACCTTTGATGTACTCGCGATCAACCTTGAGCAGGTCGATCGGGTAGTTTCTCAGATAACCCAAACTGGAAAAGCCAGTGCCGAAATCATCCAATGAGAATTTGATGCCCGTACGCTTGATCCCCTCGAAATTGGATATTATGGCTTCGTTGGTTCCGGTTAATAGTGCTTCTGAAATATCCAGATGCAGCGATCTTGGATCGATCTCAGTTTGCTCGACCGTGTCTGAAATGATCGCTGCCAGACCGGGAGTGGCAAAATGGCGTGCCGACAGATTCACCGCCATCGTGAAATCATTCAACAAATGTCCTTTTTCGTGCCACGACTGAAGCTGGGCACAGGCTTCGGTCAGCACCCATTCGCTGAGCGGTGAGATCAAGCCGCACTTTTCAGACAGGGGAATAAGCTCTGACGGTGCAATCCACTCACCGTGACTATTGGGCCAGCGCAGCAATGCTTCTGCCCCGACGATGAGTCCGGTGGTAAGATTGATAACGGGTTGGTAATACAATACAAAGTCGTTGCTGCCCAGTGCGCGCCACATTTCCTCTTCCAACTGCACCTGCTGCTGAACCTCCTCATTCATCTTTTCAACAAACACCTGGTGTCTGTTACCGCCGAGATTTTTAGCGTTATACATCGCGATATTCGCGTTACGTACCAATGTTTCGGCATCTTTGCCATGCTCAGGAGAAAGCGCGATACCAATACTGGCGGTCAGGTGCAGCTCATGCCCATCCAGCTCAATTGGCAACGTGATCGCATTCAGCATTTTCTTTGCTACTTGGAACAGATTCACGCTTGAACGGATATCAGGCAGACTCACTACGAAGTCATCACCGGCTATACGCGCAATGGTGTCGCCTTCGCGTAAACAAACGACCAATCGCTTCGAAAGGATCTTCAGTACTTCATCGCCTGCCTCGTGCCCCATCGAACTGTTTACATTTTTGAAGTTATCCAGATCGATATAGGCCACCGCCAACATTCTGTCATGTCGCTCCGTCGCCACAAGCAATTGCTTGAGGCGATCCAGCAGCAGCATACGGTTGGGCAGATCTGTCAATGCATCATGCGTCTTTGCCTTCAACAGACGCGATTCCGTATTATGCTGCTCAATACGTTGCCGGATAATCACCCGATCAGCATGCCTGACGATAAAGAACAGAATGCCGTACAGTGCTATCAGCACGCCCACCACACTGACGGTCACCAAATGCTGCTGATGCAGATCATCGGCAAGCGCATCTGTGATATCCGTATAAATCTCGAGGATGCCCTCTATGGGTTCGTCATCACCCGCCCTCAATGCGACGTAACTTGACAGCACATCGCGATTAGCGAGCTTGCCATCAATCGCATTTAAGTTATCTACATGACCAGCCTCGGTGAATACCAACCCTTGTCGGGCCGTTATAAACCCCGGGTCAGCACTGTAGTCCGCCCCGACCTCTATACTTTCTGATGAATAGATGATGCGCCCGTTTAGATCAATAATCTTGACCTTCACCGTAGTGGTGTCTCGCATCGCACCATGCACGACTCGATCAAGGCTGACATAGTCTGGATGCCGCTTCAGCTCAGCAGTATCCAAGGCTCCTGCCTTCTGTGCGAAATCACGATAATTCGGCCAGAAGACATTGGCAAATGTTCTCGTCAGCGCAATGTTGTGGCTTTCGCCGAATTTGGTGAGGTGGTCTGCTTCGAAAATCCGGTGAACAACACCGAGAAAGATTGCCGCCACTACCATCGAGATAAAACTCGCAATAGAAAAGTAGCGCAGCAGTTGAAACATCGAAAGACCTCTATATTGCATTGCGCGTAAACTACTTACAGAAGCCTGATTTTCTGAAGAAAGTCGTTAGCGATTTAATAGTGAATCATAGGGGAATGCTATTGATACTGTCAACGCGCATCATGGCTGCATGAGAACTATTCTATGCTGACTGCTAATAACTTTTTAAAATCAGGATTATCCTTACTTGCTTGGCGTGGATATTACCTTATGATGCACTCTGCTACTGATTAAATGCCCATCTGATGACGCGATTTTTTCGGCATCCTGCGAATATTCCAATTGAGGTTGAAACACACAGCCAGCCTAGCCCTGCCCCCGACAAAACTCATCACACCTTGAATCTAAGCATCAAGGGGTTGGCATTCCGTTGTAATCAGGCATTTCCACCGGGAGAACTGGTGGGAATAAAAATCCCGTTCGTACGCCCTCCTTTTGAGGCTGAGGCACGTGTTATCTGGTGTAAGCCGCGTGAAGGACAGTTCGAACTGGGAGTTGAGTTTCTGGATCAAGATGATGCCTTTATGGCGCGTATGGTTGAACAGGTTTGCCATATCGAGAATTACAAAAAAGCAGTTCATCGCAGCGAAGGACGCCTCCTATCTTCAGAAGAAGCGGCAAATGAGTGGATCAGTAAGTTTGCTTCCAAGTTTCCCTGTTCTTAGCCTGATAAACTAAACTCTGACCAAGAGCACTCTCTTTTATGAGACCAATTTTCGTCAGATTCTATGAATTTTCAGCAATTTTTTGTCACCTTCAAAGGTTCGCCAACACCATCAACCCATTGAATCACCATAACTTATGGCATTTTTTCCTGCAATGGCATGCTATATGCTGATTACATTGCACAGCAAGTTTATTGAGCTGCTGGATTATCAGTACAACCATTTGGAGGTGCGTCATGATTATCACAATGGACATGGGCAGTTTTGAAATTGATCAGAATGATCTGGAAACTGAATATGATGAAGAGATTTCACAGTCAGGCTGGAACCCTGCTGTGGATATGATGGTGTCGGAGCAACTGGAGCATGTTTCGCCAGATGATAGTGATGTCGATTCATTCGCCTCACCTCAGCATAGTTCGCATGAGGATGTTGCAGATGCGATCTCTGAGATTTTCCGGAGAAAGACGTATTCATATCGACATTAGATGCTGCATTTATGCGTTGCATCTAATGACACGATCTGTCAGTTCGCCGCTATGCGGTTGAACATGCTATGTATATGAAGACGCTATGCTGTACCGCCCACCGTTAGGCCGTCTATTTTTACGGTAGGCTGCCCTACTCCCACCGGTACGCTTTGACCTTCTTTACCACAGGTGCCAACACCTGGATCAAGCGACATATCATTCCCTATCATTGAAATGCGTGTCAGCACGTCTGGCCCGTTACCTATCAGCGTTGCGCCTTTGACCGGATGGGTGATTTTGCCTTCTTCTATCATGTAGGCTTCTGAAGTTGAGAACACGAATTTTCCGCTGGTAATATCTACCTGACCGCCACCGAAGTTGACTGCATAGAGTCCGTTTTTAACGGAGGCGATGATTTCCTTCGGGTCTTTGTTGCCATTCAGCATGTAGGTGTTGGTCATGCGCGGCATGGGCAGGTGTGAGAAAGATTCGCGTCGGGCGTTGCCGGTGATTGGCACACCCATCAATCTTGCGTTGAGGCTGTCTTGTAAATATCCTTTGAGGATGCCGTTTTCAATCAGGGTGGTGCATTGGGTAGGGTTACCTTCGTCGTCCATCTGCAATGAGCCGCGACGATTGTCGATCGTGCCGTCATCAACGACGGTCACGCCTTCAGCTGCGACGCGCTCGCCGACTCTACCGGAAAATGCTGAGCTACCTTTGCGGTTAAAGTCTCCTTCCAACCCGTGGCCGATTGCTTCGTGTAATAAGATTCCCGGCCAGCCACTGCCTAGCACGACGGTCATGTTGCCAGCGGGGGCAGGAGCGGCGTCCAGATTAGTCACAGCTTGATGCACGGCTTGTGTGGCATATTGATGCAGCATGGCATCGTCAAAATAGTCATAGCCGAAGCGCCCCCCCCCGCCTGCCGAGCCGACTTCACGGCGACCGTTGCTTTCCATAATCACGGTGACGGACAGGCGCACTAGTGGGCGGATGTCTGCGTTCATCAGGCCGTCATTGCGTGCCACCATCACCACTTCATTTTCACCGGCTAACCCTGCCATGACTTGCACTACGCGTGGATCAAGCGCACGGGCGTAGCTTTCAACACGCTCAAGCATGGCGACTTTGTCTGCGTCTTTAAGGCTGGCAATGGGGTCGTGCGGCAGGTAGATGTCTCGCCGGGAGCCTTGACGCAGTATCGGCACGGACTGGCTTCCGCCCTGACGCGCAATCTCCCGCGTGGCACTCGCTGCACTTTCCAGCGCGTTCATGCTGATGTCGTCGGAATAGGCGAATGCGGTCTTCTCTCCACTTACGGCACGTACGCCGACGCCTTGGTCGATATTGAAGCTGCCGGATTTGACGATGCCTTCTTCCAGGGACCAGCTTTCGGCGCGGCTGTATTGAAAATACAGGTCGGCATAATCCAACTTATGCGCCATCATGCTGGAGAAGATTTTTTCGATTTGCTTTTGTTCAATGGCGTAAGGATGCAACAAAGATTGTTGGGCTATGTTGAACAGTGAGTCGACTTGATTGCTGCTGGATTGTTTTGTTTGCACTATGTCCGCGTCCTTTAAGATGATTTGCTGAATATGACGCGATGGGATAATGCTGGCAAGCTGGTGCGCAGGCTTTCTTGATAGGACGGATTGACATCGGCGACGACTACACCGGAGCCTCTGTGCAGTCTGTCCAGCACTCGCCCCCAAGGATCGACGATCATGCTATTGCCATGTGTTTCACGTCCATTAACGTGGTATCCGCCCTGAGCGGAGGCAACAATGTAGGCGAGGTTTTCGATAGCGCGGGCGCGTACCAAAACTTCCCAGTGCATCTTGCCGGTGGTGTCGGTAAAGGCTGAGGGCAGCACGATGATGTCTACGTCTTTCATCGCACGGAACAGTTCTGGAAAGCGCAGATCGTAACAGACCGCCAAGCCGATGCGTCCGAACGGGCTGTCTACCACGACGACTTGATTGCCGGATTCGATGGTGTTGGCTTCTTGGTAGGTTTCGTTACCTAGTTCAAGGTTGAATAAGTGGATTTTGTCGTAACGGGCGACTTGTTCACCATATTCGTCATACACGAGGCAACTATTCAACACTTTGTCTGGTGTACTAGCTTCCAGCGGGATGGAGCCACCGACCACCCAGATTCTAAATTCACGGGCGGTTTCACTGAGAAAATCCTGTATTTGCCCTTGTCCGGATTTTTCACGTACGACAACTTTGTCTTGATCTGACATGCCCATAATGGCAAAAAACTCAGGCAACACCACCAGCTTGGCACCCTGCTCGACGGCCTTGGCGATCAGCCTGCGTGCCTCGCCGAGATTACCGGAAACGTTGGGGCCGGAAGCCATTTGTATCGCCGCGACCTTAAATGCGTTGGCTTGGGCTGCGATACGTTTTTGTGTTGCGTCGCCTATAGACATATTATTTCAATCCTGCTCGTTCAAAAGGTTATTCGGTTTGGTACCGCTGACTTTGGTGACATTGGGGTCGTTCCACGTACCGTCTATATTGTATTCAAATGAAACTAAATTATCGAGCGGATCACCCAGTACTTTGTTAACGATCAATGTTCCCAAGCCTACTGCAGGGTTGACTACAAATGCGCCTATCAAAGATACACTATCTCCGAGAGTTGGTAAGACTTTTGCACGTATATTTTGTGTTTCATTAATGAAATTGACGCTTCCATTCAATGTCACTTTGGCAGATGAACCCTTAATGCTGAAATCGCGGGTATCGATAACACCCTGGTTGATGTTGGCCGTGCCCTTGATGCTATCAAACTCAAAACCGGTACTAAACACATCCGTAAAGTCCAGTGATATGCGCTTGGGCAAAGCTTGCAGACTGAGAATGCTCAGCAATTTACCCGCACCCGGTTCCATTTGAAGGAAGCGACCTTTTCCAGTATCCAAGGTCAATGTACCAGTTAAGTTTTCATTTCTGAATTGACTTGGCGCCCCCGGCCAGGATAGATTCGCTGAAAGTTTCCCGCTTCCACCCTTGACAGTATCAGGGTAGCCTGAACGCGCTAATGTCTTTCCCGCATCGACAAGTGATAATTGCAGATTGAGATCGGTTTGCATCTTACCTTCGGCTGATTTCCAGATACCATCACCGGAAAGGCTTCCGTCTGGATTTGTGATATTCAAGCGGCGCAGCCTCCAATCTTGCCCGTCTGGGTGCCCAACCAAATCGAAGCGACCGATGGATTCGCCTCTCACAACCATATCCTCAATTGATACCTGAATGGCAGGCAGATTTCCGGGAGACATAGAAGCAAATTGTTCCGGCTCATCGGACATTGATTCAGACTGCTCCGCTTTATCCGGGATAGAATCATTACCCCCCCAAGAAAAGTTCTTCAGTTGCACCGACAACTTTCCTTCATCATAAGGTTGCCAATCCACCTCACCATTCAGGTTGGTACTCGTCAACTGAATCCCCAATCCCTCCCCACGTTTTGCTGCCTCGATATTCAAATCATCAATATCCATGCCCAATCCACTGACCTTGCCGATCTTGAGTTTCGCACCAGCAATAGGCAAGCTACCTTCCGTACCACCCGACCCGTCTAACAATGCTCCCCATCCTTGCAATGAAACTTCAGGCAAACTTCCTGTAAACCATACGCCATCACTTTCGCCCAAACTTTCCGGAATAGGCTGAGGCCCAAAGCTGATAACCCCTCGCTTCACCGCCATCATCTTACCCACTTGCTTCGCCTCCAAATTTGCCTTCACGAGGTCACCAATTTTCGCAGCAATCATATCCTGCCCAGAATTTATTGACGTTTTTTCCAGTAGCAGTGTCATTTTCTCATTTGAAGCTTTTGCAAATGGTGCTGGCAATGTTGATTTGATACCACGCAGGTCAGAGCGAATCACGACTTTTGGTTTTTTGTTCACAACGCGGATGTCAGCATCCCAAGACGTCTTTCCCTTCAAGTATCCTAACAATGGATGCTTTTGGTACTTACGTACCACACTAATATTATTACGTCCCTTAACAGTGGCATTAACAGTGTCGCCTCCTTCAGTTTGGACATTGATAATCGCTTTTTCACCTAATATGTCCGCTGTCACGCCCTGTGCCTGCATGCCAGATTCAGTAAAAGTCAGCACACCTTTAGTGTTGCGCAGCCACGGCACCCCTTCCCCCATATCGATATCACTAGATGTCACGTTAAGGTTACCCGCAACTTTTAGTGGCTTCCCCCCCTTTAGCGGAGCCTTCACATATAGCGCCAAATGGCTGTTACCCGTGGCACTCACTCCATCTGTGAATCCATTGATATATCCTCGAACAGGGCTATGCTGAACAAAGTGTAGAAAAGTTTTGTTATCACCCGAAGCGTCACCATTGATCTCCAGAGCCAAGTCCGGGCTGGTCACGTCCGGAATGGCAACCTCCACATCATGCAGGTAGGCACCATCCATCGTCGCATCCGCTGGATTAATCTCCAATCGGTTACCGCTAATCAGGAATTCACCATCAATGTTTTCAATGCGCGGCCAATCTTTGTCGAACTCGAGTACCCCTCCCCGCACATGCGCTCCGATTTTAAACAAGACATTCGAGTTTTCATCTTTAATCGGGAAATCACTCAAATTACCCTTGATGCGAATTCTGAAATCATTTGTCTGTCCTGCCTGCAAGGCATTGTTCAGCCATTCATTCCCTGCCATGTCAAGTGCGATCAGTGGCGTATAACGCGCTGCGCCACTGATCTCACCTCGCGTCAGTCGTCCGGTCAGATCCAGCTCCCCCAAAGTACCTGTTCTAGTTTGATAACTACCAAATAAATTACCCGCGAGATCATCATTTGCAACAGTCAGATTGTCGACATTAATTCGCAGTTCGCCATTTTCCACTGTCCACCCGGCTTGTCCGGTTACGATGCTGAAGAATAATGCCTCTCGCATCACTCCCGGTGCATCAATCTTGAGGTGCCGTGAGCTGATATTCAATTTCCCCCGGATTTCAGTACCGTCAATGTCAGCGGTTAACCCGGTGATTCCTGGGAAATCCCCTACCTGCTGTATCGTAATGTCATCAAGTTGCCCTCGAATTTTGAAAGTATCAGGACCTTCCAATTCTCCAACCCACTCTGCATTCAAATTGGACACCTTACCGCTAGGTGAAAACCCGATTACTTTTTCACGTATGCTGCTATCCAGCGGAATATACTCAGTCAGACCTACAATTTGTTCTAGGCTTAGCAAATTAATATTAATTTGCCCTTTCGCAAGCTGATTATCGGTACGCTGCTGAAGAAAGTAGAAATCTGTCGGTTGTAACTTGAGTCCGTCCTGAAGTCTCATCGTCAACTCATCGGAAGCGACCTCCATACCACCCGGAACCCTCCTCCAAACCGTTCGACCTTGTGCATTCAATAGCACCAATTCAGGCACTTCATCTGACAACCTAGCAATGACATCTCTCAAGTCAAAATCTGCAATGAGTTCGGATAGCCTGCCCTGATCAAATCCCAGCCAACCTCGTAATGCACCCCGTCCATGTTTAAAACTCTCAGGAAAATCAATCCATGGAAGCCAGGCAGTTACATCGGTGTAATCAAGCTGCGTAAATATCTGACCGTGCCATCCTTTCGGTTCATCAAAACTGTCGCCCACCAGATTGCCACGAATATCCAATGGTGTAGCTAATTGTTCAGGCGGAATTGCGCGCAAAGCAAAACGGTGATAGCTGAACAGATTTTCAAGGCGGAAATTGACCTCCTTCAAGATAAGTGGTGGCGCAGTTCGTTGTTCATCAACCCACACTATCAGCGCATCACGCACCACGATCCTCGATTGATGTAGCAACCAGTCGTCCATAGCGGTACCGTCGCCCTCATCAGAAATTGCCAGATTCCCAATAAAGTAACTCCCCTGCTGATCCCGCCGTATCAACAACTCCGGATTAGCAATTTCAAGGGCAGCCAATCGAAACTCTGCGGTAAGGAGCGAAAACCACGAAACACTGGCATCTATATTCTTAAACTCCAGCGCGGGCTTCTTCTCTCTGTCCAAGATATGCACATCAGCCAAATTCAGATGGGGATGCAAACCTCGCCACTCTCCAGATATTTCCCCTATAGTGACTCCGGGAACGCCTGTTGCTTGTGTCAACGAGTCGACAATTTGATCGTGGTATTGTTCAATATCGGGCAACAACCAATAACGCAACAGAATTATGGAAATTGCAACGAGTACAGCCATGACCGCAGATGCAGCAATGACTAATCTGGTAAGCCAGTTCAGGCTATGCCACAACAACCGTATGGGAAGAAAGTTCAGCATCAATCAGGATGTGCAAACATGCAATTTATATCCGGGGACGTATAATCGAAAGGTTCTCTGCATTCTAACTTGAAGCCCCACGCATGAACACCTTGAACACCTTACCTTTCGACGACTATTTGGACAAAACTTTGCGTTGCAGTCGCTACGCAAAGCACACTCTTAACAATGACACCGACTTACTCAATTGGTTGCGTGAAAACCACCTGACTCCATGCAATAAAGAAGATATTCAGGGCATACTGCTACAGTACGGCGCAGATTTACAGGACGAAGGTAGCCTGTCACAAGCCGTCCGGCGATTACGTAAGCAGGTCATGGTCAAAATTATTCTTCGTGACCTCAACGGACTGGCTGACCTAGATGAAGTGATGCAAGCTATGTCTGCTCTGGCAGAAACTTGTGTGCGGCATGCTCAAATCTGTCTGATGCATACCTTGAAACAACAGTATGGCACCCCTATCGGAGAGACAGGTTCCCTTGAACAGGAGTTGCTGGTTATCGGAATGGGGAAACTGGGCGGGCGAGAGTTGAATGTCTCCTCAGATATTGATTTGATATTTATCCATGCGGAAAATGGCGACACCAATGGTGAACATTCCATCAGCAACCATGAATTTTTCACCAAACTCGGGCGCCGCCTTATCAACATCATCAATGAAACAACAGCGGATGGCTATGTTTTCAGGGTAGATATGCGATTGCGCCCATACGGTGACAGCGGCCCTTTAGTCATGAGTTTTGCTGCACTCGAAGAATATTTAGTCAGTCAGGGGCGCGAATGGGAGCGCTATGCCTGGATCAAAGCACGTGTCATTTCTCCACAAAGCTGCGCCCATATACCAGAGCTGACACAGCTCATCCGTCCATTCGTATTCCGTAAGTATCTTGATTTCGGCGCAATTGACTCGATGCGTAAGCTCCATACACAGATTCGTCATGAAGTGCGGCGTAAAGACCGGCTCAACAATATAAAACTCGGCCCTGGTGGCATACGTGAAATCGAGTTTATCGCGCAAGTCTTTCAATTGATACGCGGAGGACGCGATGCAAAACTGCGTATCCGCCCGACACAACTCGTCCTGAAAGAACTGGTGGCCGATAACCAACTCAGTGCCGAAATCTGCAATCAACTGAATACTGCATATGTGTTCTTGCGTAACCTCGAACATCGGCTGCAGTATCTAGATGACCAACAAACACAGGAGTTACCTAAGAATACAGATGACCAGCAAATTATTGCGGAGGCGATGCGCTATGAAGAATTTGCAACATTGCTTGAGCAACTCGACATCCATCGCGATGTCGTTAGCAAGCAATTTGAGAAAATCTTCGGTACACCAGAAGACGCATCAGAAGATGAACAACTCTGGTCCGATTCTAATACCGTTGAAAATCTGAATATCAAGCTCGCAAAGCGCGGTTATCTTGACGCCAAAGAAACGGCAGAAAAATTGATGCTATTTCGCGACAGCAATCGATACCGTCAACTGCCGGACCTGAGCAAGGAACGGCTAGATAAATTGATTCCGCAATTTATCAGTTTAAGTGCTCAACACCAACACCCTGACACAACCCTATCACGCCTCCTATTACTATTGGACGGCATCAGTCGACGTGCCTCCTATCTCGCTTTCCTTTCCGAATACCCTCAAGCGTTACAGCGATTGAGTAAGTTAGTCTCAGCAAGCGGTTGGGCTAGTGAATATTTGACCCAGCACCCCGCGCTACTGGACGAATTACTGAATGCCCGCGAAATATATCAGCCACCTAATTGGTCACAAATCGATATCGATCTTAGAACACTGCTTGATGATTGTGAAAACGATACTGAACGACAATTGGACGTATTACGCCATATCCAACAAGAGCAGACTTTCCATATGCTAGCAATGGATTTGCAAGGTCTGCTACCGCTTGAGAAGCTCAGCGACCATTTGAGTGCCCTTGCCGACCTGTTACTGCACCATGTTTTAGAGAGAAGTTGGGGCTCAGTCCGGAAACGACATTGCGACGTGCCAAACTTCGCGATCATCGCATACGGAAAATTAGGGGGCAGAGAACTTGGCTACGCTTCTGACCTAGATCTGATTTTCCTGTTTGACGATACACATTCTGAAGCACAGGAAAACTACTCTCGCCTTGTTCAACGAATCAACACAATGCTCAGCAGCTACACATCGTCCGGACGCATGTATGAAACTGATTTGCGCCTTCGTCCGAATGGCGCAAGCGGGCTACTAGTAAGCTCAGTTGATGCTTTTTTGGAATATCAGAATACTCAGGCATGGGTATGGGAACATCAAGCGCTGACTCGAGCACGCTACGTTGCAGGTGATGCCAAGATAGGTGAAAGTTTTGAACGTATCAGACAACAGGTACTTTGCCAGCAACGCAAATTAACTGAATTGCGAGACGAAATTCTTTCGATGCGCCAAAAGATGCATGATGGCCACCCCAACGATACAGCGCTTTTCGACATCAAGCACGACAGCGGTGGCATGGTGGATATAGAATTTATGGTGCAATACCTTGTTCTGGCCTATGCCCATCAACATCCGCAGCTAACTGCGAATATTGGCAATCTCGCTTTGCTTAAGCTGGCTGGAGCGCTTGATCTGATACCTGTAGAACTAGCCGAGCAAAACGGCGCTCTATATCGTACTTTGCGGCAGACTCAACACCGAATCCGTCTAGATAGCCAATTACCATGCCGAGTCGCTCAAGACAGCATAGACACTTCAAGCAGCCTAGCACTATGGGGTAGATTGTTCAGCTGAATTACCCACTTCCACTTCCCGCCCCGTTAGGGAGAAACGTCCGGTTGTTTCATTCGACTTTGAAGTGAGGCGGTACATTATCATTTCGCCCTTGCCTTTGACATGAATCGTTGCCGGAGGCTCGAAAGCATAATTGTGACGGATCCGGTTATAGGTGGTTTTATCCACCTGTATCACGTCCAGAGAGGCTTCATCTGTCAATCGGCTGGCGATATTTACCGTATCGCCCCATAAGTCATAAATAAACCTTTTGGTTCCAATCACACCCGCAACGACCGGCCCGGTTGCTATTCCAGTGTGAATACCCAAGCCAAATTTTGACAGCTCAGGGTGATTCTCGACAAACCCCCGCATTTCCAGTGCTAAATTGGCTATATCGCAAGTATAGTCTGCCCTTTCCCGGTTCAAGCCACCGACTGCCATGTAGGCATCACCAATTGTTTTTATCTTTTCAACTTCATATTTATCGCAAAGCTCATCGAATCCCGAAAAGATAGTATTCAGCAAGCCGACCATCTGTTCGGGGGAAAGTGACTCGGTCAATTGAGTGAAATTCACCAGATCAGCGAACATCACCGTCACATCAGCATGACCGTCTGCAATCAGTCCATCACTTTCCTTCAAGCGTTGAGCAATACTATTGGGAAGGACGTTGATTAGAACTCGCTCTGATTTCTTCTGTTCTTCAGCCAACAGTTGGTGTTGCTGATCAAGTTGATGCTTGATCTTGTCCATTTCCACCACGAAATATCGAACCAGAAAATAAATAATCGATGACATCGCAGCAAAATTCAGCGCAAAGAAAAAACCGATGGTTTTCATCGAAACATCTGAAGTAACTGGGGTACTAAGATAGAAATCAAAGAATCCGGATATCGCCGTCATCATCATATAGGCGATAAACCAAGGAACTGAATCACGCCAACCTGAAACAACCAGTGCAGCTATCGGCGCCAGCAGAGCCCACAACATTACACCACTTGCGGTTACTGCACTCCCGATACTCCATTGCATGATGAATGGCACAAACTAGAACAAGCTTAACTGTACGAAACGGAAGATCTTAAAATCTTTGACCTTGAAGAAGTGTACCAGCGAGGCAACTGAGACCAATTGGTATATCAAAGGCACATTGGTCGAGAAGTTCAATCCCATCAACCAGTAGATCGCCAACCACAGCACGACTGCCAGATTCATGAACGCGCAGGCAAAAATCAATAACTCCTTATGGAGCTTATCCTCTTGAGAATAATTTGATTCTATTGAAATCTCGGGAATCTTTATCATTTTGAAAATTCTCGAATCACCCTTAAATAGTCCAGTGAAAACCTAATAACAAACAAACGCCAATTTTATAATTCAGCTGACCCTTCAATCATACCTGAATTATGACTATAAACATGATATGAAGTTTAATTGAAGAAATCACCTTCAGTTCTTCATTAATCTTACGGAAAAAGCTAGAATCAGCTTTTTACAGACTATAAATCAAAGGAATTGCCAATTATGTCGATGTCCGACCGTGAAGGTTTTATCTGGTATGACGGCAAGCTCGTACCGTGGCGAGATGCTACTACCCACGTATTGACCCACACGCTGCACTACGGCATGGGAGTATTCGAAGGGCTGCGGGCCTATGCAGCCGTGGAAGGCACTGCTATTTTTCGGCTTAAAGAGCACACTGACAGACTGTTTAATTCTGCTCATATATTCCAGATGAAGATGCCTTATGACAAGGAAACCATCATGGAAGCACATCGGGAAGTCGTACGTGCTAACGAGCTGAAGTCTGGCTACATTCGTCCGATTGTTTTTTATGGCTCTGAAGAAATGGGCATTGCAGCGAACAAGCTGTCTACCCATATCGCCATCGCAGCTTGGCCTTGGGGTTCGTATCTCGGTGAAGAAGGAATGGAAAAAGGCATACGCATCAAAACTTCCAGTTTTACACGCCATCATGTCAATGTGAACATGTGCCGCGCCAAATCTGTTACCACTTATGCCAATTCGATACTGGCCCATCAGGAAGTATGCAATGACAATTATGACGAAGCACTACTGCTGGATGTAGATGGCTACGTTGCTGAGGGTGCAGGTGAGAACATCTTCATCGTCAAACATGGCAAGTTGTATACACCAGACCTGACTTCCTGTCTGGAGGGTATTACTCGGCAATCGATCTTCACACTTGCCACTGAGATGGGCATAACAATTATCGAAAAACGCATTACGCGTGACGAAGTCTATTGTGCGGATGAAGCTTTCTTTACCGGCACGGCTGCTGAAGTAACGCCTATACGTGAACTCGATCACCGCATGATCGGTAGTGGTTCGCGAGGCCCGATCACGGAAAAATTACAACAAGCATACTTTGACTGCGTCGCGGGTAAGCATCCGCAGCATGTTAACTGGTTAAGCTATATCTCTGGTTAAACCAATTCTAAGAAGAGAGGAACCGTATGAGTAAAGAGAATATCACTCAGCGTTACATCGAAGTTAGTGCCAAAGATCTACCACTGACCTGTCCGATGCCCGACATGAATCTGTGGAACGCACATCCGAAAGTCGTAATCCCGATGCACAATGGCGGTGAAGCACGTTGCCCGTACTGCGGCACACTCTATCGATTCACGGGTGAGTTGCCGGACGGACACCATTAAACGGCGCGCCTCAGAGCGAATGTACAAAATTCTGATAGTCGGCCCCAGTTGGGTTGGGGATACCATGCTGATGCAGCCTATGCTGGCTCGTCTTAAACAGCGTCACCCCGACTGTCAGATTGACGTACTTGCCCCACCTTGGACAGAAAAGCTACTGCTGTCCATGCCCGAAGTAGCCAACATCATCATCAACCCGTTTCCTCATGGCGCATTACAGCTCAAAGAACGCTATCAGTTAGGTAAACAATTACAAGCTGATCAGTATGATCAGGCTATTGTGCTGGCCAATTCACTGAAATCAGCTCTGGTGCCCTACTTCGCTAAAATTCCCTTACGCACAGGTTTTGTCGGGGAAATGCGCTACGGGCTACTCAACGATGCACGATTACTGGACAAAAGAAAACTGCCATTCATGGTTGAGCGATTTGCACAGCTCGCAGAAGATAAAGATCAAAACATCCCTCGTCCGATACCCAACCCCAAGCTAGAAATTTCTCGTTCTGAACGGGATGCGACATTGGACAAACTTGGTTTAACACTGGACAAGCCAATAGCGGTATTTTGCCCTGGCGCCGAATATGGCTCTGCTAAACGATGGCCGATCGCCTATTACGCTGAAATTGGCCAGCGCTTGCAACAGAGCGGATTCGAGATATGGCTGCTCGGTTCGAATAAGGACAAAGATGTCGCAGAAAAGATTGTATCGCTGGGTAACCAAGCTTCACGTAATTTGTGTGGTAGCACCGATCTGGGTGACGCGATAGCACTGCTATCTTGCGCTGACTTGGTTATCAGCAACGACTCCGGCCTAATGCATCTAGCTGCTGCGCTGGACCGTCATATGCTTGCTTTGTTTGGTTCTAGCAGCCCTGAGTTTACCCCGCCACTCTCCGAAAATGCCGAAGTGGTCAAACTCGATATCAAGTGCAGCCCCTGCTTCAAACGGGAATGCCCTCTTAAGCATTTCAACTGCATGATGCAACTTACGCCTGATATTGTCTGGAACAAAATCGAAAAATTGTAATTTTAGAATTGACGCTCACCTTATGAATACTAATCTCCCCACAGAAATCTTTAAGGCCTATGATATACGCGGCATCGTCGGTAAATCGCTAACGCCAGAGGTGGTCGAAGCCATCGGCCATGCGATTGGATCTGAAGCTGCCACCCGTCAGCAACATACGATTGCCATCGGTCGTGATGGTAGATTGTCCGGCCCTGAACTCATTGCAGCACTTGCAAGAGGTATCCAGAAAAGTGGCATCAATGTGATTGATGTCGGTTGTGTGCCCACACCAATGGTTTATTTTGCGGCCTATCAGTTACAAACGGATTGTGCAGTCATGCTGACCGGCAGTCATAACCCACCTGATTACAACGGCCTGAAAATGGTAATAGCTGGCGAGACGCTGTCTGGAGATACTATTCAAGGACTGCGTCAGCGCATCGAAAAGAACGACCTCTCTCATGGCTCCGGTAGTTATAAAGAGCAAAATGTCAGCGCAGATTACATCGCACACATCGTCTCTGACATCAAGCTGGCACGCCCGATGAATGTCACCGTGGATTGCGGCAACGGCGTGGCGGGTGCTTATGTCGCCGACCTGTATCGCCAGCTCGGCTGCAAAGTCACCGAGATGTTCTGTGAAGTGGATGGACATTTCCCTAACCATCACCCCGACCCTTCTGACCCGAAAAATCTCGAAGACTTGATCGCCGCGTTACATGACAACGACAGCGAGCTGGGCCTTGCATTCGACGGAGACGGTGACCGGCTTGGCGTCGTCACCAAGGATGGCAAAATCATCTATCCTGATAGACAACTCATGTTGTTCGCCGCTGATGTGCTGGATCGAAACCCAGGCGCAGAGATCATCTTCGACATCAAATCCACCCGTAATCTGTTCGACTGGATACGCAAACACGGTGGAAAACCAACGTTATGGAAGACAGGCCACTCGCTGGTGAAAGCAAAAATGCGCGAGACGGGTGCGTTACTGGCGGGTGAAATGAGCGGTCACGTGTTTTTCAAGGAACGCTGGTACGGATTCGACGACGGACTCTACACGGGTGCGCGCCTGTTAGAAATATTGAGCAAGGTCACCGATCCGAGTGCCACGCTGAATGCCCTGCCCGATGCGGCCTGTACACCCGAGATGCACATCCACACCGCCGAAGGCGAGAACCACACGCTACTGGCTCAATTGCGCGATACAGCAAAATTTACTGACGAGAAAGAAGTCATCACACTAGATGGCCTGCGCGTGGAATATGCCGATGGGTTTGGACTTGCCCGTCCCAGCAACACCACCCCGGTGATCGTATTGCGTTTTGAAGCAGATGATGAAAGTGGATTACAGCGTATTCAGGAGGATTTCCGCAGAATATTTCATCACGCCGCACCGCATTTGAAGCTGCCGTTTTAATGTTGTAATCTAAACTGTGTGAGATTTATGAAACGTTAGCAAAACCTCACCGATTGACTACAACTGAAAAGCATTGGACACTAACGACGGCTAAAGTATAAAAATTAGGGGTACAGTCTCCGAAAAAACGCATTAGCGCATTACGACACTTAGTGGGATATTCAATATGGAAAATTCAGATGTTTGGGATGATGTGCCAAGCTCACAAAGGAAAAACGTGCGGTACAAGGCACGTTGGAAAGTTGCGTTGGTGCACGATCCCGCAGATAAAAAACCGATTTTCCAAACCTTAACCCACGACCTGTCCTTGACCGGAGTATCTGCGCAATACCACTCAGAGGAAGAAATACCCACCTGCCTGACGTTGCTGCTGGCCCCTCCTCCTGTGAATGAGGTTAGTCAAAGAATCATCAAACTAAAGGCGACAGTAGTTTCATCCATACCATTTCGCGGTGGATTCCGTCTGGGAATGACTTTCATCCAAGATGCCGAACTCGACAAGTTACGGGCTAAATTTGGTGATTACATTATTTCTGAAGACACACTTGCTTCTGATCCTGCTGCTGACGATTTACTAACGTTGAATTTTTAATTCGTATTTCACAGAACTTAGTTGCTCGGCCAAGCAACATAAAACTTCTATAGTTTCGCTTTGATCCAATCTGTCACACCAGCCAACGCATTTTCCAAATTCTCAGGCTGTGAACCGCCCGCCTGAGCCATGTCCGGGCGTCCCCCCCCCTTACCTCCGACTTGCTGCGCGACGAAGTTGACCAAATCACCTGCTTTAATCTTACCAATCTGATCTTTAGTTACACCCGCAATCAGGCTGACCTTGCCATCATTTACCGCAGCTAAGACGATTGCAGCAGACTTGAGTTTGTCCTTGAGCTTGTCCAGCGTCTCACGCAAAGTCGCCACATCTGCGCCTTCCAGTTGTGCTGCCAGTACGTTAACACCACTAATGTCCTGCGCTTGATTAATCAAGTCGTCGCCCTGTGTTGAAGCTAATTTAGACTTCAGCACTGTCAGTTCTTTCTCAAGTGATTTAGCATTATCGAGTATCTGAGCGATACGCGCAGCAGCTTCATGTGGCTGCGCCTTCACTGCACCAGCCATCTGTTGCAACTGATCTTCTTGCTGTTGCACCAGCGCAAGCGCACCCTCACCAGTCACTGCCTCGACGCGCCGTACACCCGCCGCCACACCACTCTCAGCCACGATCTTGAACAGCCCGATGTCTCCAGTACGCTTCACATGCGTACCACCACACAATTCGCATGATGAACCGATGTCCAGTACGCGCACTTCGTCACCGTATTTTTCGCCGAATAACATCATCGCGCCAGTCTGCTGCGCATCTTCAATGGTCATCACACGCGCCTGTGTCTCAGCATTAACAAGTACCTCGGCATTGACGATATTCTCTACACGACGTATTTCGGCATCTGTCATGGGTTGGGTATGCACAAAGTCGAAGCGTGTCTTGTCCGCATCCACCAGAGAACCTTTTTGTTGCACGTGACTGCCTAACACTTCACGTAACGCCTTGTGCATCAGGTGGGTTGCACTGTGATTGCGAACAGTCCGGTTACGCGATAACAAATCTACTTTAGCCGACACTTCGTTACCAGCGATCAGCTTGCCGGTCTTGACCACGCCATGATGACCGAAAACGTTGGCTTGAATCTTCTGTGTGTCTTCCACCCCAAAAATGCCGTGCATAGCATGCAGTTCCCCGCGATCACCAACCTGACCACCGGACTCGGCGTAGAACGGTGTATCGTTCAACACAATCACACCCGTATCGCCTTCATTAAGCTCGTCTACTGCCGTGCCGTCTTTGTAAATGGCAAGTATGTTTCCTTTGTGCTCGAGTGTGTCGTAACCGTGGAAAGTGGTGGCTGCTCCGGCATATTCAAGATTCACCTCCATCTTGAATTTACCCGCTGCGCGTGCCATCTCTTTCTGGTGTGCCATGGCCTTGTCAAATGCAGCAACATCAACAGTCACTTCATGTTCGCGGCAAATATCAGCAGTCAAATCGAGTGGAAAACCAAAAGTGTCATGTAGCTTAAAGGCTGTCTCACCATTAAAGATTGAAACACCTTGCTTCGCCAGCTCAGTAAGGTCTGCCTCGAGAATCGCCATACCATGTTCGATAGTCGCAAAAAAACGCTCTTCTTCTTGCTGGAGTATCTCCATCACACGCGCTTTCCCTTTCACAAGTTCGGGATAGGCTGCCCCCATCTCCGCCACCAGATCAGGCACGATGTTATGGAAAAATGCTGAGCGCGCACCGAGCTTGTATCCGTGGCGAATCGCTCGGCGGATAATGCGGCGCAACACATAGCCACGACCTTCGTTGCCGGGAATCACGCCATCTGCGATCAAGAAAGCGCAAGCGCGGATATGGTCAGCCAATACCTTTAACGAAGGCGCTTCAAGATCGGCACAATTTGTCTCACGGGCTGCGGCCTTGATAAGTGCCTGAAACAGATCGATCTCATAATTGGCGTGTACACCTTGCAGCACTGCTGATATGCGTTCCAGTCCCATACCGGTATCAACAGAGGGCTTCGGTAACGGATGCATCACACCCGCTTCATCGCGGTTGTACTGCATGAAGACGTTGTTCCAGATTTCTATATATCGATCGCCGTCTTCCTCGGGTGTGCCGGGCAGTCCGCCGGGGATGTGCTCACCGTGATCGTAGAAAATCTCGGTGCATGGACCACAAGGACCAGTGTCCCCCATCATCCAGAAGTTGTCGGAAGCGTAGCGCGCACCTTTGTTGTCGCCGATGCGAATCACACGCTCGGCCGGCACACCTATTTCCTTTGTCCAAATATCGTAGGCGTCGTCGTCCTCGGCGTACACCGTCACGTAGAGCTTATCCTCAGGTATTTTGAATGTCTCAGTTAGTAATTCCCATGCATATGTGATCGCATCCTGTTTGAAGTAATCGCCGAAGCTGAAGTTGCCCAGCATCTCGAAAAAGGTGTGATGGCGTGCGGTGTATCCGACGTTTTCCAGATCGTTGTGCTTACCACCAGCGCGTACGCATTTTTGTGACGATGCAGCACGGGTGTAGTGACGCTTGTCCAAACCCAGAAATACGTCCTTGAACTGGTTCATCCCGGCATTGGTGAACAACAGCGTCGGATCTTCATGCGGCACCAACGAACTAGAGTCAACCACGGCATGGCCCTTGGAGGCAAAATAATCCAGAAACTTCTGGCGAATCTCACTGCTTTTCATCTAATCACCATCACTATGCAATAAATCCGGGAGAAATCCCGAAAAAGGAGGCGTATCATACCATTCGACTGCGCTTGCGTTTATACATGCACACATAAAATATAAAGCACAGGTGATGAAAATATTAATTTTTACCTGAGAAACTGCTAGCGAATTTCACTGCTTTTCATTGAAGCATTCGGACGAATTGAAATGACGTGCAATCATCCCATCACGCACTTTTTCGCCCCGCCCGAACCCAGTTAAAACAACAGTCTAAAGAATTGCCTCTTCCGGAGAGACTCCCTTCATGATCGCGCTATTTGCCTCTGCAAGATTGGCTGGATCACCCTGCTTCACGGTCGCCGCAATGTCTTTCAACGCCACTGATTTTGAGGTGTTTGCCGCCTCCACTGCCTGCCCAATGGCAAAGGATTGAACACTGTTTGCATTCGTTGTATCAGGGGGTGTATCGCCTTGGCTTACCAAGCGACTTCCGGGTAGGTGCTTGTGCGTGGCTTTCCGGCTGGATACGCCTGGAGTTGGATTCTAGTTGCTGACTGCACCCTTGTTCATGACTGACATCCTCTTGAGTCATTTAACCCAAAATTTATCCCTAAAATGCGACTCCCCGAGGGGAAAAATATCGACAGGATAGTCAGAAAAAACCCTCAATAACCTACTGTATCTATCAACTAAAAATAGGAGGCAGTCATAATAAAAGGCACTGCAATTAAGTTGCATTCAGCACAACGCAATATTTATCCAGTGCCATCTAAATCGGGTTGCCGGAACAGATTAATTATCGTACCCATCGAAAATCCACGGGATTGAAGAAAACGCATCTGCTTGGCTTTTTCACGGTGATCTGCAGGTAAGACGCCAAACTTTTTTTGCCATACCTCCCGGGCAGTTGCCAGCTCGTTTTCTCGCAGACTCGGCAATGTGCTCTCGATGAGTTCTTCCGGAATACCTTTTTGACGTAACTCGTAAACGATACGTTGCGCACCGAATCGATTACCTTTGGCATGAAGCCACTGCTTGGCTGCGCGCTCATCGGACAACCAGCCCCGCGCCTCCAAGTCATCCAACAAGCTGTTTAGATCATCAGACAAATCAACTTCCAAATCAAACGATTTTGACTCTGGGTCTGATTCTGTATCTATATCATTATTGCTGATTGAGTAACGGGATAGCTTTGCGTGTAATTCAGCACGGCTGTATTCACGACGCGCCAGATACCCTAAGGCGCGCGTGCGCAAACTTAACTTATGCTTTTTCACTGGGCCCTAACCTCTTCCTCATAAAGGCCCATACTTTTCCCCCATTGAACTTAAGCTTCTTCTTCCACAACGGCCTTCGCACTTGATTTCTTATTGCTTTTGTCTTTTGCTTTTGCAGAAATCGCTTCCTCTTCCAGCAAAGCAACGCCAACTTCTGTACGTACCTTGTTCTCAATTTCTCTTGCGATTTCAGGATGCTCACGCAGATATTCACGCACGTTATCCTTGCCCTGCCCTATTTTGACACCGTTGTATGCATACCAAGCGCCTGCTTTATCTACAAATTTGTGCTGAACACCCAAATCGATGATCTCGCCTTCGCGTGAAATACCTTCGCCGTACAAAATATCAAAATATGCCTCTCGGAATGGCGGCGCAACTTTATTCTTCACAACTTTGACGCGTGTCTCATTGCCAAGCATTTCATCGCCCTTTTTGATCGCACCGATACGACGGATATCAAGTCGAACAGAAGCATAGAACTTAAGCGCATTACCACCGGTGGTGGTTTCAGGGCTACCAAACATCACACCGATCTTCATCCGAATTTGGTTAATGAAGATCACCAGCGTGTTTGAACGCTTGATATTTGCAGTCAGTTTACGAAGTGCTTGAGACATCAGACGAGCGTGAAGTCCCATTTGCGCATCGCCCATATCTCCTTCGATTTCCGCTTTAGGTGTTAGTGCCGCGACCGAGTCGATCACCACCACATCCACAGAAGATGAGCGCACCAGCATGTCAGCGATCTCCAAAGCCTGTTCACCATTATCTGGCTGTGAGATCAGCAGATCTTCCACCTTGACGCCCAGCTTTTGCGCATATTGCGGATCAAGTGCGTGTTCAGCATCGATAAATGCTGCCGTGCCGCCCAGCTTTTGCATTTCAGCAATGACTTGTAAGGTCAGCGTTGTCTTACCTGATGATTCAGGGCCATATATCTCCACGACCCGTCCGCGTGGTAAGCCACCTACACCTAGCGCGATGTCCAGACTTAATGAACCCGTAGACACGACCTGAATGTCCTTAACCACATCGCCTTCACCCAACCGCATGATGGAACCTTTGCCAAACTGTTTCTCAATTTGGCCTAATGCCGCTGCCAGTGCTTTGCTTTTGTTGTCATCCATTACAATCCCCTTTCAAAAATTCATTCTGGCAAAAATTCATGCCGGATTGTGGCATAACAAATCAAGCCTGTAAAGAACGTTCGTTCTATTTCGTATTTAAGCGACTTCTGAGCTATTTTCCACCAGCGTCAACACACCTTGTAACGCTATTAACACGGCCTTATTTCGGACATCCGAACGATTTCCATCAATATGATGCTTGCTGGCATCGGTCTCACCATCCCGAAGCGCCCATGCGAACCAGATCGTACCCACCGGTTTGTCGGCAGTGCCACCACCGGGCCCGGCGATACCGCTAACAGCCAATGCCACCTGTGCAGAACTGTGCCACAGCGCACCCGCCACCATCTCACGCACCACCCTTTCCGACACCGCACCATGCTGCTCAAGCGTCTCTTCACGTACGCTTAGCATCTGCTGTTTAGCCACATTGGAATAGGTGATAAACCCACGCTCAAACCAGACAGAGCTCCCGGCCACCTCAGTGATTGCCTGTGCCACCCCACCACCGGTACACGACTCTGCCGTCGCCAGCATCAAACCAAGCGACTTAAGCTTTGCGCCTACCTGTACGGCAAGTTCATCCATTACAGTCCTCTGGCAAGGTCGTTCTGTATGTCGATGACAGACTCCAGCCCGACGGCGATGCGCACCAAGCCATCTGTAATACCCGCAGCAGCACGTGCTTCAGGCGTGATGCGTGCATGGGTGGTCGTAGCCGGATGGGTGATGGTTGTTTTGGTATCACCCAGATTCGCGGTTATCGACAGCAATTGGGTGTTGTCGATCACACGCCAAGCGGCTTCTTTGCCTCCCCCTTGGGACGAAGCGACCTCGAATGCAACGATGCCACCCCCCGTAGTCTGCTGCTTCATTGCCAAATCATGTTGAGGATGAGACGGCAGACCCGGATACAGTACACGCGTCACATTAGGCTGAGCCTCCAGCCAAGTCGCCAACGCCAGCGCGCCAGCCGAGTGCGCAGTCATGCGCAACTTGAGCGTCTCAAGTCCTTTCAAGAACACCCAAGCATTGAATGCACTCATCGTCGGCCCCGCAGTACGCAGGAAACTATAGACAGGTTCCATCAGTGCTTTGCTGCCCAATACTGCTCCGCCTAATACCCTGCCTTGTCCGTCAATGTATTTGGTCGCGGAGTGAATCACGATATCCGCACCAAGATCCAACGGACGCTGCAAAATAGGCGTGCAAAAACAATTATCCACGGCCAGCAGCACATCATGCTGTTTCGCGACTGCTGACAGCGCAGCAATATCGGAAATCTCCGTCAGCGGATTGGACGGTGTCTCTAAAAAGAACAGTTTCGTCTCCGGCTTCACTGCTGCTTTCCATTCAGCGACATCAGTTGCCGATACAAAAGTCGTCTCAACCCCGAACTTCCTCATAAAGTTATTGAACAGATTGATCGAAGAACCGAACAAACTGCGCGAGGCCACGATATGATCGCCAGCCTTCAGCAAGCCCATACACAACGCCAAGATAGCCGACATGCCGGACGAAGTCGCCACACACTGCTCGGCACCTTCCAGCATCGCCAGTCGCTCCTCGAACATCGTGACGGTCGGATTGGTGAAGCGCGCATAGATGTTACCCGGCTCTTCACCGATAAAACGTTTCGCCGCCTGCTCAGCACTATCGAAGGTAAAGCTGGAGGTCAGAAACATCGCCTCACTATGCTCATTGAACTGGCTGTGTACGCTGCCACTACGCACCGCTAATGTTTCCGGCTGGTATGATTTTTCTTCCGGCATGGTTACCTCTCCTACAAAGCAAAAAAACCCGGACAGCTTAGCGCTAAACGGGTTTCCCACGCTTTAGCAGTATTTATCAAGCGCCCGCAAGCTGATCCTCAAATCGGCGCAGATAGAAAGTAACACTCGCGCTAGCTATCGTCAATGTTTCGTGGTCATAAAAGTCTAGAATGCAGCTGCTTAAGCTCGGCATCCGCCTGTACATAGGGGTCAAAGGTCAGCAAATTATCTGCGCAGGGGATGGCGCAAGTGTGGAGGCAAGATCAGCATTCATCGCACCATAACGGTTACGCATCAGTCCGGCAAAGGCTGGCACGCCTGATGATGAGCGTTTTTGTAGCGGTATAGGCTTGTCGTCACTCTATCTCGCTAGTATGAAAAGGACTAAGGGAGAGGATGGTTAACATCCTCTCCCTTAGCTTCCCCAGCACTCATTAAAGAGCGCTGAGGCAATCCTAATAGGTTTTCTCTTTAGAACGAATGCTTCATACCCACTGAAAACGCTGATGGAGAAGTACCGAAGCCTGAAGTTGTACTGCCTGCACCTGTGTTTTGCGAGAATCCGTAGTTAATGCCTTTACCGTTGGTGATTTTGGTATAAAGTGCATAGACTTTGGTTTTCTTGCCCAAAGCATGGTCGTAACCGACGGTAACCTGTGTCGCGCCACTGTCATTTACCTTTGAGGTACCCGAACCTAAATCACCGGATTTTCCGTAGGCAAGTTTTACTGCATCATTGCCGATCTTATATTTTCCGCTGATGTAGAGTGCATTATGACCCAGCGAATTCGTGCTGCCAGCACCAAAGTTGTCTTTGGTCTTTTCATAGATCATTCCAACTGAAAAGTCACCAGGTTTGTATCCAAGTCCAAGACGGGTAGCCGATTCCTTGTTCCCGGCTGCTACATAGTCCAGATTGTGCGACTCGTATGCTATCGAGCCGAAAAACGGTGCAACGTCATACATTGCAGCAAAACTCGTTATTTTCCCGTCTTGTTGGGTGTCATTAGTTTTTGCTTCTTGCAGATTGACTGTGGCAATCGCTACCTTGATACCTGAAAAGCTCGGACTCTTATACATCAGGATATTTTTTGCTCTCAGCTCGAAACCTAAATTCGAAGCTTTGCCTTTCGGTGCGCCGATCAAAGCACGATTATCTCCGATGTTGTCGCCGAATGCGTCCAGCTTACGAGATGCCTTTTTGTATGGGGTGTCATGGATGCCGAATATTATGCTACCCAGACTATCGCTCTTTAATCCAGCAAATGTGTTGCGGCTGGCAAAAGTATTTTTTGCTGCTGCATCAATATCTACCTGTTGTTCGATCTTCCAAATTGCAGATAGACCATCTCCCAGATCTTCGGAACCTTTGAAGCCGAATTTGGATACATTGCTTGAAACGACACTTTTTGATACTCCTGTGACTGCGGTTGCACCATTTGCAGTAGTTGTGCCGTCACCTGTGTTAACCAGATCATAGGATACATCGACCTTGCCATAGAAGTTAAAATGATCACTATCCGCAACAGCAGTCAGTGGTAAAGCGAAAGCTGCGGTTAGCCCTATGACGATTAGTTTCTTTTGCATCTTCAAATTCTCCTTTTCATACATTTTGGAAGTCACCATATTGCGACGGAGTGAAGATTACTAACCATATATGACGGATTTGTGAAAATAGTATTAAGGATTTATTACATGAAATTCATGATTGTCTCTAAAGTGGGGGGGGTATCCAATCAGCAGTTCGGAATCGACATAATTGGGGGCAGACTGAGCTAACCCGCCGACAACGGACAACCAAATTAAGCACCTGGATCACACAATCTCTCCACCTCATCACGGTGCGGTAGTCACACAGAGGAGATGAAAGAAGATGTCACACCCCCCGGAAGGTGTTCCGCCTTAACTTATCTTGCTGTCTTCACCATAATGGCGCTGGAAATAATACGGTAGCGACTGTGAGGTTGGTGGTAGGACTTTTTGATGGTCGGGCCGAATCGAAACAGATAATGGTCAGTTGGAATCGCATCAGCCCGGATAGGCTCACATAAAAAATGATACAGAGTATCAGTGGGGTCACGATTGATTCCCGCTAAACCTAGAGCGTAGCCTTACATCGAAGAAGCACTCATGGCCAGATTCAATTCCATCTGGTCATCGTCGATCGTTTTATCGCTTTTGTCACCTACCCTCGCTGCTTCTATCAGGTCAAGATACTGAGGGGTTACGTCTCCGGTGATGTAGTTGCCGTCAAAGCAGGAGGCGTCGAAATCTTTGATCGCTGGATTGACCTGACGCACGGCTGCTTTTAAGTCTTCGATATCCTGATAAATCAGGCCATCTGCACCGATTTCATGGCAAATCTCTTCATCAGTGCGGTCTGTCGCAATCAACTCGCTGCGGCTAGGCATGTCGATACCGTAAACATTCGGAAAGCGAACCGGTGGCGCGGCGGATGCAAAATAGACTTTTAATGCACCAGCATCGCGTGCCATCTGCACGATTTCCCTGCTGGTCGTGCCACGGACGATGGAGTCGTCCACCAGTAATACGCTTTTATCTTTGAACTCGACACCGATCGCATTGAGTTTTTGGCGTACGGATTTTTTACGCATCTCTTGCCCGGGCATGATGAATGTACGGCCGATGTAGCGATTTTTCACAAACCCTTCGCGGAATGGAATACCAAGGCGGTTTGCCAATTGCAGTGCGCTGGGGCGGCTTGAGTCTGGAATCGGAATCACGACGTCGATATTCGTATCTTTCCATTCCCGTTTAAGCTTTTCAGCAAGGAATTCGCCCATGACGAGGCGGGTTTCATATACCGATATGCCGTCGATAACCGAATCGGGACGAGCAAAATATACGAATTCAAAGATGCAGGGAGTCAACTCGGATTCTTCGCTGCATTGCTGGCTGTGTAATTTGCCTTCGAAATCAACAAACACGGCTTCACCCGGTACGACATCACGCAGGTATTTAAAGCCCAGGGTGTCCAATGCCACACTTTCTGATGCGACCAGATATTCAACCCCTCGTTCGGTTTCGTTAGTACCGATCACCAGTGGACGGATACCGTGAACATCACGAAAAGCCAGCAAACCATATCCAGCGATGATCGCAACCACTGCATAAGCGCCTTTGCAACGATGATGCACAGAAGAGACAGCGTCTAAGATGGTCGGCACATCAAGACGCAACCCTTTGGACTTGTCATGTAGCTCGTGTGCCAACACATTGAGGAGCACTTCTGAATCAGAGTTGGTGTTGACGTGCCGCCTGTCATCAACAAACAGTTGCTTTTGTAATTCGGTGGTGTTGGTCAGGTTGCCGTTATGACCGAGCATGATGCCGAAGGGCGAGTTGACGTAGAAGGGTTGGGCCTCGTTATGATCCAACGCCGAACCTGCTGTCGGATAGCGGACATGCGCGATACCCGCATTGCCCTGCAAGGCGCGCATATTGCGCGTGCGGAAAACGTCCCGCACCAGCCCATTGCCCTTGTGAAGGTGGAATGTTCTCCCGTCCATGGTGGCAATGCCGGCGGCATCCTGTCCGCGATGTTGCAAGACCTGCAAACCTTCATATAGAAGCTGGTTGGCAGGTGATTGCGAGATCACTCCTAGAATACCGCACATGATATTTTCCTAATTAGTTAACGACGATTTTGATACTGGATACGTTGTGCAACGATATCCGGCAGCCATGATTTAGTCAGTAGTGCGACATCTTCCAGACTTTTGCTGATTATCGCTTCGCGCCAGTGTTTATGCTCAGATAAACTCGTCAAACCCACCATCCACACCAGAACAAGCACGACAAATACGCCTCTCAATATGCCAAACAAACTTCCCAACACCCTGTCTACCCAACCTGCACCCACTACCTTGATCAATTTTGAGATCAATCTGGTCAATATCGCCCAGGCGATCAGCACGATGATGAACATCACTGCATACGATGCAGCCACCCGGATCGGCTCTTGCATGGACGGCAACCTGGCAACCAATTCACCTGCAAACAGCTTGCTCGCCAGAAAAGCGATCGGCCATCCAAGTAGTGCCATCACTTCATAAATCACACCACGCCAAAATCCAAATAAAACCGAAATCAATAATATTCCGGCGACCGCAAAATCCACTCCCGTCATTTGGTAGTCAGGATAACCGGCTTCAAGCTGTGCCCTTTCAGCAACTTAGCGACCTTCTCAACCTTGTCACGGGCTGTATAGGGACCTACGCGTACGCGTATCATCTTTCCGGCTTTTTCGGTATGCGCCCTGACAAATCCCCATTTTTTCAGCTTATCTAATTCTTTTTTAGCCGCATCGGCACTCGTATATGCGCCGATCTGTGCGACATAGCGCTCAACACCGGCATCACTGGCTGGCTTTTTCGCAGTCGTCGCAGTTGTCTTCTTGGGGGTGGATAATTTGGGGTTGGGTAACTTGCTGTTGGTTTCAGTCTTCTTGACCTGAGTATCTTGCTTGTTACTGTTTTCTGTTGCTTCAGTTGTAGCCGACTTATCAGCAGCAGGTGGCAAAGTGGATTTCGCGGGGATTGCTTTACTGGGGATAAATGCACCGACCTTTTCAGGGTCGGGTATGCGCAGATCAATATCAGGTTGAGTCGGCTTGGGCGTGTTATCCAGCACCATTGGTAATATCACCACCACTGCCAGTGTAAGCGCGATTGCGCCGATCAAACGACGCCTAGCCTTGCGTCTGAGGTTTAATTCGTCATCAGAGATTTTCTTTTTTGCCATTCTGCTGTTCAGACCGTTTGATTGACTGTCATGTAAACGATGATATCGACATGTCTCTTGCTTGCATCACTTCCGAAATCGTATAGAACGATCCGAAGGCCGAGATTCTATCATCTTCACCTGCAACGTTATAGGCATAAGTCACCGCATCGGCAATGGTGTCAAAGAGCAGCATCTCACCCTTTATTCCGCTCTGGCGTAACACCTGCTGCAATTCATCCGCTTTTGCGCCTCGCGGGGCATTGATACCTGCCAGCAGCCAGGTGTCCACACGTTCTACCAATGTCTCAGCCACTCCGGCAATATCCTTATCACTGAGCATTGCAAACACTGCATAGCTGTGTCGGCATGGTGGCAAAGCCGCCAGATTACTCGCCAATGACTGCGCTGCATGGAGATTGTGTCCCACGTCCAGAATCAACTGCGGCCTGCCCGGAATGATTTGGAAACGCCCCGGCAAGGTCACTTCGGTAAGGCCGCGCCGTATTGCGCCCATGTTGACTGGCAGCTTATCTTGGACAGCATCCAGCGCAGCAAGTGCTGCACTGGCATTGTTGAGTTGATACGCCCCACGTAATGCCGGATACGGCAGCGAACTACGGGATCTCGATTGACTCTTGAAATCCCACTGATCTTGAAGCTTTCTTAAGCTGAACTCACTTCCGATACGCCATAAGTCCGCCCCGATCTGCCGGGCATGTTCACTCAATGTTTGCGGAATATCCTCATCAGCGCAGATTGCCACCTTACCTTTGCGGTATATGCCGGCCTTTTCGAATGCGATCTGTTCGCGGGTGTCACCTAAATAATCGGTGTGATCGATGTCCACATTGGTGACCAGCGCACAATCACTCTCGAACACATTCACTGCATCCAGTCTTCCACCCAGCCCGACTTCCAGTATCGCCACATCCGCCTTGTGTGAGATGAAGCACTGCATCGCGGCAAGTGTGCCGAATTCAAAATAAGTTAATGGAATATCACCGCGAGCCTGCTCGATCGCATCGAATGAGGCGCATAATTCTTTGTCACTCGCCTGATGCTTATTAACACGCACACGCTCGTTGTACTGCAACAGGTGGGGCGAGGTATAACAACCAACTTTGAACCCTGCCGCATACAGAATGGACTCCAGCATCGCGCATACGGAGCCCTTGCCATTGGTTCCCCCTACCGTGATGATAGGAAATTCAGGATTAAGGTTGAGTTGTTGTTTGACTTCGGCAACGCGCTCAAGGCCAAGCGCGATGGATTTTGGATGCTGTGACTCAAGAAAGACCAGCCAATCAGCTAGATTATCAGGCATATTTGTTTGAACTAAGTAGCTTTATCAGTTCAGGCTGCCTCAATCTCTGTCACTGCGCCCTGCTTGGTCAACAAGGTAATCAGCGTTGCTAATTGACTCTTCATTTCGCGGCGGTCAATGATCATGTCCACTGCACCATGCTCAAGCAGGAATTCAGCACGTTGAAATCCTTCCGGCAAGACTTCTCTCACTGTTTGCTGAATCACACGCGCACCTGCAAAACCAATCAGCGCACCCGGTTCTGCAATCACCACATCGCCCATAAATGCGAAGCTGGCTGAAACACCACCCATAGTCGGATCAGTAAGTACTGAAATGAAGGGCAGCTTTTCATCACTGAGTTGGGTCAATGCTGCACAGGTTTTAGCCATCTGCATCAGCGACAACAACCCTTCCTGCATACGCGCACCGCCACTGGCTGCAAAGCAAATAAACGGGCATTGTTGCTCTATCGCATCCTGTACACCGCGAACAAAACGTTCTCCGACGACTGAACCCATAGAGCCGCCCATGAAACCGAATTCGAATACGGCTACAACTACCGGGACGCTATGGATACTTCCCTGCATCACGACAAGTGCATCGTCTTCATCAGTGTTCTTCTTGGCGATAACGAGTCGATCCGAATATTTCTTTTGATCCTTGAATTTCAATGTGTCGATTGGCATCACTTCTGCGCCAACTTCGAATTGTCCTTCGCCATCCAACAGCAGATTCAATCGGGTGCGGGCGGAAATGCGGTGGTGGTGGTTGCATTTGGGGCAGACACTGTGGTTCTGTTCCAAATCAGAGTGATATAGCACGGCTTCGCAAGCAGGGCACTTGCTCCACAAACCTTCAGGAACGTTCTTCTTGGCATCACCTTCACGACGCTTGATCTTGGGGGGCAATAGTTTCTGGAACCAACTCATGGAAATTCTCCTTTATGCCTTATCGACAGCCTGTCTTAATTCGCTGACCAATTTGCTCACATTCGCAACCACATCCAGCGCAGTCGAATCCTCTATCTCCTGAACGATGCGACTGCCGACAACCACACCATCGCATAATCTGGCGACGGATAAAGCAGTGGATGCATCACGAATACCGAATCCTACCCCTATCGGCAGTTTGATGTGCTTGCGTAACTCCGGCAGTTTCTGCTCGATAGCCGACAAGTCGAGGTTGCCCGCACCTGTTACCCCTTTAAGAGAAACATAATATACATAACCTCGCGCCAGTTTGGCGACCCGTTCTACACGCGCATCATCGGTAGTTGGCGCGAGCAGGAAGATCGGATCAATACCGTGCCGTTGCAGATGTTCAAATGCTTCATGGCTTTCCTCAGGCGGAAAATCAACCGTCAACGCGCCATCCACACCGACTTCGGCACAGCTCTTGGCAAAAGCTTCCCAGCCCATTGCTTCGATGGGATTGCCATAGCCCATCAACACCACCGGGGTGCTGTTATTTGTCTTCCTGAATTCTGCCACCCGCTCCAACACACCGCGTAACGACATGCCTTTTTTGAGCGCACGCTCAGAAGCGCGCTGTATGGTCGGGCCGTCTGCCATCGGATCCGAGAAGGGTATGCCGAGCTCGATCACGTCGACGCCTGCCTCTACCAATCCATGCATCAATGGTACGGTTAGCTCTGGTGACGGATCACCTGCGGTGATAAACGGAATAAGCGCTTTGCGCTGTTGTTGTTTGAGCTTGTCGAAAGTTGTTTGAATACGGCTCATAGCGATATTCCCTTTAGATTCGCCACCGTATTCATATCTTTATCGCCACGACCGGAGAGGTTGACCAGCAGCACTTTATCTTTACCCAAGGTCGGTGCAATTTTCATCGCATGTGCCAGCGCATGGCTGGATTCCAGTGCAGGAATAATCCCCTCAAAACGGCATAATGCATCAAATGCCGCCAGTGCTTCGTCATCATTGATCGCAACATATTGTGCGCGGCCGATGTCCTTCAATAAGCAGTGTTCAGGACCCACACCGGGATAATCCAATCCGGCAGAGATCGAGTGCGTCTCGATGATCTGCCCATTCTCATCTTGAATCAGGTTGACCTTATTGCCATGCAACACACCGACTTTGCTGTTCGCCGTTAACGGCGCAGCATGCTGTCCGGTCGCAATACCATGCCCGCCTGCTTCCACGCCGATGATCTGCACATTCTCTTCTTCGATATAGGGGTGGAACAAGCCGATGGCATTAGAGCCACCACCAACACAGGCGATCACCGCATCCGGCTGACGACCGATCATGTCAGGCATCTGTTCTTTGGCTTCGTTGCCGATGACACATTGAAAATCACGCACCATCATCGGGTACGGATGTGGCCCGGCAGCCGTACCGAAAATGTAGAAGGTGTTTTCGACATTGGTGACCCAGTCGCGAATCGCTTCATTGCAGGCATCCTTGAGCGTTTTAGAACCACTCTCTACCGGCACAACGGTTGCGCCAAGCATTTTCATCCGAAATACATTAGGCGCTTGCCGCTGAATATCCTCTGCACCCATATATACGATGCATTCCATACCAAAGCGTGCTGCCACTGTCGCGGTCGCCACACCATGCATACCTGCACCGGTCTCGGCGATCACACGCATTTTACCCATACGTTTGGCAAGCAAAGCTTGACCGATGGCATTGTTGACCTTGTGCGCGCCAGTATGATTGAGGTCTTCACGCTTCAAATAAATCTGTGCACCACCGAGATCATCAGACAAACGCTTCGCGTGATAGACCGGGCTGGGGCGCCCGACGTAATGCTTCAATTCGTAGGCGAACTCAGCCTTGAAGTCGGGATCGTCACGGAACTTCAGATATTGGGTTCGTAATTCTTCTACAGCCGGAATCAGCGTTTCGGCCATATAGATGCCGCCGAAAATTCCGAAATGGCCAGTGCTATCGGGATAGTTGTACATCGATTCGATTAACCTCGTTGATGAACGCGGCAATTTTCTCCGCATCCTTGATTCCTTTATTTGCTTCTACGCCACTGGATACATCCACCGCGTAAGGGCTGACTTGCTCGATAGCAGGTGAGACATTTTGCGCATCCAATCCACCTGACAAAATCACCGGCAACGATAATGCTTCTGGGATTAGTGTCCAGTCAAACGTCGCGCCTGTTCCGCCGGGGATTCCATCCACATGCGCATCCAACAGCAATCCTTTGGCGCCGTTAAATTCAGAGGCGCATTGTATCAAATCCACCCCTGCTTTGACGCGAATCGCCTTAATGTAAGGCCGATTGAACTGTCTGCAATACTCAGGAGACTCGTCACCGTGGAATTGCAATAAATCAAGTGGCACGCTTTCCAGAATTTCGTTTACAAAGTCAGGTTCGGCATTGACGAACAATCCAACTATTGAAACAAATGGCGGAACGAGGTTAGCTAATTCAATCGCTTTTTGCTTGGTCACATAGCGTGGGCTTTTTTCATAGAAAACAAAGCCGATCGCATTTGCGCCGCTATGAACAACAGCAGCAATATCTTCGGCACGCGTAAGACCACAAATCTTAATGCGTGTCACAGCAATTCTCCCAACATCGTATGGTTCTCCATCTGTGGTAACGCCCACTTTGCTTCGTATTGAATATGGCGCAAGTATAAGCCATCGGCTGGAAAGGTTGGCGCGGCAAGGCTGCGATCACGACTTGCCAACACCTCGGCCAGCCAGTCCGGCGAATATTTTCCTTTACCAACATAGACCAGACATCCAATGATGTTGCGCACCATGTGGTGCAGGAAAGCACCCGCGCTCAAATCAAACACTATCATGTCGCCATGCTGATTGATTTCCAGTTGGCGAAGATTTTTGACCGGCGATTTTGCTTGGCATTCTGATGCACGGAATGCACTGAAATCATGTTCTCCCAAAAGGTGTTTAGCTGCTGTCCGCATCGCGTCTAAGTCGAGTGGCGCGTGGAACCAGCCTGCCTTACCCGCATGGATGGCCGAACGGGTAGCCCGGTTAAGCAATATATATCGGTAGCTGCGTCCATGAGCTGAGAATCGTGCGTGAAACTCATCGTGCACAGGATGCGCCCAGCGTACCGAGATTGAAGCGGGCAATAGTGCATTGACTCCTCTAACCCAAGCGGTTAGTGGTCTGTCGGCATCAGTATCAAAATGAACCACTTGTTCAAGTGCATGCACCCCGGTGTCCGTTCTGCCTGCGGCAACAACAGATGTCATGCTGCCGGATATTTGCCCTAGCGCTAGTCTCAAGGTGTCCTGAACAGTATTGCCATCGGGCTGGCTTTGCCAACCATAGAATGGCTGACCATCGTACTCGATCCCAAGGGCAATCCTCATGACATCATCATCCATACAAATGTGGATACCGCGAGTAATAAAGCTGCATCGTTTAGGCCGAAACGATATAGCGTCAGCTCCATTTTCTTCAACGGTTCATCGCTGGGTTCAAATAAGCCCCTAAGCATCGATTGCCAATTTGTCGCACCTTTCAGCATCGTTGATTCGGCATAGCGTAAAGTCAGTGCCAACCGCACAGCTAATCGCTCACGTGACACGCCCAGCCACTGCAGTGGAAAAAATATCGTGTAGAGTCCTGCAATCAACTGCTGGCGGTGTAAACGCTCCAGCAATATCGCCAGAGCCGCTATAGCGGCCATCAGTCGCGTCAGCTGCAACATACCATCAATCAATCCTTCTTGAGTCGGCCCATAACTGCCCATCAAGCTAGTCAGCTCAGTACCGGGCGTAGTAAATGCAAAAATCAGCAACAATGACAGCATGATCCAGCGGGTACGGCGTAGCAGCAGGATAAATTTCTTTCCGGAAATCACAAGTGCCACGATTAGTGTTAGCAATGACAACACTAGAAGCTCAATTGTGGCAATGGATTGAAGCATCACAACCACCAGACACCACGCCATTATTACCGAAGATGGATGAAATCTCATTACGTGTTGAAAAGAAAACGGCAGCCCAAGATTGGGCTGCCGCCTTCGCATTGCTTCAAATTATCCGAGTTGATCAAGCAAAGATTGTGCAGCTTGCTTCTGCTCTGCATCACCTTCACGCAACACCTCATCAAGAATCTCGCGTGACCCATCTGCATCACCCATCTCTTGATATGCCTTGGCCAAGTCAAGCTTAGTAGCAACCTCCTGCCATTGATCTCCCTTGACTTCTGATGTCTCCTCCGTCGTTTCCGGCTCACTATCCAGATCCAAATTAATATCTGAAAAGTCAGTATTTATCTGCGGTGCTGGTTCACCTGATTTTTCGTTTGGAAGATCCAGAGTGAATTCCATTGATTCATCACCAATGTCGATAACAGCATTTGACGGCTCATCCCCACCGGTGACATCAATTATCGTATCTTCAAAATTCATCACTTCGGCGTCAGCTGATTTTGTTGTCGATGTGTCATCAGATGAAATATCAAAATCCATCGACGGTTCCTGATTCGAAATGTCTTCCGGTGAATTCAGAATCACCGTAGCTTCCGAAGAACCCAGGATATTTTCCTCAGTTGAGGTTGGCATATCCCCCTCTGATTCAGTCGCGTTTATGTCGAAATCCAGAACAGATGGCTTTTCTGATGCAGCAGTTTCAACAATGGTTTCTGAAAAATCAGCAGCTGCCATCTGCACAGTCGCGCTGCCAGTCTCTTCCATCGTGCCAGATCCACCGTACAAGGCGTTGTTAGGGTCAAGTTTCAATCCCATTTCTGCTGCCTGCTGCCAAGTATCTTCATCAGCGATTTCCTTCAACTGAGAGGCAACCGTTTCAAATTCACCCACGTCCTGACGACTTGAATAAATTCCTAATAGTTTGAGGTGTATCTGCTGATTGTTTGGTGATGAACTCAATGCATCCTTGAGGATTTCTTCTGCTTGAACATCACGTCCAAAGCTGAGGAATAGTTCAGCCTCACTAATCGGATCAACACTATCAGGATCCTGATTTACCTGAGTCTGAGTGTCTTCCGATGTGGTGTCAGCTTCAGCTGTTCGAGTAAAGTCACCTGTCTCAGGAGACGGCTCTACCGGAACCGCAAGGCGACTGCCTGTTTCCTCACCAACATCCTCGTAATGATCATAGGCTGCAGCTGCTTTCCTTCTCCTCATCATCACTACACCCAATCCACCCAAGCCAATCAGAACCAAGGCTCCACCTGCCAGGTAAAGCGGATCTTCCATAATCTGGTCGATCAATCCCTGCTCAACTTGAGCTGGCTTGGGTTGAGTTTTTGGCTTCGGGGCTGGCTTTGGTTTTGGTGCTGGTTTTGCAGGTGGCTGGATTGAGCTCTCAACCTTGACTTTCTTTTCAACCGCTTTAGATTTTTGATCTACAGGTGCACCAGAAGGTTTTGCAGCCAATGCAGCGGCTTCAGCTCTCAGTTGTGCCAACCGCTCCATATCCTTAAGATTTTTTTGCAACAAGGCAGCGCGAGCTTTACTATCATCGCTCGATTTCGATTTCGCGATTGCATCTTCCTGCTTCGCATTCTTCTTGTCTTGGGCGGTCATTTTTTCACCACCGACACCCGCTTTATCTCCCGGTGCTTCTCCTTTGGAAAGCTTCAGCACTTCTTTGGCAGACTTTTTGGCGACAGGTGCTTGATCAATGACAGAGCTATTGATCTTACCCACAGCAACCTGTTGGATTTCTTCTTGTGGCTGGATGCTTTGCTGCGATGCACTAGCTAGTTTTTGCCGGTATGCATTCCAATCCTTAGCCTGCACACGAATCTCATTCTTTGCATCCGCTTGTGTCACGCTCAGCACTTCATCAGCATCTGGCATACGGATAATCTTGCCAGCCTTGATACGATTCATGTTTTCATCGTCAAACTTCTCAACGTTTGCTCGATACAGCGCAACCAACATACGTTCGACACTCACGTCAGACTGTTTGTACTTTTCAGCAATTTCAAACATTGTGTCGCCACGCTTAACTTCCAGCGTTTCGGGAACGTCCTTAACTGGAGAGACGTCTGAAACTGTTGGTTCAGGCATTGGCTCCAATATGGGGTCGATATCGCTTTCTGGTATCACCTCAGTGACTTCTTCAAATTCTTCCAGCTCAGCAGGTGCCGTTTCTTCAGCGAGTTCATGTTCAACCGGAATTTGCTCATTGATATCAGGCTCAGTCGCGGCAGACATATTGTCATCTACTGATTCAATACGCTCTTCAGGAAGCGTCTCGACATCAGTAATTTCATCAAATTGCTCAGTTGATTCTGGTGCAAGGGCTGGCTGCGTATCTGGGATTACAACCGGCACTGGTGCT
>CAZURE010000009.1:64257-70234 GCA_964623195.1 uncultured Gallionella sp. | reverse complement strand
AAGCCAGCTGCTAAGAAAAAAGGTAGAGGAATTCTGGGCGCGTAATTTCTCCCTTGAAGGGCGTGGGGATTTAAGCCCCCGCCCTTACTAATTCCAATACGTTTCTTTATACCGGCACTGTTAAATCCTGACTTCGTCAGGAAGGGTGTTTGACCCTCTCAATATCGCTAGGTTTTCTGGCTTAATGAGAAGCATTGCTATAGCAAGAATATCGTCGCCAATCCCAAAAAGATAAAAAATCCGCCGCTGTCCGTCAGAGCGGTGATTAGTACGCTTGAACCTATCGCGGGATCGCGCCCAAGCTTTTGCATGGCGAGTGGTATGGCCAATCCAGCAACTGCTCCGACAACCAGATTGAGTAACATCGCACTCGTCATTACGATACCCAGTGATACGCTGTCGTAAAGGAAGTAGGCAAAGTATCCTGCGACTCCTCCCCACACAACGCCATTTAATCCGCTGATCGCTAATTCCTTAATCAATAATCTACGCGCATTGCCTTGAGTGACTTGTCCTAGTGCAAGTGAGCGCACGATGATTGCTGTCGTCTGGTTCGCTGAGTTACCTGCAATGCCTGCGACGATAGGCATAAGCGTTGCCAGAGCGACGATTTTTTCAATGGTGCCTTCGAAGTTGCTGATAACCCGAGAAGCAAAAAATGCTGTGCATAGATTCAGAGCCAACCACATCCAGCGATTTCTTGTCGATTTCCAGACGGAAGCGAAAATGTCCTCCTCCTCGCGCAGTCCGGCCTGATTGAGCAAGTCGTTTTCAGATTCTTCTCGAATGAAATCCAGTACTACATTGACGGTCACTCGCCCCACTAGCTTTTGGTCTTCTTCAATGACGGGGGCGGAAACTAGATCATATCGCTCAAATGCTTGTGCAGCTTGATCCGCTTTGTCATCGGGGTGCAGTTGAATGGTATCGGCTAACATCAGGCTGCCAACGATCACCTCGGGTTCATTGATAACGATTAGATTGATCGGGAGAACGCCTTTGAAATGATCTTTTCTATCTACAACATAAACTTGGTCGGTGTGGTCAGGCAGCTCATCGAAACGACGCAGGTAGCGTGAAACGACTTCCAGCGTGACATCTTCGCGAACCTGAATCATGCTGAAGTCCATCAGCGCGCCAACCGAGTCCTCCGAGTAAGACATCGCTTCGCGGAGACGCTCACGCTCATCTATAGAGAGCGAGCGGAATACATCGCGCATCACATGTTGTGGTAAGTCGGGTGCTAAATCTGCCAGCTCGTCCGTGTCGAGCTGTTCGGCGGCCTCACGCAGTTCCTCGCGACTCATGGTTGCGATCAGTGATTCACGCACCGCATCTGAAACTTCGATCAGGATGTCGCCATCGCGTTCTGCTTTGACGAGGTCCCAGACCAATCGACGTTGTTCCAGTGGTAAGGCTTCTAGGATGAAAGCGATGTCTGCGGAATGCAATCCATCCAGCTTGTCTTGAAGTTCTGCTAGGTGCTGTTTGTGTACCAGCGTGTCGACCAAGTCATGACGATCTTCACGCGGAAGTTCCTGACGATGCACCACCTCCTCAAGCAAGGCATGCCGGTTCAACAGTGACTCGACCTGTGTTAGGTGGTCCTGTACATTTTCGGTGTAGTGGTGTTCTTGATTGACATTCGTCATCGCGCTTACCTCTTGAATCGCGGGCTATTGTAAAGAAAACAACGACAGGATGTCAGGTAATTTCTATTACTGTCACATATTTCAAGTAAGATGGATCAAGCGCAATCCATATCCGCGTAGCACAGATTTGATTATTTAGAGCGCAACGCAGAAAATACTGGCGCTGAATTCGGGCGTACCCCACGCCAGATGCTGAACGCTTCAGCGGCCTGCTCGATCAGCATACCGAGGCCATCCGCAACTTGAGCATCTTGCTCGCGGGCAAACTTCATGAAGGGTGTTTCGCGACCGTACATCATGTCATAGGCCAATGCGCCAGATGCGAAGACAGTTGGCGGTAATGGGGGCATCTCATTGGAAAGGCCGGTAGAGGTCGCATTGATGACAACATCATATGATTCATTCTCTAATGAGGAATATTCGATTATGGAAATCTCACTTTTCTGGTCAAAAGATTCGACCATGCGCTGTGCTTTTTCTATGGTTCGATTTGTGATGGAAAGACGTGAACCGGATTTGAAAATAGGCTGAGCCACACCAAATGCTGCTCCACCTGCACCCACCAACAGAACCCGTTTGTCTGTTAACGATATACCGAGATTCTGCTCAATATCCCGTACTAAGCCTGCGCCGTCAGTGTTGTCACCTAAGTTACTATCGTCCTCAAATGAGAGCGTGTTGACGGCCTTTGCTGATTGGGCGCGTATGCTGAGTTTGCTAGCAAGTTCGAACGCTTCAAATTTAAAAGGCACGGTTACACTACAACCTTTGTAGCCAGCGTTACGAAGACGCTCAATTGTTGCTGTAAAGCCATCCAGTGGCGCAAGTATCGCTTCATAGCTGATGTCCTGCCCGGTCTGTTCTGCGAACATCATATGTATTTGCGGCGACTTGCTGTGAGCAATGGGATTGCCGATGACGGCATATTTATCAGTCATGATTATTCGCTTTCCAGCCGATCGTTTGAGGTGAACGTCCAGGTACGGGTGATTGTCAGGATATCAGTGTCTCTGGTAATGCTGGGGGGTAAAGGCGAATAGGGCGCCCCCAGTCTGACGATACGTACTGCTGCTGCGTCCAGAATTCTTTTCCCGGAAGATTTGCTGACCTCAATCGCTTCTAAACTGCCATCCTTTAGAATTGAAACACTGAGTTGTAATTTGCCGTATATTTTTTCGCGGCGTGCCTGTTCGGGATAATTCAGGTTGCCGATTCGCTCTACCTTGACGCGCCAGTCTTCAATAAACTGTGCAAACCGATACTCCTTGGTTCGTGCGCCGATAAACTTGCGGCGAGGTAATTTTTGGTAAATGCTGATGTTCTGCTCAATTTGTGCTTCAAGTCGGGCGATTTCCAGTGATTTTTGAACGAGTTCATCTCCCGAAAGCGTAGTAATGCTTTTTTGCATTATTAGTTCAGGCTGAGCGATTTTGTAATCGCTCTTCAACTTAGCCAGCATCTGCTTAGTCTCTTTCTCAAGCTGTACAACAGTTTTGGCATTTTGCTCGGGTGTGAAGTTTTCATCATCGCGGATGGTGGGCAGGGGTGTCTTAGCTCGGAGATCCTGTTCCGTGTTTCCGCCGCCATCAAGATTGGCTTGGGCAAGTGCATCCGCATCGACCGGGGCGGATTCAGATTTGCTGTTGACCAGCACGACTTGTAACGCTTGATTGGAATCTAGGTTGATACGTGGGTCAGGCAAGACCAGCGCAATGCCGAACATCGCAAAAGCATGAAACGCGACAGAGAAGGCCATCGAAAAGGAAATCGATGACATCAGAAATTGCATGACTATAGCGGTCCCGGTTTTTGGTACAGCCTTCAAGCAGTATCCTCCAGCTTGGCAACAAAGCGTGTCGTAATCTCCAGATCCAGCAAATTGATCGAGACAATATCCAATTGTACGCGGGTATTGGCAGGAATCTCAGGCAGTGAATGCACTTTGAAAACCAAAGGGATGTCAGTTAACTTCACCAGATTTTCGCGTAGCACGGTGGCTTCTGCTTGCTTTACATCTTCCTGCTGCAACCAGCGTAGACACCAATATCGCTCCATGCCTCTCTGGAATTCGTTGTAGATGCCATACATGGTGTCGAAATCCCGCATCGTGGTGCGCAAGGCCTCATCGTTCTTAGGGTAGGCAGGCTCTTCATTTTGCAACATGGAGATGATCTGTCGCTGATTCACCAGATCTATATAACGACGCAACGGAGAACTCGACCACATGTATTGCGCAACGCCCAATCCTTGATGAGGTGCTGCGGTGGTGCTCATCCTGACCTTGCCGTTTTGCTGGGTGCGGTAGATGCCGACAAAGCCATGCTCCTCAAGATGTTTGCCCCATTCGCTGTTCACCAGAATCATCAGTTCTGAAACCACTTTGTCGATGGGTGAGCCACGTCGTCTTTGCGTGATGCTGACGCGATCATTTTCGACATTGAAATTGAAGTCTATCTGTTGGGTGTTGTTGTCAGAGGGTTTGCCGCGTGCGGCTTCCAGCTTCAAAGTCAGGTTCCACAATAGCGTCAATTCATTGGCATACGGGTAATCGAGCTTGCCCGCCGCGATGGTTTCTTCGTTGAATAGCGGTTCCAGCGTGTCATGGCGTAGGTTAGCTGAGATATGGATGCGTTCGACGCGGCTTTCGTGAGAAAGCACCTCAAGCGTGTCTCCATCTATTTCGTTATACATCGACAAGGTCGGGCATACCCGATCCGCACAAAGCGTAAATGCCTGAACTACGGTATCGGGGAGCATGGTGATCTTATTGCCCGGCATATAAACCGTTGAAAGCCGCTGGGCGGCCACAGTATCGCCTTCGGAATCACGCGGAAGACCCAGCGCAGGCGCTGCGATATGTACACCGATACGCCAGTTGCCGTTAGTTAGCTGTTCGACCGAAAAGGCATCATCAATTTCAGTTGTAGTGGCATCATCGATGCTAAAGGCATTGGCAGTTGCCAAAGGCAACTCATCCCACTCGCAAAGCGTTATAGGCGGAAAGTCAGTCCCTTTCGGGAAATTCTCAAACAGAAACTTGTGCAAATGGTAGTCATGTGTCGAAGGAATCGCGCCGCAACGTTCCAGTAAATGAGCCACCGAAAGATGTGTCGCAGCGCAAGCAGCCTCCAGTGCTTTTGACTCAATCGCATTGCGGTCAGGTTTATAGAGTAGCCGCTCAAGGTGCGGGGTAAATTCAGCCGGCAGCTTGGATGCTATGAGTTGTTCTGCCATACGAGCTTGCAAAGCCAGTTGCTGACGCTTCTTCTCGGCACCGGCAAGGGCGGCTTTCAGAATGTCAGGGGGTGCTGCACGGTAACGTCCTTTGCCTTTTTTGTGAAAATAGATAGGCGCACCATGCAAACGCATCTGGACGGCCGCAGCCTCAAGTGCACTCGGCGTATGACCGTAATACTCCGTCGCGATCTGCTCGAAACCGAACTCTTCCGGTGGGCAGCATTCCCAAAGGAACTCGACCTCAATATCTTCGGCAAGCGACTCAGCCTGCGGTATGAATTCCGGTAAGGGCGGCTGTGTGAAACGAACCATCACATTGGCCGCTTTGATTTTACTGCGTTTGCCGGAAAGACTCTCAACCTGCAGGGAAGTGGTATTGTCAGCCATGATACTGCCGACTTTGAAACCGCCGCCTTCTTCGAAAAAAATATTCATTGGGGATACAGCAAAAAAAGTGGGGTGAATTATACCCTGCTGCTGCCGGGCAACTCTATCTTGGGGCATTGATTTAGGAGTGTTAGACTCGCATCAACACATACCAGCTAATAGATTGCTGTCCAACCTGCAAGCCCTTTATTGTAAAGGCATAATGAGGAGAGAATCATGAAAAGCATCATCAAAGTTGCGGTAACCACCATACTATTCGTTCTTTACAGTGGATCACTCCATGCCGATACAGACAAAGAATCATGGAAAAAGGAAAAGGGACGCATGGGTGAGCATTTCAAAGAAATGGATACCAATAAAGACGGTGTTGTCTCAAAAGCCGAATTCGATATTGCTCATGACAAGCATTTTGCTGAGATGGACGTTAACAATGACGACAAGCTGACACACGAGGAAATGCGCGCAGGTCATAAAAAGGCTAGGAAGAAAAGAAGGTTAAGTCCTTTTGATAAGGCGGATGTCAACAAAGATGGCATGCTGGACCGTGAAGAAGTCGCGAGCGTGCCGAGATTAAAACATGGCTTTTATGAAATCGATACCAGCAAAGACAACAAAGTATCGCGTGCAGAACTAGAGGCTGCGCTACGAAGTGCAAGACGCGGTCGTTATTAAAGCCTGACTCCTTCCAATAAAAAAGGCCA
>CAZURE010000009.1:0-64157 GCA_964623195.1 uncultured Gallionella sp. | reverse complement strand
GAAGTGCAAGACGCGGTCGTTATTAAAGCCTGACTCCTTCCAATAAAAAAGGCCAACAGGATTGCTGGCCTTTTTTAATGGGTATTGCTCCGGGGTCACTTGTGTGAAAGCATCCATTCCACAATGGTTTCAGGTCTGCATCGCTCACAGAAGGTTTGGTCTTAGGCATGGCCCTAAATCAATATTGGCTAATAGCCTTTCAGCGCGAGAGATGTTTATGATCAGCCATTTAAAGAGCCGTGACTCCGGCTTGCTCAGCTTGCTCATCGGCAAAGTAACTGCTGCGTACCATCGGGCCGCAGGCCGCGTGGTCAAAGCCCATTTCTTTGGCAGCTTGCTCAAACATGGTGAATGATTCCAGCGGCGCATAGCGCAGCACTGGCAGGTGTCCGTCAGAGGGCTGAAGATATTGTCCGATGGTGAGCATGTTCACATCGTTGGCGCGCAGGTCACGCATGACTTCCAGCACTTCTTCGTCTGTCTCACCCAACCCCAGCATGAGTCCTGACTTGGTCGGGACGTCAGGGAAGCGTGCCTTGAAATCTTTGAGTAGTTTCAGTGAATGTGCATAGTCTGCACCGGGGCGAGCCAGTTTGTATAATCGTGGCACTGTTTCCAAATTATGGTTCAACACGTCCGGCAGGCTGACCGCAAGCCCGTCTAATGCATCCTCAAGACGACCGCGAAAATCCGGTACTAGAATCTCAAGTCGCGTAGCGGGTGAGCTGGCACGTATTGCACTCAGGCAGTCGGCAAAGTGTTTCGCACCGCCGTCGCGCAGATCGTCTCTGTCTACGCTGGTGATGACGACATATTTAAGTTTTAGCAATCCGATGGAGCTGGCAAGACTGGCAGGTTCGTTTGCATCCGGCGCTAAAGGTTTGCCGTGTGCTACGTCGCAAAAAGGGCAGCGACGGGTGCATACATCGCCGAGGATCATGAAGGTTGCCGTACCCTTGCCAAAGCATTCACCGATGTTCGGGCATGATGCCTCTTCGCATACGGTATGGAGATTGTGCTCGCGCAGCATACGCTTTACATCGTGATAGCCCTGCCCGCTGCCGGACTTGACGCGTATCCATTCCGGCTTGCGCAGCCGCTCCTGTAACGGCACGATCTTGATCGGGTTGCGCGCAGTTTTGTCTTTTCCGGTTTGTTTTTGTGGTTTGGTCTGCTTGTGTTCAGAGTTGCTCATTGGCGTTGTTTTCTTTCTTGGTGATGCTGTAATCGGTGAATCAGATTCTGTGCGAGTTCGGCTTGCAGTTCATTGATGGGCACCATGATACCGAGTTCGCAGCATTGCGTAACTTTGAGTCCCTCATAGCCGCATGGGTTGATGTTGGCAAAAGGGGACAAATCCATATCAACATTGAATGACAGGCCGTGATAACAGTAGCCATTCTTGATCTTAAGCCCGAGTGCTGCGATCTTGGCATCATCGACGTACACACCGGGGGCATCCTCGCGACTTTTTGCGGCTACGCCGTATTCTCCGAGTAGATCGATCACTGCCTGTTCCATTAGACGTACCAGCTGACGTACATTAATCTTCCACCTGCGCATGTCGAGCAGCAAGTAGGCAACGATCTGACCGGGGCCGTGATAGGTGATCTGCCCGCCGCGATCGATTTTAATAACGGGTATCTTGGTGTGGTGCAATAAGTGTTCAGGCTTGCCCGCCAACCCCTGCGTGTAGGTAGGCGGGTGTTGCACCAGCCAGATTTCATCGCGGGTATCGCTATTTCTGACGGCGGTAAAGTGCTTCATCGCATCCCAGGTGGGTTGGTAATCGACCAATCCAAGGGCATGGATGACTGGCGGCGGAGTATGCCTGCCGTCTATCGCTGAGTCTTTTTGAACCTCGGTCATAGCACCATCACGATGGAGGGATGATCACACAACTCCTGATACAGCGCATCGAGTTGACCTTGTGAGACGGCCTGTATCGTACACGTCAGGCTGAGGTAGCGGGCATTTTTGCTGGCGCGCATCCCCATACTGGCGGCAGTAAATCCCGGATCGTGCTTGGTGACTACCGCTAATACTGCTTGCGCAAAGCCTTCCTGTTTCAGACCGAATATCTTCAGCGGGAATTCGCAGGGAAATTCGAGCAGGCTGGTGGTCAGTTCTTTTTTGGGTTGTTCACTCATAGCTAATTCTTTAATTGTTTCTATCAGGAAGCACGCATTACATCGCGCTTGAAGGTCTGATAGAGGGGGTGTAATTTAGCGAACATGACACCGGGTTTGCCGGAGCCGACGGGCTTGCCATCCAGCTTAGTAATGGACATCACCTCTTTGGTGGAAGAAGTCATCAGCAGTTCGTCAGCAGAAAACACCTCGGCAACGCCGACCTTGCGAACAAGGGTGGGGATGTCATTCGCGGCGGCAAGCTCAAGTATCACATCATAAGTGATGCCGGGTAGCATCAGGTTGTCCTTAGGGGGTGCGATCAACGTACCGTCCTTTACCACGAAGATATTGCTCGCCGACCCTTCGGTCATGAACTCGCCTTCACCATCTGTTCCTTGACGTATCAATATGGTTTCCGCGCATCCGGCATCGACTGCGGTTTGCCGCAGTAAGACATTGGGCAGTAACGCGATGGATTTGATGTCGCAGCGTAACCAACGATTATCTTGGGCAGTGACTGCGCATACACCACTTTGCAGCAGGGATGCGGGTGGTGAGAGCAGTGGGCTGCTCATCATGAATACAGTAGGGCTGACCGGAGGGTTGGGGAAGGCGTGGTCACGCTTTGCTGTGCCGCGAGTGATGTGCAGGTAGAGATACTGGTCTTCGTCCTGATGCGCCTCAACGAGTTTGTTGATGATGGCAGTCCACTCATCAATGCTGTAAGGATTATCCAGCCGAATTCCGTCCAGACTATGTTGCAGGCGGTGCAAGTGCTCCTTCAGTCTGAAGGCGCGCTTTGAATAGACGGGTATGACTTCATAGACACCATCACCAAAGATGAAGCCGCGATCCATCACGGGAATCATCGCTTCCTCGATGGGCATGAAATCACCATTTAAAAATATCGTCATGGTTCTCCCCTATTCAAACATCAACTGCAAACTGTCCCAGCCACGCGAGAACACATTGGCCCGCGACACTTTTTCCAGCGCAACCAGCGGGTACTCCGCAAATGGCTTACCTGCTAACGTCAGGCTGAGCAGCCCCAGTTGCTGTCCGCCGCTTACGGGCGCCATAAGGGGCTGTGAAGTTTTAATAGTGGCTTTGAGTTTCGAATATGAACCCTTAGGTATCGTCAGGAATAGGTCGTTTCTGAATCCCAGTGCAATCTGGCTTTCCATGCCTTTCCAGATACGCAGTGTAGTGACAGGTTTATTTTTTGTATACAGACGTATGGCATCAAAATTTTGGAATCCGTAATTTAGCAATTTTTGACTTTCTGTTGCTCGCCGCCGGTTGGATTTTGCGCCCATTACCACCGATATCAGGCGGTGGTCGCCGCGCTTGGCAGAGCCGACCAGACAATATCCCGCTGTTTTGGTGTGCCCTGTCTTCATACCATCGGCAAAAGGATCCAGCCACAATAGTCGATTACGATTGGCCTGAGTGATGTTATTAAAGGTGAAGTTGCGCAGTCCGAAAATTGGGTAATGCTGAGGAAAGTCACGGAGGATGGCCGAGGCCAGTAGCGCAATATCACTGGCGGTACTGTAATGTTCATCATCCGGCAAGCCGGTCGGGTTGGCGAAATGTGTGTTCTTCATGCCAAGTCGTTTGGCATCGTCATTCATCAATTTGACGAAATCGTCTACGTCACCAGCGACGCTGATCGCCAGCGCAATGGCGGCATCGTTGCCGGATTGGACGATCAGGCCATGTAATAGCTCGTCTACGGTGACCTCCTGTCCTGCTTTAAGCAGCATGCGTGATTCATTCCGGTTACGTCGTATTGCGCCAGCGGGAACCTCCAACTTCTGATCCAACTTCAACTCGCCACGCTTGATCGCATCAAAGGTCAGATAGGCCGTCATCAATTTGGTCAGCGATGCGGGTTCCAGGCGCTTATCACCGTCTTGATTCACCAACACCCGGTCACCGGTGAAGTCATATAGCAACCAAGATTTTGCTGCCAACTTAGGCGACTCAGGCAAAGGTGCCGAATGCACATTGCCCACCCAGATGGTAGGTAATGAAAGAATCAGCAGGGATAAAATAAATTTCATGGCAAGTTCAATGTTAGAGAGGCCACCATTATAGTCGTGACCCAGCCGAGCTGCTAACCAGTATCTTATGCCGCTATCTGATGTTTGGTTGATAGCTGCATAGAGGATTTTCCGGCGGTAGATAAGGTGTGGCAGATGCGTATAATCTAAAGTTCCGAATTCAATACCAGATAACTGCAATGAAAAAACCATATGGGCTGGGCACTTTTATTGTGGCCTTGATATTGAGCTCCAGTGTCGTTTCAGGCGTACTCAGTGCTGCGGAGCTTAAAGAATCCGATATCAAGGTTGAAGGTGCGTGGTCACGTGCCTCGGCACCGGGACAGGGTACCGGGATGGCAGATTTCACCATTACCGTAAATGGCATTGATGGGTCGGCACTGGTAGGTGCTTCCAGCCCGGTCGCCAAGTTTGTCGAGCTGCATAGTATGAAAACGGACGACGATGGCATGATGAAAATGCGCGAGATCAAGGAAATCAATCTGCCATCGGGTGAATCATTCGAGCTGGGTACTAACGGGCTGCATGTGATGCTGATCGGACTTAACAATCCTCTCAAGGCAGGAGAAAAGTTTCCGTTAACCTTGACGATCAAAGCTGGTAAGCAATCGATCAAGGTCAAAGCGAGTGTAGAGATCAAGCCGCTTAATACATCTAAACATGGCGCTCGCAAGCACTACCACTAAATGTGACTGCGTGTTTCGCCTGTGATGACTACGAAGAATGATGTCGTTAAAGAACAGGCACGGTAGGCTATCACTGCCCGGCATGCTTATCCGGGTGTTAGTAGTGTCGCTTACTATCGGGGCATCAAGTCATACAAGGTCTGAGCCTACGGAGGGGCATGGTTATGAAGTGAATTCAGACCTTACCCGGCTCTATCGGCTGTTCGGCACAGACGCGGATATACAAATCGCAGATGATGATGAAGCAAGCAAAACCGGCTGGCTGGGTATTGGCATGCGTGTTCCAGAGCGGCTACCATCCGCCCCGGACACCGAAAGCACCCAGCAAGCGATTGAAGCGTCTATTGAAGTCTCAGGCGTCATACCTTATTCGGCAGCGGAGGCCGCTGGTCTCCAAGTAGGTGATTTGATTGTCAGTCTTGATGGGGTGCCTGTTGCAGGAGAAGGCAAATTAGCATTACATGAATTCCGTACCGCGATATACAAAAAGCCCCCCGGAGAAAAAATACAACTACGAATTTTTCGGAATGAGCAAATTCTCGAATTGGCGGCAACGCTCAAATCCTACCCTCGAATTCAGTCGGTATTAAAGCCACACCCCGAGCTGGCAGCACAGCGGCTTGTTTATGAACGCTCACTGTTGATGGATGCTCTGGCAACACATGACCTGACGATACACTTCAACAGATTACGGAAGGTGATTCGCAGGGAAACTGATAAACCAACCAGCTTGGCGGTACGCAAAGATGAGTACAGCCCGTTCAGGTTGCAAGAGGTGAATCATGCGATGTATCAACCGCTTGAATTACCCATAGTGGCTCGACATGCCATAACGGATAGATTGTCTGGTGCTTTTAACCAAAGCAAGCATGATCTTAACGGGCTGATACAGACAGCATTAGACGAATTGGATATGAAATATCTCCCCGTCAGGCCTAACGGCGAAAATCATCCTGTTGGCTCTGTAGAGAGCTTCAGCGGATATATGGTGCGACTGGTTGCTGCGATCCAGCATGCCAAACAAGTCCGTGAAGAGGTATTGTCCGTGCTTGATTCTGATGAAATAGATTTCTTATTTCAAATCGTACCTGGGCTGCTAGGCTCAAATCTGGAGCAATTGGAAAAGGCTGAGCGCGATGAAGGTAAAGCCGAAAAAGAAGAAAGAGCCGAATTGGAGAAGCAGCAATACGAGGAGCTGATTCTGAAATTTCTTAAGATCACCCTAAAGTTGGATATAGCAAAACTATTGAACGCCGCTACAAAAGTGGCACAGGCAATTGATATCGAGACACTGAAAAAATTACGCGAGCAGGGCAGACTGCTGGAAAGTAATCCAGGTGCCCATTTCCCCGAAGAATGGGAGGTGTTTGAGGAAGAGAACCTGACGACCATCATCACCCCGGCGGGGGATGTCCTGATCGGTAGTGGCGAAAACAATACCTATCTGGAAAATGCTGCACTAATCATTGATTTTGGCGGTAACGATAAATATTTCAATCATGCCGGCGGTAGCACGCTGGATGATCCATTCTCGGTAGTCATCGACCTGTCAGGTGATGATATCTATATAGCACCGGAATCAAGCGCTGGTTTGCCATCAGGCTCAACACCAGGAGATTTTGCTCAGGGTGCAGGATTTTTCGGCGGCGGTTATCTGATTGATCTGGAGGGTAACGATCGCTACACCGCAGGAAACTATGCTCAGGGCGCAGCGGCCTTTGGCATCGGACTGTTGGCTGATCTTTCCGGCAGAGATCAATACACGGCGATTTCGGCATCGCAGGGCGCGGCAGTATTTGGCGCGGGCATCTTGGCTGAAGGCGGCGGCGGCGACTACTATTATGGCAACCGTTTCGTACAGGGCTTGGGGTATGTAAAAGGATTTGGCGCAATCGTCGAGGCAGGTGGCAACGATAATTATTTTGCCGGAGGCTTGCATGAGGACTTTCGTGCACCGGGAATATCCTACCAATCATTATCTCAGGGGTTCGGCTACGGCATACGCCCTGACCCGCTGGTGGGTGCTTCCGGCGGTGTAGGTGTCATCGCCGAAGCTTCAGGCAATGATAGCTATGTGGCTGATTATTTTGCGCAGGGTGCCAGTTATTGGTTCGCATTGGGCATACTGGATGATAGGGAAGGGAGTGACCGTTACATAGCCGGACGCTACTCTCAGGGTGCAGGTGTTCATTCATCCGCTGGTGTGCTGATCGACGGCGAGGGTGACGATAATTATCTGGCGGACTTTGGTGTATCTCAGGGTTGTGGCCATGATTATGGCATCGGTTTCCTGTTGGACAATGGTGGCGATGACCGTTATATCGCTGGAACCATCGCTCAAGGTGCAGGCAATGCGAATGGTATCGGTGTGCTATCGGACAATAGCGGAAAGGATGGCTATTTTCTGAATAGCAATGGTCAGGGTTGGGGTAGCATCGAACCGGTGAGCCGTGAAGGTAGCTTCGGTTTGCTTTTTGATATCGGAGGTGGTGCTGACACTTATTCACAGGGCGGGAAAAATAACAGCATAGGCTATAAGAATCGATGGGGTTTATTGCTGGATAACCGTTGAAGTTTGCACAGTTTAAGCCCGCTAGATAGCTGTGTAGTGTAGAATTCGCGCCAAATTTCCAAAGAATAATCATGGGGAATCATCATGACGCTCACACCTTCAGCTGCGGATAAAAAAGCACGCACGATTTCAGAGGCGTTGCCTTACATCCAACGCTTCTTTGATAAAACCATCGTTATCAAATACGGTGGCAATGCAATGACAGACCCCAAGCTGCAGGAGGGTTTTGCACGCGATGTCGTATTGCTCAAATTAGTGGGTATGAATCCGGTGGTGGTGCATGGTGGCGGCCCACAGATTAATGACTTGTTGAAGCGGGTCGGCAAAGAAGGCTCTTTTGTGCAGGGGATGCGTGTCACTGACGAAGAGACCATGGACGTTGTCGAAATGGTGTTGGGCAAGGTCAATAAGGACATCGTTAGTCTGGTCAATCGCTTCGGCGGTAAAGCGGTTGGGCTGACCGGTCAGGATGGTGCGTTCATCCGTGCTGATAAGATGATGCTGGCAAGTGCCGAAGAGCAGGGCAAGATGCTGGACATTGGTCAAGTTGGTGTCATTACCAAGATTGATCCTTCCATCATTAGCTTCCTTGATTCCGGTGATTTTATTCCTGTCATTGCACCAATCGGCGTCGCACCGGACGGTGAAACGCTGAACATTAATGCTGACTTGGTAGCGGGTAAGCTCGCCGAAGTGCTGGGTGCAGAGAAGCTTGTGTTGATGACGAACACGCCTGGCGTGTTGGATAAAGACGAATTGCTGTTGACCGGACTGACACCTAAATTGGTCGACGACCTGATTGCGGACGGTACGCTGTCCGGCGGCATGTTACCCAAGATTGAATCCGCATTGGACGCGGCAAGAAGCGGCGTCAGTGCGGTGCATATCATCGACGGGAGAGTGGAGCATGCGTTGTTGCTGGAGATTTTGACGGACGAAGGTGTCGGCACGCTGATTAAGAGCAAATAGTGGCTGCGCCGCTGTGGGTTTTCGATCTGGACAATACGCTGCATAACGCAAGCCCGCATATTTTCCCGCACATCAACCGCAGCATGACGGCATACTTGCAGAAACACCTGCAACTGGATGAAGCCGCTGCAGATAAGCTGAGGGTGCATTACTGGCAACGTTATGGTGCGACGCTGAGTGGATTGATGCGTCACCACGGTACGGACCCGGATCATTTTCTGTGGCATACGCACCAATTTCCCGAGTTGGACCGCATGGTGTTGCGCGAACCGCGCTTGCGTCATGTGTTGAAAAGATTGCCGGGTAAGAAAGTGGTATTCACCAATGCACCGCAACATTATGCGCACGCAGTGCTGAAGTTGCTGAAGGTGGATGGATTGTTTGACGATGTCATGGCGGTGGAGCAGACGCGCTTCCGCCCCAAGCCGGATGGATTCGGTTTTATGCGTTTGCTGAAAAGGCACAAAGTAAAAGTGACGCAATGTGTGATGGTTGAAGACAGCCTTGAGAATTTGCGAGCAGCAAAACGTTTAGGGATGCGTACCGTGTGGGTGAACGCCGATAATAAAAGCGCACCCTGCGTAGATGTGAAGATACGAGATGTGATGCAATTACCGCGTGTGTTGTCGCGGTTTAATTGAGGGAGTGCAGCATGGCAGTAAAATCGGGTGAAAGAAAACTTCAGATCCTGCAAGCCGTCGCCGGAATGCTGGAGCAACCCAAGGGAGAGAAGATCACCACCGCCGCGCTTGCAGCAAAGTTAGCGCTTTCTGAAGCTGCGCTATACCGCCACTTCGCCAGCAAGGCGCAGATGTTCGAAGGCCTGATCGAGTTCATCGAACAGACCGTGTTCGGCTTGATCAACAAAATCACACAGGACGAAAAAAGCGGTGTGAAACAACTTGAATCTATCGTCGCGATGCTGCTCAATTTCGCACAAAAAAATCGCGGCATGACCCGCGTGCTGATCGGCGATGCACTGGTGAATGAAGACGAACGCTTGCAGCAACGCATCAACCAGTTGCTGGATCGCATCGAGGCCACACTCAAGCAATCGTTGCGCATGGCTGCAACACAAGGCGAGTTGGGCGAATCGGTGGATGTGGGCGCTCACGCCAACCTGCTACTATGCTACGTGGTTGGTCGCTGGTCGCAGTTCGCCAAGAGCGGCTTCACCCGTGAACCAATGGCGCAATGGACGACGCAGTTAGCAATTTTGTTACATAAATAATCGAGAGAAAAATGATACTGATTCTAAGCTCCACCATTAACGAACAATCCCCCGAATTCCAGCAATTGATGGCACATCTTGCGTCTATGGAGGGTATCCAGTCACGGGTACATGTCGAGCGTGGCAGTGAAAAAAACCTGACCGAGATTTATCTGATCGGCAATACCAAATCGCTGGATATCAAAGATATGGAGATCTTGCCCGGCGTTGAGCGCGCCGTGCGTGTTTCTGAGGCGTATCGTATTTTGGGCCGGCACAAGGATGACCAGCGCCCCACCTATTTCGATTACAACGGGGTGCGCTTCGGTCAGGACACGTTGAACGTGTTTGCCGGATTGTGTGCGGTGGATAACCGCGAGCATGTCGAGACCATGATGAAGGCCGTGGCGGATAATGGTCAGGTGTGTACCCGTATGGGGGCTTACAAGCCGCGCACCAGCCCGTATGCGTTTCAGGGGCACGGCAAAAACTGTCTGCCTTATGTGTTCGAGTTGGCGGGCAAGTACGGCATCAAGGTGATCGCGATGGAGATCACCCACGAGTCACATCTGCATGAGATCAATGAGGCACTACATCAGACCGGTAACCCGACGGGCGTGATGCTACAGATCGGTACGCGCAATACGCAAAATTTTGAGCTTCTCAAAATCGTCGGGCGGCAGACTGAACTACCCATTATGCTCAAGCGCGGTTTTGGTATCACCTTGGACGAGTCGCTGAACGCGGGGGAATATCTGGCATCAGAAGGTAACCGCAATGTGGTGTTCGGCCTGCGCGGGATGAAAACCAATATGGGTGATCCACATCGTAACTTTGTAGATTTTTCCCATGTGCCGGTGGTAAAGCGTTTAACGCGTATGCCGGTGTGCATTGATCCGTCTCATTCAGTCGGTTCGCGTGCTGCTTCTCCTGATGGCATCCTCGATATGATGCACGTCACCGCACAAGGTGTATTGGCCGGGGCGAATATGGTGCTGGTGGACTTTCACCCAGCGCCACCTAAAGCGTTGGTGGATGGCCCACAGGCTATGTTGCTGAGTGAATTGCCGTATTTCCTTGAAGATGTGCAGATTGCGCGCGAGGCTTATCTTAAGCGCGTGGCACTACGTCAGAAACAACCCTGATTTCTTGATAGAAGCAAACGATGTCGGGCGCCGGAAACTGGTGATGTCATTCAGGGGAATTTGTTGAATTTTCCTGAGGCGCTCAGGATATCGGTAATCAAGGTTTTACCACCGGAGCGAACAGCAGGGAAGATACCGCTGCCTTCAAGCGCGACTTTTCCATCTTTGCGTACGATCAGGTGGTCGGGCACGTTGCCATCCAACCAATCAATGATGGGCATGAACTCTTTTCTTTCGGTTGTAGTCGCATCTTCATCCATCTCGAAAACGCCCAGACCTAGCTCTACCGCGTCAAGATAATTTTGTGAATCGCTGATGGTAGAGAGGAAGGGCAGTTTTAGCGAAACCAGAAAACGTTTCAACGCTTCGTAGACTGAAGATGCGCTGCGTACACGATTAGCGATGACAGCGATCTTAGCCTTGGAATTCCGCGCCCCACCGAACAAAAACAGCTCTTTGACGAAATCCGCCGTGGCATGAATGTCGATTGCAGAAGGGGCAACTGGTATCAGGATGTAATGGGACCTGCGCACCAATTCTTGTAGCAATAAACCCTTTGTACCTGCCGGAGCATCAATGACCATGACTTCTGTGTCAGAAGGAATATGGCCATGAATGCTGCTCAATGGCGAGCTTTTTTGCGGGGCGGCATTAGCGCCATGAATTATCGGCTTATCATCCGGGCGAACCTTCAGCCACTGTAAGCTGGATCCTTGTGGGTCATAATCCTTAAGGGCAGTCTTGAGCGACTTGCTCGCATAGTAGCTGGCTAGGTTGGTACTCACGGTGGTTTTCCCTGAGCCGCCTTTTGAATTGATAACCAGTATCGTCCTCATGCTGTTCCTTGTATCTTATTGTTATCTGTGATTATCAGGTTCTCTGAAAGTTTCAGAATATACTCACAGAATTCAGCATCTTCCCCACTTAGCAGGGTAGGTAGTGTAGTGCGAAAATCTGTTCGGCTACACCATTCTCCCATGTAATCTTCCCATGAGCGCCAGCGACGTGATTCTTTCTCATTCATGTCATTTTCATGTATCAACAAGTAAGCACGCTCAAACAATGATATCAGGATGCTGAAAATAATGAATTTTCGTTCGCGCTGTTCCGATGACAGTGTATGCACCTCTTCGTTTGAGAATAACCTCAAGTCTGGATTATCCAGTGCGATTTTAAGAAACTCCTGATAATTATCAGAGAGCTGTTGGTAGACTTCTTCCTCTTCGTTATCCCGCTCTTTACGTTGCTCATAGATAAACACCGTAATGGCTAACGGTAAGCCAATAACGGTGACGATGTAGCTCAACAGCTCCCAAGTTTCCAAATTGAACATTAGACCAAATTGAACCTTACACCAAAGCTACCATTAAATAAGCCCCATCATGACCAGTGCGATGAATGCGGCAAACAGCACAAAGTGGCTGATGCCCTCAATGGCATTGGTTTCACCGTCATGCAAATTATTCATGGTGGCAAGAAAAGTCAGCAATAGCAACCCAGATTGCACAGGTGTGAGTGCCATATCGATGCGTTCATCGTTGAATAGGGCAATGGCCTCAATGACCGGCAGGGTCAGCAATACGGTTGCCAGAGAAGCCCCTAACGCGATGTTGACTGTGGTTTGCATACGATCATGTTGTGCGGCTCTGAGTGCGGTGAGTATCTCAGGGCAGGCAGAGATCAGGGCGACCAGCACGGCTGGGATAGACTTAGGCATATCGCTGCCGACAAGTCCGGCATCCAACAATACTGACAATATCTCAGATAATAGCCCGACCAGCACAATAGCCCCCAGCATCACTGCGACATGCAGCATGTTCGGACTGCTCACTTTGTCGTGCGATTCATCCTCAGTTTTATCTGAATACTCGAAAAAATTGCGATGCTCTACGGTTTGTAAGCGCAGAAAAGCCATATACATGACTGCCATGATGACAATGGAAAAAGCCGAGTAAATCTTCCACTGTGTCTCAGGCACGAAACCGGGCAGGAACATGCCGACGCCGATTGCGACAAGCAGCATGGCGGTAAAGGAGTTGGCTGAATCAACATTGTATTTACTGCTGCCATGCTTCAGCCCGCCGACGATGGCTGCGAGGCCGAGGATGCCATTGATATCAAACATCACAGCTGCAAATACCGTGTCGCGTGCCAATGTCGGATTTGGCGCACCCTGCAACAGTACAACCAAGATCACCACCTCCACTGCAACGGCTGCGAGGGTGAGTATCATCGTTCCATAGGGCTCACCGAAGCGTATCGCCAGCACCTCAGCGTGATGGGCAATGCGGAAGGCTACGCCGATAATTGCCGCAAGTATTACCAGCAACAAGCCCCACAGCATAATGCCGCCACTTTCGACGGCAGTATGTTCAAGAGAAACCCCCACGGCCATTAATAACAGCGCAATGATGATCGGTGATTCAGATTTAATATGTTTCAAAATTTATATGCTTCAAGACTGTTAGGATGATTCATGATTTTAGGATAAAAAAATACTGCATTATCTTAACAGTTGTGGTGATGCTGGGAAGGCCGATGATGGCTTTGCATGCCGTTTAGGTGTCTAATGAGCACTGAATCCTAAGATTTATCGTTAATTATTAATAGAAGAAGGTGCGATATGGCAGAAAAGAAGGAAGCAAAAGAGAAGAAAGGCAAAAAGAATCAGGCTGATAAAAAAGCGGACAGCAAGAAAAAAGACACAGCAAAGAAAAAAACAGTAGGAAACAAAGCTGCCGCCAAAAAGCCGGCAGCGAAAAAAGCGACTAAAGCTAAGACAAAATCGAGCAAAGTCACTGAGCCAAAGCGAATTGCGACGGCAAGCGCAAGCCGTAAATCTCCGGTAAGTAAATCACCAGCGAAGAAAACAGCTGCCAATAAATCAACAGTTAAAAAGTCGCCGGCTGCAAAAGCAAAGACTGTAAAAAAATCCGCTGCTGTTAAAGTCGCCATATCGCAGGAAGAGCGTTATTGCATGGTGCAAACGGCTGCATATTATATTGCCGAGCGAAATAACTTTCAGGGTGACACGACCGCACACTGGGCTGCAGCTGAAGCAGAGATATCTGCCAAACTGGGAAATTGAACTCGCGATTGAATTAGACGTCAGTTACTCAATGAAAAACTTGAAAAGATTCACTTTCTTAATTACTTCTGTCTTTTTGGCTGCAAGTGTCTGCATTTCTCATGCTGCGGAGATTCTACATGCCGACCATCCCTTGGCAAATAAGGTGTGGGATATGAGCAAGGGCGATTTTGTCGAAGTCTCCGAATTGATGAGCACGCTCAACGAATCGGATGTTCTGTTGCTTGGCGAGGTACACGACAATGTGCTGCACCATGAACTTCAGCAGAGATTACTGAAAGCGCGTATCGATTCCGGCGCGCAACCAGCGTTGATGATGGAGCAAATCAATGCAGCCAATCAGGCAGCACTTGATTTAGCCCTCTCAGGCGATGATCGCAAAATAAAATTGGAAGCGGTGAACAAGCTGATCGGCTTTAACAACTGGAAACACTATAGTCCGTTTTTGGAACTTGCGGTCGAACACCATTTGCCGGTCATTGCATCCAACACCCCCAACCGTGAACTGAGACCAGTAATCTGGAACGGTTATGAAGCCTATGATGCCGACAAACTTAAACAGCTAGCGGTAGAAGAAGTGTGGAACGAAAGTCGCCAAAAGTTTTTAGCAGCGAGCATGGGTGGTGCGCATTGTGGACAGCTCAGAGAAGAGTTGCGTGTGGGTTTGACACGTAGCCAGCGATTGAAGGACGCCCTGATGGTGGATAGTGCAGTTTCCAACATCGGGCGCGGGGTGGTCGGCATCGTCGGTAGCAGCCATGCACGCCGCGACATCGGGTTGCCACTTTATTTCTCAGCCCGTGACCCTAAAGCAAAAATCGTTTCAATAGGTTTTGTTGAGGTCACACCGGGAAAGGTGAATCCCAATGCATATACAGGCAGTGCTACCGGTGAAGTGCCCTTTGACTATGCCTGGTTCACACCGCGTATGGCAAGAGAAAATCCCTGTGCAGGCGTAGATATGGAGGCCGAAATGTCTAAACCCGTACATAAGCAATCGGGCCAAGTAGAAGAATAATTGAATCATAATAACAAGTCATTTGAGGCGTCAGTATGGATTTGATCGTAAAGGCAACAGTCCAAGGTTTTCGGGACTTGTTTCAATTTAAAGTACTTTGGATTGTTATCTGGCCGCTTTTGATCTCGTTTTTTTCCTGGCTCATCATAGGTGTTGTGTTCTGGGATACTTTTTCGGAATGGATTGCCAGCGGGCTAAGCGCTATCGGGGTGCAACCCTGGCTGGATGGTTTGGAGCCGCGTTGGGTTGCGAACGCTATTCAGGGCGTTGCACATCTATTTTTATTCATACCACTGGTGTTTGTCAGTGCGCTACTCATCACCGCAGTCTTCGGTATGCCCGCGCTGATTGCCTTAGTTGCTGAGCGAGACTATCCGCAGTTAAGTCGTGAAAACGGGGGCAGTATTGCGGCTAACCTGTTAAACGCGGCACTGGCGGTCATGATATTTATTGCGATTTGGGTAGTCTCTTTGCCCCTGTGGTTCATTGGTGTGGGTGTAGTCATCCCTTTTATCGCCGCCGCTTATCTGAATCAGCGCCTATTCCGTTTTGATGCGCTGGCCGAACATGCCAGCAGCGAGGAATTGAAGGCCTTGTTTGCACGCCATCAATCCTCATGGTGGGGTCTGGGGCTTTTGACAGGATTGCTGCAATTCGTGCCGATACTGAACTTATTCGCGCCGGTTCTGACAGCGTTAACATTCATCCATTTCGGCCTTGATCGATTACAAGAGCTGCGCAGAGAGGTATAGCACAGGCATCTTTAACGAATTAAGATACAATCAAGCCTCGTCCTTTGCTGCTTTTTTAGCGCTGGATTTTGCTGCCGCTTTTTTGGCTGCTACTTTTACCTTAGGTTTGGTTTTGGCGGCTTTTTTGGTGCTAGCTTTCTTTGCCGCGGCTTTCTTGGCGGGTGCTTTCTTCTTTGCACTGGCTTTTTTCTTGGTACTAGCCTTTTTAGCCTTTCCGCCACCTTTCGCTTTTCGGGCAGCGATTAATTCCAGCGCTTCTTCCAGTGTGACATCGTCAGGCGAAACACCCTTGGGCAAAGTAGCATTGATTTTGCCATGACGCGCATAAGGGCCATATCGTCCATTGCATATCTCAACACTGGCGTTGTCATCAGGATGATCGCCCAGCACACGTAAAACAGTCGCACCACCGTCTCGCGCTTGCGCGAGTAACTCTACGGCGCGGTCCAAGCGAATATCAAAAATACTATCAGTGCGTGGAATCGATTTGAATTTGCCGTTATGACCAATATAAGGGCCGAAGCGGCCGATATTAACGATGACTTTCTTGTCAGTCTCCGGATGAGCACCCAATTCACGGGGCAATGCCAATAGTTGCAGCGCGGTGGCAAAATCTGCCTGTTCGACCGGCAGCTCCTTCGGCCAAGAAACCCGTTTCGGTTTTTTGGCTTTTTTATCTTCTTTGTCCACCTCACCCAGTTGAACGTAATGGCCGTACGGGCCACGCAACAATAAAACCTGCTTATCGTGTTCCGGATGCATTCCCAACTCAACTCTTGCGGATGGATCATCCTGCGATTCGCCGCTGAGGCTACGTTTGTATTTACACTCAGGATAGTTAGAGCAACTGATAAAGCTGCCGTACCGGCTCAGTTTTTTGGCCAATGGCTTTCCACACTCCGGGCATGCTTCATCAATCAGCTCAATCGGGCGTTCTATGTCGGCCTTTTCTTTGATCAGCTTGGAGAAACCTGTCCAGAATTCGCCCATCACGCCTACCCAGTCGCGCTTGCCTTCTGACACCTCATCAAGCTCATCTTCAAGGTGGGCGGTAAAGCTGTAATCTACATAGCGCGTGAAGTGCTGCATCAGAAATTTGCTCACCACTCTACCCACATCGGTAGGTGTGAATCGTTTTTTGTCGAGTATGGCGTACTCACGAGCCTGCAAGGTGGAGATGATGGTGGCATAGGTAGATGGGCGACCGATGCCGTGTTCTTCCAGTGCTTTGACCAAGCTGGCTTCAGAGTAACGTGGTGGCGGTTGGGTGAAGTGCTGTTCTCCGTATAGCTTGTCGATGGGCAAAACATCGCCTTCTGCCAACGGTGGAAGTTTGCCGCTTTCTTCTTCTTTCGCGTCATCGACATCTTCCATGTACACCCCGATGAAGCCGGGGAAGACCAATACCTGACCATTTGCGCGGAACAAGGTGGTGTCACCGCCCAAACGTATGTCTAGATTGACCGTGTCATAGCGTGCCGGTGACATTTGGCACGCCAGCGTTCGCTTCCAAATCATTTCATAGAGGCGTGCCTGATCAGCGGTCAAATGATCGCGGATGCTGTCCGGGGTGCGCGTAATCGAGGTCGGACGAATCGCTTCATGAGATTCCTGCGCGTTCTTGGCCTTGCTTTTGAAGGTGGGCTGCGTAGCGGGCAGATATTCCGGTGAGTATTTCTCCTTGATGTGATCTCGAATCTCCTGCACCGCCTCTTTCGCCAGTGATACCGAGTCGGTACGCATATAGGTGATCAGGCCGATGGTTTCTCCGCCGATATCAAAGCCTTCATACAACGACTGTGCGGTCCGCATCGTTCTGTCTGCGGTCATACCTAGTTTACGCACGGCTTCCTGTTGCATCGTTGAGGTGGTGAAAGGCGCAGCAGCGTAACGTTGCTTGGCTTTCTTTTCGACGCGAACGACTTTGGGCGGAAGCTTGGCATCGCTTAATTTTGCATAAATCGCATCATACTCAGCCTGACTGCCGATGCTGAGTTGTTCCAGCTTCTTACCTTGATATTGGAATAGCTTTGCGGTGAACGGCTGGTGATCCTTGCTACTGTCCAGATGCACTGACCAGTATTCCTGACTATTGAAGGCCTCAATCTCCAGCTCGCGCTCAACGATCATGCGCAGCGCAGGACTCTGCACCCGGCCTGCGGACAAGCCGGGACGAATCTTACGCCACAGCAAGGGTGACAGATTAAAGCCAACCAGATAGTCCAGCGCACGCCGAGCCTGCTGTGCGTTGACAAGCGAGTAGGAAATCTCGCGGGGGTTGGCGACGGCTTCGCGCACCGCTGTTTTCGTGATCTCGTAGAACACGACGCGATGAACATCCTTGTTCTTCATGCCGCGTTTGGATTTGAGCAGTTCGGCAATATGCCATGCAATCGCCTCACCTTCGCGGTCCGGATCAGGTGCTAGGTATATGTGATCGGCAGCAACAGCGGCTTTGGCGATCGCGTCCATGTGTTTGCTGTTGCGGGCGATAGTTTCGTACTTCATCGCAAAATCATTGTCGGGATCGACTGCGCCCGTCTTGGGTATCAGGTCGCGAACATGACCATAAGAGGCGAGGATTTGAAAATCCTTGCCCAGATATTTTTGCAGTGTTTTGGCTTTCGCCGGAGATTCGACTATCAGTAAATTGGTTGCCATGCGTAAGTATTAGTGTAATTGCGATGAATTAAGGGGTGTCAGCAGCTCTTCAATAAGCAAGGGGTCAAGATTCTGATGGCGGTTCCATAACACCATCAACATGATGAGCTTGAGCTTATCAAGCGGCAGATTTTCCTGCTGTAATGCAACGGATCGATCAATAATCATTTCCCGCTCAAGGGGCGAGATCAACGCCTGATGTTCAGCGAAGGTCAAGAAATGACGCGCCTCCTGACTAATGTGTTGTAATTCCAGCTCAGCAAAATGCCGCACGCCAGCATGTGAAAAGTCTTCAGGATAGATTTCCGTATCCTGTTGTTGCAAGGCAGACAACCAGTTCAACGCTTCGTTGATCTCCTCTCCTTCAAAGCCAGCCGCAGAAAGTTTGCGGGACAGCTTATCCGTATCGGGATAGCTGCCAGCGTCAAAATAGCTTTCAAATAAATACATCAGGATTTCAAACATGGCTTGATTTATTCTAGTAATTAATGAACGCGTTGATACATTCCGCCGGGCAATACACTGATGTGTCCGGCTAGCTCAAGCGTCAACAGCATGGCGGATAGCTCGGCTACCGTCAAGCCACACCGAGTGCTGAGCGTTTCTACATTGACAGGATCGTGGCCTAGATGTTCCAAAATGGCTGCATCTGATGTTTCCAGTTCTTGTGGGTCATGATTGTCCAAAGGGGGCTGGTTTGTGGCAGGTTCGCTAATAAATAGTGAGCCTAGCTCTTCAAGTATATCTTGTGCCGCTTCCACCAGTTTAGCACCCTGCTTGAGCAGGGCATGACTGCCCTTGCTCTGAGGGGAGTGAATAGAGCCGGGGATGGCAAAGACATCCCGGCTCTGTTCCAGTGCCAGTCTGGCAGTGATTAACGACCCGCTTTTCAATGAAGCCTCTACCACCAGGCAGCCGAGGCTCATACCACTGATGATACGATTGCGACGCGGGAAGTTCGCAGCCAACGGCGGTGTGCCAATAGGAAACTCTGATATCAACGCACCATATTCAGCAAGCGCATGAGCTAAATCACGATTGGCCGCAGGATAAACTTTGTCCAAACCGGTGCCGACAATGGCAACGCTTCCACCACAGTGATTGCCTTGGCAGCGCAGCGCCCCACGATGGGCTGCAGCATCAATACCATGTGCCATGCCGCTGATGATGCAAAGCCCGGATTCACTCAATGATTGAGCAAAAGCTTCGGCGTTGTTTATGCCTTGGGGTGTGGCGTTACGACTGCCTACAACCGCCAGTGCTTGATGGTTAAGCAGGTCTAACCGGCCTTTCACATACAACAGGATGGGCGGATCCGGGATATTCAGTAGGGCTTGGGGATAGTCGTTGTCGGCAAGTGTGACGATATGGTTGTTGTCGTCTTGCAGCCACGCTAGGGTAGATACCAAAGCATCTTCATCAATCCCCTGGGCTATCTGGGCGGCAATATTCGCTTTGACGTAGCTTTTGAGGATGCTTGCCGGCGTGGCAAAAATCGCCTCAGGTAAGCCTATTTCTTTTAATAGCCGACGGGCACTTTCGCCACCTAAACCGCGTATCAGGCTTAGCGCGAGCCAAGCCTTGAGCGAATCATCAACAATCATTATTTACGGTGTATTGGCGCGATCCAGTATCTGCACAGGCAGCCTTGTTCGCATGACCAGTGCGTATGAAACTTTATCAAACACGCGGAATACAAAAGCCAGACCATAGCGTTCGTCAGGCAACTTGTATTCGTTATCCCATATCGCGGAGCGCTCTCTTACCGTTTCACCCTTTCGGTAAAGCGCAAGCACATGACCGTTTTCAACACCCTCACGCGCACCTTTATTCAAGGTGATGACTGAGTTCTGGCCACCTTGTCGTACGCCGCCATAGATGGAGATGATTTGTGCGGAGATATCATGTTCCGGTGCGCGGGGCAGATAGGTCTTGAAACCTTCTGGCTGTGGCACGACCAGTCGGTCACCCTGATAGATTTCCTGCTTGGCATAGGTCACCGCGACTGTGCTGACATCGTCAAATTTACGCGCCTCTGCATTGCCGAGGTAAATCGCTTCTATGCCCAGCACTTCATCCGTGTCGGGATCAACAAATGTCTTGCCGGGGCGGTAGAACTGCCATTTTATACCTTGATCGTCGGGCATATTTTTGACAAATCCGGTATCACCACTACCCAGAATGACACGACCCTCGCGAGCACCGAGCAGCGTAGGCGAACCCTTTAGTTCATCCTCGCCTACGACCAAAGGCTTGCTTAAAAATGGTTCTATGACGTTGGCTGGAATACTGGGTATCGCATTCCGGTCGCTCTGACCTTCACGTATTCTGGGTGAAAGTTTGACAACCCCGGTGTCGGGGTCGACAGTAACGATGGTTTCTGAGTCGCCCAAGTCCGGCGCGATTGCAGGATCGGTTTGTTCGACGCGCAAAGATCCGGTTTCACGATCCAGGAGGATGATATCGCCGGGGTATATCCAGTGCGGACTTTTGATGGATGCCTTGTTCAGCCCCCATATATGAGGCCATTTCCAGGGATCATTGAAGAATTTCCCGGAAATATCCCAAAGGGTGTCACCTTTTACAACAATATGCCGATCCGGGGCATCGTTGCGTATGTCCATATTCATATCCGCGCTGCCCTTTGACTGGGCAGCCATGGTTAGGACGGGCAATAAAAGGCAAATCAGCGATATAATCTTGCGCATGTGAACTCCGGCAGAGTCATTAACAAAAGTACGCAATGTTACTGCGTTGCTTTAAATTCTGCATCTAATCATATAAATAAGCAAGCATTTATGGAAATCAAATGGCAATTTTAAAAATATTGCATTACCCCAACCCACGTCTGCACAAGGTTGCCAGTAAGGTCGAACTGGTTGATGACGGCATCCGAAAGTTGATAAGTGATATGGCGGAAACCATGTATGCGGCGCCGGGGGTTGGGCTCGCCGCAACACAAGTGGACGTGCATAAGCAGGTTATCGTGGTGGACGTTTCCGAGGAGCGCAATAAGCTGATGGCCTTTATCAATCCTGAAATTACTGCGTCCAGCGGTGAAGAGGAATGCGAGGAGGGCTGCTTATCTGTGCCGGGAATCTATGAAAATGTAAAGCGAGCAGAAAAAGTGACGGTCTCCGCCCTGAATGAGAAAGGGGAATCGTTCACTGTTGATGTTGATGGTTTTCTTGCGGTTTGCATACAGCATGAAATAGATCATTTGAAAGGTAAAGTATTCGTCCAATACTTGTCACAACTCAAGCAGACTCGGATTCGTTCAAAACTAAAAAAGCGCTTGCGCGAGACCCTCTAGACAGATTCCCATGAAAATAATCTTTGCCGGCACACCTCAGTTTGCGGCCAATGCGCTTGCCGCGCTGTTGGACAAACATCAAATCGCAGCTGTGTTGACACAACCTGATCGACGCTCGGGTCGCGGCATGCAATTAACAGCGAGTCCGGTGAAACAACTTGCATTGCAACACGGCTTGAAGGTGTTGCAACCGACGACATTAAAAACAACTGAGACGCAGAAAGAGATTGCTCAACTTGAGGCAGATGTGATGGTGGTTGCTGCATACGGGTTAATTTTGCCTAAACGGGTGCTTGAAATCCCGCGTTATGGCTGCCTGAATATCCATGCCTCTTTGCTGCCGCGCTGGCGCGGTGCAGCACCGATTCAACGAGCGATTCTGGCCGGTGATGGTGAGACAGGTATTACCATCATGCAGATGGATGAAGGGTTGGATACGGGCGATATGTTATTGCGGCTTGCTTGCCCGATTACTCAAGCTGATACCGCCACGAGTTTGCACGATAAGCTTGCGGACTTAGGCGCAAACAGCATATTAGAGGCGCTGGAATTGTTGGAAGGGCAGCGTTTAACAGCGCTTAAACAGGATGATGCGGCGGCGACCTATGCTGCCAAACTGCAAAAGGGCGAGGGTGAAATTAACTGGGCACTAGATGCGCAACAAATCGAGCGAGCAGTGCGAGCATTCAATCCGTTCCCTGTTTGCTATGCCAACTTTAACGATACCGTGGTAAAAATCTGGCAGGCTAAGCTATCCCCGCAAGAGGGAGAGCCCGGTGTTGTGCTGGCGGTCGATAAGCAGGGCATTACGGTTGCTTGTGGAAAGCAGGCGTTATGCTTAGAGACCTTGCAGAGGCCCGGCAGTAAAGCTCAGCCTGCGGCACAATTTCTGCAAGCGATATCCGTCAAGGTCGGCGATAGATTTTCATAAGCTCATGCATAATATACAACTCGCCGCGAGCCAAATCATTCAACAGGTGTTGGTGGATGGGCGTAACCTGAATCAGGTGCTTGATGAATCATTGAGTAGAAAATCTGTGTGGACCCATCAACAGCGTGCCGCCTTGCAAGACCTCAGCTATGGCACGCTGCGATTTTATGGTCAGTTACGTGCCATTTTGGCGCTGTTGTTGCATAAACCACTAAGCGATCAGCGAATTTATTATGTTCTGCTGGTTGCGCTGTATCAGTTAAATTACAGTAAGGCCGCCCAACATGCTGTCGTTGACCATGCGGTACGTTCGGCACAGATGTTGCACCCTAAGATAAGCGGTTTGGTGAATGCGATACTACGAAACTTTTTACGCAAAAGTGCAAAGCTTCTGGAGCAGGCCACACACCGTGCTGAAGGAAAATACAGTTATCCGCAATGGTGGATAGACGAAATGAATGCACAGTACGGCGAGCGCAGCGAGGACATCTTAACGGCGGGCAACCAGCATCCGCCGATGACTTTGCGCGTAAACCGGCAGCATGTCACAGCTGATGAGTATGCGACGAAACTTGAACGGCAGGCAATGTCATTGCGGCATATCGAACATGATGCTTTGCAATTGGAGAAGCCGGTAGGGGTGGATAAATTACCGGGATTTCGTGATGGCTTGGTGTCGGTGCAGGATGCCGGCGCACAGTATGCGGCACGATTGCTGGACGTGCATGATGGCATGAGAGTATTGGATGCCTGTGCAGCGCCGGGTGGAAAAACCGCGCATATATTGGAATCGGCTCAAGTCGAAATGGTGGCATTGGATAAAGATAAGCAACGTCTAGATCGTGTCGCGGAGAATGTGCAGCGATTGGGATTGAACGCACAGCTGATGGTTGGAGATGCCGCCGAGCCGGATGACTGGTGGGATGGTCAGTTATTCCACCGTATTCTTGCAGACGTGCCATGTTCCGCGTCAGGGGTGGTGCGTCGGCATCCTGATATCAAATGGCTGCGTCGCCGTAAAGATATACAGGGATTTGCCACTCAACAAATCGCTATTCTGAGTACGTTATGGCAGTTGCTAGCGCAAGACGGCAAATTGCTTTACGCCACCTGCTCAGTTTTCCAGCAGGAGAACGAGCAAGTAATATCGGCATTTCTGGCACAACAATCCGATGCAGTGCGATTGCCGATAGCATTGCCGGACAAAAGTTCAGGACAGTTGTTGCCAAATGATCTGCACGACGGATTCTTTTATGCACTTTTGCACAAAACAATTTAAAAACTTTCTGTTTGGATTGTTGCTCGCATTATCACTGGCGCCTGTTGCGCATGCGGAAGGCATCGCGATCAGCAAAGTTGAAGTGCGACTGGATGAACAAGGCTACCTGCTTTCAGGGAGCTATGATGTTGAGTTGAATGCACCGATTCGACTTGCCTTATCACGCGGGATTCCGCTTTACTTTGTAGGAGAGTTTTCCATTAGCCGTCCGCGCTGGGGTTGGGTGGATGAGCTACAGCAGACAGTGTCCAGCGGGATTGCCAGTTTGTGGGGTGATGAACCCACGCAGACTCATTGGGCATGGCTGGATGAGGATGTGTACGCGGGCGAGCATACGATAAAATTTTCGTACAACATATTAACCAGACAGTATCGAATTTCACGCGGCTCACTGTTTCAGAATTTTGCGAGTTATGAAGATGCAATAAACCTCTTATCCCGACAAAATTCTGAAGTCATTTCTCAGGATCTGTTGGATACGGATGAAGAGTATGTTGCTTCAGCACGTTTGCATTTGGATGTATCGCAACTGCCGAGTCTTTTACAAGTCAACGCACTGACTGACAATAACTGGACGCTTGATTCCGACTGGTATCACTGGGAGATCAAGCCTGCCAAGATGGTCATAGGTGCTGAAGGTCAGGTGGAGTGATAAGGCTTTGAAATATCTGATATTTTTTAGCGTCGCGATTGGCGGTGTATTGCTGTATCTGCTTTCCAGTAGCAGTGCGAACACCCCCGTGTTTTCGAGTAACTACTATGCCCTGCTGTGGCTAACCGGATTGCTGGCGGCGAGCTTGGTGGGCTTGGTGGGCTTTCAGCTATGGAGCCTGCGCAATAAGCTCAAAAACCAAATCTTTGGTGCCAAGCTAACGCAACGCCTGTTGCTACTTTTTACGTTGATAGGGGTGCTACCCGGCATTCTCATTTACGCAGTTTCAGTACAGTTTCTGGATAAAAGCATCGAATCTTGGTTTGACGTTCGAGTAGAGCAGGCGTTAGAGGGTGGCTTGAACCTCGGTAGGAGTAGTCTGGATAATGGCTTAAGCGAACTAGCGAAAAAAGCGCAGTTTGCCGCCCTGCATCTGACTGAAAAGCACCTAGAACAACATAAAGAGGTATTGAAGCAATTAGTCGATGAAAACGTGGTGCAAGAAGCTGCAATATTCACCTTGAGAGGCAATCTGGTTTCATTTTTTTCAGAAAGCGAGGCGATTCTACCGGATATGCCAAGCGGTGAAATGTTGGAAATGACGGCTGACAAAGGTTCGTATTCTGTCATTGATACGCCGCCGGGCAGGGGAATGTTATTGCGTTCTCTGGTGGCGTTCGACTTGCCGGCAAAGCCGGGCAACCGATATGTATTGCAATTCACGCAAGCTGTTCCCGAGCAGCTTGTGCAAGATGTAGAAACCGTTCAGAAGGTCTATCGTGGCTATCAGGGTCTGACACTTTCACGTCAGGGATTGAAGCGGATTTATGCGATTACGTTGACACTTTCATTGTTGGTGGTGCTGCTGACGGCAGTTTCTGCGGCTTTCTTTATTAGTAATAGGATAGGTTCTTCACTGGAGGCATTGGCTGAAGGTACGCGCGCGGTCGCTCAAGGTGATTTCAGCGTCCGCCAGCCAATCCGAAGTAGCGATGAACTAGGTGTTCTGACCAGTTTGTTTAATCAAATGACTACGCAGTTGTCGGAAGCCCGGTCAATTAGTAATCAGCAACAGCGTCAGGTCGAGCGGGCGAAAGGATATCTGGAAAGTGTTCTGACACATTTGTCTTCGGGCGTGTTGGGTTTCGATAGTGACTTTAAACTCCGTTCAGCCAACACTAGTGCCTCGCAAATTCTAGGTGCGCCGTTACATGAAATGTCACGTATGAGCCTCGATCAAATCCAAGAGAAATCAGTTTTGCTGGTTTCTTTTTGTCATACGATTAAAGACGCATTCGACGAAACCAGTCAGGGTGACTGGCAGCGACAAATTGAACGGTTGAGTAAAAATGGCAACCAGATTTTGCTGATGCGGGGCACGCGATTGCCTGAGTTATCGGGGGCGGGTTATGTGGTGGTGTTCGACGATATCAGCCATTTGATGCTGGCAGAAAGACAAGCGGCCTGGGGTGAAGTGGCACGCCGGCTGGCACATGAGATTAAAAATCCGTTAACCCCGATACAGCTTTCTGCGGAGCGTTTGGAGTACAAGCTTTCAGACAAACTTGATGATGGAGGTGCGCAGTTACTGAAGCGCGCGACCCATACAATCGTCAGTCAGGTTTCAGCGATGAAGAATATGGTCAGTGATTTTGCAAACTATGCGCGAGGTCCGGCCTTGAAATTATCGAGTCTTGAGTTGCATCAGCTGATTCGAGAGGTGTTGGGCTTGTATGAAGCGAATGAGGTGCAAGTTGAGCTAGCCTTGAACGCCACAAAAGATCAGGTCAGCGGTGATGCAACGCGCTTGCGACAGGTGATCCACAATTTACTGCTGAACGCACAGGATGCATTGACCGACAGTACGCAGCCGCACATCGTGTTGACGACAGAGACGCTTAAAGATGAAATTCGGTTAAGTGTTGAAGATAACGGCGACGGGTTTCCCGAGAACGCCCTAACACGAGTGTTTGAGCCTTACATGACCACTAAGAGCAAGGGGACGGGTCTGGGGTTGGCGATCGTGAAAAAAATAGTGGAAGAACATGGCGGGCAAATAGGTGTTGAAAATATCACGGGTGGTGGCGCGCGAGTCAGCGTTACACTGCCTTTGAACAAGGAGGCGTAATGGCAGGGAATCAGATATTGGTAGTAGACGATGAGGTAGGGATTCGCGAATTATTGTCGGAGATACTTTTCGATGAGGGTTATCAAGTGCATCTGGCTGAGAATGCAGAACAAGCGCGCACATTCCGCAACGAACAAGAACCTGATCTGGTACTGCTTGATATCTGGATGCCGGATACCGATGGGGTGGCGCTACTGAGGGAATGGGTTGAGCAGGATTTGTTGACCATGCCTGTGGTGATGATGTCCGGCCACGGCACCATAGAAACAGCTGTGGAGGCGACCCGTATCGGCGCAGTCGATTTTCTTGAGAAGCCGATTTCAATGAAAAAATTGCTGGGAACGATTAAAGAGGCACTGCTGCCGAGTGTCGTGGTTCAGGGGGTGCTCAACAAGCAACCCTTGAATGATGAAGTCCCAGCTGGTGAGAAACAGCCTCAGCCGATTTATCTGTCGCTGGACGTCCCGTTACGCGAGGCACGAGATAGTTTTGACACACTCTATTTTGATTACCATTTGCACAAGGAAGAAGGGAATGTGTCTAAAGTGGCCGAAAAGGTTGGGCTTGAGCGCACTCACCTCTATCGCAAGCTCAAACAATTGGGCGTGAAATTCTCGAAAAATACCGATTAGGCGCAGTCTTAAGTACTTGACAGCACTGCTGGGATGTCAGCAGGGAGTTGCCCTTATTGGGGGGGTGCGGCATAATCACTGACCCAAAAAGAATTCTGGGAACCTTTGTGGACTGGTTTTGCATTCGGAAAGCCAAGGCATTGTGCGGTTTGCAATGTCTTTTTTGATGGCAAAGCAATCGGCGGGTAGGCGTTGAATTTTCCCGATAAGCAGTTTTATGAGGTTCACTTCAATAACAATCAATCCGATTATTAGGATGTTCAGGAGATAACAGTAAATGGCCGCGACACGGAATATTACCCCACCTAAATATAACGACATTACGGGCGCAATCCGCATGCTTGCAGTGGACGCAGTACAAAAGGCCAAGTCCGGTCACCCCGGTGCCCCGATGGGTATGGCGGAAATTGCAGATGTGTTATGGAACCGTCATTTGCGCCATAACCCGGCTAATCCGAAGTGGCCTGACCGTGATCGTTTCATGATGTCTAACGGGCACGGCTCTATGCTGGTTTATGCCTTATTGCACCTTTCTGGTTATGACCTACCGATGGATGAATTGAAGCGTTTTCGTCAAATGCACTCTAAAACACCGGGTCATCCTGAGTATGGTTACACCGAAGGCGTAGAGACAACAGGTGGCCCGTTGGGTCAAGGCATCACCAATGCGGTCGGTATGGCGATGGCGGAAAAGCTGTTGGCAAACGAATTCAATAAGCCCGGTCATGAGATCGTTAATCACAACACATACGTGTTTATGGGTGACGGCTGCATGATGGAAGGTATCTCACATGAAGCTTGTGCGCTGGCGGGTACATGGGGCTTGGGCAAGCTGGTTGCTTTTTGGGACGACAATAATATTTCTATCGACGGTCACATTGACGGTTGGTACACAGACGATACCCCTAAGCGTTTTGAATCTTACGGCTGGCACGTGATTGCCGATGTTCAAGGGCACGACCCTGAAGCAATAGATGCGGCGATCAACGCTGCTAAAGCAGTTACAGATAAACCAACCCTGATTTGCTGCAAGACCGTTATCGGCGCAGGTTCACCGAACAAAGAAGGTACACACGATGTGCACGGTGCAGCATTGGGTGATGAGGAGGTCGCTGCGACGCGTGAGCATATCGGCTGGAACTATCCTCCGTTTGAAATCCCTGCGCATGTTTATGAAGCATGGGACGCTCGCACCAAAGGTGCAGGTAATGAAAAATTGTGGAACAACAAGTTTGCAGAGTACAAAGCAGCGTTCCCTGCAGAAGCTGCTGAGTTCGAGCGTCGTGTTAATAGTGAGCTGCCGGCAGATTGGGCAGCACATGCAGCTAAATTTATTGCCGAGACCAATGAAAAGGCAGAGACCGTTGCAACACGTAAGGCATCACAAAATGCGATCAATGGCTTACAGCCTGCGTTGCCTGAATTTCTAGGCGGCTCTGCAGATCTGACCGGTTCTAACCTGACCAACTGGAAAGGCGCACAACACGTCAGTGGCAAAAAGCCCGGCAACTACATTAGTTACGGTGTGCGTGAATTCGGTATGTCACACATTATGAACGGTATGGCACTGCACGGTGGCTTCCTGCCGTTTGGCGGCACATTCCTGATGTTCTCCGAATATGCCCGTAATGCGATTCGTATGTCTGCATTGATGAAGCAACGCGTAATCTATGTATTCACACACGACTCCATCGGTCTGGGCGAAGACGGCCCGACCCATCAGCCTGTAGAACAGACTGCGACATTGCGCCTAATCCCGAATATGGAATTATGGCGTCCATGTGACACGGTTGAGTCAGCTGCGGCATGGGTTGCGGCTGTAGAACGTAACGATGGCCCGACCAGCTTGGTATTCAGCCGTCAGAACTTGGCGTTCCAAAAGCGTGATGACAAGCAGATCGCAGATATCCGTAAGGGTGCTTATGTGCTTTCAGAGGCTGCGGGTGGTAAACCTCAAGCAGTCATCATCGCAACTGGTTCTGAAGTTTCTCTGGCGATGGAGGCTCAGGCTGCATTGGCTGGGGAAGGCGTCAATGTACGCGTTGTCTCGATGCCATCCACCAATGTGTTCGATAAGCAAGATCAGGCATACAAGGACAGTATCTTGCCTAAGGGTGTGAAGCGTGTAGCCGTTGAAGCCGGTGTGACCGGTGGTTGGTACAAATATGTTCAAGACGGTGCAGTGGTCGGAATTGACACATTTGGTGAATCAGCGCCTGCGCCTGAGTTGTTCAAGCATTTTGGTTTCACCGCTGAGAATGTCGTTAAGGCAGTCAAGGGTGTACTTTAATCATTACATTAAATTCAATATCTAAAAGGGAGAAAAGCAATGGCTATTAAAGTTGGCATCAATGGTTTCGGCCGAATCGGCCGCATGGCATTCCGCGCGATCGCAAAAGATTTTCCTGGTATCGAGGTGGTTGCAATTAACGACTTGTTGGAGTCTGACTATCTGGCATACATGCTCAAGTACGATTCAGTCCACGGCAATTTCCAAGGTGATGTTGCGGTTGACGGAAACAATCTGGTTGTGAACGGCAAGAAGATCCGCCTGACTGCAGAGCGTGACCCTGCCAATCTCAAATGGAATGAAGTCGGTGCGGAGCTGGTGATTGATTCCACCGGTTTCTTCTTGACCAAGGAAACTTGCCAGAAGCACATCGATGCGGGTGCAAAGAAAGTGGTTCAGTCAGCACCGTCTAAGGATGACACGCCCATGTTTGTATATGGCGTCAACCATGAGACGTATGCAGGTGAGAACATAGTTTCAGCCGCTTCTTGCACTACAAACTGCCTAGCACCTGTTGCTAAAGTGCTGAATGATAACTGGGGCATCAAGCGTGGTTTGATGACGACTGTGCATGCTGCAACTGCGACACAGAAAACAGTTGACGGTCCTTCAATGAAAGACTGGCGTGGTGGTCGCGGTATCCTTGAGAACATCATTCCTTCATCAACGGGTGCTGCTAAAGCGGTTGGTGTGGTATTGCCAGAATTGAATAAGAAACTCACAGGTATGGCGTTTCGTGTGCCGACATCTGACGTTTCCGTGGTTGACCTGACCGTTGAGCTGGAGAAGCCGGCTAAGTATGCAGATATCTGTGCCGCGATGAAAAAAGCATCTGAAGGCGGCGATATCAGTAAGACTTTGGGTTATACCGATGAAAAAGTGGTTTCCACTGATTTCCGTGGTAATGGCTTCTCATCCATCTTTGATTCTGAGGCTGGCATTGCGTTGGATGATACTTTCGTCAAAGTCGTATCATGGTACGACAATGAGTATGGTTATACCTGCAACATGTTGCGTTTAGTCGAACACGTTTCGAAGTAAATGGCACAACAAGCAAGGGCTGGCACTGCCAGCCCTTTCTGATTATTAGTCTGTACAGAAGGAAAAAAATGTCTGTTATTAAAATGACCGATCTGGACCTCAAGGGCAAACGCGTCTTGATCCGTTCAGACCTCAACGTGCCTGTCAAAGACGGCAAAGTAACTTCAGATGCGCGTATTACCGCATCCATGGCCACGATCAATGCGGCGTTGAATGCTGGCGCACGTGTGATGGTGACATCGCATTTGGGACGTCCTGAAGAAGGTGTATTTTCTGAGGAAAACTCTCTCAAGCCAGTTGCTGACGACATCGCCAACAAAATCGGCAAGCCGGTACGTTTGATACGTGACTGGGTTGATGGTGGCTTTGATGTTGCTGACGGTGAATTGGTACTGTTGGAGAATTGCCGTTTCAACAAAGGTGAAAAGAAAAGCGACGAAGCAACTGCCAAAAAATATGCGGCACTATGTGATGTTTTCGTCATGGACGCATTCGGCACGGCTCACCGCGCTCAAGCGTCAACGCACGGTGTGGCTAAATATGCGCCTGTCGCGGCGGCGGGTAATTTGCTGACGGAAGAGCTGGAAGCGCTGACCAAGGCACTGTTGAGCCCGGCGCGTCCAATGGTCGCAATTGTTGGCGGCTCTAAGGTCTCAACCAAGTTGACTGTACTTGAGTCTTTGTCTGAAAAGTGTGAGCAACTGGTAGTGGGTGGCGGCATCGCTAACACCTTCCTCAAGGCTGCAGGCAAAAATGTCGGTAAGTCATTGTGCGAAGATGATCTGGTGCCAACCGCTCAGACATTGATGACCAAGATGCAGGAGCGTGGTGCGACGATTCCTATTGCTGTCGATGTTGTGACAGGCAAAAAGTTTGATGCAAATGAACCGGCTCAGCAGAAAACGGCTGATGAAGTTGCTGATGACGATATGATTTTCGATATCGGACCTAAGAGTTCACAAGAACTGGCAGACATCATCATGAAGGCGGGTACAGTTGTTTGGAACGGCCCGGTTGGCGTGTTCGAATTTGACCAGTTTGGTGAAGGTACTAAGACGATCGCTAAGGCAATCGCTGAAACCAATGCGTTTACGCTGGCTGGTGGTGGCGACACGATCGCAGCGATCCAGAAGTACGATATCTTTGACAAGGTATCTTACATTTCAACTGCTGGCGGTGCGTTTCTTGAATTCCTCGAAGGCAAGACTTTGCCTGCTGTGGCGATTCTGGAAGAACGCGCTAAACAATAATAATTTAGGACTTACATGCTGCGTAGAACCAAAATAGTTGCAACACTGGGGCCAGCCTCCAGTGATCAGAAAGTACTGGAGAAAATGATCCGATCCGGTGTTGATCTGGTTCGGATGAATTTTTCTCACGGGTCGGCTGCCGATCACGTGGAACGTGCAGAGACGGTAAGAGCGGCGGCAGCAAAGGTCGGTCGAACGGTTGGTATCTTGGCGGACTTGCAAGGCCCGAAGATCAGGGTGGGCAAGTTTGAAAATGACAAGATCATCCTTGTAAAGGGAGATTCGTTCATTCTTGATGCCAGTTGGAAAAAGCCCGGTAATCAAGAACGTGTCGGCCTGGATTACAAAGATTTACCTAAAGATGTGAAAAAAGGGGCTGTGTTGTTGCTCAATGACGGCCTGCTCGAATTTCATGTGACCAAGGTAACGGGGCAGGAAGTCCACTGTGAAGTGGTTCGCGGCGGCGTGTTGTCCAACAACAAGGGTATCAACCGCAAAGGTGGCGGCCTAACGGCTCCCGCATTGACGGCTAAGGACAAGCGCGATATTAAAACGGCGACTTTGATCAAGGCGGACTATCTGGCGGTATCATTTCCGCGTAGTGGTGATGATATGCGCCTGGCACGAAAGCTGATGCAAAAGGCCGGGGGCAATAGCATGCTGATGGCTAAGATCGAGCGAGCCGAGGCGATTCCTGTGCTGGCGGACATCATTGAGGCTTCAGACGCATTGATGGTTGCACGTGGTGATTTGAGTGTTGAGGTGGGCGATGCTGCTGTACCCGGCTTGCAGAAGCGCATGATTAAAATGGCACGCGCAAAGAACAGACTGGTTATCACAGCGACGCAAATGATGGAGTCGATGATTACCAATCCTATCCCGACGCGAGCTGAAGTATCAGACGTAGCTAATGCCGTGCTGGACGGGACGGATGCGGTGATGCTATCGGCTGAAACCGCAGTGGGTGATTATCCGATAGAGACGATTGAAGCGATGGCAAGGATTTGCTATAAGGCCGAAAAAGAAATCGAAGAAAACGCAACGGATCGTCGTTTGGAACGTGCAAAATTTACCCGCATAGATCAATCCATTGCGATGTCGGCATTGTTTGCAGCGACGCATCTAAAAGTAAAAGCGCTGGTAGCGTTGACACAATCTGGCTCTACCGCACTCTGGATGTCGCGTACTAACGTCGGCGTGCCAATATTTGCATTGACACCGGTGAAAGAAACTTTGAGCAAGGTCACCCTGTTCAGCGGCGTACATCCGATTGAATTCAAGTCAGATGCCAAGAATCAGATACAGGAATTGCGCAATGTCGAAAAGGCGTTGATCAAACTTAAATTGGTTGAAAAAGGCGATATGGTGGTCATGACCGTGGGTGAAGCCGTCGGCAAGGCCGGTCACACCAATACGATGAAGATCGTCCAAATTGGCGATCATCTGAAGAAATAGTAAACAGGATATTGTTTAGCAATATCAGAATGCAGTAATTTTTAATTTTTTATTAGGAGAATAAAATGGCTCTAGTATCTTTGCGTCAACTACTCGATCATGCAGCGGAAAATAGCTATGGCTTGCCCGCGTTCAATGTGAACAACCTGGAACAGGTCAAAGCGATTATGGAAGCGGCGAATGAAGTCAACAGCCCGGTTATCATGCAGGGTTCTGCTGGTGCGCGCAAATATGCCGGTGAGCCATTTCTGCGTCACCTGATTCTGGCAGCGGTGGAAATGTATCCGCATATTCCGGTTGTGATGCATCAGGATCACGGCTCATCACCTGCAGTTTGTATCAATGCCATCAAATCCGGCTTCTCTAGTGTGATGATGGATGGCTCTTTGGAAGCAGATGCTAAAACACCTGCATCATTCGAATACAACACGGACGTAACCCGTCAAGTTGTTGACATGTCACATGCAGTCGGCGTATCAGTCGAAGGTGAGTTGGGCTGTCTGGGTTCGCTGGAAACCGGTATGGGCGAAAAAGAAGATGGTCAAGGCGCTGAAGGTGTTTTGAGTCACGATCAATTGCTGACCGATCCTGAAGAAGCAGCACAGTTCGTGCGCGAGACTTCTGTCGACGCGTTGGCGATTGCCATCGGTACCTCACATGGTGCTTACAAATTCACCAAGCCGCCTACAGGCGACACACTGGCAATCGGCCGTATCAAAGAAATCCACGCCCGTATCCCGAACACCCATCTGGTGATGCACGGTTCATCAAGTGTGCCCCAGGAGTGGTTGGAAATCATCAACGAATACGGTGGTACGATGCCGCAAACATATGGTGTACCCGTTGAGGAAATCGTTGAAGGTATCAAGCACGGTGTACGTAAGGTGAATATCGACACCGACCTGCGTATGGCTTCTACCGGCGCAGTTCGTCGCTTCCTTGCTCAAGACACTAAAAACTTCGACCCACGTAAGTTCTTGGCTGAAACCACCAAGTCGATGCGCGAGGTTTGCAAGGCGCGTTATGAGGCGTTTGGCTGTGCCGGGCAGGCATCTAAAATTAAAGTCATCTCACTGGATGATATGGCAGGCCGCTATGCTAAGGGCGAGTTGGATGCAGTTGTAAAATAATATTCAACCGCTACTGTCATACCAAAAAGGCGACCTTAGGGTCGCCTTTTTTAATGCCTATTGATTGCGCCTGCTGATGTTAACGGGTAACGCAAATCAATAGCATTTAGACTATTTATCACTTTATTAAAAGAGAAGCCAATGTAAGTGCGAAGCTGCGCCCTACGCTGTGGAGTGGCTTATCGCTAGCCATTTGTCACTTCATATATACAGCCAGTGATACCGCCGGGCTATGCGACGCAGAAAAGTGTATTGAGGATTGAGTGGTGCCTCGTCGCATCTACACAAAACACGGCGCACCATAGTCAGAAAGCTGTCTGCAGTTGCATATCAAACACTCGCCGTGACGGCGGTCAGGTGATAAATAAGTCTAACAGTCTGAGCCCAAGAGAAATTGATGTGAACATTCTACAGTTCACCAAAAACGATAAAGGCGGCCAAGGCCGCCTTTATCAATCTGCAAACAGTCTTATGCCTATTCGATGAGCTCTCTACGTATCATCCGCTTGGATGTAAAGGTTGCCGAAGAATTCTGGAAAGCCACACCTGACTCAATAGTCGGTGTTGGATTAGCCGAAGTGACAACCTCTACGATAGGATCACCCTTTATGTAGATGATGTTAACACCGACGATGGGAGAGTCGTGTTTCAAAGAGGCCACTGTTTTAATTGCGGTGCCGGTCTTGTAGTCAAATGCATTCAACCAGCCCGTACCGCCAGGTGAACAAGTGGTATTAGAGGGCACAATTGTTGGAACAAGCAACGCTCCCAGAATCAGCTTGCTGTCGATATTGACTCGTTCGCCGGTATCAGGGAAGTCTACAAACCAACCTCGCTTCACTCCAAAATCCACCGCATTGCCCGAAGAAGTGCGGGTTGAAGTGGCAGGGACTGGTATCAATGTTTGCTGAACCATCGAATTACGAGGATTCACAAATGTAACAGTAGCATCGTCATCCATGATTGCATATTGAGTTTGAGACTGAGTAGTGGATAAATCTGGTTTACCCAGATATTGACCTGTTCCAATATAGATAACACGTTTCTCTAGAATTTTACCTAGAACCGGTGTTGTCGTAATCGGTTGAGGATTGGTACCTGCGGCATCTGAAAACAAGGTAGCGAATAAAAATGAATTTCCTGTTCCAATTGCTGCACTTGTAACGGTGTCGTTTACATCGAAACGCCATACATTACCGAGTAAATCGCCACCGTACACATATCCAACCTCATTACCACCCGGTTCATTATTCCAACCGGCAATTTTCGCCAAGCCGCTAGGTGTCGCAGTACCTCCTACACCGGTAGAGATTTTGCTAAGAATGGTGCCATTAGCAGCATCCAGCACATAGAGATAGCCTTTGCCGTCGCCGGGGCTGGTATTGTTGTGGCCAGAGGTAACTAATACGACCCAGGTTCCATCAGTCTTTCTGGTAATGACAGGCTGACCGTAACTATAACCAATATCGTTATCCTGTATTTTTCCATGACCACCTGTTGGAGAAAATTCCCACAACAAGGCTGGAGATGCTGGATTAGTGATATCAAGTGCATAGTAACCTCTACCACCGGCATTCAAACCACCCACCAGAATAGTTTTCCAGACAGGATCATCAGAGGTAGTCGCTGTGGTCGCATAAGCTTCATTATTACAATTTGCGATGCAAATATCAGCAGTATTCGGACTACCGTTGACGTAATTAATATGTTTAGTCGAATAGCTGCCATCCGCCAATCTCCACATATTGCTCATCGCCATAGAAGGTACATAAGCCCACCGCTCGACGCCGCTTGCAGCGTCAAATGCGTGCATCATGCCATCGTTTGCGCCCATATAAATCGTTCCGGCACGTCCTACTTCCGCTGCGAGATAATCACCGTAGCCGGGATAGGGATACTTGAATACAGGCTTGCCCATGTAAGATGGTTGTGACTCAAGCGCATCACCAAGCGTCGCTTCGCGCAAGCGATACAGCCTATCAACTGGAAGGTTGCTCGTACGATCTTCAAAGGCTGTTTGACCGCGTAAGAATTTGACAAGGTTAGCACCCTCAGCAGTGGCTTGTTGTGCAGCTGAAAACGTAGGCCATTGAGTCAAGCCGCTGATATTCGCCGCTGAAAAATAACCTTTCTGAGTGGCTGTGAGATTAGCATAGAGGAAATCCGTTAAACCTGTGCCAGCACTATCGGCAGTCAAAATTGTGCGCCCATCACTTGCAGCGGAAACCATAGAAGGCATCGTGCCGGTACAAGCTGTAGCCAAAGGCACAACACAATCAGTCCCGATTAATGTGCCATTTTGGCAACTCAGTGTGTTGGGTGAAGAGCAAAAATACGCAGTCGTCGCGCCACTGGTATCTGAAATAACCTTGCTGGGAGCAGCACAGGAACCACCAGGCACATTTTCTACGCACCAAAAAGCATTTTCATTGACAGCACCGTTATTAATATTGATACCTCTAGCTTCAAGGTTGCCGGTCCACAATACAGTCGTATAACTCGCAACATATGCAAAGTTATTACCGGCTACCGGATTCAACGTACTGGTGGCAGCAGCAGCAGAGGAACCCTTGCGAGCCTTGATACCAAACAACGCATTTGATAAGCCGGAAGATAATGACTTCGGATCAGTTGCACTGAAATAGACCCCTCGACCATTGACTGCAGCATGCCACATATCATCAATGTTCTCGATTCTGTTACTGCCGGGAACAGGCCAGTTGCAGACAGAACCAGTGCCTCGCCAAGAGCAGACAGGCGGTGAAGCGGACTGGTCGGCTAGTGTAAATCCGGCAGTAGGCGGGTTCGGCGACCAGACGGAATGATAGTCACAGGCAATACCTGCAGTCGCACAGGAGGAGGGGGTGTCTGTCTGATAACTGGCAGAATATTTCATTCTTCCGCTGGCACCCAAACCGAGGGTAAAGGTCGTCATGTGTTGTTGGGAATTATTATCCTTCCCGCTCAAAAACACATTGTTGTTGCATAGATCCTCACCAGCAATAGAACCGGTGCAATTACCCAACGCAGTGGTACGCAAGTCCGTTTGGTAATAGTACATCGCGGCATCCGCCAGTGTATCTTTGACCCCGCCTGAGCTGGTTGAGACAGGAGGCTGGTTCACAACAGGTGTAGTAGTAGTAGTGGGTCCGCTTAGTGTAATTGGTGCTGTTGGTGTGCCGAGAACACCTAGTTGCGGAAATCCCGAAACGTTGGTTACCGGGCCGGCAACAACCGTATCACCAGCAGGTGATGGCGGGAAAGTTGTGACAAGAACAGGTGTTGAAGGACTTGGCGGCACGGATGTCACACACGCTGAAAGCGTCGACGGGCCAAAGTCAGCCGGTGGATCCTGAGTGACGGTGGTAGAAGTGACCGGGCCGGTGACGGTGACAACTGGAGTGCCAGCAGTAATCGTTGAGACAGGAGTAATAACAGTATTTGATTTACCAGACGTGGTCACATCTGAAGTAATGACACCATTTGTTTTAGTGACGACACGTTTGAATGGTGTCGTAATTTCCGTAGTGGAATCAGTTTGCTGTGTGTTGGTTGTTACGGTTGTGGTCGTAACTGTACTTAACTGATTGGTGTAACTATTAAAACGCTGGGGCTGAATAGTGTATCGCCCTTCACCTGCGGCACAGCCTGCGGTGCTTGACCAGCCACTACCGACGATGGCTGAGGTGCCAAATTTCTTTGAGCCTGTGCCTTTGTTCTTTGGTTTTGCGGACCTAGGACTGGGTGAGACATAGCTAAATTTATCCTTGCCTAGTTTGGTGATGACGAATGTGCCATTGTAATTATTGATACGACCACTTTTAACTACGATACCTGAAATTTCAACAGTATCACCAGTAACAAAGCCGTGACTCTTAGTGGTTTTTATTTCTACCGTACATACGGTGCAATTTTTTTTCGGACGTTTTACAGATTTGTTACTAATCGGCGTGCCGACGGTCGTACCGCCACCGGTATAGACTTCCTGTTCCTGCAAATTGTCCAGATGGGTGATACCAGTTTCCACAAACGTACTTGTCGTATCAACACTGTCTTGTGTGGTGCGTGCTACAGTCGTTTGTGTCTCATCCCATGTCGATGTTTCAGTGACGGTGCTGGACGCGCCATCGTTATATGGGCGGGGATACGTGCCGTCCTGATCACCGACAGGTGTCTTGCCGTCTAACTTATAGCCGTTAGCGGAGTTCCAGTAACCATCAGTGGATAGAATTGTAAAATTTTGCTGACAGGAATATTGTACCGGGTCTTTAGAACCGGTCAGCAGTTTGCCGGCATACAGTCGGCCAGCTTTTGACAATGCGGCGCGTAATGGTGTTCCCCCACCAGCTGTGGTGGAATAAAGCTTGTCATACCAAATTTCTTTATGACCGCTGCCGTCTCCGACATAATCGAAGGCATCAAGGGTCAGAAATTCGGAACTGGTGGAACTGGTGCCGGTGTAATTAATGGTGGAATAGCCGACACGGAAGTTAGTGTCGATATTGCTGAAAGCATGGCCGGATGAGGTTTTCATCATCAGCAAACGGGTGTGGTAATAGCTATACCAGTTGGCAAAATTAGTTAACTTGGTGGCATCGGCTTTTTGGGTAATCGCTCTTTCAATCGTCATACCACCGCTTTTGTCGAGAATTAAGGTTGAGGCGTTATCAGCTAGGCCACTGATTAATACTTTGCCCCCAGAGGAGGTAGCAGTATATCCATGACCGCCTGTTATGCTGCAATTGCCGACCTTGGCGGTGGCGCAAATGTTGATCCGGTTTGCGATATCGGATGCCAATGTGGCAGCACTTGTTGTTGAGGCGGTTGCACTCGACATGATCTGCTCACCATCAAGCAGAATACCTGCTATCTTTGTGCTGATGCTACCATTCACTGTGATAGCGGCTGTGGTGGCAGTGGCAGAGTTGGATAAAATAACTTTGGTAAATACATCAGAACTGTAAGAATTTCCGATATTCGATATACACTCCTTATAAAAGGGACTTGAGCTGTTGTAGTAGTCCTTGTCTGCGATAGCAGTATATGCACCTGAATACTGGTAATAAAACGCAGTCTGTGAACTGAAACTGCCAGAGGGTGGGGTGAAATTTGAGCTGAGGTTGGTTGTGCCACTACCCGTATTAAAACCATTATTCCATGCTGAAGTAAACTTGGCATCAGGATAACTCGCCCCCGATGCATAGACCGGCGGGTTGTAACTTAAGCTTGGATCGTAGTAAACGCCGTTGCACTGGTTGCTGGCATAGCCATATCGGCCATCAAATTTACGGGCAACATCAGGCATGTATGATCGTCCCATACTGCCGGAGTCATCAAAAATGTATATCAGGTTAGGTTTGACGGACGACGTTGTCGAAGTTGCCAGAGGTGAGGTTGCCAGGGATACAGGGGCAGACCAAACGGAAGGCGGTAGCGCAAGGCCGGTTGTCAGCACCAATGGCAACAATAGACGGGTAAAGAGGTTAACTTTCAGGTTGGATTTCATGACTGTCTCCTAATAGACAAATGACTGGATGTAGCTAACGGCGTTTTTCACACCCTGTACTCTGGCGGTGATGCGTATCTGAGGAATTTGGCCGGCTTTCGGGCAGCCTGCGCCTTGGCAAATATCTTGTGCCAACGGGATGGCTTGGCCATTTTTATCTTCTGAAGCACCGCTGTATAAGCATTGCGTTAAATTTAATGGTGTATTGGCATCGCGGCACATCCGCTGGATGACGTAGCGGATTTCATTGCCGGTATCATCGGTGCCGACCAATACGCTGTTGACATCATTCCAGACAAGGCCGTTTGTCAGGCTTAGGTTGGGATCGACATTGGAGTAGTACCCGGGGGTTACGTCAACGTTAGCACATCCCGGATCAGTGGGATTTGACGTCCCGGCAGGACGTACTTCAAGACAGGTCAAGTTGAACGGGTGAGTTGGATCGCTGACAACTGGGAGAGTAGTGCTTGCGTCAGTGGTAGCGAGCCATGCAACCGCTGCCTCGATACCTGCATCACCGGCATTCGTAGCAGATTGTTTGAAGGCGAGATTACCCGCGATCATTGAGCTGGTGTCAACCGAACGGATCAGCGCAACCGCAGCGAGTGACATGGCCAGCAAGGCAATCAGCGTAAAGAACAGTACGACACCGCGCTGTTTGTTAACATGAGAATAGTGGGTGTGATAGCTCATAACGTGTCCTTGGACCAGACCATATTGCGTAACGGGATGATGGTTTCGAAGACGCGATAGCGATATCTTAACCAGTCGGCGTCGTCATCGCTTAAGTCAACGATTGGCGCAGGTGAAGCGGTGATTGGAATGGCTGAAGTTGCATCCCATGCGCATAAGCCGGTTGGGGCGGCTGCAGTAACAGAGGAGCAGGTGGTAGTGATATTCGTTGATTCTTTTTTATCAGCGCGTCCTATCACAGCGATTCTTACCGCTTTGATCCGATTACGGACTGCCGGATTGGTGATCGGAGCAGCCCAAATACCAGTGGCATTAACCCATTGCTCGATTCGGTTAGAGCCAGGGTTAGCGGAAACACCGTATTGAGCTTGTAGGTTGACGATACCGGCAAAGGCGGGTTTAAAAGCGTCGGTGGCACCAAAAGGTTGAGGTCTTAGGACATCACTACGTTCCAATTCACCTCCATTGATGCGAAAAGTGACTTCATTCCAGGTGCCAAAACACGAAAATTCTGCACCCGGAGTGGCTGCGGTCATGTTTGCCAATGTGATGGTTTCTGGAACCACGCCTGAAGCTGACGTGCCTATTAAGCTGGTCATCGCGCAAGTCGTTCCATCTGTGACCATCACGATTTCGCCATTTGCCGTACAGCCAAAATTTCGTTCAACTTCAACTGTATTCGCGGTCGGAGTGAAATTTGTTATCGTGGCAGGAATGCCGCCCATTGAGGTGTCTCCATAGCGTATGGTGATGCTGTCGCTGGCACTACTGACCCCGGCAACCGCTACGCCCTCAGTGATGCTGATAGGGAACAACCCTACTATACCAGTAGCACCGTAGGATCGTGCGGTGCATTTGAGCGGGGAGTTTGCGGTAGGCATCAAGGGGTAGCCGGCATTTTGTATTGCACGGCTGATGTTATACAGCGCGATACTGGCGTTAGTTTGCACATCCGCGCTGCCAGTTGTGGTGCGTTTTTGCGTTTCAAAGACGCTGAACACCTGCATGATGACGACTGTCGCCAGCATGCCTATGGTCAGACCGACCATGATCTCCACCAGCGTAAATCCTGTTTGAGTGGACGCTGGTCGCCGGAGCGGTAATTGAATAGCTTGTGGCATGCGGTTAGCCTCCGGTGATGACCGTGGTGGTAGAGAAGTTGTGCTGCGATTCACCGGGCTGTTGCCAGGTGATCGTCACCACATATTGTGGGACAGTTACATCTGGTTGAGTAACAGTCCGCGTACCATTAGGTAATACATTAGTGATGGGAGTGTTATTCTCAAGGTAGTTGAACACGTTAGTAGGATCAGCCCACATCACCCCTATCCGTTGTTGGGCAATATTGCTGGCTTCAGCGCGAAACTTGGAATCGGAGGCATTTTTCACCATTGCCGCCTGCAAGCCGACGATCGCCAGCACGCCCATAGAAAAAATCAGGATCGCAATCATTGCCTCTATTAGTACGAGACCTTGCTGGGATGAATTGTTATTGTACTTAGGATTTATCATTTTTTTGTACCTTTAACATGCGCGCGGACTAGTTACGGGAGCGTTGGGATCACACATTCTGGCGCTGCCCCCTATGCCGATTGTGACGCGTAAATTCTGACTATCAGCATCTGGCAATACGGCTTTGTCAACGTCAAAATCAATTTGTGTGATTGGATTTGTAGTATCCTTATTAGTCGTCTCAACCCCACCAAAACTGTTGAAGGTGATCGTGGTTGACGCTGCAGGTGAAATAGTTGCTGTTGTTGTATTACTGGAACCATCATCGCTTGCTCTTGAATCAATATTGGTGCCGTCAACGAGTTGCACAAGCCAAGATGTACCAGTACCCATAACAAACTCTACATTAGCATTGCGTGATACTGCCTCTGCACGCGCTATCTGCAGGCCGTTCAACACGGATTCAGCCGCATTACGGATTTGGGAATTTTGTATCCAAGTCTGGAAGCTGGGCACAGCAAGACTCATCAGAATGGCGATGACGACCAGGCCGACCATCAACTCAACCAATGTGAAGCCTTTGGCGCTTATGCGGTTTGCAGCACTCAACACGCGCCTCCTTTATTAATTACCCAGCATGATGTGCTATTGCCCCATGGGGTTTCTGAACTCTTAACATTTGCCTGATTAATATGATAGTCATAGCCAATCAGCGTAGTAGTCGCACCTTCAGCAGTGATTTGATAAGTTGTGGCAGACAAAGTGTCGCAGATTAAATCGAAATTATTGGTGTCTGCGGTGCAGATGGCGAGATCAGCTCCAACATAAGTACGATTATCCTGAAAGAATTGCTCCATCTTGATACGCACGGTAGACAAGGCGGCAGTGGCTTCTGTCAGCTTGCCGCGAGTGACGTAATCGGTGTAGGCGGGATAGCCCACAGCTGCAAGAATGCTGACGATGACAACAACTATCATCAGTTCAATCAGGGTGAATCCTTTTTCCGCTTTCATCATAATTCTCCTTTGGGTGAGCATACTAGGTTGTTTGTTACGGGGTTTCTACCCATAACCGACTGAGGCGTGATAATTCCAGATAAGCGGTATAAAAGATGCCACAAACGCGAGTTGACGCCCCTAATTAAGGGGCTTTTCTGAGATTTATTGTAGGCAGTTTGGAAATTTTTAGTGCATTTCTATGGTGTAGAAACGTTTCGCGAGACGAGTACTATCCTGACAGTGGGGCGTAAAACTTATTCAGATCGTTCAGCGTACTTGCTTGTTAGTGCCGTGTTCGTGCATGCCCGGGAAATAGGTGCCGCATCACCACGAAAAATACTGGCACCAGAAACACTGCCAGCAGTGTCGCGGCGAGCATGCCGCCCATCACGCCAGTGCCGATGGCGTGGCGGCTTTGCGCGCCTGCACCGCTGGAAATCGCCAGCGGCAGCACCCCCATGATGAACGCAAAAGACGTCATCAGAATCGGGCGGAACCTCAGGCGACAGGCTTCCAGCGTCGCATCAATGGCACTCATCCCATCGTCTTGCAGCTTGCGTGCGAACTCAATGATTAAAATCGCATTTTTCGACGACAGGCCGATGATCGCTATCAGCCCGACTTTGAAATAGATGTCGTTGGGGAGGTCACGCAGGGTGACCGCAAGTACCGCGCCGAATATCCCTAACGGCACGACCATCAACACCGCAAACGGTATCGACCAGCTTTCATATAAGGCTGCCAGACACAAAAATACTACCATCAGAGAAACGGCAAACAATATCGGTGCCTGACTACCGGATTGCCTCTCCTCGTAGGAGGTGCCCGACCATGCATAGCCGATACCGGGCGGCAATTTTTGCGCGATCTTTTCCATCGCCGCAGCGGCTTCGCCAGTGCTGCGACCTTCTGCTGCTGCGCCGGATATCTTCATCGCGGGGAAGCCGTTATACCGATCCAGCTTGGGAGAGCCTGTGACCCAACTCGCGGTGGCCAATTCAGACAGCGGCACCATACCGCCTGCGTTGTTGCGCACCGGAATACGCAGGATGTCTTCCGGCGTGCGGCGGGTATCTGGCTCGGCCTGCATCTGTACACGTAATACCCGCCCTTTTCGGACGAAGTCGTTGATGTAAGAAGCACCCAGCATGGATTGCATGGTGTCGTTCAGGTCAGCGATTGAGACGCCTAGGGTTTCGGCTTTGAGTCGATCGACATCAAGAGAGAGTTGCTGCCCTGCTTCTTTACCTTCGGGGCGGACGCGTGCCAGCGCGGAGTCTTGCATCGCCATACCCAACACCATATTGCGTGCCTCGGTGAGTTTGTCGCGTCCCACGCCGCCTCTATCCTGCAAACGGAAGTCGAAACCGCCTGCCGAGGCCAATTCGGGGATCGGCGGCGGGTTGATGGCAAAGATCATCGCTTCTTTGATGCGTGATAAGACCATGAACGATTTACCCACCAAGTCTGAAGCGCTACTGCCGGGTGCGGTGCGTTCATCCCAGTTCTTCAAGCGGACAAAGGCGATGGCGGCATTTTGCCCGCGCCCGAAGAAGGAGAAGCCTGCCACGCCAATCACGTGTTCTACCTCAGGTTGATCCATATAGAAACGTTCGACCTGTGTCAGCACTTCAAGGGTGCGCTCTTGTGTTGCCCCTGCGGGAAGCTGCATGACCGTAATGAAATAGCCCTGATCTTCGCTGGGTAAAAAGCTGCCGGGCAGCTTGCTGAACAGCCAGCCCATTGCGATCAGGATGACCGCATAGATCACCAGGAAACGGGTGGTTCTTTTCAGGATTTTGCTAACGCTGGAGGTGTAACTTTTGGTAGTGCGAGCAAAAAAGCGGTTGAACCAGCCGAAGAAACCGCGTCTCGGCATACCATTGTCTGCCTGATGCTTGAGCAAAGCAGCGCACAATGCAGGCGTCAGTGTCAGCGCCATCAACGCTGAGAACATCATGGTCAACACCAGTGTGATTGCGAATTGTTGGTAGATCGCACCGGTCGCGCCGGGGAAGAAGGCCATCGGCACGAACACCGCCGACAGCACCAGCGTGATCGCGATGATCGCACCGACGATCTGGTCCATCGCCTTGCGGGTTGCATCTCGTGGGGATAATCCCTCGGTGGTCATGATGCGCTCGACGTTTTCCACCACCACGATGGCATCGTCCACCACAATGCCGATGGCTAGCACCATCGCGAACAGTGTCAACACGTTGATGGAAAAGCCGAACAGATATAAACCGACCAGCGCACCGACCAGCGCAATCGGAATCACAATCGCCGGAATCAGCGTGGCGCGCCAGTTTTCGAGGAATAGATACATCACCAGCACCACTAGCAGCAAGGCTTCGGCTAAGCTTTTCAATACCTCTTTAATCGAAATGTCGATGAATTGCGAAGTGTCATACGGGACGACCCAATCAATCCCTTCGGGGAAAAATTGTGCCAGTTCGCTCATGCGATCTTTGACGGCTCTGACGGTATCGAGCGCGTTGGCTTCCGGTGTCAGACGTAGCGCGATACCGGCGGCTGCCTGACCGTCGATGCGTGCGCGCACCGAATAATCCTGCGCGCCCAGCTCGACCCGTGCAACATCTTTAACGCGCAGGGTTGATCCGTCCGGGTTGGTGCGTACGATGATGTTGCCGAATTCTTCAGGGGTGTTCAGGCGTCCGCTGGTGACGATGACGGCATTGAGCTCTTGTCCGGGGGCACTCGGTAATTGTCCCAGTTCGCCGGTGGCGATCTGTACGTTTTGTGCACGCACGGCGCGTGATATATCTGCCGGAGACAGGCCGTAACCTTGTAGCTTCTCCGGTTTTATCCATAAGCGCATCGAATATTCGGTGCCGAACAAGATCGCTTCTCCGATACCAGGTACGCGTTTAACGCTGTCGAGTACACTGGATGCTGCATAGCTGCCGAGCGCGACATTATCCAGACTGTTGTCGGGTGAGATCAGTGCGATGATCATCACGTAGTTACGCGCTGACTTGGCAACTGTGATACCCATGCGCTGGACTTCTTCGGGTAGCCGCGCTTCAGCGCGCTTGATGCGGTTCTGAGTTTCGACCGATGCATAATCAAGATCGGTGCCTGACTTGAAGGTCAGCGTAATACTGCCCCGGTTTTGCTCGGCGGCGGATGACATGTAGAGCAGGTTTTCGATGCCATTCATTTCCTGTTCCAGCAGGGCAACGGCGGTTTCCTCGACGATCTGGGCTGAAGCCCCCGGATAACTGATTGAGACACTCAAAGCTGGCGGTGCGACGGAAGGATATTGGGCGACCGGTAGATTATTCAGTGCCAATATGCCGCCCAGCAGGATGATCAGCGCAATGACCCACGCAAAGATCGGGCGATCAATAAAAAATTTAGCGAGCATGGATCATCTCTATGGTTTGCCCGCAACTGGCGTAGTGCCGCCCACAGGAACAGGTGTAACAGCTGTTCCCGGACGGGCTTTTTGTAAGCCGTTGACGATGACTTGTTCACCGCCCTTCAGGCCTGACTCGATGATGAAGTCGTCTCCGGCCATGCTGCCTGTAATGACAGGATTAGGCATCACTTTGTTTTCAGGGCCGATCACCATCACAAACTGGCCTTGTGCACCACCTTGAACAGATCGTTGCGGGATGCGAATGACATTTTCAGCAAGCGATTCGGCGAATCGGACGCGCACGAACATGCCGGGCAGTAATTCGCGATCCGGGTTGGGGAAACGGGCACGCAACGAGACAGAGCCTGTGCTTGGATCGACTGCCATATCAGTGAATGATATCTTGCCCTGATGAGGGTAGATGCTGCCGCCTTCCAGCACCAGATCGACATCAGCAGAGTCGGCATGCTTGAGTTTTCCTGTTTTGATGGCTTGGCGAAGTCGCAACAAGTCTGAGCCGGACTGGGTGAAGTTGGCATAGATCGGGTTCAATTGCTCGATGGTGGCCAGCAGGGTGGCTTCTCCTCTGCCGACAAAGGCGCCTTCTGTAACCAGTGAACGTCCGATGCGTCCTGAAATGGTTGCGGGGACACTCGCATTTTCCAGTGCGTCCTCTGCTAGGCTCAATGCGGCCTCGGCTTGCTTGGCTTTGGCGACGGCAAGGTCGTAATCCAACTGGCTGACGGCGTTGCCTTGAAGAAGTGATTGGTAGCGGGCGACATTCTGGTTGGCGATTGCCAGTTCCGCCCTTGCCGATTCAGCCGCAGCTTTATAGGTGCGTGCATCGATCCGGAATAATGCTTGCCCGGCTTTGACTTCACTGCCTTCTTGAAAAAGGCGCTTTTCGATCACGCCTTCGACACGTGCGCGTACTTGTGCAGTGCGAAACGCTTGCAGTCTGCCCGGTAGATCCTGAGTGATCGTCGCGTTGCTTGTGCCGACGGTGATGACTTCGACCTCTGGCGGCGGCATACCACCACCCGGCCCGCCGTGTTTGCCAGCGCCCTTATCTTCACCGCAAGCGGACAGCAGTGTTATCAATAACAGCGGAGCGATAAAACGAGTACAAGCAATAGTAGGCATATGGCATTTCCGGGCAAGAAAATGATAGTTTTTTTTCTAAAAAAACAAAAAAGCAGAGCAGTGCCAGCCTATCAAACCTCAGTATTCAAGTAAAGAATCCGACGGATAAACAGTGCGCTATCCATGCAGGCAATGAGTACGACTTACAATCCGTACTTCTTTTTAATGTCCTCGACAATAGAGGCTGCATCATAAAGCTGCCCATGAGAGATGTCGGAGTATTCTTTGGAGCAGATGATCGTAGCGGTAGCAGTATGTTGTTTGCTTACACCTGAACTGGAAGAGGATAAAGAGGGTGTCGAGCCAAAGCTCTCATCGCTGGCACTGTCTGTCGTTTTCAAGATCACGAAATACTTGAATCCGTTTTCCAGAGTGATTTCTGCAGAACGTAACAGATTGAAATCAGACACTTCTTCGTCGCGGTTCTCTTCATTCCCTTCGTAGGTGACGCGAAAAACATTATTCCCCAGGCGCTCCTCGGAAAAGCCGCTCTTATTGAATAAGCTGCTCTTTTGCTGATAGCTTGAACATCCTGAAAACAGGATGGTGATGAGTATCAGAAAGGACGTGATCTTCAATTTAATGTTCCTGTTCCGGAAGTGACCTGTTCGGGTAAATTTTTAGGGACTGCATATGATGAGAAGAGATATTACATGAAAATCTGCGACTATATTTGCCGAGACTTTTTTTGTTGTACGGTTTGCTGCATCACGTCATTCAACTCGTCGTCGCCCAATGCTTCAGCAGTTTCTATCTGGTGTTGCAGCACACGTATGTCAGCCTCGGATGCATCCTGCACCTGAGTGGCCCGCCGGGCAATCTCATAGAACAAATCACGCTGCCAGCGTGCGAGGAACGTGGCATCTACCTTGTCAAGAATCCGAAAATTTTCCATCACCGGTTTAAGGATTGTCTCCGGCATTCCCCATGCACTATCTGTAGGAATTGTCGCACTTTCGCTCAAGTGAAATCGCGGCGGCTGAAGTCCTGCTTCAGATATCGGAGGATTGGTCTGTATCACCATTAGGCTGCCCATTTTTCAGGCTCAACGCACGTTGGTATAGCGCATTCCGGTTATAGCCGGTGATTTGTACCGCAAGTTGCACCGCTTGTTTGAGGGGAAGTTCTGCCAGCAATGTCTTCAGCGTGCTTTCGCTGTCGGCATCTAATCCGGCTGTTTGCGGCAGGGCCGCCGATACCAGCAGCACGAATTCGCCGCGTTGATTATTTGCGTCGCTATTCAGCCAATCCGCTGCCGCGCTTAGCTTACAGCGATGGATGCTTTCAAACAGTTTGGTTATTTCACGGGCGAACACGATCTCGCGATCCGGCCCGAATATCGTTTGCAAATCGGCCACACATTCAACGATGCGATGCGGTGCTTCGTAAAATACCAGTGTGTAGGGATGAGCATGCAAGCTTTGCAACGCGGTTCGTCGCGCACCGGATTTATTCGGCAGGAAACCATAAAACAGAAATTGCGCATCGCTCATGCCCGAGGCAGAAAGTGCCGCAACAGCAGCGCTGGCACCGGGGACGGGAATAACGCGCAAACCTGCCGACAATACTTCCTGCACCAGCAATGCACCCGGATCACTCACCGCCGGTGTGCCCGCATCGCTGACAAAAGCGACACTTTGGCCTGCCTGAATTGTTGAGCAGATTTTTTCTGCCGCGCCGCGTTCGTTATGTTGATGCACGGCAATCAGCTTGTTCGCATGGATGCCGTGGTGAGATAACAGGTGTGAGGTGTTGCGCTTATCTTCTGCTGCAACCACATCAGCGGTAGATAAAACCACAATTGCACGAAGGGTGATGTCACGTAAATTTCCTATCGGAGTGGCAACTACATATAATGCGGGTTCTAATTTTTGCGGATGCTCCATATGCAACGTGTACTCCTTTTGCTGATTTCTGTGCTGGCACTATACGCGTGCTCAGGCACCGTACCGCATAAGCCGGATGAAGAAAAGCCGATTGCGGAAGTGACGGTCGAGGAAGAGCCGCTACCGGTTGATGAGTTGATCGGAACCGAGGAGATGTTGCCCGAGGTTGACGAGCCGTACGTGTTTCCCATCGGTGAGCCGATACCTCATATCGCATTGCTGCTACCACTACAAGCACCGAAATATCGTTCAGCGGCGAACGCAGTTCAGCAAGGTTTTTTGGCAGCGGCAAGCCATGAAAGGCTGATGTTACCGATACGTATCTATAGTAATTTCGATGAAAGTGACAGCGAAAGTGTCATTGCGGTATATCGGCAGGCCATCGCCAACGGCGCGCGTGCCGTGGTGGGACCGTTGACCCGTAGTGGGGTTGCGGCGCTGGCTGAAAGAAGAAGGATACCGGTGCCGACATTGGCGCTGAATATCGTGGCAGGTGAGCATGCCTCAAAGCTGTATTTCTTTGGCATGGGGATCGAGGAGGAAGCAAAGCAGGTAGCCAGACTGGCAATTGAGCAAGGTTTGCAACAGGCGATCATTGTCACGGTGAACGGTTCATTGTATCAACGACTGAAAGCTGCTTTTGAGGAAGAATGGAGCATAGATGAACGCGGTATTCTCCGGGTGGTCGAGTTCAAGAGCAATATACGGATATTTGCGGATATCGGTGACACGACTGACACCATGGTGTTCATTGCTGCCGATTCGTCAAAAGCGCGTCTGATACGTCCCTATCTGCCACCGAAGATTCCTGTGTTTGCCAGCTCCCAAGTATTTTTAGGCAATGAAAACACCTTGATCAATTACGATTTGAGTGGAATCGAATTCGTCGATATGCCGTGGTTACTGCAGCCCGAGAATCCCGCGATCATGGCTTTCCCGCGAGCCACACCGGCACTTTCCATCGGTCATGAAAGAATGTATGCGCTGGGTGTGGATTCTTTTCAGCTGGTACAACTGTTGCTACTGAATAATCTGGAATTCGGCTTGCCGCTTGAAGGCGTGAGTGGAAAGATACGGCTCGAAAAGCAGACTTTCCTTCGTGAAGCCATGCCTGCGAGATTCGTTGACGGGGTAGCGCAACCGATCGGTTCGGATGCGCCGACCGTTCTGATGTTTCCCGGCCAAGTTGCTGAGCGGCCATCTGATGAAGCAATGAGCGATCAGGCAGGTGAGACAAGTACACAAACATCTGAACCATTTACCACGCAACAAACTGATACCCAGCCATGAAGGCAGGTGCGCAGGCCGAGCACTGGGCTGCGCAATTTTTGCAGCGGCAGGGCCTGAAGCTCATCGAGCAGAACTATCACAGTCGTTTCGGTGAGATCGACCTGATCATGCAGGATGGTGACGAACGGGTGTTCGTAGAAGTTCGACTGCGTTCCAATGCAAGCTTTGGCGGTGCTGCAGCAAGTATCGACAAGCGTAAGCAACAACGCATCATCAGTACCGCGCAGCAATATCTTGCAGGACAGACACGCATGCCACCCTGTCGTTTTGATGTGATACTGATGACCGATGCCGAGGGTAGCGGGGCGCAGTGGTTGAAGAATGCGTTCAATGCCTGATTCGGTTAATATTCCCTGACTCGGCAAGTTTTACTGAAATCGAAATCACAACACACAAATCTCTCGGATAATTGAAATATGGATATTAATGCACGCATCATCAAACACTTCAAAGATAGCGCCGACACGAAATTAAAGGTCAAGGAGGGCTTGGCTAAGCCCATCTCAAATGCCGCGCAAATGTTCTTTGACTGTGTGACCAACGACGGAAAAATACTGTGTTGTGGTAATGGGGGTTCGGCTGCCGACGCGCAGCACTTTGCCGCCGAGTTGCTGAACCGATTTGAAAAAGAGCGCCCCGGTCTAGCCTGCGTTGCACTGACAACGGATAGTTCTGTGTTGACCTCTATCGCAAACGATTATGAATACAACCTGATCTTTTCCAAGCAAGTGCGTGCACTGGGGCTGCCAAAAGACACCTTGCTTGCCATCTCTACGAGCGGGAATTCGGCCAATGTTGTGGCTGCGATCCATGCTGCACACGAGCGCGATATGCGCGTAGTTGCGTTGACTGGGCGAGACGGTGGAGAGATGGCACGCATACTGCACGAGGGTGATGTATCAATCTGCGTCGATGCAAAGAGTACGGCGCGCATCCAAGAAGTGCATCTGGTCGTATTGCACAGCTTGTGCGACATTATTGATTACTTGCTGTTGGGCGAATAAGCCAGTGACCTATCCGTTACCTTCATTTGAAAGCAAAAGCTGTTCGACAGCAGAACTGGCAGAGCGGGTTGCCTTACTGCCACGTCCGTTGGTATTTACCAATGGCTGTTTCGATGTGCTGCATCGTGGTCATGTGACGTATCTAGCACAGGCGAGTGCACTAGGTGCATCGTTGATTGTTGGCGTCAATAGTGATACCTCGGTCAAGCGGCAAGGCAAAGGCGATGAAAGGCCGATCAATAATGAACAAGACCGGATGATGGTGCTCGCCGCGTTGGAATCAGTCAGTCTGGTGGTCAAGTTCGACGAAGATACACCGCTCAATTTGATCCTTGCCTGCAAACCGGACGTGCTGGTCAAAGGTGGCGACTGGACTCCGGAAAACATCGTCGGCAGCCAAAAGGTACAAGATTGGGGCGGTTCGGTACACAGCATTCCGTTCCTGCACGAACGTTCAACTACCGCATTAATAAATAAGATACGCTCGCTATGAAATCTACTAAGACACCTACGGGTATCACCCTGCACCAGAAATCTAAAACGCTACAGATAACGTTTGAAGATGGCGCCGATTATCAACTGCCCTATGAGTTTCTGCGGGTGTTTTCACCCTCTGCTGAGGTGAGAGGTCACGGACCCGGCCAAGAAGTATTGCAGTCTGGCAAGCGGGACGTGATTGTCACAGGGGTCGAGCCGGCGGGCAGTTATGCGCTGAAACTGGTGTTCGACGATGGCCATGACAGCGGCTTATACAGTTGGGAATATCTGTATGAACTGGGTAAATACCATGATGCGATGTGGCACGACTATCTACAAAAATTAGAAGCAGCAGGTGCGAGTCGGGAGCCTTAAGCTTAAATTCCCTCCCCCTTGCAGGGGGAGGGTTAGGGAGGGGGTAGAAACCTCAAGTTTCCCTCTCCAGCAGAGAGAGAGCTAATTCAGGAGCAATCCATGAGCAAAACCACACACTTCGGCTTCGAAACTGTCGCCGAAGAAGAAAAAGCTAAAAAAGTCGCCGGTGTGTTCACCTCGGTTGCCAGTAACTATGACGTAATGAACGATCTGATGTCGGGCGGGCTGCACCGTATCTGGAAACGGCTCGCCATCAGCATCAGTGGCGTACGTACAGGGCAGCGCGTGCTGGATGTGGCGGGTGGTTCGGCAGACTTGTCGCGATTATTCCTCAAAGAAGTCGGCGAGACTGGTCAGGTTGTTCTAACAGACATCAATAATGCGATGTTGCGAGTGGGTCGTGATCGCCTGCTAGATGAAGGTGTCGCCACACCGACCACGCAATGCGATGCGGAACATCTGCCCTTTCCAGATAATTATTTCGACTGCGTCAGCATCGCATTCGGCCTGCGCAACGTCACGCACAAGGATGCTGCGCTGCGTGAAATGAAACGTGTACTCAAGCCCGGCGGGCGCGTAATCGTGCTGGAGTTTTCCAAGGTCGCCAAGCCGCTGGAAAAGGCATATGACTTCTATTCGTTCAAGCTGCTGCCCAAGATGGGCGAAGTCATTGCCAAAGACGCTGACAGCTACCGTTACCTTGCCGAATCCATCCGTATGCATCCGGGGCAGGATGCACTAAAACAGATGATGGAAGCGGCAGGGCTGGAACGCGTCGAATATTTCAACATGACCGGCGGTGTGGTGGCAGTGCATCGGGGATATAAGCTGTGACCCGGATTGTCGTATTTCTGCTCTCCGTTTTACGTTGGACTCAAATAGTCTGGATTTAGTACCAAAATTCTTTCCAAACCAGTGCCATAATAAAATCAATTTTTCTTGCTACCTCTTTGTGCCTGCCATGCACAGTTGCAGCAGTCCAGCTAGATACTTACACCTATAATGACTTCGTTAAATATTCCAATACCTTGAAAGTAGACTTAGAGCGACAAGCATTTTTGGGGGAGTTGCTTATGTCATTCGGGCCGACTATATCTGCAACGACAAAGACGCAGAGAATCTCCGTAACACTGAAGCAATTGTCGAAGAATTGCTTCAATTCGCAAACACTGACTGGGGCAAGTTTTATCTCGAATATGATGGAATCTCTGGCAGCCAAGGAGGACCTGAAGCGACTTTTTACTTTTCTGGCCGCACAAGACTTGCAAGCAGCTAAACAGGCGCGCAAGACGATTGGTGCTAGTATCGCAGTTACTGCGACAGTTCCCTTTCACTTGCCGTAAGGCAGATGCTGAGTCTGAGCATGTTTTTCTGCGTGAGTTGGTGGTTTCGTTTGGCAATGTCGGCTTTGTTGCACTGTTCGAGATTGAAGATGAGGCATTCGTGACGATCATTGCGGTGCGCCACCAGCGCGAAGACGATTACTATTAAGCTTATCAATTACAGGAGAAACGATGATTGCCTTGCCACCATGCCCCAAATGTAATTCCGAATTTACTTACGAAGACGGCAGCCTCTACGTTTGCCCGGAGTGTGCACATGAATGGAGTAAGGAGGCCGAGCCGGAAATCGTGGATGAGCCATCCGTGGTGAAAGATGCTTTTGGCTCGGTATTGAGTGACGGCGATAATATCACTGTTATCAAAGACTTAAAAATTAAAGGTTCATCATCTGTCGTGAAGGTGGGAACCAAAGTCAAGAATATCCGTCTGGTTGGGGGGGATCATGATATCGATTGCAAGATAGACGGCATTGGCGCGATGTCGCTAAAATCGGAGTTCGTCAAGAAGGCTTGAGGTGACATCATGAGTCGCTGGAGATGTCAGCATTAAAGTTGAAGACAAAATTTTAGGGGTTAATGCATACTAAGGTAAGATGCTAGTCCGTCGACATTGAATCTAGTTTGCATTCTGGGGAAAAGATTTACAGTAAGCCAATGGAGAATTACCACAACAGTCGTACGTTGAGCGCCACCGCTGCCGAATTGTCACGGCATGTGGAAACGCTCGGCGTGCTGTTTGCTGATATCTGTGGCAGCACGGCGCTGTATGAGACGTTGGGCGATGATGTTGCACGACGGTTGATCTCAGGATGTATCAGCACATTGGTTGACGTCCTTCCACATCATAAGGGTAGGCTGGTTAAAACCATCGGAGACGAGGTGTTGTGTGCCTTCCCGAATGCTGAAACGGCATTTCAAGCTGCTTGTAAGATGCAGGCGGCTATGACCGGTTTGCTGACGCCGGCAGGTCATCAGATGTATGTCCGAATCGGCTTCCATTATGGCGATGTGATTATCGAAAACGAGGATGTCTTTGGCGATACAGTCAATGTTGCCGCTCGTATCGCAGCGGTCACCCGGGCCGGGCAAATCATGACGAGCAAGGCAGTGGTAGATTCGTTACCCGAGGATTTGCAGATACATACCAATCATATATTTCGTGTTGAGCTCAAAGGTAAGCAGGAGGAGTTCGATATCTACGCCGTCGCCTGGGAAACAGATGACATGATGAGTACCCGCCTTGGCGTACCTGCGTTCCGCAAACCGATCGAAGTTGCCGGAAAGTTAGAGTTGAGTTACCTGAGTAAACAGATGACGGTGGACAAGGAGAACCGTAAGGTGGCAATAGGACGGGAGGCGACATGCACGATGGTGGTGAGCAATAGACTGGCATCCCGCCATCATGCCGTTATTGAATTTCGCTCCGGAAAATATATATTGGCCGATCACAGCTCTAACGGTACCTTTGTTAAATTTGCGGACGGACATGTCGTGCGTCTCGCACGTGAAGAGCTTATCTTGCAGGGAAGCGGTATTATCAGTCTTGGTCAATCTTTTGTCGAAGATCCCCCCGAGGTAGTATCGTTCGCGCTCAACATCAAGTCTGAGCAGTAAAATCGTACTAGTCGTTGACGTTCATCTTTCGGGATGATTACACCTGGATTCGATTTAAATAACAACCGGAGAATTCCTTGCGCATTTTCTTATTGCTAACAGCGTTATTGCTTGCGGGTTGCGGCTTTCATCTGCGTGGTCAAGTGGTAATGCCGTTCGATACGATGTATCTGGAGGCCACCAATCCCGGTACATTGTTCGTTCTTGATCTGAGGCGGAGCTTGGCAATCAACAACATCGAGTTGGTTGATGCGAAAGAGGACGCAGATGTGGTGCTCGACATCGTTTTTGAGATTGCGGACAAGCAGGTGTTGTCATTAGGTGCAGATGGCAGAGTGAATGAATTCCGGCTGAATTATCGCGTATCGCTACGCGCTTATGATTTGAAGCAGCAAGATTGGCTGCCAGCTGAGGAGTTCACGCAGCGTCGAGATTATTCATATGACGATACGCAAATTCTTGCCAAAGAGGCGGAAGAAGCATTGCTACAGAAAAGTATGCGGACAGAAATGGTGCAGCAGATAATTCGCCGACTGGGCAATGCAAAGCCACAATAGCAATATGAGAATAAGCAACGAAGACCTCCCCAAGAATCTGACGACAGGCCTTAAGCCGCTATACGTTGTGCATGGTGATGCGATGTTGCTGGCGATAGAGGCCGCAGACAGTATTCGCGCGGCAGCACGGGATGCCGGGTATGCAGAGCGAGAGACATTCACTGTGGAGCAGCATTTCAAGTGGGATGAGTTGCGCAACAGCGTACAAAGTCTTTCGTTGTTCGCGGATCGCAAGGTGGTGGATATCCGCATACCGTCGGGTAAACCGGGCGTCGAGGGTGGCAAGGCGTTGCAGGCCTATGTGGCTGAACTGAGTCCAGATGTATTAACCTTGATCTCGCTGCCCAAACTGGACTGGACAACCCAGAAGAGTCAATGGTTCGGTGCGTTGGAAAAGCATGCCGTGATGATTTCGGCAGATGACATCCCGCGCAATGCACTGCCTCGTTGGATCGCGGGGCGATTAAAGCGTCAGGCGCAAACGACAGACAATGCCACGTTGGAGTTTCTGGCGGATCGTTGTGAAGGCAACTTGCTGGCGGCTTTTCAGGAAATCCAGAAGCTTGCTTTGTTGTTTCCGGCAGGTGAACTGTCTTATGAACAGATCAAGGAAGCAGTGATGGATGTGGCCCGGTATGACGTCTTCAAGCTAACCGAAGCGATGTTGAGCGGAAATAAGACTCGTTTTGCGCGTATCCTTGAAGGGCTGCGTGCGGAAGGCACCGCTACTGTACTGGTGTTATGGGCAATCAGTGAGGATATTCGTGTGCTGGTGAAAGTGCTTAACGTGACTCAACACGGTGGCAGTATTAGCAGCGCATTACGCGATATGCGGGTACGCAGGGAAAAGCTGGGTATTTTAGAAACCGCTGCACGTCGCTTGAGGTTAAATCATGTTGAACGGGCGTTGCGACAGGCAGCATTGCTGGATAAAACCATCAAGGGCTTGCGTAGCGGGGATGTGTGGGACGAGCTGTTGCAACTCGGCATCAGGGTGGCCAAATGAGCGCCCCGTTGAGCGATTGCCTGTTGGTGGTCACTAACATGCCTGACGCAGCGTCAGCCGCACAGTTGGCGCATCGCCTGATGTCAGAGCGGGCCGCTGCCTGCGTCAATCAGTTAGCGCCCTGTATCTCTACATACCGTTGGCAGGGTAAAATCGAATCTGAGACCGAAGTTCCGCTGCTGATTAAAACATCAAAATCGGCATATAAGCGACTTGAAGGGTTGATACATGAAATTCATCCCTACGAACTTCCAGAGATCATTGCTGTCCCTTTGACAGCAGGATTGCCTGCTTACCTGAGTTGGGTAAGCAGTGAAACAAAGCCTGAATTGGATAAGTCGTCAACCAATATAGAGCAGTAACAAACTAAGGATTATTCATGCGTTTTATTTTGCTGTTGCTGTGCCTTATTTCACCGATCTCGAATGCATCGAGCTTTCTCGATCAATTGCCGGGTTTCGGCAGCGAGCAACCTGTTTTTCTGCCACCTGACGAGGCCTTCGGACTGCAAGTCACGGCGATTGATGCGACAACTTTACAGGCCAACTACCGGATAACGCCGACTTACTATCTCTATCGGGATAAGATCAAGTTCGAGACCAGTGATGCAGCCATTAAAATAGTTTCGGTGACGCTGCCAAGAGGGGATATGAAGGAGGATCCGAATTTCGGTCCGACAGAGGTCTTTCATAACTCGTTCCAAGGCGTGATTAAGTTAGAGCGTCCTGTGGGCTCGGCGAGTCACATCATCTTGAACGCGACCTATATGGGATGTAGCGAGGAGGGGTTGTGTTACCCGCCGATTGAAAAAGTGTTTAATGTCGCACTGACCGATGCAAAAACAGGCATCACCCCCATGCCGGAACAGACCATGTCGGTGGCACCTCCACCGGGGCAGATATCACCGCTGACTGCCTCGCCTAGCGCGACTCAAGGAGGGGTGATTGAATACGAAGATGAGAATTCCCAAATTGCCAGGATTTTTAAGGATGGCAGTTTCTGGCTGGTCGTCTCGTTCTTTTTCGGGGCCGGATTGCTGCTTTCCCTGACGCCATGCGTGTTTCCGATGATTCCGATACTTTCAGGCATCATTGTCGGTCGTGGCGAGAACATCACCAAGATGCATGCCTTCATGTTATCGCTGGCCTATGTGCTGGGCATGGCCATTACCTATGCCGCAGCGGGGGTCGCCGCCGGATTTTCGGGCAGTATGATCTCGAACGCACTGCAAACCCCTTGGGTGTTGGGTAGTTTTTCTGCCGTGTTTGTCGTGTTGTCATTATCCATGTTCGGATTTTACGAGTTGCAGCTACCCAACGCATTGCAGAGCAAATTAACCAATACCAGCAACAAGCTGCACGGCGGGCATCTGTCAGGGGTGTTCGCGATGGGTGCTTTGTCCGCAATCATCATGGGGCCATGTGTTGCTGCACCACTAGCGGGTGCGTTGCTTTATATCGGTCAAACCAATGATGCAGTGTTGGGGGGGGTGGCATTGTTTACGCTGGCAATGGGTATGGGTGCGCCATTATTATTGATCGGCACCTCGGCAGGTGTCTTGCTGCCTAAGGCGGGTGCATGGATGGAAGCGGTTAAGAGATTCTTCGGTGTAATGCTGCTGGCATTGGCGATCTGGATCATTCAGCCGATGTTGCCGATCAGCATACAAATGCTATTGTGGGCAGCACTGTGCATATTCTCGGGTGTCTACCTGCATGCGTTGGACAGCTTGCCGCAGCATGCCAGCGGTTGGCAAAAAATGTCCAAAGGTGTCGGTGTGATTGCATTGTTGATCGGTGGCGCCTATTTGATCGGAGCGTTATCCGGTGCACCGGATATTCTTAAGCCGCTGGGTAACGTCGGAAGCGGCAAGGTGCAAGCTTCAGCGAATGAGGTTCATTTCTCCCGCGTTAAAAGCAATGCAGAGCTGGATCAGCGCATCGCCCAAGCAGGCGGGCAGGTCGTGATACTGGATTTTTATGCTGACTGGTGTGTGTCCTGCAAGGAGATGGAGCGCTTTACCTTCATAGACGAAGCCGTTCAAAAAAGCATGAACAATGCACTGCTACTACAGGTGGACGTGACAGCGAATAATGAAGATGACAAGGCATTGTTGAAGCGTTTTGGCTTATTCGGGCCGCCCGGCATTTTGTTTTTTGATGCAAAAGGCAACGAGTTAAGCGATTTTAGGGTGATCGGCTATCAGAATGCTGAGCGCTTCAGTCAGTCATTAAAACGCGCAGGCCTATAATAATTTTTACTATCTTCGTCAAAATACTAGACAAATTACCCTAAATTGCGGCAAACTGCGCCCATGAAAAACATTCTGGTTGTGCATGGACCGAATCTGAACCTGCTTGGAACACGAGAGCCGGACGTGTACGGTCAAATCACGTTAACCGAAATTAACCAAAGTTTGGCGGCATTAGCTGAAAAAAGTGGCTCGCATGTAGACTGTTTCCAGAGTAACGCTGAATTTGAACTGGTAGATCGTATTCAATTGGCCCGAACCGATGGTACAGAGTTCATCGTCATCAATCCCGCTGCTTTCACTCACACCAGTGTCGCGTTACGCGACGCATTGGCGGCAGTGGGCATCCCTTTTGCCGAAGTGCATCTTTCAAATGTGTTTGCGCGAGAAGCATTCCGCAAGGAGTCTTATTTTTCAGACCTTGCCGTTGGTGTGATCAGCGGCTTGGGCGCGGCAGGTTATGAATTCGCAGTGCGCTTTGCATTGAACTACAAAAACTAACATCAGGAGGGCAGCATGGATATACGTAAGCTCAAGACATTAATCGAGTTGGTTGAAGGTTCCGGTATCGCCGAACTGGAAATCAACGAGGGCGAAGAGCGTGTACGCATCTCACGTTCAGTCGCTACGGCGCAGCAGATGGTTGCGCCAGCACCACAACAAGTCGTTGCTGCGGCACCGGCAGCTGCACCAGCCGCCGCCGCGCCAGCAGCGCCTGTCGCAGCGGAAGCGCCCGCCGTACCCGAAGGCCATGTGGTCAAATCACCGATGGTGGGTACTTTTTATCGTTCAGCGTCACCGGGCTCTAAGCCGTTTGTTGACGTGGGGCAACAGGTAAAAAACGGGGACACCCTGTGCATCATCGAAGCGATGAAGTTGCTCAACGAGATTGATGCCGATGAGGCGGGTGTCATCAAGGCCATCTTGGTCGAGAACGGGCAGCCGGTAGAGTTCGGACAGCCATTATTTGTGATCGGTTAATACCGCAAACGTTATTCCACTGTGGAGAATATGTATGTTTGAGAAAATACTGATCGCAAATCGAGGTGAAATAGCGCTGCGAATTCAGCGTGCTTGCCGCGAATTGGGGGTCAAGACAGTTGTCGTGCATTCAGAGGCGGATGCCGATGCAAAATATGTGAAGTTGGCAGATGAATCGGTCTGTATCGGCCCGACTTCTTCAGCACAAAGTTATTTGAGTATCCCCGCCATCATCAGCGCGGCGGAAGTCACTGATGCGCAGGCGATCCATCCCGGATACGGCTTTCTTTCTGAAAATGCCGATTTTTCCGAGCGGGTTGAAAAATGTGGTTTCTCCTTTATCGGCCCCAAGGCCGAGACCATCCGCATGATGGGTGACAAGGTTTCCGCAAAGCTTGCTATGAATAAAGCAGGTGTGCCTTGTGTGCCGGGCGTCGAGGGTGCGTTGCCGGATGAGCCTGCGGACATTATCAAGATTGCGCGCAGCATTGGTTATCCGGTCATCATCAAAGCGGCAGGCGGTGGTGGCGGACGTGGCATGCGCGTGGTGCACACTGAAGCAGCCCTGATCAATGCGGTAACGATGACCAAAACCGAAGCACAAGCCGCTTTCAATAATCCTGTTGTGTACATGGAGAAGTTTTTGGAAAATCCACGCCATGTCGAGATTCAGGTGTTGGCAGACCAGCATGGCAATGCGGTGCATCTGGGAGAGCGGGATTGCTCGATGCAGCGACGCCACCAGAAGATATTAGAAGAGGCTCCCGCACCTCTACTTAATACTCGTCAGCGCAATAAAGTCGGCGAGCGTTGCGCTGAGGCATGCCGCAAGATCGGGTATCGCGGTGCGGGCACTTTTGAGTTCTTATATGAGAACGGCGAGTTTTACTTTATCGAAATGAACACGCGTGTTCAGGTGGAGCATCCCGTGACCGAGATGATCACCGGTATTGATATCGTACAACACCAGATTCGTATTGCGGCTGGCGAAAAGTTGCCATTTAAGCAGCGTGACATCGAACTTAAGGGGCACGCCATTGAATGCCGTGTCAACGCCGAGCATCCCTTTAAATTTATTCCGTCTCCGGGCAAGATCACCGCTTGGCATGTTCCGGGTGGGCCGGGTATACGCGTTGACTCGCATGTGTACGCGAATTATTTCGTGCCACCACATTATGATTCGATGATAGGCAAGCTGATCGCTTATGGTGATACGCGAGAACAGGCGATGGCGAGATTGCGCACTGCGCTGTCAGAGTTTGCCGTGGAGGGGATTCAGACCAACATCCCGCTACATCGTGAACTGTTGCAAGATGCGGCCTTTATTCGCGGTGGCACCAATATCCATTATCTGGAAGAGCGGCTGGCAGAACGCACCAAGGGAAGTTAATGTCTTGGTTGTCGCTCGTCGTTGATACCGATGCCGGGCATGCTGAGGCTTTGAGTGACGCATTGCTAGAACTCGGCGCACTGTCGGTTGATCTGCTTGATGCGGATGCAGATACGCCTGATGAACAGGCGATATTCGGAGAGCCGGGAGAACCGCCTCCGGGCGTCTGGCAGCACAATCGGGTCAGTGCGTTGTTTAATGCAGATCAGGATGTTGCGGCAATTCTAGGTCAGGCATCCGGCAATGTTGGACTCGAAACAATCCCCGATCACCATATCGAGACACTGGAAGATAACGATTGGGTGCGCCTGACTCAGTCGCAATTCGAGCCAATTCCGATTTCGCCCAGATTATGGATCGTCCCGACCTGGCACACCCCCAGTGATGCAAATGCCATCAATATCGTGCTGGATCCGGGATTAGCGTTTGGCACAGGCAGCCATCCGACAACCCGATTATGTTTGCGCTGGCTCGATGCGCATGTGCAGGGTGATGAAAGCGTGCTGGATTATGGCTGCGGCTCGGGAATACTCGCGATTGCGGCCTTGAAACTTGGGGCTGCCCGCGCCGTTGGAGTTGATGTAGACTTACAGGCAGTGATATCAAGCCGTGACAATGCCATCGCCAATCAAGTAGACATGGTTGATTTTTATCAACCTGACGAAGCACCTCAAGGTCATTATGATCTGGTGGTAGCCAATATTCTGACCAATCCGTTGCGGATGCTCGCACCCTTGCTGGCAAATGCAACCCGAACCGGGGGCAGGATAGTTTTATCCGGTATATTGGAAGCGCAAGCAGAGGACGTCATGTCTATCTATCAGCAGTGGTTTTCATTTGATACGCCTGTCTTTGAAGATGGCTGGTCATGTTTGTCCGGTAGAAAGCATTAACGATGAGCGGAACCACTCTCTGTCCTTATTGCCACTCCCGTTTCTCGATTAACGAAACGCAGCTAGATGCGCATGAAGGCATGGTTCGTTGCGGGTACTGCCAGAAGACATTCGATGCGAGGCTAAAATTTGTTTCCGATCAGCCTAGTCCACAGATGGAATTGCCCATTTTGGAACTGCTGGCCGACCTACCCCCGCCCAACCTGCCGGTATTGCAGCCTATGACCCTGGCTGAAAAGGTCAGTATCGTCGAAGATGAAACCGAGGAAAAGGCAGAAAAAGTAACTTGGCACTGGACATTGGGATCAGTGATGCTGATGATGGCGCTCCTCAGTCAGATTACATACATGTTCCGCGCTGATATTGCTGCCAGAGTGCCGATAGCGAAACCTGCACTCACCTACGCTTGCTGGCTGATGGATTGCGAAGTGGGATTGCCGCAACATTCCGACTTGGTCAGCATCGTATCTTCCAACCTCCAGGCGGACCCAAAGCAAAAGGGTTGGATCACCTTAAAATTGCTGCTGCGTAACCGAGCAACATTTGCACAATCTTATCCCAACTTGGAGTTGACGCTCAGCGACGGTAAAGATAAGCCTCAGGCTCGGCGAATATTAAGGCCTGAAGACTATTTGCCAAAATCTGCAAACAAGGTTGCTGGGATACGCGCAAACAAAGAGCTCGGCGTTCAACTATTGCTCGACACAGGAAAGCTCAAACCGATGGGATATCGTTTGGCATTGTTCTATCCCGAGCAGTAGACTTCACATCCCAAGCAGCCTTTTAATCTTAAGTGCTGTTCGAGCCGCGCTGCTTAGTCGTTAGCCTATGCCAAACTCTTATGACGAGCGGATTTTAGAGGTCAAAGCCCTTTAAACAATAGGCCAAAAATAAGGATTTTCCTTATGTACAATCGGTAAATATCAGTATAGTTTGCGGCTATAGAGTGTGTTCTAACTAGAAGGGTTTCGATTCAGCACAAAACAAAGGGACGCCGAGTGTAGGTATTGCTGCAAAGTGTGGGCGCGTTGTTTGGCCTAGCGAATTAACTTACACTGATCCCATTGATTTTTTGATCGCCGTAAACAAATAGTCGTCAAATAATATCCTTACTCCGGGGAATAACACATTCCGGTGAATAACAAAAGTTGTGATAATGCTGATTCATCAGCCCCGCAAAAATAAATATACAGGGAGAACCGCATGACACTCATCCAACGATACAGCCAATACTTATTTATTTGTATCAGCGCCATTTTAGCAAGCTTGCTGCTTGCGTCATGTGGTGGCGGAAGTGACAGCGGAAGTAGTGGCACGACCAGCCCAGTTGCGCAACTATCGTTACTGGCGGGTTCTGCTGGCGGCAGCGGAAATACCGATGGCACGGGCGCGGCGGCGCGCTTGAGTTTCCCTTACGGTGTCGCCACCGACAGTAGCGGCAATGTCTATGTGGCGGACACAAACAACCACACCATCCGCAAGATCACCCCTGCGGGTGTGGTGACCACCCTAGC
>CAZURE010000008.1:69878-83486 GCA_964623195.1 uncultured Gallionella sp. | reverse complement strand
AGTGAAAACGGAAACGATTTATCAGTAGTATCTTTTAATTCACCGCAAAGTATTGCGACCGATGGCCTGAATTTATATGTGGCGGACACAAATAATCACAAGATACGCATGATAGAGATCGCAACCGGACGAGTGGATACGTTGGCAGGTTCGGGAGATAAAGGAAATGCTGATGGCACTGGCGAAGCTGCATCCTTTAATCACCCTCGTGGTGTTGTGACTGACGGTTTGTATCTGTATGTGGCAGATACAGGAAATCACTCAGTGCGGAGTATTAATCTTATTAATGGACAAGTCACCACGCTGGCCGGTGCCGGAGTTGCTGGTGATGTAGATAAAGCCGGGGCAGATGCAAGATTTAATTCACCTCGTGGCATTGCCATTTCAGGTAAGAAATTATTTGTGTCAGATTATTTTAATAAAACCATTCGCATCGTTGATATTGAGACTGGTAATGTTTCTACTGTGTTTCCCAAGCGCGGATGGCTGAGTGGACGTGAAAGCAAATTGCCATATTTCCCAGGTAGCATCGTGATCGATAACGACATGTTATACGTTGCAGATTATGACAATCACACCATACGAAGAATTGACTTATCAAGTGGCAAGATGGATGTTTTGGCAGGTTCGGGGAGAGCAGGTACTGCGACTGGCATTGGTAAAGCCGCTTCATTTAACTATCCGAGCGAAGTTGCACTCGTTGCAGGTGCGTTATTTGTTGCCGATTCCGGAAGCCATACCATACGTATGATTGAGATCGCCACAGGCAAGGTCACAAGGTTTGCAGGGAACGGGTCAAATGGAATGTTAGATGGCGTTGGCAAAGAAGCATCGTTCGCGACACCTTTCGGTATCACCAACTATGGCAACAAACTGTATATTGCCGATCAAGGGAATCATAAAATTCGCCAGATTGATTTGACTGACCGCAAAGTGATAACGGTGGCTGGCTCGGGGAGAGCAGGTGCAATAGACAGTAAGTAAAGCCAGTCACCAGCCCAATTTGCCAAGCAAGTTCTTTGAACGACTAGTCGCTATCTGTTTTAATCATTCTTGTGATGACGTTGATTTCCATATCCCCGAAATCGGATCTGCATTGTGACTTGCTCCGATTGCAGGCAGTTCGTAAAAATCCAGCAACGTACGCAGCACATTATAGTGATTGATACGCTGCATGCTAATGCCGGGTTTGACCATCGGGCCGATGAATGCGGTGTAGATGTGATTGTTTTCGCGGTAATTGTCCTCGTCCCAAGTGAGGATCAATAAACTGTTGTTTTCGAATGCCCATTCGACATAGGGATCGATATTCTTTTTCAACCATAGATCAGCCTCTCCAAAGCTTCCGTCATGCATATCGTTGGCTTGGTCGGGAATCACGAACGACACCGTTGGGAGCTCGGAATAGTCGTACGGAATATCAGCAAAACGAAGATTGATTGAGGCAGGCAGGTGTCCGGCCTCCTGCCAATTTGCCACCGGATTATGCTTGCGCTTGTAATAGCCGGAGGAGCAACTTAGATCCCCTATTTTGGGGAGTGACTCTGAATAGCTGGCAAAACTCAGCCCGGCATCTATCAGTGACGAGGCGAGATTGTCGCCGTTGAAACGATGTGGGCAACTATTCCGGCGCACACCCTGCGTCGAGCCGGAAAATAGTGCGAGGTAATTGGGCTGGCTGGGATGAGCCACGCCGAAAGACTGCACCATCAGCGCACCACGTTTTGCCAATGCATGGATATAAGAGTCGCGGTTGCGTTTGTCCATGATCTGTGAATAACCACGATTTTCTTCAATCACGATCACGACATGGTCAGGGCGGGGAAGCGCTTCTGCATAGGCAATATTTGCGAACAGACTTGCCGATAGCGCAAACAGTGCTACGAAATTATTTGCTCTCATCTTCGACTCTTTGTTTCAAAGCGTCAGCATTGTTGAGCATCATCTGCTCAACCTCATTCGCCTTATCCAATGCTTCGCGCTGAGTCTCAGCGATTATGGGTGTTTCAGGTTTGTCGCAAGAAACAAGTATCAGGGTGAAGGCAATTAGGATGTATTTCATAGCGATCTCCAGATAATGACATCAGTTATTTCTGGCAAGCATTACAGTAAAAGCTGGAACGCTGGCCCTGTTTGATTTGTTTTACGATTGTACCGCACTCACGACAGCGTTCACCGGCTCTGCCATATACCCAGTAAGTCTGCTGGAAGTAGCCGGGATTGCCATCACTGTTGACGAAGTCGCGAAGTGTGCTGCCACCTTGTTTGATGGCTTCGGTTAAAGTGGCGCGTATTTCCCACACCAGTTTTTCACAACGCGGCAGGCTAATTTTTCCGGCGGCAAGTTGCGGTTTGATACCCGCACGGAATAGTGCCTCGTTAGCGTAAATATTGCCAACCCCGACTACAATGTGATTATCCATGATGCATTGTTTGATACTGACGCTACGCTTACGTGTAGTGCGGTAGAGATATGGGGCATTGAATTCTTGCTTCAGGGGTTCTGGTCCCTGCTTGGCAAGTAGGGGGTGAGTGTTGACATCACCTTGATGCCACAGCACTGCACCGAAGCGACGCGGGTCACGCAGTCTCATCAGCTTGCCACTGTCGATCATGAGATCGAAGTGATCGTGTTTTTCTGGAGGTGTGTTTGCAGGAAGGATGCGTAAACTGCCGGACATGCCGAGATGCAGAATCAGTGTACCGTTGCCACAGTCCATTAGTAAATATTTTGCTCGGCGTTGCAGCGAGGCAATGGTGCAACCCCGTAATAGTTTTGGCAATTTCTCAGGGATGGGCCAGCGTAATTGATGATTGCGGATCAAAATATCGCTGATGGTTGCACCGACAAGATGCTGTTCAAGGCCTCTACGGGTCGTTTCTACTTCCGGCAATTCAGGCATATAGGCTCCTTACAAAGGTAGTCAGGTAACGTTACGAGCGATGCTGAGGTAAGGCGAAAAATGGCGAAGAGTCGGTGTTCGCGAACATGTATGTGAGGATTCTGAGTCATTTTTTAACGCAGCAACAGCAAGTGCAGTAGTTGCATGACGATCTTTCAGGCACGGCGGCGTTTCCACCAAATATAACCACCCACACCTGCCAGTAACATCGGGACGACAAGCAAGAAAACGATCCCGATGATATTGAGGTGTAGAGTGCTCAACGTAAGATTACTGTCCTTCGCGGAACGAGGCTGCAAGGTGATCAAGTGTTCTTCACCAGCGAGCCAGTTCACAATGTTGATACCGAGATCGACATTGCCGCCATTTCCGGCATAGCTGTTGGCAAGAAAGGCACCGTTACCGACTACAACGATACGCTGTTTACGATCATTGACCTGTCTCTGCAAGGCCATCGCAATGATGGCAGGGCCGGGAGTGTCATGTTCCTCATTAAAGCGCGGTTTATTGATATTACCCTTGCTGCTCACCCAACCACGCGGGGCGACTTCCACCAGAACATGGTGTTGCCAGTCAGTCTCGATTTTGGCGATTAACGGACGTGCAGAGGGGAAAACGGTGATCAGGTTGAAGTTGCGTGTGATGTCATGCGGCGGGTAGGTTGCACCCAGCGACCAGTGAGCAGGGGCATTCACATTTGAGGCTGCCGGATCAATCACGATACCGGGAGGCAAGCTCAGGCCGAGCTTATCCCCTAATTGTTCCAGCCCGTGCAATGGCCCGGCATCAATCAACCAGAGCAGGTTTCCGCCGCGCTTGATATATTGCAACAACAAATCAGTTTCACCCGGCATCAGATCGACTTGCGGTTGGGTGATGAGCAACACGCTAAGGTTATCCGGTATCCCCTGTGCCAATGCCAGATTCAGGCTGCCAAGTTGAAAGCCGATTTGCTTGAGTCTGTTGCCAAACGGTTTGCCCAGATCATGATTTGCGATGCCGTCTAATTTGCGTTCGCCATGACCATCCAAATACAGCACTTGCTGGTCGCGAGCATGCGCAAGGCTCAGCAGAGAGCTGGTTAGGGTCTGCTCATTGATCTGGGTAAGGTGCTCATTGCGCCCGGCATATTCGATCACCATCTCACCGTTAAGCTGAATGCCTGCCGCACGGGTTTTTTCTTCTTCCTTTGTGGGGTCGATAAATGTCAGTTCAATATCTGATTTGTATCGTTGATAAAGCGAGATGAAATCGCCGAGTATCTTGCGGATGTCGCCCAGTTTTGCATCGTATTCAGTCGCATATACGGTGATGCTGATCGGTTCATCCATTTTCTCAAGCACGGTTATGCTGGCGAGATCAAGACTATTATAAGCATTGTGTGTAATGTCTTGCTGAGCATGAAAGCGGGTGGCGAGATAGCCTATACCTAATGCAACCACTGTCAGCAACAGAACAAAGATTACATTTCTAAACGCAGGGGATGAATGAAATTTATTCGACATGGCTCATCCGTACCTGCGGTTATTGTCGATACGCCGCATCGCCAGCAGTAAAAATATTGTGCTGAACACGAAGAAAAATATGATGTCGCGACTGTCAAGCAGGCCATTGTTGAAACTCTGGAAGTGATGTAGCGGTGAGACATGATGCCAGGGCGAATCCGGCGTGGATGCGCCAAGGTCAACCAACCATAATCCAACCAGCACAGCCATTGCGCCGATTGCGGCAATCACGGGCTGAGTCGTCAGCGCAGAAATATACAATCCCAACGAAACATAAGTGGTGGTGAGCAATATCAGTCCCAGACAGTTGCTGAAAATCAGGCCATGATCGAGCTGCGTACCCGGTGCCAGTGTGTATAGCATCAGCGGGAGTGTGCTCATCAGCAAGATTAAAAATAATAGCAGCCCGACAAACTTCCCCAGCACGATATTCAGGCTGGAAAGCGGAGATGACAGTAGCAGGGCAAAAGTCTGGTTGCGTCGTTCTTCTGCAATCAATCGCATTGTGAACATCGGCACCAGCATCATCAGCAACAGTGCAGCCATATTGAATAGCGGGGCGGTGATAACGTGTGTTACGCCGGGTGCATTGGCGATCTGCGTCATCTGTGGTTGGAAATCAAGAAATGACTCAAGTGCATTCAGGAAGAACCATGCGAAGATGAATTGCAGCACGGCAAACACGAACCAAGTGGAAGGTATCACCAAAAGGCTGCGCAGTTCGCGCATGGCGATTAGGCGAATCAAATTGATTCCTCGTGTTGTTCTGTCAGACGAATAAAATTTTCTTCCAAATTGCCTGTTTTCCCATCACGAACATCCAGCTCCGCAGTCGTACCGCTGAAAACCAGTTCGCCGGTATGCAGTATTTCTACACGATCACATACGCTTTCAACTTCGCTGAGTAAATGGGTGGAAAGAATCACACTATGGGAATCTCCCAATTCGCGAATCAGACTACGTACATCACGAATCTGAGCAGGGTCGAGCCCAACTGTGGGCTCATCCAGTACGATTACATCTGGTTGATGGATGATGGCCTGAGCGATACCGACACGCTGTTGGTATCCTTTTGACAGTATGCTTATGTTTTTCTTCCCTACACCATTCAGGCCGCAACGTTGCTTCGCCAGTGCAAGTGCAGCATTGACGCTGGCAGAATCAATCCCGCGCAATCTGGCGGCATATTTCAGGTATTCATTTACGTTGAGTTCACGATAGAGCGGCGGGATTTCCGGCAGGTAGCCGATATGCGCTTTAGCCGTGATCGGTTGGTGGACGAGATCGACTCCGCAGACGCTGATTTCACCACTGTCGGGGTGCAGGCATCCGGTCAGTAATTGCAACGTAGTACTCTTGCCCGCGCCATTGTGTCCGAGCAGTCCCAGCACTTCACCCCGCTTCAGCTCTAGGGATATGTCGCGGATCACGGTTTTTCCGCCGAAGCGGCGCGTCAGGCGGGTTGCAGAAAGGGTAACTTCGTGTGGGGCACAGGACAATGTTTTGCTGTCTTCGTGGTTGTAGGTTTGGTCAAATATAACCTATTATGTGCGCCCATATCAAAAGCAGTGCCGACATGATTCAGACCAAATATCTTATTTGCGCAAGCTTGCTACTTTCTGCTTGCGTACAAGCCCCCAAACAAGCCGTAAAGGTGGATCCGGTTGCGCACGATCAAGAGTTAGCTACACATGTGATGAAGCTGCCTGAGGTCGAGTTAACTAGCGAAATATTGTTCGATTTTCTGGTGTCGGAAGTCGCAGCGCAGCGCGGGGATGTTGATGTGGCTGTTGTGGGTAGTTCCAATCTGGCTAAAAAGACACAAGACCCCCGGTTAGCGATGCGAGCCGCGCATATGGCGATTCGATCCGGCCGGGTTGATAAGGCCATAGAGTCGATCAAAATCTGGCAGAAGGCAGACCCGGATTCACCGATGGCAACGCGTATGCTGGCTTCTGCGCTTTTGCGTATGGGTAAGTTGGATGAAGCACGTGACGAATTGTTCAAAGTGCTTGATACCGCAAAAGAACCTATTGGTGCGGTTTTGGTACAGACCTATCAATTGCTGGCTCCCTATCATGATAAATCGGCTGCGTTGGTTGTGATGCAGGAGATCGCAGCTGTCTATCCTGACGAGGCGGAATCACATTGGTCCGTGGCACAAATTGCGCGTGTAGCCGGGGATGATGAATTGGCGTTGCGTGAAATCAGGATTGCACGCGATATGCGCCCGGAGTGGGATCTGGCTGTTTCTGCCGAGGCGCAAATGTTGCAAAAAGATTCGCCGCTGCAGAGCCTTGATATTTTGCTGGAATATATTGAGCAGTACCCGGACGCAAAGGAGATTCGTCTGCAATATGCACGTCTGCTGTTGGATCAAAAGCAGTTCGAAAAGTCACGCGACCAGTTCCAGATACTTTCAGATGAAAATCCAAGAAGTCCTGATATGTCGTACGCAATCGCGTTGATCTCGTTACAGATGAAAGATTTGACGCGCTCGGAGGAGCAATTTAAGCAGTCTCTAGAAAAAGGTAAAAAAGATCGTGACACGGTTCATTACTATCTTGGTCGATTAGGTGAGGCAAAAAAGAACAATCAGGAAGCACTCGAACACTACCGTCAGGTAAAAGGGGGGGAATACCAGTTTGAAGCACTAATCCGCGTCCCCTATCTTTTGAGCAAGACCGGACAGTACGATGAAGCACAGCAATCATTGGATGTCGTACAGCCTGTTGGCGAAGAGCAGGAAGTCAAGCTGCTGTTGGTTCGGGTGAATATATTGCGTTTGAAAAAACTTTACCCTGATGCATATCAATTACTCAAAGAAAACCTTGAGTTGCACCCTGAGCACCCCGAGATAATCTATGAAACCGCAATGATGGCGGAGAAAAATAATGAGTTTGATGAATTTGAACGATTGATGCGCAAATTGCTTGATCTCGACCCCGAGCATGCGCATGCATACAACGCCTTGGGCTATAGTTTGCTGGAACGTAAAGTACGTCTTACAGAAGCGATGGAGCTGGTACAGAAGGCCGTAGAAATATCTCCTGATGATGCCGCGATCATAGATAGTCTGGGTTGGGCGTACTTTCTAACCGGCAAGCATGATGAAAGTTTAAAGCAATTGCGACGTGCCTACTCGCTTGATGCTGATCCCGAAATCGCCGCCCATCTTGGTGAAGTATTATGGGTGAGTGGTGAGAAGCGTGAAGCGAATAAAATCTGGCAGGACAGCTTGAAGGAGAATCCGGGAAATGCGGTTCTACAGTCAGTGATCGAGCGTCTCAATCCTTAGAAGAGGGAAATTTGATTCGCTGGATTAACTTATTAGCGGTTTTACTGCTGAGCGGCTGCGCATTATTCAGCGCTAAGCCATCCGTTGTGCCTGTACAACCTGAAAACGTTCCGTTTGCCTTGAGCGGCCGTGTCTCTATCAATAATAACGGTGAAAAGCACTCGGCAGGGCTGCGCTGGAACCATCAGGAATCTTCAGACGAATTGTTGTTGCTCACACCACTAGGCAGTACCGTCGGACGTATTTTCCGTGACGCAGACCATGCAACGCTTGATAGCGATGGTAAACATTATCAGGCTCACGATGTGGGGACATTGATGCAGCAAGTACTTCACTGGCACCTGCCATTGGATGGATTGCATCATTGGGTGCTGGGCTTGCCAGCGCAGCACAGCACAGCACGGATAGAACATAACAGTGAGGGGCGCATCAGCCTGATGAAGCAGGATGGGTGGGAGATTCAGTATGTGCGTTATGAAGGCAAACTGCCAGCTAGATTGAAACTAAGCCGTGAAAATCTTCAAGTATTATTGCTGATTGATGAATGGGATTGGGAGTATCAGTGAGGAATATTCCATGAAACTATCCTGCCCCGCCCCCGCCAAGCTTAACCTGTTCCTACATGTGGTCGGTCGCAGGCCGGACGGCTATCACCTGCTGCAAACCCTGTTCCGTTTTATCGACCTGCAAGACACGCTGCATTTCAGCTTGCGCGATGATGGTGGGATACATCGCACCAACAGTATTGAGGGTGTGGCTGCAGAATCTGATCTGTGTGTGCGTGCGGCTAAGTTGCTGCAAGCCGAGACTGGTTGCAAGTTGGGCGTGGATATTGTCATTGAGAAGCGCATCCCGATGGGTGGGGGGCTGGGGGGCGGCAGTTCAGATGCTGCGACGACGCTGATAGCCCTAAACCACCTGTGGTCATTGGGAGTGTCACGCAAACGGCTGATGCAACTTGGATTGACTCTGGGCGCGGATGTGCCGGTGTTTGTGTTCGGCGAAAATGCTTTTGCCGAGGGGGTCGGCGACGCTCTTCAGGCATTTACACTTGAGCAAGCTTGGTATGTCGTACTTTTTCCTCCGGTACAGGTGTCGACAGCACAGATTTTTACGCGCTCAGAATTGACACGAGACACGGTTTCCATCACAATGCGCGCCCTCTTGGAAGGGCAGAAACAGTTGCGAAATGACCTGCAGCCTGTGGTGTGCGGTCTTTTCCCTGAAGTTGCACGTTATCTGACGTGTCTAAATGGCTTCGGAAAAGCGATGATGTCAGGATCGGGCGCATGCGTATTTGCGGAATATTCCAGCCGCAGTCAGGCAGAAGACGTAATGAGTCAATTGCCGCAAGAGATGCGTGGAGTTGTCACGCAAGGTTTGAATAAGCATCCGTTGCACGATTGGATGCCAGATTGACAGCTGCTATTGTTGTGCTGTCTGTGTTGTAGTGTTGAATTGGGGCGTCGCCAAGTGGTAAGGCACCGGATTTTGATTCCGGCATTCGCAGGTTCGATCCCTGCCGCCCCAGCCAAAACCAGATTTCAGGGCATGAGTCCTGCGTTTCATTCTATTTAAGGGGTTACACGTGTCTTACGACAGCTTGATGGTGTTCACCGGTAATGCCAATCCTAAGCTTGCTGAATCAGTTGCGCGGCACCTGAATATCCACTTGGGACGTGCCACGGTCGGACGTTTTTCCGATGGTGAAGTCATGGTGGAGCTCAATGAGAATGTACGCGGTAAAGATGTGTTTGTGTTGCAATCAACCTGCGCACCGACCAATGACAACCTGATGGAAGTGATGGTGATGGTAGATGCGTTGAAACGCGCTTCTGCAGGACGTATCACCGCAGCAATGCCGTATTTTGGTTATTCTCGTCAGGATCGTCGCCCCCGCTCGGCGCGTGTCGCGATTACGGCAAAAGTCGTTGCGGATATGTTGGTCAGTGCAGGCGTGAATCGCTTGCTGACGATGGATCTTCACTCGGATCAAATACAAGGATTTTTCGATATTCCTGTAGATAACATCTACGCCAGCCCGATTCTGTTGTCTGATGTATGGAAGCATAATTATCCGAACTTGATCGTGGTGTCACCGGATGTGGGCGGAGTGGTTCGCGCCCGCGCGTTGGCAAAGCAGATGGATGCTGACCTAGCGATTATCGACAAGCGTCGACCCAAGCCGAATGTGGCAAAGGTGATGAACATCATCGGCGAAGTGTCCGGGCGTACCTGTTTGATCATGGACGATATGGTGGATACAGCAAATACGCTTTGCGAAGCTGCCAATGCGTTAAAGGAAAAGGGTGCTGCCAGAGTACTGGCCTATTGCACCCATCCGGTATTGTCGGGGCCTGCGATTGATCGTATTACCGACTCTGCCATGGATGAGTTGGTCGTGACTGACACTATTCCGTTGAGTGATGCAGCGCGTAATTGCGGGAGGATTCGTCAATTGAGTACGGCAGAGTTGATGGCAGAGACGATACGGCGCATCAATAGCGAGGAGTCAGTGAGCTCGCTGTTTACTGAATAGAGGCCAGGGTCACTGAAAAGGCGTTGAACATTAGTTTTGGGTGGTAACCATGTTGGTTGCTGCCATATTTAAGAATCATCTGGTCGCGGATGATTCTGTTTTTTGGAGAAGTAAAATGACCATAGAAATTGAAGCAACAATTCGTAAGGCGCAAGGTACGGGTGCGAGCCGCCGTCTGCGTAACGCCGGCCGCGTGCCAGGTGTTGTGTATGGCTCGGGTGACGTGAATGTTATCGACATGGATCACAATGATATGTTCCACAGACTGAAAGGCGAGGAAATTCACGCATCGATTCTGACTTTGAATGTTGAAGGTAAGAAGGAAACTGTCATGTTGCGTGACTTCGTCATGCATCCGTTTCGCCAGCAAGTTCAACATGTCGATTTCCAGCGCATCGATCAAAAGAAAAAGATGCACATCAAAGTGCCTTTACACTTTATCAACGAAGAAGTTGCGCCAGGCGTGAAGCTCGGTGGCGGTAAGATCAGTCATGTTCTTCATGATCTGGATATCGCCTGCTTGCCTAAGGATCTGCCAGCCTACATCGAAGTTGATTTGGGTAGCTTAGAGCTGGGCCATTCTGTTCACGTGTCAGACCTGACAATGCCAAACGGTGTTGAAATCGCTACACACGGAACGCATACAGGTGAAGCAGTCGTTGCTGTAGTAAAAGTACCTCGCGGTATGGTTGAAGCAGCCTCAACAGAGGAGGAAGCTTCTGAGGATACGGCAGCAGCAGCTGAAGCTGACAAGGAAGAAGCAAAATAAGCAGGTTTGCTCCTGTGGAACCCGCCATTGCTGACAAACGGCATGGCGGGTTTTTTCATTAAGGAACTCAGTTGGGATGAAAGCGATACGCTTGATTGTAGGCTTGGGTAATCCAGGGCGTGAATACGAGGGCAACCGACATAATGTCGGCTTCTGGTGGGTGGATGAACTGGCACGTTCACAAAATGTAAATTTTAAGAACGAAAACAAATTTCATGGTGAGACAGCGCGGGGTCATTTGCACGGTCATGAAGCGTGGTTGCTCAAACCCCAAACCTTCATGAATGGAAGTGGTCGTGCTGTTGGTACGTTGGCAAAGTTTTACAAAATCGCACCTGAGGAAGTCATGGTGGTGCATGATGAATTGGATCTTCCTCCCGGCGTGGCGCGCTTAAAAAAGGGCGGAGGACATGGCGGACACAACGGCCTGAAGGATATTATTGCTCATCTGAGCACAAAGGATTTCTGGCGTTTGCGTATTGGCATCGGTCATCCCGGAGATCGTTCAGCAGTATCCAATTATGTTTTAGGTGATCCGCGTCGTGAAGATCGGGAACTGATAGAAGAGGCGATGCAAAAAGCACAGGATGTATCGCACCTGATTATTGAAGGAAAAGCGGAAGCAGCGATGTTGAAGCTGCATAGTGCATAAAGGAAAAAGTTATGAGTTTGAAATGCGGAATCGTCGGCCTGCCCAATGTGGGCAAATCCACCATGTTCAATGCGCTGACCAAGTCGGGCATCGCGGCAGAGAACTATCCTTTCTGCACCATCGAACCCAACGTCGGCATCGTCGAGGTGCCTGATGCGCGAATGGCGGGTTTGGCGGAAATTGTTAAGCCGCAGAAGATGCAGCCTGCGATTGTAGAGTTCGTCGATATCGCCGGTTTGGTTGCCGGGGCTTCCAAAGGTGAGGGGCTGGGGAACCAATTCCTCGCTAACATTCGTGAGACAGATGCCATCGTTAATGTCGTTCGCTGTTTTGATGATGAGAACGTCGTGCATGTGGCGGGTAAGGTTGATCCGCTTTCAGATATTGAAGTGATTTTGACCGAATTGGCTTTGGCAGATCTCACTGCCGTTGAAAAGGCTATCCAGCGTGATGGTAAGAAAGCCAAGTCCGGCGACAAAGATGTGCTGAAGTTGATGGCGGTACTGGAAAAGCTGCTCCCTCATTTGAATGAAGGAAAGCCTGCGCGAACACTTGATTTATCAGATGATGAAAAATTGCTGATTAAGCCACTATGTCTGCTTACCATCAAACCTGCGATGTATGTGGGCAATGTGCTGGAAGATGGCTTTGAAAACAATCCTCACTTGGATCGCTTGCGCGAACATGCCGCGAAAGAAGGTGCGCCTGTAGTCGCATTATGCGCTAAGATCGAAGCAGAGCTCGCCGATCTGGATGACGACGATAAAAAAGAATTTCTGGCTGACTTGGGTCTGGATGAACCGGGGCTGGATCGCTTGATACGAAGCGGCTATGACTTGCTCGGCCTACAAACTTATTTCACCGCAGGTGTCAAAGAAGTGCGTGCATGGACTATCCACAAGGGTGATACCGCGCCGCAAGCGGCCGGTGTGATCCATACCGATTTTGAAAAAGGGTTTATTCGTGCACAAACCATATCCTATGACGATTTCATCGCTTGCGGCGGTGAGGCGGGTGCAAAAGAGAAGGGCAAGATGCGTGTTGAAGGTAAGGAATATGTGGTGCAGGATGGCGATGTGATGAACTTCCTGTTCAACGTATAACGAGTCGAAGCATCGAATTCGGGCTGTGTTACTCTGAACCCGTACAGCAATGAGCTTCCTCACGAATAACGGTAGGTGAGACGAATGAAGTTTGCCAATATTCTCCTCGGGATTCTGATCTTCCTTCCGCAGTTTGCGGTTGCTGCGCCTAATGACATCCTGATTCCTTCGATCGTTCCGCTTAAGCAGAATCTGGCGGCGGTTGAATATTTCAACTTGGGACGACAGTCGGGATGCGGGTTACGGATCACCGGCGAGACTCAGGATGATATTTGGATCAATGTCTTGATCACAGTATTCCTGAAAGATTCTGGCGATAACTTCGGTGCGGTCAAGATAGTTGCCAGAAAAGTGGAAACGGAGAACGGCAAGCTGAAGTTCCGCAATGGTCGCATCACCTATCTGGATATCGGTAAAATTAGGCGAGCGTGGATAAAACCGGAATCAAGAGAGTTGCCGGTGGTGTATGAAGGCGCAGGTCCATCACATAATGATGCATATATGGCGAAGGTGGAATTTGCCAACACCATGGATCTGGTGGTTTCAATATCACAAGAAAGCTTCATGGTGGGGATCAACAGGGCTGCCGGAAAAGTTGATGAGATATATCAGTTCGATCAGCGTATCAGCCCGGAACAGGCCAGCAAGTTGTCTATGTGTATGAGTAACCTCAGGGATGAAATTGAGGAAAGCGAACATAGAAAAATCCTTTAAGATTGTACAGAATGCATCTATCCAATAATTTTCTGGATGGTGTGCCGGAATATCTGGCACGTTATTACTGGTGGGCATACCTGTGGCGTTGGGGCATCTGGTTCTTCGATCACCAGCCCATCATC
>CAZURE010000008.1:0-69778 GCA_964623195.1 uncultured Gallionella sp. | reverse complement strand
GTGGGCATACCTGTGGCGTTGGGGCATCTGGTTCTTCGATCACCAGCCCATCATCTGACCCCGTTTCGCTGGTTGCTGGGACGGCTGAAACCTTTTCTGCCGGTATTCTGGGGAGAGGATGTCACGCAACGGCTGAATGATGCCCTCAAACAAAACGGCAAGACGTTGGCGGGTGAGCCGCAAGTGGAATATTGCTTCGGGAAATTCTACCGTGTCATGCGTTTTGACATCGTTGAGTACGCTCAGGCAGAGGTTACTTAATGTTTTTCAGCCACTGCTGCATATATATCCATTGTTCAAGCTCACGTCCTGCCAGGTAACGGGGTAGATCAAACAACGACTTTCCTTCGAATGCAGCATTCACATATATTTGCGTTTCACGGAGATAGGCGAGTACCGGCAACGCTAGCTCATCCAGAAAATCTTCCAGCATCCCGGAGGCGCGGGTACGTGGAGCCATACGCATGCCGACCACGCCGATGTCACAATTGCTGTTACAAACCTTTTTTTCTTCGACCAATTCTGTCAGGAACTGGCGGCTGGCATCCAGGTCATAAAGTGAGGGTACGACAGGAACGATGATCTTGCTGGCTTGCTTGATCATTGAAAGGGCAAGGTTACTGCCCGATAAACCGGCAGCTGAATCGATGATCAGCCAGTTGCTTGGTTTATCGGAATTTTGGTTGTACTTCATCAAACGTACCTGCGGTAGGCTCTCGGGACGTTTCTCTATCCACAGCGCAGAAGATTGCTGCCTGTCCATATCAAGCACTGCGACACGCTTGCCACGACGCGCAAGGTGACCCGCTATGTTGGTGGTTAGCGTGGTCTTACCGCAGCCACCTTTGGGATTGGCAATCAAAATTGTTTTCATTTGCTACTGCCCCTTTTGATATTCCCTCGTGATCACCTGCTGGTTTTTACCGGTGATTATCGTAACTGATACCGTTCCGGCTGACCAACAGCTTTGGCAAAGCTTGATTGGCAAGGCCTTGAATGTTGGGATAACGAGACGGAAATGATACCATCGCGCAAGTTTTTTATCAGACACTGAGCAGTTTTTTCGGAGAGTAAGTATGGCAGGGCATAGTAAATGGGCAAACATTCAGCATCGTAAAGGCAAGCAGGACGCCAAGCGAGGCAAGATATTCACACGCCTGATAAAGGAAATCACAGTCGCGGCTCGTATGGGTGGGGGTGATGCGGGCGCAAATCCACGTTTGCGCTTGGCGATTGAGAAGGCGCGTGCGAACAATATGCCGAAAGATACGGTCGAGAATGCGGTCAAGCGAGGAAGTGGGCAACTTGAAGGCGTAGATTACGAAGAGCTGCGTTACGAAGGTTACGGCATCAACGGCGCAGCGGTGATGGTGGACTGCATGACAGATAACAAAACCAGAACGGTTGCCGATGTGCGTCATGCTTTCAGCAAGAATGGCGGTAATCTAGGTACCGACGGCTCGGTATCTTTCCTGTTCAAGCATTGCGGACAACTGCTATTTGCGCCCGGAACAGATGAAAATGGATTGATGGAAGTTGCGCTGGATGCAGGTGCTGAAGATATTGTGACCAATGAAGACGGCAGTATCGAAGTGATTACCGAACCCAATGATTTTGTGAATGTGAAACAAGCGCTGGAAGCGGCAGACTACAAACCGGAATTCGGTGAAGTCATCATGAAGCCTTCAACCGAAGTGGAATTTTCCGGTGATGATGCCGCGAAGATGCAAAAGCTGCTTGATGCGCTTGAAGACCTTGATGATGTGCAAGAGGTGTACACCACTGCCGTAATCGACGAGTAACTGCTTTGGGCGCTACTTCTATAATCGTTATCAAGTTGCACTGAAATGCGCATCCTCGGCATAGACCCCGGCCTGCGTATTACAGGATTCGGTGTTATTGATAAAGAAGGCCAAAAACTACACTATGTCGCAAGCGGTTGCATCAAAACCCCTGACGGGGAATTGCCTGAACGGTTAAAAGTTATTCTGGACTCACTGGGCGAAGTAATCGCCCACCATCAACCACAATATGTGGCGGTCGAAAAAGTGTTCGTCAATGTCAATCCGCAATCGACTTTGTTGCTCGGTCAGGCGCGTGGTGCGGCAATCTGTGCAGCAGTGCTGGCCAGCTTGCCGGTTGGTGAATATACCGCGCTTCAGGTCAAGCAGGCAGTGGTCGGCAATGGTCATGCAGATAAAGAACAGGTACAACTGATGGTGCAAAGATTATTGACTTTATCTGGCACACCCGGCTCGGATGCGGCAGATGCATTAGCATGTGCCATCTGCCATGCACACGGCGGAATGGGGCTGGGAGAATTGGCGACCAAAGGTCGCCGGGTTAAAAAAGGTAGATTGATATGATAGGCAGGCTCACCGGGACATTGCTGGAAAAAAATCCACCGCAGATACTGCTGGAAGTGCAGGGTGTGGCCTATGAACTCGACGTGCCCATGAGCACCTTCTACAACCTGCCAGTCGTGCAAGAAAAAGTAATCTTGCACACCCAGATGATCGTGCGCGAGGATGCACAATTGCTATACGGCTTTCTGACGACTGATGAACGCATCGCGTTTCGCCAATTACTCAAGATCAGCGGTGTCGGTCCTCGGATGGCACTGTCGGTACTGTCCGGCCTGAGTTTGGCTGATCTGTCCGAAGCCGTGTCCAATAAAGAAGTCGGGCGACTGACCAAGATACCCGGTGTCGGCAAAAAAACCGCAGAACGTCTACTGCTGGAATTACAAGGAAAATTCGAAGTGTCTACAGGTGCTGCGAACTCAAGCTTTACCGCCTCGGCGGGGGATGATGTCGTCAATGCGCTACTTGCGTTGGGCTACAGCAGCAAGGAATCAGACTGGGCTGCCAAGCAATTGCCTAAGGACACCAATGTATCCGAGGGAATACGTCAGGCACTCAAGCTTCTGTCCAAATCATGAGCTTACTTAAGTTATTATTCCCGATATGATCCAGAACGACGATATTTCCGCAGAACCGCGCCTGATTACGCCAGCACCTGTTTCCAAGCAGGAAGAGGCGTTGGAACGTGCGTTGCGCCCCAAACAGCTTGAGGAGTATGTCGGGCAGGAGAAGATACGCGGGCAGTTGGAAATATTCATTCAGGCCGCTAAAAATCGCAGCGAGCCGCTCGACCATGTGTTGTTGTTCGGTCCGCCCGGTTTAGGTAAGACCACGCTGGCGCAAATCATCGCGCGCGAGATGGGTGTGAATCTGCGCCACACTTCCGGCCCGGTGCTGGAACGTGCGGGGGACTTGGCGGCACTGCTGACCAACCTTGAGCCCAATGATGTGTTATTTATCGACGAGATACATCGCCTCTCGCCGGTGGTGGAGGAGATTCTCTATCCGGCATTGGAGGATTACCAGATCGACATCATGATAGGCGAGGGGCCTGCTGCGCGTTCGGTGAAGCTTGATTTGCCACCGTTTACGCTGGTGGGGGCTACCACCCGTGCAGGCATGTTGACTAATCCGCTGCGTGACCGTTTCGGCATTGTGGCGCGCTTGGAGTTCTATACGCCGCAGGAGTTGCAGCGCATCGTGATGCGTTCGGCCAAACTGCTGGAGATGACGTTGTCTGAGGAAGGTGCGCTGGAAGTCGCCAGACGTTCCCGTGGTACGCCGCGTATTGCCAATCGCCTGTTGCGCCGGGTGCGCGATTTTGCCGATGTGAAGGCAGAAGGCAATGCGGATCGCGAGGTGGCAGATGCAGCACTGAACATGCTGGATGTGGACACCCGCGGGCTGGACGTGATGGACAGGAAGTTATTGCTGACCGTGATCGAGAAGTTTCTCGGCGGGCCGGTCGGGGTGGATAACCTTGCCGCCGCGATAGGCGAGGAGCGTGACACCATAGAAGACGTGCTTGAGCCGTATCTGATCCAGCAGGGGTATTTACAGCGTACCCCGCGTGGGCGCATGGCGACGGCGAATGCATACACTCACTTCGGACTGGCAGTGCAGAACAAACAGGCTAATGAAGAATTGCCGCTGAATGGTGATTTGTTGAATGAGTGAGGCACAGGTATTTTCATGGCCGGTGCGGGTGTATTTTCAGGATACGGACGCGGGTGGGGTGGTTTATCACGCCAGTTATGTGAACTTTATGGAGCGCGCGCGGACTGAGTGGTTGCGTGGACACGGTTATAGCAATGCCGGATTGATGAAAGAATTCGGCATGGTGTTCGTGGTACGTTCGCTGAATCTGAATTATCTCAAGCCAGCCTTGCTGGATGACATGCTGGAAATTACGGCTCAGATCAAGGAGTTGGGCCGCAGTCGTATTACCTTGCTGCAAACCGTGCGTCGTGGTGACGAGATATTAAACGAAGCCGAGGTGCATCTGGTGTGTGTATCGTTGAAAAGCTTCAAGCCGGTCTCAGTGCCGGAAGTACTACGTGTCGAGTTGAAAAAGTGAATTTATAAGGGGTAGTAATGGAGGTCACGCAGGATTTATCGTTTATCAGTCTGATCAGTAATGCCAGCTTGCTGGTGCAATTGGTGATGGGCTTTTTGTTGGTGGTATCGATGATGTCGTGGTGGTACATCTTCATGAAGCTGTTCAGCATTCGTCGTGAAACGAAATTAACCGAAGAGTTCGAAGAGGAATTCTGGGTTAATCCCGACTTGAATAAACTGTACAAGAAAGTGAGTAGTGTCCCGCGTGAGGAACAGGGTGCGCTGGAACGCATATTTTCAGCTGGGATTGTCGAGTTCGTAAAACTAAAAAAGCAGAAAGATGCCGATCCCAGTGCGGTGATGGAAGGCACGCGTCGCGCAATGCGGGCAACCTATCAGCGTGAGATGGACAGGTTGGAATCGCATCTGGCCTTTCTAGCTTCAGTGGGTTCAGTCAGTCCGTACATTGGTTTGTTCGGCACGGTTTGGGGCATCATGAACGCCTTTCGCGGGTTGGCAAATGTCGGACAAGCAACGCTGGCGCATGTCGCGCCGGGTATCGCTGAGGCATTGGTTGCCACCGCAATGGGTTTGTTTGCGGCGATTCCTGCGGTGGTTGCATACAATCGTTATGCGCATGATATCGACAGGTTGGCTTCGCGTTTCGAAAGCTTTACTGAAGAATTCTCCAATGTCTTGCAACGCCAGCCATAGGGTTTTTGATTGATGAGACAAAATTCCCGAGCCAAGAATCGCCTGATGAACGACATCAATGTCGTTCCATACATCGACGTGATGCTGGTGTTGCTGGTGATCTTTATGGTGACTGCACCACTGATGAATCCCGGTCAGATTGATCTGCCCAGCGTGGGCAAGGCATTGAAACCACCAGTTGCGCCACTGGAAATCATGATCAAAAAAGATCTGTCGCTGGCGATGCGCGACCACTCCAGAAAAGGAGGTGAGAGCAAAGTGTCGCGTGATGAATTGGTCGCAATTCTGAAAGCGCGTCAGGATGATCTTCAGGAGCAGTCAGTCGTGATTTCGGCAGACAAGGATGTGCGCTATGAAGAAGTCATCAAAATGATGGATGTGCTGAAAACACAAAACGTCCGGAAAGTCGGGTTGTTGACCCAAACCCGGAGCAAATGAACGCGGCGATTTATAATCAACCTTACGGGAACGAGCCTTTTCGGTTAAAGGCGGGGATACTCGCTGCAGTTGTGCATGGCGCATTTTTCGGGTTATTGTATTTCGGATTCACCTGGCAGACGTTACCGCCCGCAGTGATGAGTGTGGAATTGTGGCAGCCGGAAGATCTGCCTGTGCAAGCAGCTAAAAAATCGCCACCACCACCTCCACCTAAAAAAGTAGTCGTGCCAGTTGTTAAACCGGCACCCCCTGAAAAGGTGGTCGCGCCTGAGATTAAAATTCCCGACAAGAAAAAAATTCAGCCTAAGCCAGTTGACCAGGAAGCGAAAAAGCGCAAAGCCGCTGCCGAGGCAAAAAAGGCCAGAGAGGAAAAGCTTGCTAAAGAGAAGGCTGCCAAAAAACAAGCAGAACGGGAGCGTATCGCCAAAGAAAAAGCTGTACAAGAGCGAATAGCTAAACAAAAAGCAGAGCAGGAACAAGCGGAACGCGATCGCATAGCCGCAGCCCAAGCGCAGGCAGACCGCGAACGAGCTGAGCAAGAGGCTGCAATCGGCAAGATGGTTGACGAGTACATCGCTAAGATCAATGCCAAGATCAGGCGCAATATTGTGATGCCTGCCAATGTGGCGGACGATGCGCGAGCAGAGTTTCTGGTGACACTCTTGCCGGGTGGCGGCGTGCTGCAAGCAAAGCTTAGCCTAACTAGCGGCAATAGCTTATATGACAGTGCGGTAGAGCGAGCGATACTCAAATCCGACCCCTTGCCATTGCCGTCTGATGTAAAGTTGTTTAATCGGTTCAGGAATCTGAAGCTGTCGTTTAAACCTGTTGAATAATTAAGAAAAAACGGTGAACCAGTCGAATAATTAGGAGTATTTATGTTGTTGCGTTTGTTGAAGGTTTTTGTTGGATTGTTGTTGTTGGCGCAGGCAACAATAGTTAATGCCGAGCTGAATATCGAAATCATCGGTGCAGGTGAAAATCAGATTCCTATCGCAGTCATTCCTTTCGGCGGAGATGATGAATTGTCGCAAGCCATCCACGAAGTCATCGCGGGCGATCTGGAGCGCAGCGGGTTGTTCAAGCTGGTTGAACCTGTCGGCAAATATCCGCGTACACCTGCCGAAGTGAGCTATCCCGATTGGCAGATACGCGGTGCGGATGCGCTATCGATCGGCTCAGTTGAAATCAATGAAAATGGCATGGTGGAGGTACGCTTTCGTTTGCTGGATGTAATCAGGCAGGCAGAGCTGTTCGGGCAGGCTGTCTCTGCGGGTAAAGATCAGCTACGGGCGATAGGTCATCGTATCTCCGATCTGATATATGAAAAACTCACCGGCGACAAAGGTGTGTTCAGCACGCGTATTGCCTATGTAAACAGGGAGGGAAGCAGATTCAGTCTGATCGTTGCCGATAGTGACGGATATAACGAACAAAAGGTACTGGTGCATAATGCGCCTATCATGTCACCGTCATGGTCACCCGATGGCAGCGAGCTTGCCTATGTGAGCTTTGAAACAGGGCATGCAGTTGTGTTTGTGCAATCCCTTTATACCAATCAGCGCAGGATTTTGGCAGAGTTCAGTGGCAGCAACAGTGCACCGTCATGGTCACCCGACGGCAAACAACTGGCCCTGGTGTTGACCCGGGATGGCAGCTCACAGATATATACGATTCGCTCAGATGGCAGCGGCCTGCGTCGCATCACTTTTAGCGGCGCGATAGATACCGAGCCCAGCTTCTCGCCTGACGGTAAATCGTTGATATTCCTTTCAGACCGGGGAGGAAGTGCTCAAATCTACCGTATGTCAGTAGAAGGGGGGCCGGCTGAGCGGCTGACATTCGGTGGCGGGACGAGCTTTTCACCGCGATATAGCCCGGACGGAAAAAATTTTGTTTTTGCTCATCGGGTTAACGGTCGTTTTTATATTGCCACCCAGGATTTTCAGTCAGGTCAGATGGCTTTCCTGACAGGCGGCGGATGGGAAAAAAAGCCGAGTTATGCACCTAATGGAAAACTTATTCTGTTTGCCAGCGAAGCGCGCGAACGTGGTATATTGGCGACTGTTTCCAGCGACGGGCGAGTACAGAGGCACATGTTTACGCAGAGCGGAGATGCTCGCGAGCCAGTATGGGGGCCGTAAAATTATGAATTACTTAGTGTTCAAACAATGATGCCTGTTATGCTACGGCTTCAGTTCGTTCGCTAGTTTTTAGTATTGAGTTTGTGTATTAACCTATTGGGACTTTTCAGCAATCAACAAGGAGAAAGTAAATGAATAAGCTTATCATCAGCCTCGCAATGTCAAGTATGTTGGTAGCTTGCGCAAGCAGCAAGTCGCCAGAAGCCGAGACACCTGCTGAGTCTGTAGCGGAGCCTGCTGTTGAAAAAACGGCTGAGACTAAGCCTGCGACTACAGCAGCAGTTGAGGTTGATCCTTTGAACGATGCAGCTAGCATCCTTTCGAAACGTAGTGTTTATTACCCATTCGACGTTTCAGTTGTTCAAGGCAACGACAAGCGTGTTGTACAAGCACACGGTAAATACCTTGCTGAGCATGCTAATCGTAATGTGCGTGTTGAAGGTCATGCCGATGAGCGTGGGAGTAATGAATATAACCTGGGACTTGGTCAACGTCGTGCAGACGGTGTTAAGAAGATGATGGTATTGGGCGGTGCAAGGTCCAGCCAGATTGACACAATCAGCTATGGTGAAGAGCGTCCGAGAGCAAGCGGTCACAACGAATCTGCTTGGTCTCAGAATCGCCGTAGCGATATCAAGTATTAAGCAATAATGCAGTTTAAGGCAAGTGCCTGTGTGATACTGGGATGGCTTATTGCCACCCCAGTGTACGCTGGTCTGTTTGCAGACGATAAAGCACGAGAGACGATTCAACTTTTAGAGTCACGCATCGTGACGATGGAAGGAAATCTCAAGCAACAAACCGATGCTTCAAGAAATTCGATGATCAACCTTCAAGGCCAACTTGAAGAGTTGGCGACTGAACTACGTGCCATCCGTGGAAAGAACGAAGAGTTTGCCCACGAATTGCAGAATGCAGAAAAGCGTCAAAAAGATTTTTACATCGATCTGGATTCTCGGATACGGAATCTGGAATCCGGTGGTGATATCGCGCCTCCAGCGATTATTGATTCAAACCCCCAAACTTCATCGAATGACCCTGACGATCCCGTACCGGCGAATCGTGCTTTTGAAAAAGGCTATGGCCTATTCAAAGCGGGTAGCCATGTTGAGTCCGTTAAAGCATTTCGTGAGTTCATCAACAAATTTCCTAGTTCGGTTCATGTGCAAAATGCCTATTACTGGCTGGGAAAATCCAAGATTGTCCTGAAGGATTACAAGGGTGTGCAAAGTACTTTTGAGTTGCTATTGCAGCGCTTTCCTGAATTTCCTAAAGCCGCTGATGTATTTTTAAATTTGGCAGAAAGCAAAAGTCAATTGAACCTGAAAGAAGAAGCGAATAAAACGCTTCAACAGCTTGTGGATAAATATCCCGATAGCAAAGCAGCTGCCAAAGCTAAAAAGCTACTCGGTAGTCAGTAGTTCATGTCATCAGCACGTTCAGAAGCGCTCCCACTGCGCATCAGTGAGATATTCTATTCCCTGCAAGGTGAAACCAGCCGTATCGGGCTGCCCACCGTATTTATCCGCTTAACCGGCTGTCCGCTACGTTGCACCTATTGCGACACCGCCTATGCGTTTACAGGCGGACAAAACATGAATCTGGATGACATTATCACTGAGGTCGGTGGATACGGCACACGTTATGTCACCGTGACAGGTGGCGAGCCATTAGCGCAGAAAAACTGCATACCAATGCTTTCCGCATTGTGTGATGCGGGCTATGAAGTCTCTCTCGAAACCAGCGGCGCATTGGATATCAGAGAAGTCGATAAACGGGTGATGAAAGTGGTGGACATCAAAACACCCGCATCCGGCGAAGCCGATAAAAACCTGTGGGAAAACTTTACCAAGCTGACCCGAAAAGATGAAGTAAAACTGGTTATCTGCGATGAAGACGACTACCAATGGGCGAAGCAAGTCTTGCAGGAATACAAGCTGACCAATAAATGCAATGTGGTGTTTTCTCCTTCGCATGAAGCACTAAACGCTACGCAACTAGCTGATTGGGTATTGCGCGATAAACTGCCAGTCAGGATGCAGATACAACTGCACAAAATACTTTGGAACAACTCACCGGGACATTGAGTGATGAAAAACGCCGTTGTGCTTTTATCTGGAGGTCTAGACTCTGCCACCGTGCTTGCGATGGCACACCAGCAAGGCTTTAACTGCTATGCATTGAGTGTTGATTACGGACAGCGCCACCATGCCGAGCTTGCCGCATCAGACCGAGTCGCACAAGCGATCGGCGTGAGTGAACATCGTGAGATCAAAGTTGATATGACAGGTATTGGCGGCTCTGCACTAACAGATAACCGCATTGCAGTACCCCAGCAGCCCGGCGAGGGCATCCCCGCCACCTACGTGCCTGCGAGAAACACCATCATGTTGTCACTGGCGTTGGCGTGGGCAGAAGTGTTGGATGCGCAAGATATCTTTATCGGGGTAAACGCCGTTGATTATTCCGGCTATCCGGACTGTCGGCCTGCTTACATAGAAGCCTTTGAGAAAATGGCCAACCTAGCCACCAAAGCCGCTGTTGAAGGTGAAACGATTCAAATACATGCACCGCTGCTGAATATGTCCAAATCAGAGATCGTGCAACTTGGCACCGCGCTGGGCGTGGACTACGCCCTTACGGTTTCCTGCTATCAGGCAGATGAGCAAGGGCGGGCATGCGGCCTATGTGATTCATGCAGACTGCGACGTGCAGGGTTTGAAGCGGCAGGTGTTAAAGACCCAACCTTATATCTGCCAGCGTAATAATACTTATTTAGCGTGATTAATCAGTTTTTTCTAGTTTTTGCTTGGACTCCTTAAGCTAATTCCGTATAATTCGCGCTCCTTTGCGAGGGGTCGGTAGCTCAGCTGGTAGAGCAGTGGACTTTTAATCCATTGGTCCCGAGTTCGAATCTCGGCCGACCCACCAAATCGTTTAAGGTATAGTAGTAAGCTTCAACAGTGCCGCTTTAGCTCAGTTGGTAGAGCAACCGCCTTGTAAGCGGTAGGTCGTCAGTTCGAATCCGACAAGCGGCACCAGAATTTATAAGGCCTGCAGAAATGCAGGCCTTATTTATTTCCGTCTCAGATTACTCCCGCCATATTCCCCCGCCAATTTCTCATAAATTGACTCCTAAACTGACCAGAGTTGACTAAGCCAAGCAGGCTCTGTAACTTAAGCCCGCGTCCGTCGTAGCGGCGGAAGGCGAGCGTTGAACGGGTCAGTGTTAAACGCCCAGTATTGAACGTTAAGGGGGGTGAAATGAAAAAACTATTACCTGTTTTGATACTTACATTCTCGGCGACCGCTTGGGCTGAAGATTTTGGCAGTGATTTTACGGCTGCGATGAAAAATGACTACGCAACCTCACTCGTTAAAATAAAAGACTATGCCGGTGCGGCAGAATGGTACAGATTAGCGGCGGACGAAGGTGTCGTATCAGCACAGTTAAACCTCGGCGTCATGTATGACAACGGCAAAGGCGTGCCGGAGGATGATGCCGAAGCTGTTAAATGGTACACATTAGCCGCGGAACAAGGCAATGCCGCTGCACAACTCAACCTTGGTATCAAATATGCCAAAGGGCAAGGTGTGGCACAGGATGATGTTGAAGCGGTGAAATGGTACAAGCTGGCGGCCGAGCAAGGTGAAACCGCGGCACAATATAACCTCGGCGTCAGATACGCCACAGGAAAAGGCGTGGAAAAGGATTACCAGCGGGCGCATATGTGGTGGAGCTTGGTGACAGTAGGAGGAAAATACCGCTCACTCAGCATGAAAAACAGAGCCAAAATCGCCGCTAAAATGACCCATGAGCAAATAGAACAAGCGCGGGAGATGGCAAGGGAATGTCATCTGAGCAAATATAAAAATTGTTAACGGGCGTTTGGGTGATCGCGTTCGCAATTGTCACTGCACCCCTTTAACGAAGGGCGGCTATCGGTCTGAATAAGGATTTTCCTTATATCCAATCGGTAAATTTAAGAGTAAATTTCAGGTGAAAGTATTTCTAGCTGCCCGTGTTATTTGGACGGGGAAATGAATCGAGCCTGTCACTATTAAATCCGAATGTGCGGCAGCTATGTGCCAGAAGGAGGCACGTGCTCTTGTCCGAACTATTATGGATATACGGACAGAGTGATTCAGTCAATATCATAATAATTCAATGACTTTAAAAAATGGGGAACTTAACATCTCTGTTAATACGGACATGTGGGTCTTACTGAGATATTCAGGTCATTCTAAGGGAGCTACATGAAGCAATTTTTAAGATATCAGATATCGGGCACAACATTTATTTTGTGGAGTGTAATATTTTTCTACGGAGAAAATGCTAAGAATCTAAATGATTTAATGTGTTTGCTTTATAAAAATTTAGAAAACCTGAGCATCATTGCAGGATTAGCTACTGCCATGCCGATTGGGGTACTTATACATCAGCTTTCAGTTTTGATTAAGAATTGGATTGTTTCAAAAATTTGGGATGAATTTAATGACTTTCCCAAGAAAGAAAGTATTAAGAAACTTGAAAATGGAAAAAAAGAGTCAATTCAATATTGCTTGGAAAGAGTGAGTAATTTGAATTCATTTTATTATGTTAGATTTGATAATGGTTTTTTATCTCCCGTTATTGCTTGGTTAGTTGTAGATGTTTTTATGGGGCGAGATACAAGCTGCATATGGGAATTGACAGCAATTATCATAGGTATGATCACAATGCTTTACATGAAAAGAATACATTCTGAAATGAAAGCATATCAAAACTTGATTATAAGCATAACAAATGCAAAGACTGAATCGCAATAACCAACGGGCATTGCGCCGTATGTAAGTTTCATTCGGCGCAATGCGCTACGCTTATTGTCGCCCTACATTTAATGCGCCTTACACGGGTTATTAAATCCGAATGTGCGGCAGCTATGTGCCAGAAGGAGGTAGTCGCTCTTGTCCGTACTATTTTGCATATGCGGACAGACAAATCTAAGGGGATTTAGATGAATCAATCACTTATAAAAAATATGCACGCCTTATTCTTGGTAATAGTGCTGACCGCCGGGTACGTCTATTAACTGTTATGTTGCACCATGACCAAGCGTAGGAAGTTACTCACATGGTTCGGGCTGGTTATCTCTCTGGTTGCCGCTGGATATGCAGGCATGAGCTTTATTTTTTATGCATGGCTAAGTGCTGCTGAGCCTGAGCTATGGTCTCGAGAGCGTGCTGGCGCTTGGGCGTATAGTGCATTGGCATTAACAATTCTGTTTTTCTGTTCGTTTGTATATTGCTTGGTCAGCCTGATCCGAGATGTAAATAGGAGGTATCGTGAAGATCAGAAAACTACATAATCCTGCACTCAAGCGGGACATCGCTCCTTAGCTCCACGTTAGATGCCATGTATACCGAAGGAATAGCAATAGTAACAGTCGTGCTATTTGCAGCCATTTGTATAGCAGGTGTAGTTGCCTGGGGGTTTGCGGCTGTATACATGTTCAAGACGATAGCTAATTTTCATCCACAGAGAGAATGGGGGAAGTTTTTTCCGCTTTCGCTTTTTATGCCTTGGTTTTTTACGGATGAAGGTAACAAATATCGCGTTAAATTGTTGAAGTCATCTGGCCTATTTATTGTTTTAGTTATCAGTGGTTTCGGTGTTGGCTTTCTAAATGAGAGCTTGAGGCCACAACAGGAAATAAAGAAAGGGGTAGCAAAGGTGGGCAATGCAGCATCAAAACCTGCCCCCAAACGGGACTCCGCCCCTTAGCTTCTCATTGAGCTTCCGCTGTGTGTCGAAACCGGAAGGTGGATAATAAGGTGTAGACCACGTTAAATGTGGGCGCAATGCCCGTTGGGTATGGCGACCTACAGCGCTGCACCCCGGAACGCTTTCCCCCTTAATCCTTCTCGTAGTTCTCGCCACAATGACCTCATCTGAAATCAATAGAGCTGACTTGATTGAACTTGCCGAGATTGCGAGTCGCGAATAACCCAAGAGGACCGGAGATGCTGAATGAGGCAGGTTATAGAATTTCTGACGGTTGTGCGGAGTCCAAGAAGAGCGACAACAGTTGGGATCGCTTCAGCCCGGATAGGCTCGGATAGGCTCGGATAGGCTCAGTAAAAAAAGTCAGAATCAACAGATTTGTTCTCAAGCATACCGAACCGCCCAAGTCCCCAACATATTGGCGACGAACTCTGCATCTTTAGCGCGGCTCAACATATGATCCCCGCCGTCGATGGAGACGAAGCTTTTGGGATGTTTAGCGGCTTTGTATAGTGATGCCGCATGATCCAAGCTCACCACGGCATCCTGCGGACTGTGAAAAATCAGCAACGCACGGCGCAGTGACGCTACTTGTTCCAGCAGTGAATAAGCTTCTACATCGTCTATGAATTGTTTGGAGATTTCGAATGTGCGGCCTGCGATCTCTACATCTGCTTTGCCCGCTTGCTTCACTTCTTCTGCACGATCGGAAAACATCGCGGTGATGTGGTTCGGCTCGGAGGGGGCAGCTATCGTTGCCACTGCGCTGACAGATTCCACCTTGGTCGCGGCTGCCAGTGCTGCCGCTCCGCCTAGGCTATGGCCGACTATCAATTTCGGTGGCTGGTGATGTTCAGTCAACCAATCGGCAGCACACACTAAATCTGCAACATTGCTGGAGAAGTTAGATGCAGAAAACTCACCTTCTGATTGCCCTAAGCCAGTGAAGTCAAATCTCAGCACGGCAATGCCATGTGTTGTTAATGCGGTTGAGATTCTGCGCACCACCGGCAGGTCTTTGTTGCATGTGAAACAGTGTGAAAATATCGCGTATGCACGCGCATCGCTTTCAGGCTCATCAAGACGAGCTGATAATGTTTCGCCCAATGCGCCTTTGAATGTTATTTGAGTTGTTTTCATATTTAGCTCCCGTTCATATTCAGATTTCTGTTCATGGTTAAGCAGTGAGTTATCTGTTATGAAGGTAGTCTCAGGTAAGGGTGAATGCTTACAATGATGTGTAAGATTTAAAATGTGCTAACGACTAAGTAATATCAATTTAAGAAAGTAAAACCATGCATCGTCTGATTCTGGCTGGTGGAGGCCATGCTCAACTGAGCGTGCTGCACGCTTTGGCAAACAATCACACAAAAACTGAAGTGACGCTGATCACGCCCAGTGCTTATCAAACCTATTCCGGTATGTTGCCGGGCTGGATGGCGGGGCATTACAGTTTGTCCGATTGCCATATTGATCTGCGTCCGCTTGCCGAAGCAGCGGGGGTGGAGTTGATCGTCGATCAAGTGGCAGGCATGGATGCCGACCGCAATTGCGTTGCGCTGACTGATGGCACAATCTATGAATATGACCTACTGTCGCTGGACGTAGGCGGCGAGACGGATTTATCCCGTCTGGAAGCACTGGGTGACAGGCTGCTGCCTATCAAACCATTTGGCGCGTTTGTTAAACGCTGGCCTGAGATTATCACCGCAGCAGCCAAGCGTGACGATTACAGCCTGATGGTGGTCGGAGGTGGTGCAGCAGGGGTGGAGATCGCACTAGCTGCACGATATGCCTTCAGCCAAAGCGCCCCTGCTGCAACGGTCACGCTCATCGCTTCTGAAAACGGCATACTACCGGGGCATTCACCCGCTGTGATCGCTCGTGCTCGTAAATTGTTAACGCAGCGCGGCATCACGCTGTATCAGGCTCAAGCCGTAGGGGTGGACGACGGCGTATTGCTCAGCAATGATCAGCAGATACAGGCCGACACCGTCATTGCATCAACCGGCTCGACACCGCCCTATTGGTTAAAGGCAGCTAACCTTGAGCTGGACGAGTATGGTTACATCAGTGTGGATGCACATCATCGCAGCATATCTCACCGCAACATATTTGCCGCCGGTGACGTATGTGCCAGAACCGATGTCAGTATGGCGCGTTCAGGTGTGCATGCGGTGTTCGCCGGACCGGTATTGGCGAACAATCTGTTAGCCAGCCTTCAGGGGCAAGCATTGCAAAGTTACACTCCGCGCAAAAAGTCGCTCTATCTATTGGCAACCGGCCCCAAACATGCCATCGCCTCATGGGGAGGGTTTAGCGGGCAAGGACACTGGGTATGGCGGTGGAAAAACTGGATAGACCGCGGCTTTATGAGCAAACATCAGTCAATGCCAAGTAAGCCATGAACAAGATATTTAAAATCTGTATGTTGAGGCACATCGTCCTGAGCGCACTACCTATATCACTGGTAGTCGGGACACTGCTGAACCTGATAAATCAGGGAGAAGACCTGCTGAATGGCGATAACATATCATGGCTACATTTGGTGTTGAACTATCTGGTGCCATATTGCGTGGCAAGTTACAGTGCGGCAAAGAACGAACTAGAAAAAAAGGACATTGCATGACAAGTGCACAAACTGCTAGCGACGGACATAATCGCGACTTATTGTCTGATGAGGTCTATCTAGAAGAAGTGCGCAATCAAATGGTCCGCTTCGCCACCATACAACTGAGCGATGTTACTCAGGCCGAAGATGCTGTGCAGGAGGCACTGATCGGCGCACTGAAAAATGCCAAGTCTTTTAACGGGCGAGCCGCGCTCAAAACATGGATATTCGCCATTCTGAAAAATAAGATTGCTGATGTCTTGCGGCAGAAGCAGCGCACTGTAAATATCAGCAGCCTGCAAAGCAAAGACAATGAAGACGAGGATATTTCCGAACTGTTCGACCGCAAAGGATTTTGGAAAGTGGATGAAAGGCCGGTCACCTGGGGCAACCCCGAGGCATCAATGCGCGAGGGACAATTCTGGGTTGTGTTCGAATCTTGCCTAGAACACCTGCCGCCTAAACAAGCACGCGTGTTCATGATGCGCGAGTTCATCGAACTCGATGCCAATGAGATTTGTGAAACGTTGGAGTTATCCACCAGCAACCTTCACGTTCTACTGCACCGCTCCCGATTACGGCTACGCGAGTGCGTTGAAAACAACTGGTATCTGAAAGGAGAATAAAATGCTGAATTGTCATGATGCCACCCGTCTGATGTCAGAGGCGCAGGAGCGCGAGCTTTCCCTCATGGAGCGCATGTCGCTGAAATTTCATGTGTCGATGTGCAGCGGCTGTAAAAATTTCAAGGAACAAATGAGCACGCTCAGATCCATGTCGCGTAACTACACAAAAAGGAATGACGAGCAGGATGGTAGAAAATAGCTGTTAGAAATCAGAATTACTGCGAATGTCTTCTCTCACCTCATTGCTCACTGAAGTCCGTGCTTGCACCCTTTGTGCTGATCACTTGCCGTTGGGGCCGCGCCCAATCGTGCAGATTCATTCATCAGCCAAGATTCTGATTGCGGGTCAAGCTCCTGGCAGAAGGGTTCACGAAACGGGAGTGCCTTTCAACGATGTAAGCGGAGACAGGCTGCGTGAGTGGCTGGGTATTGCCCGCGAAGTTTTTCACGATCTCAGGCAAGTCGCCATCCTTCCCATGGGATTCTGCTTTCCCGGAACAGGAAGGTCTGGTGATCTACCTCCACGGCCTGAGTGTGCGCCTGCATGGCGGACCGCATTATTGTCGCACTTGAAAAATTTAAAGCTCACATTGGTCATAGGGCAATATGCGCAAGCCTATTATCTTCCGAACGAATCTGAATCTGTTACTGAAGCTGTTCAGGGATGGAAAAAGCACTGGCCTCACACTGTTCCCTTGCCCCATCCAAGCCCACGTAATAACATTTGGCTCAAACGGAATCCATGGTTCGAAGAGGAACTTATACCTGTCCTTCGATCACGAGTATCGAAGGTTCTCGAAAGTAACGGTTAATCTCATTACGCTTCCCAAGTCAGTGCCTTGTAATCGAATTCCTCAGTCTCCAACGGCTTTATAATCCGAAAATAGGGCGACACGTCGAAATCCTTAGGTGCGAACAGGCTGTGGTGGCGAATCTTGTAGGTGTCTTCAACGCAACCGGGGCAGTCAGGGTTATCCGCACTATGAGTAGAGATGATGGGCAGTATGGGATAGCGTAGAGATTGGAATGCCTGCGCGATAAGTGTCGAGCAGATCGCTCTGGTGGGGTCGCCGCTGCCAAGTGCCAACAGGCTGCGCCGAAAGCGGGTGGGAATTGGTGGATTTGGCAGAAAATATCGCGCTAGGTCGAACACGTTGCGCAGATCGTATTGGTTGCCGACGCGCCGGATGGCAAATTCGGCAACTTGTTTGCGCTCTACCTTGCTCAGGCCGAACGGGCGGCAGATGCGGGTGTGAAAATTCTCTAAGGCCTCGATCCCCACAAATTGCACACCTTTCACCATATCCGCCTCAATAAAACGATGCACGGGCACACTCCCTTTTTCCGCCGGATCGCCCCCAACATATAAAGCCGCATGTGACCAAGTGGATTGCGTCAGGAATTTGATGGCGGAACTGATGCGGCTGCTGCCCTCTACCAGTACAACATCGCCCACTTGCAGCACAGCGGCATATTCCGTAAGCGGGGTAAAGGCGGGGCCGGTATGAGTATCCCTATCACGAGACAGGTATTCCGCCAATTTTCTGCCCAGCCAGTGTGGTGTCATATTCATCTTTTTTATCCTGTGATTAGTGATATTGTCGGGGCAACTTGGACTATTCTTACGGAACGATTAGTCAGCCGCTTTGCCTCTAACATTAATGTAACCTTTATTGGCTTTGCTGCGAATTAATGTCCGTAGAGTCACGTTTAAGTAACCAGTCTGGAGATCGAAATGGAACGCAGAAATATATTGAAGGGTTTGTCGGGGTTGTCGCTGCTTATAACCTTTCCGGCACTGGCTGCTGCCGCAATCAAACCCCTGCTAAAAACCGAACAGGCGTGGAGGAAACTGCTGCCCGCTAAGCGTTACCACATTCTGTTTGAAGAAGGTACTGAGCGAGCGGGTAGCAGTCCGCTCAACCATGAGAAGCGTGCGGGTACTTTTACCTGCGCCGCATGTAATCTGCCGTTATTTTCTTCTGAGACGAAATACGACAGCGGCACAGGTTGGCCCAGCTTTTGGCAATCGTTGCCTGATGCGGTTGCGACCAAAACAGATTATCTCTTGATCCTGCCACGCACAGAGTATCACTGCGCCCGTTGTGGCGGACATCAAGGGCATATCTTTACCGACGGCCCCAAGCCGACCGGCAAGCGCTATTGCAACAATGGTCTGGCACTGGAATTTATTCCAGATGGCACAAAATTACCGGAGCTACGCACATGAACACATTCCATAAACTAACCTTGTTGATTGGTGTGGCGTTATTTTCGAGCCTGCTGAATGCAGCCGAGATGTCCAAAGCGAATACGGCTAATGCAATATTCGCCGGAGGATGCTTCTGGTGCAGCGAATCTGATTTTGAAAAGCTGGACGGCGTGATCGAAGTTGTATCAGGCTATACCTCCGGTAACTCGGTCAACCCGACTTATAAGCAGGTCAGTAGTGGCGGTACTGGTCACACTGAAGCCGTGCGGGTGGAATATGATCCCGCCAAGATCAGCTATCAAAAGTTGCTGGACTATTTCTGGCGGAGTATCGATCCTACTGTCAAAGACAAGCAGTTCTGCGATCACGGGTCGCAATACCGCAGCGGTATCTATTATCAAAATGCTGAGGAAAAAAAACTGGCACTTGCCAGCAAGAAAGCATTGGAGAAAAGCGGGCGATTCGACAAAATCTATACCGAGGTCTTGGCAGCGAGTGAGTTTTACCCCGCCGAGGAATATCATCAGGATTACTACAAGAAAAATCCAGTTCGTTACAAATACTACCGATACAGTTGCGGAAGAGACTCACGTCTTGAGTCACTGTGGGGAAAGTCGTAATAAAGAATCACACTGGCGATACACTAGGCGACCCATTCAATATGTGGCTCTGGTGATATATGAATTTGTTTTGTAAGAAATAAGCAACTTCAACGACAAATTTGTGACAAGGGATTGGTTTTAAAAGAATGGGAGCTTCTAAAATAATGGGAGTATCTACAATAAATAGGAATAAATATGCACGCCACCTTACCATTACTGCAATCTACCGATTTTCCGGCGATAAACCGCCGTACGCTGGAGATACTGCAAGTCAACGTCGGATATAAATGCAACATGAGTTGCTTGCATTGCCATGTGAATGCAGGGCCGCAGCGCACCGAGATGATGGATACAGACACGCTGGCACTGATCCCTCAGGTGTTGGCAGCGCGTAAGCTGCACACGCTGGATTTGACCGGTGGCGCACCTGAAATGCATGAGGGCTTTCGTGACTTGGTTCGTGCCGCACGCGCACAAGACTGCAAAGTCATCGACCGTTGCAATCTCACAATTTTGTTTGAGCCGGGACAAGAAGACCTAGCCGAGTTTCTGGCAGAGCAGCAAGTTGAAATCGTGGCTTCTCTGCCATGCTACTCACTGGATAACGTGGACAAGCAGCGCGGCAAAGGCACTTTCGACAAAAGCATAGTTGCTTTGCAAAAACTTAACGCACTGGGATACGGGCAGCCGGATAGTGGTTTGACGCTGAATCTGGTGTACAACCCGCAAGGTGCATCTTTGCCGCCTGACCAGGAACGTTTGCAGGCAGCCTATAAACGTGAATTATTCGAGCACTTCGGCATCGTGTTCAACCAGTTGTTTGCCATCACCAATATGCCGATACAGCGTTTCGGTTCTACGCTGATCTCCAAAGGTCAGTTCAATGATTACATGGATCTGCTCAAGACCAATTTTGCTTCTGCCAATCTTGATACGGTGATGTGCCGCAATCTGGTGAGCGTGGATTGGCAGGGTAATCTCTATGACTGCGATTTTAATCAATTATTGACACTGGCATTGCCCGCGGGAGAGAACTCCAATGGAGATCAACCGCACCTGCGCGATTTGCTGCAACATGATTTGCACGGGCAGGCGATACGCATCGCGGATCACTGCTTTGGCTGCACCGCCGGACAAGGCAGCAGTTGCGGTGGTGCATTGAAGGAAGAGGGTGCAGACGCATGAAACGCGCCCTGCTCATCACACTGATACTCGCATTGACGGTGAGCTTTTTCGCTTTCGATTTGCATCACTATCTGACACTGGAATCGCTCAAGCAAAGTCAGCACGAGTTTGCAGAACTCAATGCACAGTCACCCTTAAAGGTCGCCGCTGTATTTTTCGTGCTGTATGTAGCCGTGACGGCACTTTCCCTGCCGGGTGCAGCCATCATGACACTGGCGGGAGGTGCGCTGTTCGGTTTGGCAGAGGGTCTGCTGCTAGTATCTTTCGCATCCAGCATCGGTGCAACACTGGCCTTTCTGGTATCGCGTTTTGTATTGCGTGACTGGGTGCAGAATCGCTTTGGCGACAAGCTGAAAACAATCAACGACGGCATTGCAAAAGACGGGGCCTTATACCTATTCACACTAAGGCTGGTGCCGGTGTTTCCGTTCTTCCTAATCAATCTACTGATGGGGTTGACATCAATGCGCACCGTCACATTTTATTGGGTCAGTCAGATTGGGATGTTCGCGGGTACATTGGTTTATGTGAATGCCGGAACCCAACTCGGACAGTTAGAAAGTCTGTCGGGTATTTTGTCGCCCGGAATCATATTTTCATTTGCTTTGCTGGGTATATTTCCTCTACTAGCAAAAAAGTTTATCGGATGGGTGCAAAAACGCCGCGTCTACGCCAAGTGGCAGCGTCCTGCAAAATACGACCGCAACCTCATCGTGATCGGCGGTGGTGCAGCGGGGCTGGTGTCCTCGTATATTGCAGCTGCGGTTAAAGCCAAAGTCACCTTGATCGAAACCCACAAGATGGGCGGTGATTGTCTGAATTATGGCTGCGTGCCGAGCAAGGCGCTGATCAAGAGTGCGAAGCTGGCGCAACAGATACGTAACGGCGAACACTACGGGCTCAATACCCAGCATCCTGATTTCAGCTTTCGTAAAGTGATGGCGCGCGTGCATGAAGTGATCAGTGCAGTTGCTCCACATGACAGCGTAGAGCGTTACACCGGCTTGGGTGTGGAAGTGCTGGAAGGCTATGCACGCATCACCGATCCCTGGACGGTGGAAATCAAGCTGACAGACGGCAGCACTCAGAAGTTGACCACACGCAGCATCGTCATCGCTACGGGTGCACGGCCTTTCGTACCGCCGCTGCCGGGTTTGGATGAAGTGGGGTATGTCACAAGCGATACCTTATGGTCTACCTTTGCCGAGCTGGATACTCCGCCTGAGCGGCTGGTGGTTTTAGGCGGCGGGCCGATCGGTTGTGAATTGGCGCAGAGTTTCGGGCGGTTGGGCTCACAAGTGACGCAGATTGAAATGGCACCGCGCATCATGATACGTGAGGACGTTGAAATATCGGAGATGGCAAAGGCATCACTGAGCGCGGACGGCGTGGAAGTGCTGACCAATCACAAAGCCATCCGTTGCGAAACAGAAGGAGAACAAAAATTCATCGTGGTGGAACACGATGGGCCATCGAATCAAACCGAGACTCGCCGTATCGAATTCGATGCGCTGATCTGCGCGGTCGGGCGTAGTGCTCGCCTGAAAGGATTTGGTCTGGAAGAGTTAGGCATTCCCACCCAACGCACCGTCACCACTAACGAATATCTGGAAACGCTGTATCCGAACATCTATGCCGCAGGCGATGTGGCCGGGCCATACCAGTTCACCCACACTGCGGCACATCAGGCATGGTATGCGGCGGTGAATGCATTGTTTGGCGATTTCAAACGCTTCAGGGTGGATTACTCGGTGATTCCCTGGGCAACCTTTATCGAGCCTGAAGTAGCACGCGTCGGACTGAACGAACAGGAAGCGAATGAGCAAGGTATCGCACACGAAGTTACCAAGTATGGAATTGACGATCTCGACCGTGCCATCGCCGACGGTACGGCGCATGGTTTTGTGAAAGTGCTGACCGTACCCGGCAAAGACAAAATACTCGGTGTTACCATCGTCGGCGAACATGCAGGCGATCTGTTGGCGGAATTCGTATTGGCGATGAAACACGGGCTGGGGCTGAACAAGATACTGGGCATCATTCATACTTATCCGACACTGGCTGAAGCCAACAAATATGCCGCCGGAGAATGGAAGCGCGCCCATGCACCGCAGCAGGTGTTGGCTTGGTTGGGTCGTTATCATGCTTGGAAGCGAGGCTGAGCAATGAAACTCTCGATCATCATACCCATGCTCAACGAATCAACCCAGTTGCCGCAACTGTTCGCGCAACTGCTGCCGATGCAGCGTGCCGGTTGCGAGATCATTTTTGCAGACGGCGGTAGTGATGATGGTTCAGCCAAACTTGCCGATGTAGCAGGCTATCGCGTGGTGAATGCAGCGCGGGGCAGGGCACTGCAGATGAACGCCGGGGCGGCAGAGGCCACAGGTGAAGTGTTGCTGTTTTTGCATGCCGATACACAGTTGCCGGAAGGTGCGATGCAGCACGTCACACAGGCGTTGGCAGGCGATAAACATTGCTGGGGACGTTTTGATGTTTGCATCACCGGGCGGTCCGCTATGTTGAACGTGATCGGGCGGATGATGAATTGGCGTTCGCGCCTGACAGGTATTGCGACTGGCGATCAGGCGATTTTTGTGCAGCGTACTGTGTTCGAGCAATTGCAGGGTTATCCTGATCAACCATTGATGGAAGATATCGAATTGAGCAAACGGCTGAAAAAATCGTCGCATCCAGCCTGCCTCAAACAGTGCGTCACCACTTCCGGCCGACGTTGGGAAACGCGTGGTGTATGGCAAACCATTTTTCTGATGTGGAGCTTGCGCTGGCAATATTGGCGGGGCATAGATGCGGCACATTTAGTGAGGTTGTACCGATGAGCGACACTGTAATAAAAACCGGGGCAACAAAACCTGTTCACATCATTATCTTTGCAAAAGCGCCACAGGCCGGATTTGCTAAGACGCGCTTGATCCCGGCATTGGGTGCGGAAGGTGCTGCAGAGCTGGCGCAGCAAATGTTGTTACACACGCTGCAGGCTGCTCTATTAACCGTGGAAACAACATCTAATTTACTAACGGTGGAACTATGTGCCACTCCCGCTTTTAATGACGAGGCATGGAATGACATTCCTCTGCCTCAGGGTATCGTGATATCAGGCCAAGGAGAGGGCGATTTGGGTGAACGCATGGCACGCGTAGCGCAACGAGGCATTGAGCAGGGTAATGCGGTCATCATGATCGGTACGGATTGTGTGGAAATGTCTGCCAAACTATTGAGCGATGCAGCACAAAAACTCACTACTCACGATGCCGTTATCCATTGCACCAAAGACGGTGGTTATGCGCTGCTGGGTTTGAATCAATTCAATGCTGGACTATTCAGCAATATAGCATGGAGCACCGATGCAGTAGCGAGTGCGACGTTGAGCCGGATCGGTCAACTCGGTTGGTCATTGCATGTCGGGCAGATGTTGCACGATGTAGACGAGGAGCAGGATTTGAGACACCTACCTGAAAATTGGGCGGAGCAAATATCCGGTCAATGGGATCAATATGCGAATGCGTAGTCCTATGTTACTGACCTTGTTATACCTGTTATGGACAGGTACCCCCACACTTGCGGAAGAACCCGTCTGGCTGGATCGTTTTCCTGATTCGGCCGAACAAGTGCCTGCCCCTTGGCAAGTGGTTCAGCTCAATAAAGAGATACCACCTACTGGTTACCGCCTCACACGTTGGGATGGCGTGAATGCGATTGAAGCCAATGCGGACAAAAGCATGGCACTGCTGGCTAGGCCGGTTGAGGTGGATTTAGTGAAAACCCCAGTGATGTGTTGGCGCTGGCGTGTGGATGCGCCGTTGGAGACAGCCGATATGGCGACCAAAGCGGGCGATGATTATGCCGCGCGAGTGTATGTATCGTTTGCGATGCCGGAGGATGAAATCGGCTTTTTCCTGAGTACAAAACTTGCGCTGGCACGCAGTATCTATGGCGATGCCGTACCGGATGCCGCACTCAATTATGTGTGGGACAACAAATATCCGGTGGGTACGCGTAAGCCCAATGCATACACCGATCGCACACGCATGATCGTGTCCGAGTCCGGTGCAGAGAATGTCGGCAAGTGGGTCGTCGCTCGTCATGATGTCCAGAAGGACTTGGAGACTGAGTTCGATTCGAAATTAGCGAAGATGGTGCAACTATCGGTCGCATCGGATACAGATAACACGGGTGAATCCGCACGAGCAGGATTTGCAGACTTTCATTTTGTTGCGCGTGATGCACCTTGCCACACATTTTGATATTGGCTTTACCGAATAACTAATAAATGGAGAGAACACAATGCATGAAATCGTCAAAGATTATTACGGCAAACAACTGCAAACTTCAGACGATCTGAAGACCACAGCCTGTTGCGATGCTACACAGGTGCCGGATTGGCTCAAACCATTGCTGGCAAATATTCATCCCGAAGTATTGTCGCGCTATTACGGGTGCGGGCTGGTGTGTCCTTCACTGCTGGCAGGCTGTCGCATACTCGATTTGGGTAGCGGCTCCGGGCGTGATGTCTACGCACTGGCTCAGTTGGTTGGTGCGACCGGTCAGGTGGTCGGTGTGGACATGACAGAAGAGCAGTTGGAAATAGCAGAACAATATCGCCCTCATCACACAGAAGCGTTCGGTTATGACAACGTGATTTTCAAGCAAGGCTATATCGAAAAGCTGGATGAGCTGGGTTTGGAACCGGGCAGTTTCGACATCATCGTGTCGAATTGTGTGATCAATTTGTCACCCGATAAGGATGCGGTATTGCGTGAAGTACATCGTCTGCTCAAACCGGGTGGTGAGTTTTATTTCTCCGATGTCTATGCCGACCGTCGTGTGCCGGATGGTGTGCGCAATGATCCGGTGTTATATGGTGAATGTCTGGGCGGTGCGCTGTACTGGAATGATTTCATCACGCTGTCTAAACGTCACGGTTTTGCTGACCCGCGTCTGGTGGACGACAAGCCGCTGGCGATCACCGATGCCAAGCTGGCAGAGCATACCGGTAACCTCGAATTTTGCTCGGCGACTTATCGGTTATTCAAGCTGGATGGGCTGGAGTCCGCCTGTGAGGATTACGGTCAGGCGGTGATCTATCGCGGCACCATCCCTAATCATGCGCACCGTTTCGTTCTGGATGCGCATCACGATATCGAAACCGGAAAAGTGTTTCCGGTATGCGGCAACACCTGGCGGATGTTGCATGACACACGCTTCCAATCGCATTTCGAATTCATCGGGGATTTCAGTCGACACTACGGAATCTTTCCCGGTTGTGGCAGCGATATTCCTTTCGGGAAAAGTCAGTCGGTACCGGACGAGAGCGGTAGTTGCTGTTAATGGTAAGGGAACGCAGTATGAAAACCATCCCTTTAATCTGTGTCGCGCTTGGCGTATTGATGATGAGTCCGGTATTTGCGGAGTCCCAAAAACTGGTCCTCACTGGTTCAAGCACAGTCGCACCGTTGGCATTGGAAATCGGCAAGCGGTTCGAGCAACATCATCCGGGGGTGCGTGTGGATGTGCAAACAGGGGGGTCGACTCGCGGGGTGAATGATGCCCGCATCGGACTGGCTGACATCGGCATGGCATCGCGTGCGCTCAAGCCGGATGAAAGTGATCTGACCAGCTATCGTATTGCGATGGATGGCATCGGCATCATCCTGCATCGGGATAATCCTGTGCATGAGCTCAGCGATGAGCAGATCAGGGCAATCTATACTGGGCAAATCACCAATTGGAAATCAGTGGGTGGCAATGACCAGAAAATCACCGTGGTCAACAAGGCAGCGGGTCACTCTACATTGGAATTATTCCTGTACCATTTCAAACTCAATAATCGTGAGGTCCGTCCGCATGTGATCATTGGTGACAACCAGCAGGGGATCAAAACCGTGGCGGGTAATGTCGGGGCGATTGGCTATGTGTCAATCGGCACGGCGGAATATGAACAGACTTACGGTACGCCGATTAGGTTGCTGGGGATGAATGGCGTAGCAGCGACGGTAGACACTGTGCGTGCGGGGCACTTCCCTTTGTCACGACCGCTGAATCTGGTCAGCAAGGGTGCCCCAAATCTGTTGGCACAACAATTTATTTCTTTCGCTCAATCACAGGCAGTCGATGATCTGGTCAAGGCACAATACTTCGTTCCTCTCGCGCGCTGATAGCGCGCTCACACAGGTAACCGGCAGCACAGCGCTGGTGGTGGCGGTGTTGCTCGGCCTGGTGCTGCTGTTGCTGATCAAAGAATCAGGCTCAGTGTTGTCTGATGGAGGCTGGACAAGTTTTTTCGTTAGCGACGGCTGGTATCCACAAAGCGATGAATACAATCTGTTGCCGATGCTATGGGCAACACTGGCGGCGAGCTTAGGTGCTGTGCTAATCGCGCTGCCATTGGGTGTGATGAGTGCGGTGTTCAGCCGCTTTTATGCGCGGGCATGGATGGTCAATCCATTGCGCCGCATCATGGTACTGCTCGCCGGTATTCCTTCAGTCGTGTATGGCCTGTGGGGATTGACTGTGCTGGTGCCACTGCTAGGGGCTTGGATGCCACCGGGTAGCAGCCTGCTCAGTGCGATATTGATACTCGCGTTAATGATATTGCCTACCGTGTCGCTGACCAGTGAAGCTGCGCTGAGTGCGGTGTCGCCTGCCAGCTTGCAAGGTGCGGCGGCACTGGGTTTGAGTCGCAAGGGTGTGGTGTTGGGCGTGGCGTTGCCGGAAGCCCGTGCCGGTATTTTGACCGGCGCGCTACTGGCGACCATGCGCGCGCTGGGTGAGACCATGGCAGTGCTGATGGTAGCGGGCAATGTGGTGCAGACACCGGGAAGTTTGTTTGATTCGGTTCGTGTGCTGACCGCCAACATTGCTTTGGAAATGCCTTACGCCACTGGCGATCACCGTGCTGCACTATTTGCTACCGGCTTGCTGTTGATGATGATCGTGACACTGCTTGCATGGTTGGCGGGCAGACAGCAGGGCGGAGATGGGCGAGGGCATGCACATGAGTAAGCAGTCACTTTCTATCTCCGACTTGAATTCGTTCTCGGGTCGTTCGTCTACGCGCCTTTCCGGTGACGTGATACTCACCGCTCTGGTCTGGGTAGCCGCCACGCTGGTGGTGGGGATGTTCCTGTGGCTATTGGGTGATTTGTTATTTCACGGTTTCAATAAACTCAGTTTGTCGTTTCTGACAGATGCCCCGCAAAACTCTGGGCGCGAGGGTGGTATCGGCTCGATACTGGTTTCGACGCTACTGATATTAGGTGTGGCATTGCTGGCGACGCTTCCGTTGGGTTTAGGTACGGCGGTGTATCTGAGCGAATTCGCTGGAGGCAAGACTGGCGACAAAGCCAAGCAACTGATACGCATGAGTCTCAATATGTTGGCAGGTGTGCCCTCTATCGTATTTGGCTTGTTCGGCAATGCACTGTTCTGCATTTGGCTGGACATGGGTTTTTCGATCTGGTCGGGCGGGTTGACGCTGGCTTGCATGATGTTGCCGTTATTCATCAGTACTACCGAGGCAGGGTTATCTTCGGTTTCTAATGAATGGCGGCAAGGCGCATCCGCACTGGGACTCAGCCATGCTGCAGCACTATGGCATGTGTTGCTACCCGCTGCTGCACCTGCCATCACAGCAGGGCTGATGCTTAGCATCGGTCGCGCATTGGCTGAGACCGCCGCGCTGATCTTCACCAGCGGCTATGTGGACAGAATGCCGGAGTCGCTAGCTGATTCCGGGCGTGCGCTGTCGGTACATATATACGATATGTCTATGAATGTGACTGGCGGCGATGAGACCGCATATGGTTCAGCACTGATATTGATCGTCATGCTGGTGTTGATTAGCAGTGTCGCGGTGAGCTTGACCAACCGCTTTCTAGCGCAAAGGATTACCCCATCATGAATACTCCCACGATGAATACGATGGCGAAAGAAATATTCGGTGCGGATAGCACGGCTGCACACGAGAAAACTTCACCTTACACATTGGGTAACGTCGAACAGGGTGAAGCGTGTTGTATTCCTGTTCCCCACATCCAAGTGGAAAACCTTTCGGTTGCCTATCAGGGTAAAACGGTGTTGGAGAACGTTTCGCTCGACATCAATAAAGGCTGCATCACTGCACTGATCGGCCCATCTGGCTGCGGCAAGACCAGCTTTTTATCCTCGTTAAATCGGCTCACTGATCTGACGCTCGGTTGTCAGGTCGCGGGGGATATACGGATAGATGGCATGGACATCACCTCCCCCGGATTGGATGTGATGGCACTGCGACGCAAGGTGGGCATGATCTTTCAGAAGCCAAACCCGTTCCCGTTATCGATACGGCGCAATATCGAAATGCCGCTGCGTGAACACGGCATCAAAAATCGACGCGAACTTGAACAGCGCATTGCACGTGCTTTGCAGGATGTAGGGTTGTGGGAAGAGGTGTCCGACCGGCTGGATACGCCTGCCATGTCATTGTCCGGCGGGCAACAACAACGGCTTTGCATTGCACGGGCGTTGGCTTTGGAGCCATCCATCCTGCTGATGGATGAGCCGTGCAGTGCACTTGACCCTATCGCCTCGGCAAAGGTCGAAGCGCTGATACAGAGTTTATGTAAGCGTTACACCGTTGTGATCGTCACGCACAATCTGGCGCAGGCTAAACGTGTTGCCAATTACGCAGCATTTTTCTGGATGTCGGAACGGGTCGGTAAGTTAATCGAGTTCGGTCGCTGTCAGTCGCTATTCGAATCTCCGAGCCATGAGTTGACTGCCGCCTATGTGACCGGGGTGAGCGGTTGATCGTATCTGTTCAGTCCTGAACTCTTCTGATTTCGTTAAGTTTCTCTTCAAGTATAGGTTTGTAGTGGTGAACTTAAAAATAGCTTGATACGGTGGGTTAATTGTCCGGCGGGTTTGCTGCCTGCGCTATAGGCTTTGATTTTTCCTTGGCGCAATGAATTGAACAAGGCCTCACCCAAGATACTGCGGGCATAATTGCCGGTACATAAGACCAGTACGATATATTGCTTCTCACTCAATTCGTTTTCTCATTGAATTGATTCGTCCCGGTACGCCGTCTGATGAATGCCCGTAATATTGAAATAATAATGATTAAAATGGGCGAATATATGCTTTAAATTGGACTAAATTTGCTTGCAATTGCTCAGCTTGTACCAAATTTGGTTTCGACCATTACACCGATTTCTTTAAGGAATGGTGTTGGCAAAATGCCGCCTGCACACACGATAATCCCGTCGTTGGGAATCTCTACCAGCTCGCCCTTGTGATCTAGCGTGAGCTTTTCTTCTTCGATGTTTTTGACGGTCGATTTCATGCGTACGGTTAATTTGCCCTCATTTTCCATTGCTTTCAGGCGATCCCGGTTTTTGGGCTTGCCACGCCCGAAAGCTTCGCTACGATACGACAGTGTGACGGTGGTGCCGGGTTCTTCTGCGATGGCCATAGCGGCTTCCAGTGCGCTGTCACCACCGCCCACGACCAATACATGCATGTTCCGGTATTGCTCGGGATCGATCAGTCGATAGACTACCTTGGGCAACTCTTCTCCCGGCACACCCAGTTTGCGGGGTGTACCGCGACGACCAATGGCAAGGAGGACGGCTCGAGTCTGATATGAATCCTTAGTGGTTTTTACGATGAAGCCATTATCAGTCTTGGTGATGGTTTCCATGCGTTCGCTGTAATTCAACTTGATACCCGCTTTCTGGATGACGCCCTGCCAGAACTCCAGCAGTTTTTCCTTGCTGACCTCCTTGAAACGCATCTCACCGACGATAGGCAGCTTCAGTGGCTGAGTCATGACCATTTTGTTGCGCGGGTAGTGATAGACTGCCCCCCCAAGAGAATCTTCTTGCTCGATGGTGACATAGTTGAGTTTATGCTGGATGGCGTTCAGCGAGGCACCCAGTCCGGCAGGGCCAGCGCCAATGATAACGACGTCATAAGGGTGTTTGCCGTCCTTAAGCTTTGCGATGGAGTCCATCGCCTGTAGGCCTTGAGTGGCAGCTTTGCGAGTCAATCCCATTCCGCCCAGTTCACCCGCGATAAAGATGCCGGGCACATTGGTTTCAAACTTGGGGTCGACATTAGGGATATCCATCCCGCGCTTTTCGGTGCCGAATACCAGCTTGATGGCATGATGTGGACAGGATACCGCACACGCGCCATGCCCGATGCAATGGGTGGGATTGATCAGAACCGCCTTGCCCTTGATCATGCCGATGGCATTTTCAGGGCACGCTTTGATGCAACTTCCAGCACCCAGGCAAAGTCTAGGATCAATCTCGGGATGCAAGGACGAAGGTTCGGTTAAGCCTGCTTCGACCGCTTCGGAAAAAATCTCATGTGATGTGGACTCCTTCTTGCGTTTTTTAATCATGTAAATGATTAAAATTATAAACAGCGGGATCAAATAGATTTCATAAACATTAATGTCCATATTCGTCCTAGATAAACGGGTGGTTGAGGGTGAACTCTATTCATGTTTGCCTGTCTTATCAAGCTTCTCTGAATCATAGACGGGGCGCTATAACAGTTGAGTTAAATAGTGCGGTAATAATGAGGTATAAAGCATTATAATTACGAGTTATTTTAATAACTGCTAAAAAGCGATTGTCGGGCTGTAGATAGAATGAGTTCAATCAGTAAATCAAAAAATCGAAGCTGGGAAATATATCTGGTGGTGGTCACCCTGGCGATGGCGGCGGGATACTTTGTCCTGTCACCTCAGAAATTGTTCAAACCCGGTGATGATATCGGTTACAACGTCGGTTTGGCGGGCGGAATAATGATGCTTGTCCTACTGATATATCCGCTGCGTAAGAGAATATCTTTCCTGAAGCATATCGGCGAGCTGCCTACCTGGTTCAGGTGGCATATGATATTCGGCATCATGGGCCCGGCATTGGTCGTCATGCACTCCACCTTTCACCTTAACTCGATCAATGCCACCGTGGCGATGATCTGTATGCTGCTGGTCTCAGGGAGTGGCTCGTTCGGACGATTTTTTTATACCAAAATTCACCATGGTTTATATGGGCGGCAGGCTACGGTAAGTGAATTAAGGGCGCAATTGGAAGATTCTGGCGACATAGAATCCGTTTTCAGTTTCGCACCCAAGATTGAACAAAGTCTTGAAGATTTTCGACATCGCGCAGATGTTTATACAAAAACGAAAAAGCTTGGCTTGATAAGCTTTATTACCATTGGCTATCAAAGAGCAAAGTTGTCCAAACAGCTAGGGAAGGCATTGCGCATTGTGATGCATGACAAGGCGAATGAAAACAATTTCAGTGCGACGCAGATCGCCAACATGGAAAATCTATATGACGAGTATCATGAGAAGATCGAAAGGTATCTTGATGCTGTCCGTGATGCATCGCAGTTTCATACCTACGAGCGACTGTTTTCCCTGTGGCACATTTTCCATATCCCAATCGTCTATATGTTGGTATTTAGTGGGTTTTATCACGTGTATGCCGTGCATGCTTACTGAGTAGCGACTATTAAATGATGCTTCTTCTCCGAATATTGATATTGGCAAGCTTTCTGGCGGTGTTTGCATTGCCGGCACAGGCCAACTTATTGCTGATGCCTGGCGATGTCATTGAAGGGCATGTCAAGGAAGAGGAAGATTGCGAGTTATGCCACAAAAGATTCGACAAAGATGCCCAGCCTAAACTATGCGCCGACTGCCACAAGGATATCCGCAAGGACTTGAAAGATAAGACTGGCTATCACGGCAAGATGAAAGAGGAAAAGCAATGCAAGGAATGCCACACCGAACATAAGGGGCGCGATGCCAAAATTGTGATCTTTGACGAGGATGATTTCGATCACAAACAGACCGACTATCAATTAAAAGACAAGCATGCCGAATCCGGGGTTGAATGCGCCGACTGTCACAAGTCAGGTAAGAAATACAGCGAAGCGCCCAGTATCTGTTACAACTGCCACAAAAAAGATGATGACGAGGACGGGCATCAGGGGAATTACGGTAAAAAGTGCGAGACCTGCCATACCGAAAAGGGCTGGGAAGAGATTGAGTTCGATCATGACAAAGAAACTGACTACAAGCTGCTGTACAAACACAAAGAGGCCAAGTGTGACACATGCCACACGGGCGATTTGTACGAGGACAAAATAGAGGAAACGACCTGTGTTTCCTGCCATAAAAAAGATGATGACAAAGACGGGCATAAGGGTAAGTTCGGCAAGAAGTGTGAAAGCTGCCATACCGAAAGAGGCTGGGACGTCATCAAGTTCAACCATGATAGGGATACCGACTACAAGCTGCTACACAAGCATAAGAAAGTAAAGTGCAATGAATGCCACAAAAAAGGTAATTTATATAAAGCCAAGGGCGAGAAGAAGCTAGATGACACCTGTTATTCCTGTCACAAAAAAGATGACGATAAGGATGGTCATCAAGGAAAGTACGGTAAGAAGTGCGAGAGCTGCCACTCAGAGAGAGATTGGGATGTCATCAAGTTCAACCACAATAAAGACACTGATTACAAGTTGCGACACAAGCACAAGAAGGTGAAGTGTAGCGATTGCCACACGGGTGATGACATATATAAGGATAAGATAGAAGATACGACTTGTGTTTCTTGCCACAAGAAGGACGACGACAAAGATGGTCATAAGGGCAAGTACGGCAAGAAATGCGAGAGCTGTCATACTGAAAGGGACTGGGACAACATCAAGTTCAACCATGACAAGGACACTGATTACAAATTGCTGCATAAGCATAAAAAGGTGAAGTGCGGCGATTGCCACAAGGGCAACTTGTATGAGGAGGAATTAAAGACCAACTGCTTCTCATGCCATGAAGACGACGATGAACACGAGGGGCAGGAAGGCAAGAAATGCGAAACCTGTCATGATGAGCGTAGCTGGAAAGATGCACGGGATTTCGATCACAACCGGATGTCAAAATTTCCCCTTTTGGGCGGGCATACGATCGTAAGATGCGGGGCGTGTCATGAAGCGTCAACATTCCAGGATGCCAAGACGGATTGCTGGTCATGCCATGAGGATGACGACGTCCACAAACGAAAACTAGGAACTGAATGCAAGGAATGCCATAATGTCCGCAATTGGATGGCATGGGATTTCGACCATGACCAAACTGAATTCAAGCTCGACAGTCCGCATGATGATGTCGGCTGCTATGAGTGTCATCGTCGTCCGATGAGCGGTAAAGTGATGACTGCAAGTGATTGCGGTAGCTGCCATGATAGTGATGATATCCATAACGGCAGTTATGGCGATCAGTGTCAGCGTTGTCACGATGGTGATGAGTGGAGCCAGATTAAAGTCGGCGTAGGCGAGTGAACTATTAGATTGTTTTTTGTTCAAACACCGATTTGGTGTATTGGTGTATTGTTGTATATTGAATATAAAGGTATTTCCGGGAGATGGATATGATGCAATTATTGTTGAACCGAATCGCAACCTGCGCAAAGGTCGCCCTGATGGCGTTTGCCCTCTCGTCAACTGCACTCGCTGCACCTGGCGATGCGATTATGGCGGCAGGCAAGTCGGACGGTTTTAACCACGCTCACACGGGGTATCAGTTATCCGGGGCCCATGCGGTGGCAGTGTGTGAGACTTGTCATACGGGTGGTGTTTTCGAGGGTACACCGCAACGATGTGAAGGCTGCCATACGGTAGGGAGTCGTGTCGCTGCCACACCGATGTCAACCGAGCATATCGTCACGACCGCAGCGTGTGATAGCTGTCATTTCAATACCGTCTCCTTTTTGGGCGCAAAATTCAATCACAGCATGGCGATCCCCGGAGGTTGCGATACCTGCCATAACGGCAGAACGCAGGAGGGACGGCCTAGCAGTCATAGCAGCGGCAGCAGATTAACGGCTTCATGCGACAGTTGCCATCGCACCACTGCCTGGTTGCCGGCAACTTGGAACCACGGCCCGGAAACGATAGGTCAGTGCAAGAGTTGCCATGAGAACAGCAGCCTGGTCTCGTCACAAAACGTGAAGCCTGCAGGTCATACTACGGTTTCAAAATCCACGTACCAATGCGATGAATGTCACAACGTTTTCGGCTGGCTGCCAGCTAAATACAAGCATAAAGGAGGTCAGGTTTGTGCAAGCTGCCATAACCACATCGTAGCTTTAGGTAAGCCGACTAATCACACCCCTGCTAGTATCAAGGGTATCAATGCTTGTGATGATTGCCATACACAAGCAGCTTGGATACCTGCTGCATTCAAGCACAATACGATAGGCGGTCAGTTGTGTTCTTCATGCCATGATCATGTCAAGTCAATCGGTAAGCCGGGCTCTCACACCCCTACAAGCATCAAGGGCATGAATGAATGTAATGACTGCCATACGACATCAGCTTGGTCCCCTGCTGCATTCAAGCACAATACGATAGGCGGTCAGTTGTGTTCTTCATGCCATGATCATGTCAAGTCAATCGGTAAGCCGGGCTCTCACACCCCTACAAGCATCAAGGGCATGAATGAATGTAATGACTGCCATACGACATCAGCTTGGTCACCTGCGGCATTCAAGCACAATAATATAGGCGGTCAGCTGTGTTCTTCTTGCCATGACCACACTAAGGCAATCGGTGCGCCTGGTGATCATATAGGCTTCCCGGGGTGGCCACTGGAATGCAATCAGTGCCACTTGAATACCACTTCGTTCTCAGGTGCGCTCGGTGCCAAGCCTGCTAACCATATTCCTTACAACTCCGGTGTGCTGTGTACTAACTGTCACATAGGTGCAGGTACGGTAGCCAGAGGCAGAACAATGCATGTGAATGTGAACACCTTCAACTGCTTTACCTGTCATGGTAGCGGCACACTTTATCGCGGAAATAGACAAAGAATAGCGCCATGGCCTAACTATCATGAGAGAGGCAGGAATCCTGCTGCGACAGATTGTTCAGACAGTGGCTGTCACCGTCCTAAGGGTAGGACAGGATCTGCGTACAACGCTTGGGACTAAGCTACATGACTCACCTTAAAGCCGCGCTTAATCAGCGCGGCTATTTTTTCTTGCTTGCACTGCTCAGCATGCTGTTCGGTACCGCTACGGCTCAGCCGCTGGAGGATGTTACCCTGCGCTATAGCGAAAAAGGGGTCGTTGCAAGGATCACGATGACTTCACCTGTGCAGTATCTGAGGCACAATCCAGCGAAGAGAGGGAGAACGCTCGAGATTTATTATGACAGGGCACCCGGTGCGACGCTCGATGAGGAATGGGTGAATAACGAGGTGAGAAAATCACCGCCTTCTTCGCTGATTCCCAGCTTTACGGTTACCACGCGCAATCAGAAGACCAAGCCCAAGCTGGTAATCAAATTCAAACGCACCGCCAATTACACGGTATCGCAAGGCAAGGACGGTCACACCCTGTTGGTGACCATTCGCCCTTACAAGCAGTCCAAGACCAAGCAAAAATTGCGGAAATACCCCGTGATCTATAAGGCCAAGGTGTTTCCACCGGATGCCGATCCGGCATTGGTCGGGGTCAGCCAGAATGCCAGATCACTGATGATTAAGGGGCGTAATGCACTGAGAGATAAGAAATATAATCTTGCGGTTTCCGCCTTTAACCAATTGCTGCTGCTGCCACCCAACGAGTATTCTCAAAGTGCCCAGGAATGGGTGGGTGTTGCGCGTGAACGTGCGGGTCAGATCAACAAGGCGAAAGTTGAGTATGAGTTGTATTTGACGCTTTATCCCACTGGAAAAGGCATGAGTGTGGTCAGGCAGCGCCTTGCTAACATTTCAGGCAAGCGTGGTGAAAAGGTCAAGATGGGTGATGAGGGTGACAAAAACAAGCCGAAACAAGCTGCCAGATTGACCACATACGGTGGCATCACGACACGTTATTACTGGGGCAGCAGCACGGTTGATACCAGCTTTATCTTCAACAATGTCCAGACCAGTGACTCTAATACCAATGTCGATCAATCCGCATTGGTCACCAATGTCGATGCGACAGCGCGATACACCACGGCAGAATACGATAATCGACTCGTATTTCGTAATGTCGTCACCCAGGATTTCATCAATCATGGCGCTAATTTTTCTAGGATACATTCCGCTTATGCGGATGTGAAAGCGCGCAAATCGGGTTACTCGTTGCGTGCGGGTCGCCAGTCACCAAGCCAGAGTGGTGTGTTGGGCCGGTTTGACGGCATATCAGGCGAATATGAATTCTCAGGTGGATTCGCCTTTATGGAAGGGCTGCGTATCAAGGCATCCACCGGAGTGGTCACCGACTATAGCAACGATGAACAACCGAAGTTTAAGGCGGCCAGTTGGGAAAAGGGTATGTTCTCCGGGTATTACGTCAGCCAGGAACTGGAAGGCTTTCTTGATCGTCGTGCCGTCGGCGGGGAGTTTCGATACTATGATAAGGGCCGGTCTGCTTATGTGCTGATTGATTACGATATCTATTTTCGCGAGTTGAATACGATATTGTTGTCGGGATCACAGGATATCGGTAATGGTACGACTGTCAATGTGCTGTTGGATCATCGGCGGGCACCGACTTTGAGTGTGCGCAGTGCCTTGACTGGTGCGCCAATCGCTTCCATAGCGCTGTTAAGGCAGTCGATGACTGCTGAGGAATTACGCGATTTGGCGAAGAGACGTACTAGGACTTCGAATTTTGCACAGCTAGGTGTCAACCGCAAACTGACCGATAAATGGCAAGTCGGCGGAGAGCTGAAGCTATCCAGCATCTCCGCTTTAGCTGAAAGCGGCGCGACGAATACACCGCAGGGCCATGTAAACGCTATCGAGGAAACAGGGATAGAAAGTAATACAACGGTGCGTGCAGTTGGTAATAGTCTGTTGAAGCGGAATGATGTTTTGTCATCCAGCATCACCTATTTGAGCGGGAAAACACGTGATGCTTATTCGATTTATGCTTTTTACCAGATGCAAGTAACGGACCGGTGGGTGTGGAATTTATCGATGATGCGCTATATTCAGGAAGATTCGGTCAACGGTAAGCTGACCCGTACTTCACCTATGTTTAGAGCTTCCTACCGCTTTAGCGATAGATTGACTGCGGATGCGGATGTGGGTGTCGATTACACTAAATCGGACGGTGTACCAAGTGCGAGCGGCCCACCTTCAAATAATATCGCCACCCGCCCTTATTTCTCAATGGGTGCGCGCTGGGATTTCTAAGCGCTACACTGCTTGAGACATTAGCCGCTGTGATGATCTTGCAGCGGTTTTTTTACGTGAAATGACTGCGCATTCTGTCGTGGTCTGGTAAATTCGCTCTGTACACAATCTGACCATACATCATGAAAATCCACGAATATCAAGGTAAGGAAATCCTCAGGGAGTTTAGCGTGCCCACCCCGCGCGGGGTGGCATGCTTCAGCGTTGATGAAGCAGTCGCAGCCGCGCAAAGGCTGGGTGGCGATATCTGGGTCGTCAAGGCGCAGATCCATGCGGGTGGTCGAGGTAAGGGCGGCGGTGTCAAGGTGGCGAAGTCGCTGGATGAGGTGCGTAGCCATGCGCAGCAGATACTCGGCATGCAACTGGTGACACACCAGACCGGCTCCGAAGGGCAAACAGTGCGCCGCCTGCTGATTGAGGACGGGGCGCAGATTACAAAAGAATATTATGTCGGTATGGTGGTAGATCGTGCCGCTCAGCGTGTGGCTTTGCTGGCTTCCAGTGAGGGCGGCATGGAGATCGAGGAGGTTGCCAGACATTCACCGGAAAAGATTCATACTGTGCGCATCGACCCGAAGACCGGGTTGGTTGAAGCTGAAGCCGCGCAGGTTGCCCGTGCCATCGGTATTCCTGATGTAGCAAATGCTGAGGCAGTGAAAGTATTGCAAGGCTTGTATCGGGCTTTCGTGGAAAAGGACGCGATGCTGGCGGAGATCAACCCGCTGATACTCACTGCTGATAATCATGTGATCGCGCTTGATGCAAAATTCAATTTTGATTCGAATGCCCTGTATCGCCATGCCGATATCGTCGCTTTCCGTGATTTGGATGAAGAAGACCCGGCTGAAATCAAAGCATCAAAGTTCGATTTATCCTATATCTCGCTCGACGGCAACATTGGTTGTCTGGTGAACGGCGCAGGTTTGGCGATGGCAACGATGGACATCATCAAGCTATATGGCGGCAGCCCGGCGAATTTCCTCGATGTTGGTGGAGGCGCGACCACGGAGAAGGTAACTGAGGCATTTAAGTTGATGCTTGAAAATAAGAATATCAAAGCGATTCTGGTCAATATCTTCGGTGGCATCATGAAATGTGATGTGATCGCCGAGGGGGTGGTCGCCGCCGCGCGCGAGGTGCATTTGAGCGTGCCGCTGGTGGTGCGACTCGAAGGCACGAATGTTGATCTCGGCAAGAAGATACTGCTGGATTCAGGGCTACCGATTATTTCCGGCAATGATATGGCGGATGCGGCGGAGAAGGTTGTGACGGCAGCTAAGGGAGTGAAATGAGCATCCTCATCAATAAAAATACGCGGGTCATCACCCAGGGCATGACCGGCAAGGTCGGGCAGTTCCACACCCAGCAATGTAAAGCCTATGCGAATGGTGCGAATTGTTTTGTGGCGGGCGTGAACCCGAAAAAAGCGGGTGAGGTTTTCGAGAACATCCCGGTGTATGCCACGGTGAAAGATGCCAAGGCTGAGACGGGCGCGACCGTGTCGGTGATCTATGTGCCCCCTTCGGGTGCGGCAGCGGCGATAGATGAAGCCGTGGAAGCAGAGCTTGATCTGGTGATCTGCATCACCGAGGGTATTCCGGTGCATGACATGATTAGGACGCGTGACAACATGGCAGGTAAGCGCACGCTTCTTATCGGGCCCAATTGTCCGGGGCTAATCACACCGGATGAGATCAAGATCGGCATCATGCCCGGCCACATCCATAAGAAAGGGCGCATCGGTGTGGTGTCGCGCTCTGGCACGTTGACCTATGAGGCGGTGGGGCAATTGAGTGCGCTGGGGTATGGGCAGTCTTCTTGTGTCGGCATCGGTGGTGATCCGATCAACGGACTCAAGCATATCGATGTCATGCGTTTGTTCAATGACGACCCTGATACCGACGCGGTGGTGATGGTCGGTGAAATCGGCGGCAGCGATGAAGAGGAATGCGCACTCTGGATCAGGGACAACATGAAGAAACCCGTCGTCGGCTTTATCGCCGGCATCACCGCACCACCGGGCAAGCGTATGGGGCATGCCGGGGCGATCATCTCCGGGGGCAAAGGCGGCGCAGAGGATAAGCTTGCCGTCATGGAGGAATGCGGCATCCACATCACCCGTAATCCGGCGGAGATGGGTGTGACGATGCAAAAAGTCTTGAAGGGCTGATGATGTTGGAAATGATGCAAACGTCCCAGTTCTGGGTGGACGTGTTCAAGATCATCATGATTGATTTGCTGCTGTCGGGCGATAACGCCGTGGTGATTGCGCTGGCCTGCCGTAATCTGCCTGAGGCGCAACGGAAAAAGGGCATCATGTACGGCGTCGGCGGTGCAATCGGCCTGCGTATTGTGCTGACCTTCTTCGCGGTCAGTTTGTTGACATTGCCGTATCTCAAGCTGGTCGGCGCGCTGCTGCTGTTGTGGATAGGGATAAAGTTGATTTTGCCGGATGAAGCGCACGGCGAAGGCAATATCAAGGCGGAGTCTAATCTCGGCGGGGCGATCAAGACCATCATTATTGCAGACTTTGTGATGAGTCTGGATAACGTGATCGGTGTGGCGGCGGCTGCTAAAGGTAATCTCGGTTTGTTGATATTCGGCTTGGTGATCAGCATTCCGATGATCGTGTGGAGTAGTCAGATCATACTCAAGATGATCGACCGCTATCCGTTCATTATCTATGCGGGAGGTACGCTGCTGGGATATGTGGCTGGCGAGATGCTGGTCACCGAGGTCGTGTTCAAAGAAGTGGTCGAGTCGCGGCATTACCTGCACTGGCTGGTGCCGGTGTCATGTGCACTGTTCGTGCTGGTGATGGGCTGGTGGTTGGCAATGCGCAAGGCGGTGGCGGTTAAGGCGGTTGATCTATTGGATGCCTCTTCAGAAAATAATACCCAAGGGAGACAATGATGAAGACGCTGATACCGGTGGATGGTTCGGACAATGCTCAACGCGCTGTGGAGCATGTGATCGCAAGCATCCCGACATTCAAAGAAAAGCCGGAGCTGTTGCTGCTGAACGTGCAATGGAACATCGCAACCGGCAACGTCAAAATGTTCATCAACCAAGACACCATAGACGACTACTATCGTGAACATGGCATAGCAGCCCTAAAAAATGCGCGCGCCGCCCTAGATGCTTCGGATTATCCCTACGTATATCACATCAGCATCGGTACCCCCTCAGAAGCAATCGCGCAATATGCTAAAGAGCAGGCAGTCGACCAGATCGTCATGGGTCGACAGGGGCAGGGTGGCGTGCAGGCATTGTTGCTGGGCTCGGTGGTGAATAAAGTACTGCATCTGGTGGATGTACCCGTGTTGCTGGTCAAGTAAAGACTGCTCTGAAATCGGGATTTGCGGGTATGTGTTACGCAGATGCCTGTTTATTTCAACAAAACCAATATGTTGAGGGTCATCACTTAGTGCAGGAATGTGCTTTTTGCACCACCACGAATCGAACAGGAAGGGGTTGGAAACTGATTCGGCAAACTAGATAATTCCGAAACAAATCAAATAGCTTGTGGTGCATTGTTGAAAAATACCTTAATATTCGTCATGTAAGTAGCTAGACAAGCTTCCTGCAATAATAGGGGTGGGGGAAATATGCGGTCATTTTGGCAACAAGACTGGTTTGTGGGTTTGCTGGTCGCTTTGGTGTTTGTGGTTGGGGCACAGAGTGACTTGATGAAAAGTCTGGAGCGCAAGGCCTATGACATAGGCGTGCAGGCCTCAAAGCGTACACCAAGTGACAAAATCGCGGTAATCGCAATTGATGAGCAAAGTATCGCAAATCTGGGACGGTGGCCTTGGCCGCGCGAGATACATGCGCAAATGGTTGATGTGCTGGCATCTGGAGGTGCCAAAGCAATTGGGCACACGGCCTTTTTCTTTGAGCCGCAAGTCGATGCCGGCCTGGAATATATATACAGGGTTGCAGAGTTAATCGGCAATTCCGATCTGGCGTACAGCGAAGATCCTGCACATCAGGAGACGCTGGAGCAGCTTCAGATGCTACTGATGGAGGCGGCTCAAAATCTGGATAGCGACCAGAAACTCAGCGATAGCATGGCAATCGCAAATAATGTCTTGTTGGCAATGTATCTTGAACTCGGTGAACCGCAAGGGAATCCTGATTTTGAGCTGCCGGATTATGTATTACGCAACAATCTGACTAATGTGAGAGACGGCAACGCGCTGGGTATGTTGCCGCTACAGTCGCTTGGGGTTTTGCCGCCGATAGAATCCTTAGGCAGTCAGGCGATCGGTATTGGTCACTTGAACAGCACGCCGGATGTGGACGGTGCGATACGGACAGAACCACTCGTGATTGGATACTACGATCAATTCTATCCGTCATTTTCGTTGATGTTGGCGGCAAAAAGCCTGAATTTGGACGTGTCGGACATCGAGGTGAATCTGGGTGAAAGCGTGCAGTTGGGGAGGCAGACGATTTCCACCGATCCGGATTTGCGTATGCATACCTATTTTTACAAGGACAAGGGTGGGCAATCAGCCTTTCCGGTGGATTCGTTCTATGATGTCCTGATCGGCAACATTCCTGCAGAAAAATATCGTGACAAGGTTGTTCTGATTGGTGCCTCGGCGGCGGGGCTAGGGACATTGCAAGTGACACCGATTAAATCAGGCATGTCTCAGGCTGAAACGTTGGCGCATTCAGTTTCCAGTATTCTCCAAGGCGATTTCTTTGTCACTCCGGTTTGGGGAGTATGGGCTGAGCTGGGAATATTCCTGGTGATTGCGCTGTATCTGGTGTTGTTGTTACCGCGTTTGAAAGCTGCCATTGGCGCTGTAATAACCGTTGTGCTGCTAATCGTGTTGTTGGGCGCGCATTATGGGTTAATGACGACTCAGGCGATGTGGTTGCAATTGATGCTGCCAGCTTCATTATTGCTGGTCGGGCATTTGTTGTTGACGACTAAGCGCTTCTTGATGACAGAAAAAGGCAAGCAGGTGTCGGATGCCGAGTCGGCTGAGAGTAACCGTATGCTGGGCTTAGCATTTCAGGGGCAGGGACAATTGGATATCGCTTTTGATAAATTCCGCAAAGTGCCAATCGATGATGGCCTGATGGAGGTGTTGTATAACCTGGGCTTGGATTTTGAGCGTAAACGCCAATTCAACAAGGCTGAGTCGGTGTTTTCGTATATGGCGGAATACAATCCAAAGTTCCGTGATTTGGACGCGAGACTCGCACAATCCAAGGCGATGTCGGAAACCGTTATTTTAGGTGGTGGCGCTACCAAGGGTAACGCCAGCACGATGGTGTTAGATAAGGCCGGAGTCTCCAAGCCGATGCTGGGACGCTATGAAATCGATAAGGAGTTGGGCAAAGGCGCGATGGGCGTAGTATATCTGGGTAAAGATCCGAAGATTGGCCGTGTCGTGGCAATCAAGACGATGGCATTAGCGCAAGAGTTCGAAGCGGATGAGTTGCAGGATGTGAAAGAACGTTTCTTCCGTGAGGCAGAAACTGCCGGACGCCTGAACCATCCGAATATCGTGACGATGTACGATGCGGGTGAAGAGCATGACTTGGCTTATATTGCGATGGAGTTCCTGAAGGGGCAGGATTTGGTTGCCCATACCAAGCCGGATAATTTGTTGCCATTGCCTACAGTATTGAACATCATCGCCCATGTGGCAGATGCGCTGGATTATGCGCACAAATTGAATGTGGTGCATCGTGATATCAAGCCTGCCAACATCATGTATGACCCGGAAACGGACTCTCCCAAAGTGACGGATTTCGGAATTGCGCGTATTACAGATTCCAGTAAAACCAAAACGGGTATGGTGCTAGGCACTCCCTCTTTCATGTCGCCAGAACAATTGGCAGGCAAGAAGATCGAGGGTCACTCCGACCTATTCTCATTGGGCGTCAGTTTGTATCAAATGGCTTGTGGTAAGCTCCCGTTTGAAGGAGATTCAATGGCGCAACTCATGTTCAAAATAGCCAATGAGCCGCATACCGATATATTGAGCATTAGGCCTGATTTGCCCATTTGTCTAGTGAAAATAATAAATCGTTCGTTGGCCAAAGAAGTGACTGAGCGATATTCGAATGGTGCGGATATGGCAAGCGCGTTGAGGCAATGTGCCGCTGGTATTCAGGGATAGATATGAAGATTAACGAGGCACTGCAAATTTGTAGTCAAACCAACCCGGGTATGGTGCGTTCCCACAACGAGGATAGTGTCGCATCAGAGCCGGGTAGCGGAATAGTCGTGTTAGCTGATGGGATGGGCGGATACAATGCTGGAGAAGTTGCCAGTGGTATCGCTGTTTCGGTGGTGACTACCGAAGTGAACCAGCGCTTGCTGCAGGAAAGTCCCGTTAGCCGCGATGACGCTACCGGCGAGGAGTTGGGTGTAAAGTTGTTGCGTGAAAACATACAAAAGGCAAACGCTTCGATATATAACGCAGCGCAAAGTCAGCCACAGTATTCCGGTATGGGTACGACGGTTGTCGCAGGATTGTTCTATGACAACCGTGTGGTTGTGGGGCATATTGGTGATTCGAGGATGTATCGCTTGCGCGGCGAAGCGCTTGAAGCAGTCACAAAAGATCATTCCTTATTGCAGGAACAGATCGATGGCGGCATGATTAGCGTCGAAGACGCGCGAATGTCCAAGAATAAAAATCTGGTGACGCGTGCAGTCGGGATAGACGCAGAGGTAGAGGCCGAGATTCATATCCATGATGTGATGATAGGAGATATTTACCTGCTGTGTTCTGATGGTCTGAATGATATGGTTGAGGATGAAGATATTCAGGATACGCTAATTGCGATGCAACGGAATTTACCGTTAGCTGTTGAACAGTTGATTCAAATGGCAAACGACAATGGTGGCAGAGATAATGTTTCAGTAATGCTGGTCAAGGTTCACGCAGATTTTGCCGAGCCGGTGGGTTGGCTGGCGAAACTGCTAAATTTATTTAAGAAATAATTAGGTACAAGGGGTAAGGGCTATGGCTGCAAAATTGATACTCAGTATGGACGGTTCAATAATCAAGGAATATCCCTTGAATAAAGAACGTATGACTATCGGACGCAAGGCGCACAACGATATCGCCATAGATAACTTGGCGGTGAGTGGTGAACATGCGGCTATCGTGACGATACTGCATGATTCATTTCTTGAAGATCTCGATAGCACGAATGGGCTTGAGGTTAATGGCGTCCCTACCAAAAAGCATTTTCTGCAAAGCGGCGATGTGGTCGAAATCGGTAAATACAAGTTGAAATATATCAACGATGCGGTCTCGCAAACCACTGCAGCAGATTTTGAAAAAACCATGGTGATGCGTGCGCCTGTTAAGCAAGATACTGCTTCGAGTGGTGCTGCACCAAACATGCAAGCGACTCCCGATACAGTTAAAACAGGCAAATTTGAAACCGTGCATCCCGCCGGGACTACGACGGGCTCACAACCTGCTTCGCCAGCTCAAACACCCACACCGCCACCAGCTGCCCCGGTGCAACAAAGCGCTGCGATTCAAGTGCTGACGGGTCCCAATGCAGGCAAAGAGCTCGAACTTGTTAAGAATCTGACTACCTTAGGAAAACCCGGGCTTCAGGTCGCCGTGTTGACCAGGCGCCCACAGGGATTTTTCATCACCCATGTCGAGGGTGAAAAATATCCCTCAGTGAACGGGGTGTCATTGACCAGTCAGCCGCACCAGTTGAACGATCATGATGTGATTGAGTTGGCAGGGGTCAAGATGGAGTTTTATTACAAGAAGTAATCTGACATTGAGTGTGAGGTCAGTCGTTCGTTCGATTGCTCACCTCACCGAGTCATCAATACAGGGTTATCAGTTTTCCCATTCTTTATTGAAGGGCGCGGCTTGAAGAAAAATGCAATCTTGATCGGTTTGGGTTTGCTGGTAGTCCTGTTTTTTGCAGGGACTGCTGCCGACTTTTACAGGCTGACGTTAGTCGAGCAACTCTCATCCGCGCTGTATGATTCCCGTGTTCGTTTGACAATGCCACGTACCGTGGATGATCGCATCGTCATTCTTGATATAGATGAGAAAAGTCTCAGCGAAGAGGGGCGCTGGCCTTGGAGTCGGGATCGACTAGCGCTGTTGATGGATCAATTGTTTGATAAATATGGCATTGCAGTCGTCGGATTTGACGTTGTCTTCGCAGAGAAGGATGAGAGTTCAGGGCTGAAAGTCTTGCAGAGCCTGAGCGAGAACCAACTGAAAGATGACTCAAGTTTTCTATCAGTGCTGAGCCAAATTAAGCCGTCTCTGGAATATGATAATCAGTTCGCAGACAAGATGCGATCGCGTAATGTGGTGCTTGGTTACTACCTAACGGGTCAGCAAGATAGCAATTTGTCGGGTCAGCTGCCCGAACCGGTTTTTTCCTCAAGTGCTTTCAAGGGTCGCCCTGTCGGGTTCACACTCTGGAATGGATATGGTGCAAACCTTCCTGATCTGCAGCAAGCGGCTGCAAGTGCTGGGCACTTTAATCCGCTGGTCGATTTTGACGGAAGGGTAAGGCGTATTCCCATGCTGGTGGAATATGACGGTGCATACTATGAATCTCTGTCCCTCGCTATGGTACGTACTTTACTTGGCCAGCCCAAATTGATACCCGGTTATGCTGAAAGCGATGCTACCGGATATTCGGGGCTAGAATGGTTGGAGATAGATGCAGGGAGTCAGTTAAAAATCCCGGTTGATGGGGATGTGGCGACGTTTGTGCCTTACCGTGGAATGCAGGGAAGCTTTCCCTATATTTCAGTCGCCGACGTCCTTCATGGTCGAGTCGATGAAGCGAGTTTGAAGGACAAGATCGTGCTGGTTGGCACGACAGCACCGGGATTGATGGATATGCGAGCCACACCTGTGGCAGAGGTATATCCCGGCGTTGAAGTTCATGCGAATATGATTTCAGGCATTCTGGATCAAAGGGTAAAAGAGCGCCCGGCTTATATGTTGGGTGCTGAAGTGGTATGGTTGTTGTTGATCGGTGGCGCGCTTAGCTTTTTGTTACCTATATTGAGTCCGATCAAAGCGATATTGACATCTATATTCATGTTGGTTGCGACGATACTGTTGAGTTTGGCAATGTGGCAGGAAGGGAATGTACTCATGCCGATCGCCAACAGCTTAGTAATGGTTGCATTATTGTTTGCTCTGAATATGTCTTATGGCTACTTTGTAGAGTCGCGAACCAAACGTTTGATTACCCACCTCTTTGGTAAATATGTTCCGAGAGAGTTGGTCGATGAAATGAGTAAAAATCCTGAGCAGGTCGTGTCTATGGAAGGTGAAAGCCGCGACATGACTATCCTGTTTTCGGATGTACGGGGATTTACGACTATTTCCGAGGGTTTGGACCCCAAGGAGCTTAGCCTGCTGATGAATGAGTTTTTAACGCCATTGTCACGGGTGATATCGACTCATCAAGGAAAAGTCGATAAGTATATGGGCGATTGCATCATGGCTTTTTGGGGCGCGCCCAAACCACTATCTGATCATGCGCGTAGTGCAATATTGGCGGGCATCGAAATGCAGCAGACGCTTAAAAAATTACTACCGCAATTCAAAGCGCGTGGTTGGCCTGAGATTCAGGTCGGTGTCGGTATTAATAGCGGGCGAGTCAGCGTCGGTAACATGGGATCGGATGTGCGGGTTGCCTATACAGTGATGGGGGATGAGGTCAACTTGGCCTCACGCTTAGAAGGTATCACCAAGCAATATGGTGTTGGTATCATCGTCGGTGAGAATACGCGGAATGCAGTCACCGACTTTTTATATCGTGAACTGGATCATGTACAAGTAAAAGGTAAGGATAAGCCGGTTGCTATCTACGAGCCACTTTGCCTGACCAGTGAGGCAAGCAAAGACCTGTTGGACGAAGTGAAGCTGTTCCATGAAGTGCGTCGTTTGTACCGAAAGCAAGATTGGGATCAGGCTGAATTGCAACTGATGAATCTACAACGTATATCGCCGGATAATGCGCTGTATCGAATTTATACGGAAAGAGTGAATTATTTCAGACAGAATCCGCCCGCTCAGGATTGGGATGGCGTATTTGTTTTTCAAACGAAGTAATAATGATTGAAGGTGTCGCAAACATGAAACTCAGGGTGTTGGGATGTAGCGGAGGAATAGGTGGGAATTTACGCACCACTTCGTTCTTGCTCGACCATGACGTGTTGATTGATGCGGGTACCGGGGTGGGAGAGCTTAGCCTTTCTGAGCTTGCCGAGATAGACCATGTCTTTGTTTCGCATTCTCACCTTGATCACATCACCAGCATTCCGTTTCTTGTGGATAGTGCTGGTTTTATGCGCGACAAACCCTTAACCGTATATGCTACTGTTGAAACGCTTGAGATACTCAAGCAACATATATTTAATTGGGCTATATGGCCGGATTTTACCCAGATACCCAATGTCAACGCACCTTACCTGCGCTATCAATCGATAGCACTCGGTAAAGCTGTTAACTTGAACGGAAGGGGAATTACGCCATTACCGGCAAATCATGTCGTGCCATCAGTCGGGTTTAAGTTAGATAGCGGTAATGCAAGCCTGGTATTTAGTGGCGATACAACAATCAATCCTGCGCTTTGGGAGGCAGTCAATAAGATAGATAATCTGCGCTACGTCATTCTTGAAACGGCATTCTCAAATAGTGAGATAAAGCTGGCTGAAGTTTCCAAACACTTATGCCCGAGTATGGCTGCAGCAGAGCTTGCAAATTTAAAGATGGATGCTGAAGTGTTTATTACGCACCTTAAGCCCGGTGAGTTGGAATTGACCATGAGGGAGATTGAGGAGGGCGTCAAAGCGTTGGGCTTGGATTTACGCCCCAAGATGTTATTGAATAATCAGGTTTTTGAGTTTTAGGTAGCAGGTGAAGTTTTGCGCAATATGTGTGCTGCATGACTTTGATCAATATTTGAAGGAATGTGAAAGTCTTGTAAGTGATTCTTGGCCTGTGGGGGCAGGATACACAATAGGACAGACAGGAGGGTAGGAGTGAGTACAGATATGGCTGCTAGCAGCACATCAAAAAACGCTGGAGATATGACACTCAGGATTGAGTTCAACAAAAATCTCAATCAGGTCAACAACAAGATACATGCTACCAGCAATGTTGACGAAATCATGCTGGAGGTCAGCAAAGACATCTGCACCCTGTTCAATGCAGATCGCTTGACAATCTATGTTGTCGGTGAAGATAACATTTCGTTGATTTCCAAGGTCAAGACCGGGCTGAATTCATTTAAGGATCTTAAGTTGCCGATCGCAGAGCAAAGCCTTGCGGGCTTTTCTGCAATGCACAAAAAGCTACTGAACATCAAGGATGTTTACGACGAAAAGGAGTTGACGCAATACAGTGCACACTTACGTTTTTTACGTGAAGTCGATCAGCGCACCGGATACCGAACCAAACAAATGTTGGTTTCTCCGATCGTGGATGCTGCCAGTGGTGATCTGTTGGGGATCATTCAGATCATCAACAATAAGTCTGGTGTGCCGTTTGCCTCGCTGATTGAAGAAGGGGTGAATGAATTGGCACTGACGTTGGCAGTTGCCTTGCGGCAACATCAGCGCCAACAAAGCAGTACTGCCAAAACCAAGTATGATTTTCTGGTTGCCGATGAGGCGCTGTCAGCAGCTGAGCTCGAGCTGGCGACACGAACGGCAAAGCGCAAGGGGGTGGATGTTGAAGAAGTGCTGATAGACGAGTTTCAGGTGAGTGTGGAAGCTTTAGGAAAAGCGCTATCAAGTTTTTTCAAGGTGCCTTATGAGTCATATAAGTCCGATCGTATCAAGCCTACTGATTTACTGAAGAATTTAAGGCGTGAGTATGTCGAGAGTAGTCACTGGATTCCAATAGAGGAAAATCAGGATGGTGTCATGATATTGACGACTGATCCCGAGCGAATTCAGGCATCAAGGGTGGTCAACAATATCTTCCCCAAGAGCAGGCTTAAATATTTGGTCTGCTCACAGCGCGAATTTAAGCAGACACTGGATGTTTTTTACGGTGGGGGGGGGGCGACTGACGCGATGATGGGTATGGCGGAAGACGATTCCACCATGGACGATTTGCTGACCAGCTTGAGCACGGATGATGAAGAAGAAATCAATACGCAGGATGACGTCAATGCTGCGGCAGATAATGAGTTGGTCAAACTGGTCAATAAGATCATTATTGATGCATTTCGTATGGGCGCATCAGATATTCATATTGAGCCTGGGCCGGGCAAAATGAAAACCCAGATCAGGGTGCGCAAGGATGGATCACTACTTAACTATATCGAGGTGCCATCAACTTACCGGAATGCACTGGTAACCCGTCTGAAAATCATGTGCGATCTGGATATTTCTGAAAAGCGTAAACCGCAAGATGGAAAAATAAAATTTAGAAGGTTCGGGCCGCTGGATATCGAGCTGCGTGTCGCGACACTACCTTCACAAGGCGGCGTGGAGGATGTCGTCATGCGTATCCTCGCTTCCGGTGAACCTTTGCCGCTGGAAAAAATGGGTTTCTCACAGCGAAATGATGACCTGATACGGGCAACGGTAAGCAAGCCTTATGGACTGTTCTTCGTGTGTGGCCCTACGGGTTCAGGTAAAACGACTACATTGCACTCTATCTTGAAATTCATCAACAAACCCGAAACCAAGATATGGACGGCGGAAGACCCGGTGGAAATCACCCAGAAGGGGCTTAGACAAGTACAGATCAACAAAAAGGCCGGGCTAGATTTCGCCATTATTATGAAGGCGTTCCTGCGAGCTGACCCAGACGTGATCATGGTTGGTGAGATGCGTGACAAGGAAACCGTCTCTATCGGCATCGAGGCTTCGCTCACCGGTCACTTGGTTTTTGCTACGCTGCATACAAATAGTGCACCAGAATCGATCAACCGATTACTGGATATGGGTATGGACCCTTTTAATTTTGCTGATGCACTCCTAGGTATCTTGGCGCAACGATTGGGCAAACGTCTTTGCGGTGATTGTAAAAAATCCCATGTGGCAACCGCAGAGGAGATGAAGTCAATGCTTGCTGAATATAGTCTTGAATTGGAGCATACTGAAACATGGAAGAAAGACCCGGTTGCCGCAACCAAGGCGCTATATGCAGACTGGGTAAAAGAATTTGCTGACGAAAAGGGGCAGTTCACACTCTATGAACCAGTGGGTTGTGATAAATGTTCTGGAACAGGGTATCGTGGTCGCGTAGGTTTGCATGAATTGCTCATCGGTAGTGATTCACTTAAAAAGGCCATTCAGGAGCATGCGAGAGTGGCGCAATTGCTTGCCATTGCGATGGAAGAAGGTATGTGTACCCTGAAGCAGGATGGCATGCAGAAAGTGCTGCAGGGTATTACCGATATGCATCAAATTCGTGCCGTTTGCATCAAGTAGACATGTTGCTGAAAATAGCGCATTTCCAAACCATCAATTTAAAGCGTGGGGTTCATGCACTCAACTGATAATCCTCTGGCTCGACTCAAAGAGTTGAATGAAATCGGGATTGCGCTTTCGCAACAGCGCGATTTGAATAGTCTGCTAGAGACAATACTGGATGCCGCTAAACGAATCACACATGCAGATGCGGGTACCTTGTATCTGCATGAGATGGAGCAGCGTATTCTGCGCTTTGAAATATTGCGAAACGACAAGTTGAACATCGCGATGGGCGGTTCCAGTGGTGTGCCGATAACCTTTTATCCGATTCAGCTTTACGATGGAGAGGGCAAACCGAACCATGCCATGGTCGTGAGTCACGCAGCACTCAGCGGCGAAACGGTTAATATTCCAGATGCATATAAGGCTGAAGGTTACGACTTTTCTGGAACAAAGAATTTTGATACTAAAACAGGTTATCGCTCTCAATCATTTTTGACTGTGCCGATGCGCAATCATGAAAATGAAGTGATCGGTGTGTTGCAGCTCATCAATGCTCAAGACCAGCAAAGCGGCGCTATCGTCCCATTCTCTAGAGACGATCAGCAGTTGTTGGAGTCATTGGCATCACAGGCGGCGATTGCGCTGACCAATCGACATCTTATTGATCAGCTTGAAAACCTGTTCGAAGCACTCATTCAAATGATTAATACCGCGATAGATGAAAAATCACCCTATACGGGAGGCCATTGTGAGCGAGTGCCTGCACTGACTATGATGCTAGCGGATGCGGTGACACGCACCACAGACGGTCCCTTAAGCGATTTCACCATGACCGAAAAAGACAGGCATGAGTTGAAGATTGCCGGCTTGCTTCATGACTGTGGAAAGATAACCACACCCGTGCATGTAGTGGACAAGTCCACTAAGCTGCATACCTTGTTTGATCGGATTGAATTACTCGATACGAGATTCGAGGTGCTTAAGCGCGACGCAGAGATCACTATGCTGCGTGAAATTGCAGCATCAGGTTCGGATGCCGACCGTATCGAAAACGCTAGGCAGAACTACACCGATTGGATAACACAACTGGATGATGATCGAGAATTTCTACGCAATTGTAATGTCGGTGGCGAGTCTATGTCTGAAGAAGGGCAGCAGCGTGTGCTGCAAATCGCAAAATATTCATGGTGTGGCACCGATGGTGAGGCATGCGACTTTCTGAGTGAAGATGAAATTGAAAACTTGAATATACGCGCTGGCACACTCACTGCCGCTGAACGACAGATTATCAATCACCATATTGAAGTCACAATCACGATGCTGGAAGCATTACCCTGGCCAAGACATCTGCGAAACGTGGCCGAATATGCGGGAGGGCATCACGAGCGCATGGACGGCAAAGGTTATCCGCGCGGATTAACGCGTGATCAGATGTCGGTACAGGCGAGAGTGATGGGCATTGCTGATATCTTTGAGGCGCTTACCGCTAAGGATAGACCGTATAAAAAAGGCAAAACCCTGACGGAATCATTGACGATACTGGGTAAATTCAAGTTGGGGGGGCATATTGACCCAGATTTGTTCGACGTGTTCATCAATGAAAAAGTCTATCTGGACTATGCAACAAAGTTCTTATCTCCCGAGCAGATTGACGAGGTTGATCTGAAAAAAATCCCTGGCGTGAATGTAAAGGACTGATTGGGAATCACGACCAATAGATGCAAAATCCAAATTTCGGATGATGCAAGTGCAGACAATGCCTAAAGCTAGATTATAAACTGACAAAATTTGTCAACTGAGTGCCCAATTAAGGTCAGCTGAGGTCAGTTTTAATGTGCCGAAATAAAAAATTTGCATATAAACCAAATGGATATAAATATGGCATGGCTTATGCTTTAGTAAGCTTCGGCACACATGGAAGTGTGTTTAACCTAAAAGGAGCATTAAAAATGAATAGCATACAAAAAGGTTTTACATTGATCGAATTGATGATCGTAGTTGCGATTATCGGTATCCTGGCTGCTGTAGCGATTCCTGCTTACAGTGACTACACCAAACGAGCGAAGGCAATTGAACTGGTACAAGGTACGGCTGCGCTGAAGACTGCTGTTGAAATTTGTATTGCGGATGAAGGCCCTGCTGTAGGTGTTGATGCAACTCAATGTGATGGCGGTGGCACTGGCGGTGTTCCTCAAGATATTACCTCTGCTGCCGTAGGGACTCCTATTACAGGTACAAAATATACCTATAGTAAGGCTGTTGCTACAAATGGTGATATTACAGTCACTGCAACTACAGCTCTTCCTGATACAGCTGGAAATGGTGTGGTTTATACCCTTCAGCCTACAGTGGGCTCAGCTGGTGTAGAGTGGGCTACAGGTGGTTCATGTAAAACCTTGGGTTGGTGTAAATAAGCGGGTCGTTTGATTCCGTTACAAAAGCCGGGTCTTCCCGGCTTTTGTGTTTTTGATGGTCGTATTTGTGGATGGGACTTAAATGAGAGCTGGGCGATTGGTGTGGCCTAATATAGTTTTGCTGATAGCTATTTCAGCTTTGTACGGGCAGTTTCTGTGGAACCCCATTGTTTTTGATGATCTGCCTTTTTTTAAAGTGGATGCACAAGGTGTTCTTCATGTCTGGAATTACCAGTATTCCCTGCTCAAGCTTCGTTCTCTACCCTATGCCACCCTGAATTGGGGCAGCACTTTATTTGGCCCTGATGTATTGCACTTCCGAATTGAAAATATGCTATTGCACGCATCGGTGGCAATTACACTATTTTTCTTTCTGAAAAGGTTATTTGATATTGTATATCGCTCACGAGCCTCGTCACTACTGAGTTCGCAAGCAATAGCATTATCGGCGGCATTATTGTTCGCATTACATCCCGTAGCAGTTTATGCAACAGGATATCTGGTGCAACGTAGCATCATGATGGCTACATTATTCAGCCTATTGGCTATGCTGGCTTATCTGCATGGCAGCATGCGTAATAGCCGTTTCTGGTTGTGGGCATGTGTCCCTCTATATTATCTGGCGGTATTCTCCAAGGAGCATGCTGTCATGTTACCGGCCGTGCTGGTTGTCATGACGATGCTGATACATGAAGACTGGCAGGATAAAATAAAACAAAGGTGGGGAATATTTGCCGCACTTGCATTAATTGCACTGTTTGTAGTCATTGCCAGAATAGGAGTCATTGGCTCGGCATATGAGTTTTATGCACAAGATATGTTGCAAAGTGCGCCTGTATTGGCTGAAAAGTCATTGGATGCACCCACACCAATGTCGGGTAATCAATCATTTGGCCAGCATAATCTGAACTATCCATTAAGTGTGGTTACACAGTCATGGCTGTTTTTCAAGTACGCCGGTTTATGGATGACACCTAATCCGAAGTGGATGTCTGCGGATATGCGAGAGCCGTTTGCTCAATCGTTATGGTCCCCTTATTTAATATCCTTGTTTGCCTACCTTGCGTGGGGAGCGGGCGCAATCTGGCTATTACTGAAACGGGGGCGAAGCGGACTGATCGGGATGGCGATGCTGTTCCCGTGGTTGATGTTCATAACCGAGTTTTCCACGATACGTATTCAAGAAAACTTTGTGCTTTATCGTAGCTATTTGTGGGCGGTAGGTGCTTGTTGTGTGTTGCCGGTATTATTGGATAGCTTGGGCAAGAAGCTAGCTATAGCGATCGTTATAGTTGTGTCGATGGCTCTATTTCCCATTTCGATGGAACGATTGAGTACGTTCAGTCATCCTTTATTGCTATGGAGCGATGCTGAAAAGCTGGTCAAGGATAAGTTGGAATTGCCAGGTACTTATCGAATCTATTACAACCGGGGGAGCGAGTATATAAAAATTGGCGACTACGATTCAGCAATCAATGATATGAAGCTTGCCGAGTCACTAAATCCTGATTGGCCCTTTTCACCCAACAACCTCGGATTGGCATATTCTATGAAGAGTGAGTGGCGTTTGGCGGCAGAGGCATACGGACGTGCGATTGAGATAGCAGATAGAAAGAAGCTGGGAGTAAATGCGCGTCCATATTTTGGGCGAGCCGTCTCACTGGAGCAACTAGGTGAGATTGAAAAAGCTAAATTAGATTATGCGGTGTCTTGCGAGTACGACAATATGGGTTGCGAAAAGCTCAAATAATATTCCTAAGGATTAATGCTGTTTTTGATTTGCTCCAATGATTTCATGCAACTCCTGTAGGTCACTTTCAATGGCGGATAATTGGTAAAAGCTACCGCCAACCATTTTTGCCAACTCAAGCTGCTCGATAGCGGCATATACCTTACCCTGCCATGCATAGCTGTAACCTTGAGCTTTGTGCTGCTCAAACAGATCTCCTTGATTTGCATAGGCTTGAGCTTGAAGATCATACAATCGTGTATCGCTGGGATGCTGTAGCAGTTGCTCTGAAACCAGCTCGATTGCCGTACTCGCCTGCTTATTTTTCAATAACAATTCTGCGTACGCATAGATCAACGCGCGGGACTGTGGAAAATTCAAGACTGCTGTTTGATAAAAGGTCTGTGCATCGGAGAATCGTTTTTCTGCCAGCATTACTTTCCCGGTCAAAGACTCGATCAGCGGGCTGCTCAAGGAGATTGAGTCATTGCTTATTGCCTGACGCAATCGTTTGAGTTCAATAGCAGCAAGATCGGGTTGATTGTTGCGCAATAGCGAAATAACCAATCCATAACGTTGAACAATCGGATTGCCGAATTTGTTTTCGCCCAAGGCCTCTTTAAAATAGTGAATTGCATCTAAGGGTTTTTTTTGCCCAGCGGTCAGCTTGGCACGCACCAGTTGAAAATCAAGGCTGTCAGGGATCAGTCGGTACGGATACCTGCCCACCCGGTTTTCAATGTCAGCAACCCGATCGCTGGTGATGGGGTGGGTGCGCAGATAAGTCGGCAATGAGCCATTTAATAAGCGTGATTCAGACTGCAAGCGGCGCAGAAAGTCCGGCATGGCGTGAATATTGAAATCAGATTTTGACAGTATATCCAGTCCGATACGGTCAGCTTCCAGCTCGTGAATACGTGTGAAATCGAGCTGCTTTTGTATTGAATGTGCTTGCGCGCTGACAATTGCTGCTTCTGTTACCTCTGGATTGGTTCGCGCTGCAAGGATGGCAACAGCAAATGCAGCCAGCGCAGTTAGGCCATCTGTTTGTTGCTCCGCGATGATACGTGCCAGATGATGCTGGGTAACGTGGGCGATTTCATGGCTGAGCACTGCGGCAAGTTCAGACTCGCTTTGCGACAATATCAACAATCCGCTGTTAACGCCGATGAAACCACCAGGCATTGCAAACGCGTTGATGCTATTGTCATTCACCGCAAAGAATTCGAACCCCAAGCTTGGTTGAGCGCTGTTTTCAACCAGCTTGTATCCAATTTGATTAAGGTAGTCATTGACCTCCACATCATCAAGATATTGCTGGCTGGCACGAATCTGCATCATGCTTTGTTGACCAATCTGGCGTTCTTGCAGGGGTGTCAGCACAGTCTGGGAAGCATCGCCCAAGTCGGGCAACCCCTCACTGATTGCAGAGGAGGCTAGGCACAGCAGCAGTATGAAGTTCAAAATTTTCATGAGAGATATGATAGTTGTTTTCACTGTTTGTTCACAGTTTTCAAATAGAAAGTATGTATCCAGCTTTAATGATTCGTTCAACAATTTGTCTCTAAAAGTAATTAAGGTGGACAATGTTGCTTAAATTCAGCAAACTTAGTAAGTTTTTCAGTTAAATCATAAGTATGGAAAAAATAGGTAAATATGAAATCGTGCGCGAACTGGGCGTCGGTGCGACCAGTACTGTGTATCTGGCAAACGACCCGTTCAGTGAGCAGCAGGTAGCCGTCAAATTGTTTGACTTGAGCATGTTGCATGATCCTAGCCGTGCGAAGGTTTACCGTAAGTTGTTGATGACCGAAGCATCACTTGCCGGAAAACTTTCTCACCCGCATATCGCAAAAATCATTGATGCAATGATGGAAGGTGATATCAATTATGTGGTGATGGAGTATGTTGAAGGTGGAACGCTTGAGCAATTTACAGATGTAGACAAATTGCTGTCGTTCGAGTCAATCGCTGAAATTGCTTATAAATGTTGTAAAGCGTTGGAATATGCACAGCAACAGGGTGTTATCCACCGCGATATCAAGCCTGCAAACATCATGTTGGAGTCTGAGACAGATATCAAAGTCACTGATTTTGGTGCTGCTGCCCTGCAGAGCGACCAATCTACGCAAGTGACGGGTGTTGGCTCGCCGGCGTATATGTCACCCGAGCAGGTGCGAGAAGAAAAATTGACGCACCAGACTGATATATATTCTCTCGGTGTTGTGATGTACAAGTTGCTTACCGGGAAGCTGCCTTTTGATGCTAGCAATAACAGCAGCATGATTTACAACATCATCAATATTGAACCATCCCCGCCAAGCAAATTTCGTCCAGATATACCTGCTGAAATGGATGAAATCGTCCAGCGTGCCATGGCGAAAGATCCAGCAAAACGTTATCAGTCATGGGACAAATTTGCGAATGACCTCGTTGGCTTTTCTACCAATATTGTACCAAGTCAGGACAAGATACAGGACACTGAGAAATTTGATAAATTACGCGGGCTTGGCTTCTTTAACAATTTCAGCGATGTCGAATTGTGGGAAGTTCTGCGTCTAAGTGCATGGCGCAAAGTTCCTAAATCTGAGTTTATCCTGCGTGATGGGGAGAATGGTCTTTCCTTCTACATTCTGGCTAAGGGAACAGTAAGAGTGATGAAAGATGGCAGGCTGCTGAGTTTATTACGATCGGGGGATTGCTTCGGTGAGATGGCTCATTTACTAGAGCGCGACTTCAAGCGTAGTACCGACGTAATCGCCAAAGACGATGTTGTGCTGATCGAAATTTCACCTGATGCGCTGGAGCATGCCAGCCCTGGCTGTCGTTTCCAGTTCAGTGACGCGTTTTTACGTATGTTGGTTAAACGATTATCAGTGGCAAATACACGTCTGTCGCATTTGCTGGCGGATCAGGGGTAAATTAAGGGGATTTCAGGATGAGTGGATTTAAAAATATCACAGTTGTAGCGTTGGAAAAGTTATTGCAGAAGGATAAGGTGCGTTTGCTGGATGTGCGCTCAGAGGCAGAAATCGCGCAGGGCAAGATATTGCAAGGAGAGCCATTGCCCTTACATTTGTTGCCGTCACAGATATCGCAGTTGGATAAAAACATCACCACAATATTCTATTGCCGATCTGGTATGCGCTCAGCGCAAGCAGCGGCTTTTGCAGCTGAAAACGGGTTTGTTGACATCTATAACCTGCAAGGTGGGATTATAGAATGGGTAAACGCAGGATTTCCGGTGAGTCGCTGATGGATATTGATATTGAACTCGATGTGAAAGGGCTGCAATGTCCCATGCCAATATTGCGTGCAAAAAAACAACTGTCACAAATGGTAAGCGGGCAGGTGCTCAGAGTCATTGCGACAGATAAGGCTTCACCGATTGATTTCGCAGTGTTTTGCGATAATACCGGAAACGATTTGCTGTCCTCTACGGAGCAGAATGGCGAATTCCAGTTCCTGATCAAACGCCGTTAGCCATCAACCCAATTTCTGACGTTGTCCTTGCAGTTGTGCCAGCGTCGCACTGAATGCTTCCAAACGACTCTTTTCTTGTTCAACGACTGCTGCCGGTGCGCGTGCGACGAAGTTTTCGTTGCCAAGTTTAGCTTGTGCTTTCGTGACTTCGTTGCTGAGTCGAGTGACTTCCTTATCCAGTCGTTCACGCTCGGCTGCAACGTCGATCTCTACTTTTAACATCAACTTGAATTCGCCGACGATCGCGACTGCCGCATCACCTTCCGGAAGCCCGGTAACGATTTGAACTTCACTTAGTTTGGCGAGGTTGCTGATGTAAGGGGAGAGCGCATTCAATACGGTTGCATCACCTGCCGCGATCAGCGGTACACGCTGCGCAGGGGACAGATTCATCTCGCTGCGCAAGCTGCGGCAGGCAGTGACGATTTCCTGCAATAACGTGACTTGCGCTATTGCGCTCTGATTAACTGTGTCTGTGTCAGCTTTCGGATAAGCCTGCAACATAATGCTGCTACCCGATTTTCCGGCGAGGGGTGCGACCGACTGCCACAGTTCTTCAGTGATGAACGGGATGATCGGGTGGGCAAGGCGCAGGATGGTTTCCAATACACGCACCAACGTGCGGCGAGTCGCACGTTGCTGTGCATCACTGCCATTGGCGATCTGCACTTTAGCCAACTCCACATACCAGTCACAGTAAGTGTTCCATACCAATTCATATACGGTACGAGCTGCCATGTCGAAACGATAGTCGGCAAAGTGGGTTGCCATTTCAGCTTCTGCCTGCTGCAATACACTGATGATCCAATTGTCGGCATCCGAAAATTCCAATGGCAGCGCTTCGTCTAATCCGGTGTCCTGCCCCTCACAATTCATCAACACGAAACGTGACGCATTCCACAACTTGTTGCAGAAGTTGCGATAGCCTTCGCAACGCTGCATATCGAATTTGATGTCGCGACCGGGAGAGGCCAGTGATGAGAACGTGAAGCGCAAAGCATCAGTGCCGAAAGCCGGGATACCGTTCGGGAATTCTTTGCGGGTACGCTTTTCGATCTTGGCCGCATCTTTAGGATTCATCAGGCCGATGGTGCGCTTCTTCACCAGTTCCTCGATATCAATGCCGTCGATCAAGTCGATCGGATCGAGCACATTGCCCTTGGACTTGGACATCTTCTGCCCTTCCGCATCACGGATCAGACCATGCACATACACGTCCTTGAACGGAATCTTGCCGGTGATATGCTTGGTCATCATCACCATGCGCGCGACCCAGAAAAAGATGATGTCAAAGCCGGTAACCAGAACAGATGATGGCAGGTATTGCTGCACGAATTGATTCTGTGCATCCTTGTCCGCATCGCCCGTCCAGTCTAGTGTGGAAAACGGCCACAGCGCGGAAGAGAACCAGGTATCGAGCACATCGGCATCGCGATCCAGTTGTCCGGCATAACCTGCCTTGTCAGCAAGCTTGCGCGCCTCTGTTTCATCGTGCGCGACGAACACTTCGCCATTCACACCGTACCAGGCAGGAATCTGGTGCCCCCACCATAATTGCCGTGAGATACACCAGTCCTGAATGTTGTTTAGCCACTGATTGTATGTGTTCACCCAGTTTTCAGGATAGAACTTGATCTCGCCGCTGCTCACGCATTCCAGTGCTTGCTCGGTGATGCTTTTTCCTTCGTCACCTGGCTTACTCATCGCGACGAACCACTGGTCAGTCAGCATCGGTTCGATCACCACACCGGTGCGATCACCACGCGGTACTTTGAGTTTGTGCTTGTCGATTTTTTCGAGCAGGCCGGCCTCTTTAAGGTCGGCGACGATTTGTTTACGCGCGTCAAAGCGGTCAATGCCCTGATATTGCTTTGGTGCGTGTTCGTTGATCTTGGCATCCAGAGTGAGGATTGAGATCATCTCCAGCTTGTGTCGTTGCCCCACCGCATAATCGTTGAAGTCGTGCGCGGGCGTGACCTTGACCACGCCAGTGCCGAATTCCATATCCACGTATTCATCAGCGATGATGGGCAGAGTGCGGTCACACAGCGGCAATGTGATCTGCTTACCGATTAGGTGTGCATAACGTTCGTCTTCAGGATGCACCATCACCGCGACGTCACCCAGCATGGTTTCAGGACGGGTGGTGGCAACGGTGAGATGGGTCAAGCCTTTGACGTCATCCTGCTCCACCAGTGGATAACGGATGTGCCACATGAAGCCGTCCTCTTCTTCCTGTACGACTTCCAGATCCGATACGGCGGTGTGCAGTTTCGGATCCCAATTCACCAGACGTTTGCCGCGATAGATCAGGCCTTCGTTGAACAATCTCACGAAAGTTTCCGTGACGGATTCGGACAGGCCTTCATCCATTGTGAATCGCTCACGCGACCAGTCGGGCGAAGTGCCGAGGCGGCGCATCTGGCGAGTGATGGTGTCACCGGAAAACTTCTTCCATTCCCATACTTTTTCGATGAATTTCTCGCGTCCCAAGTCGTGACGGCTAACGCCTTGTGCATCGAGTTGACGTTCGACCACGATCTGTGTGGCGATACCCGCATGGTCGGTGCCCGGTTGCCAAAGCGTATTGTCGCCACGCATACGATGATAGCGCGTCAGCGCATCCATCAGAGTCTGGTTGAAGCCATGCCCCATGTGTAGCGTACCCGTGACATTGGGCGGCGGTAGCAGGATACAGAAGTTCTCCTGCTGATCGCTTTCGTTTTTATTTTGGTCAAGTCCGGCATTGAAATAGCCTGCTTTCTCCCACTCGGGATACCAGTGCGATTCGATGTCTTTAGGGGCAAAGCTTTTTGCGAGTTCCATATATATTTATTCCGGGCGATCTAGCGATTCAAATATCAAGTGCGGCAGGTGCGGCGTAAAAGGGCGCGATTATACCAAAGGCAGAACGTAATTCTAAAACAGCAACAGTGTCGCGAAAGCGGCTGTTAGCATACGCTTAAATCACTTTGAAGTAGCAAAACCAACGGTATAATATAAAACAATCCGCGCCCAATGAGTTTGGTAGAAGAATCTTGAAGATTAAACGCGCTAGCATCGTTGCACATCTCTTTTTTGCGCTACTGTTAGTGGTTGCGCAAGGACAGTTATTAGTTCATCTAACTGATCTGGAAGCGCATTCAAATCACTCAGTCTGTAAAGACCCTATCCACTTCAGTAGTGTGGGTAGCGGACTTCTCACGGAAGAGGGATTTGCCGTTCCGCCTGCCGATTCAATTGAATGCGCTATACCAGATCATTCTCATTCTGCTGTCGCACTTTATTATGCGCTGCAGCAACCTCGTGCGCCGCCTGTTTCTTCATTAAGCTAATTATCAAGATTAATTAAGTGTATTGCGCTGTGCATAAGGCTGACTTGTGTCCGCGCCTAAATATTTAGATGAGGAAGGCATGAAGAAAATAACTCAATTGAGTACTGCCGTAGCGGCAGTATGTTTTTCATCGACTGCTGTAGTGCAAGCGGCAGACAATAAAATGAATCCAGCGATCAGCATGGTATTGCAGGGGCAATATGCAGACTATAAGCAAGATCCTGCGGCCTATGAATTACCCGGCTTTATGCTGGGTGGAGAGGCTGGATTGGCAGAGGCCGGTTTTGGTCTTGGTCATGGCGAGCTGGTAATGAGCTCTAACATTGATGATATGTATTTCGGAAAGCTCACCTTGGCTATCGCGGATCACGACGGAGTGACCGAAACAGAGTTGGAGGAGGCCTATGTTGAAACGCTGGGCCTAGACAATGGTTTTACAGTTAAAGCGGGCCGTTTTTTCTCGAACGTCGGTTATCTCAATAGCCAACACAACCATGCATGGGACTTTATTGATGCGCCTTTGGTGTATCGCGGCTTGTTCGGTAACCAGCTTATTGATGATGGCATTCAAGTACGTTGGTTGGCTCCGACCGACTTGTTTTTCCAAGTGGGTGCAGAGAGGGGGCGTGGTGAGCGGTTTCCTGCCGGTGGTGCCAGCAATAAAGGTAAAGGCTCTAAAGCTTTATTCGTCGAGTTGGGGGGCGATATAGGCACCAGCCAGAGTTGGCAGTTAGGCGTGTCACACTGGGCTGCAGAGATTGCCGGACGCCAAAGTGGTGGTCATGCACATGGTGGTGGAGTAGAGATTCCGACTTACACAGGTGAAAGCGATGTCACGGCATTGGATGTGGTTTGGAAATGGGCACCAGATGGTAACTTTGCTGACCGTAATCTAAAACTGCAGTTTGAATATTTCAAGCGTAATGAAGATGGTTCGGTAGAAATGGAGAACAGTGGCCCGCCGATAGAAACAACGACCTATAAGGGGGAGCAAACCGGCTGGTATGCACAGACGATTTACCAGTTTATGCCGCAATGGCGCGTGGGACTGCGTTATGATCAATTGAAAGCCGATAATACAGGTTCGGATGCTCTCGTGCTGGCTGGAGCTGGATTGGATGACGAGGGCCATGACCCTCAGCGTAGCAGCATTATGATTGACTATGCCCATAGTGAATTTAGTCTGGTTCGTTTTCAGTTTAACCGGGACAAATCATATGGAAAATCTGATAATCAATTTTATCTACAATACGTGATGAGCCTTGGTGCACATGGGGCTCATCAATTCTAGGAGATCAACATGCGAAACCTGAGCAGTTTGGGCGCTGTATGTCTTCTCTTTGTAGTGCTGCCATCTCAGGCAGCACTCAATATCTTTGCTTGTGAGCCAGAGTGGGCTTCGTTGAGTGAAGAGATTGGGGGAGATAAAGTGGCCGTCTACAGTGCGACAACAGCCAAGCAGGATGTGCATCGTATACAGGCTCGTCCCAGTTTGATCGCTAAGATGCGTCGAGCAGACTTAGTCGTATGCACGGGTGCAGAACTGGAGGCGGGTTGGTTACCCGTGCTGCTACAACGTGCATCGAATAGAAAAGTTCAGCCAAGTCGGCAGGGTTACTTCATGGCCGCAGAGAAAGTTGAGCGGCTTGATATTCCAGAGGTGCTGGATCGTTCGATGGGGGATGTTCATGCAGGTGGTAATCCACACATCCACCTTGATCCGCATCGAATACAAAAAATAGCTCAATTGCTGGCGGAGCGCTTGATTGAAATTGATACAGCTAACGAAGAGTTTTACCGGGCACGTTTAAGTGATTTCGAACAACGCTGGCAGGCCGCTATCGAACGGTGGCAAAAACAAGCCGAGCCATTGAAAAGTTTAGGAGTTGTCGCTCATCATAAAGATTGGCGTTATTTGCTGGATTGGCTGGGTATGGAGGAGGTTGCAACGTTGGAGCCCAAACCGGGATTGCCTCCCAGTGCGTCACATCTGGCAACACTGAAAACAAAGATGGCTACACAAAGGGCTGCAATGATATTACGAACAGCCTATCAAAAAGCGAGACCCTCTGAATGGTTATCAGATAAGACGGGGATTCCTGCCGTGCAGTTGCCTTACACCGTTGGCGGCAGTCAGTCAGCTGAAGATCTGTTTGGTCTGTTTGATGAAACCTTAACACTCATGCTTAAAACAACTCAAAAATGAATTGGGATAGTCTAGATATCTCGATTCTGGGTCCGGCTTTTGTCGCCGGGTTATTAGTGCTTGCAACACATGTACCTCTTGGTAGAGAAGTATTGCGCCGGGGCATTATCTTTCTTGATTTAGCCATCGCACAGATTGCCGGTTTGGGCGTCATCATCGCCTATAGTTTTGGCTGGGAAGCAGGCGGCTGGCAAATTCAAGCCATCGCAATGAGTGCCGCGTTAGCTGGCGCTGCATTTCTTTATTGGTGTGAGAAATGTTGGGTGGAGGTACAAGAGGCCATTATTGGTTGTGTTTTCGTACTGGCGGCTTGCGCAGGAATTTTAGCGTTGAGTGCCAACCCTCACGGTGGCGAAGCGCTTAAACAACTTCTGGCTGGTCAGATACTGTGGGTAAGTTACGAACAATTGATTCCTGTTTTAGCCGTGACGGTGTTGGTTTTAGCAGCTTGGTTTGGATTAGGTAACAAACGTCATCCTTTGATGTTTTATGGCTTGTTTGCTTTGGCTGTAACCAGTTCTGTGCAAGTCGTGGGGGTTTACCTTGTTTTCGCCAGTTTGATTATTCCTGCGCTAGCAGTACGCCGCTTATCATCCAATGGATTGATATATGGGTTTATGACTGGTGCAATAGGATATGGGGTGGGTTTATGCTTGTCTGCACTCATGGATTGGCCATCAGGCGCGACCATTGTTTGGTTACTGGCTATGTCTGGGATACTTTCCATGAGCTTGACTGTGAGGCTGGTGAAATCAGTGGAGTAGGCTAGGTCTGCTTTGTCTATTGGGCTGCGGCAGAATGACGATTTTTCAGCGTTTCCTGAAGTTTTCAGGTGAAGGGATAGGCAGGTAGGACAACCGGATGGGTTATGCGCCTTTCTTGCCAGAAAGATCGAAATGCTCCAACTCGTAACCCCGGTCTTTATAGAATTTGAAGCGTGCCCTGCCTTTGAGTTTGTCATCCTCATCTCGACCGATGATCTCGATGACACGCTCAAAACGACTGAAGAAAGACGGGCATTCCTCGTGCAGGGAGATCAGCAGCTCATGATGTGGAGATACGCCACTGCCTTGATCCAGCACCACTGGCATATCGTCGGCCTCAGGGGCATCGCTGTTGCAATGGGGAATGAAGGCGGTGTCAGGGTAGTGCCACAGCAATTTATTCAAAGCATTGTGAGTATGTTCATCGGGTGCGCTGAGGAGGACACGCACACCATTTTGCATCGCCTTATGGCTTAGTGTGCATGCCAACCTGAGCTTGTCATCAACGCCAGAGTAGAAATTGACTTTGGTCACTTGAGCTTGGTCTACTTAGAAGCAGTACGATTGATCAGATATTGCGCCAGTAGAGGAACAGGTCTTCCGGTGGCACCTTTTTCTTTACCGGATTTCCAAGCAGTCCCTGCGATATCCAGATGCGCCCAGCGATAATCCTTGGTGAAGCGTGACAGGAAGCAAGCCGCAGTGATGGTGCCACCTTCACGACCACCGATGTTCTGCATATCGGCGAAATTGCTGTCCAGCAATGGCTGGTAGTCATCCCATAATGGTAGTTGCCATGCGCGGTCATGTGCTTGTTCTCCGGCGGCCAGCAGTTCTTGGGCAAGACTGTCTTCGTTGCTGAACATGCCGCTGGCTACGCCGCCTAACGCAATGACACAAGCACCGGTGAGGGTGGCGATATCGATCACGGTGTCCGGCTTGAATTTTGCGCTATAGGTCAATGCGTCACATAAGATCAAACGACCTTCTGCATCGGTATTGAGGATTTCGATGGTCTGCCCGGACATCGACGTGACGATATCGCCGGGTTTGGTCGCCTTGCCGCTTGGCATGTTGTCACAGGACGGAATGACCCCGACCACATTGAGCTTCAGCCCCATTTCGGCGATGGCTTGCATCGTGCCGAACACACTGGCAGCACCGCACATATCGTATTTCATCTCGTCCATTGCCGCGCCGGGCTTGAGTGAGATGCCGCCGCTGTCGAAAGTGACCCCTTTGCCCACCAATACGACCGGCTTCTGCTTTTTGTCCGCACCGGAGTATTCCATGGTGATGAGCTTGGCGGGCTCTTCACTGCCCCGGGTGACTGAGAGTAGAGAACCCATGCCGAGCTTACGCATGTCTTTTTCTTCCAGCACGGTGGTCTTGATCGCTTTGTGGGTTCTGCCAAGCGCACGTGCTTTTGTTGCAAGGTAGCTAGGTGTGCAGACATTTCCGGGCAAGTTGCCCAGTGTCTTGGTGAGCGCCATGCCGTTTGCAATGGCCGATGCCTGGTTGAGCGTGTTCTTCATTGCAACGGTCGGCTTGGTGAGTATGCCAAATGAGACGCGCTTTAATTCGGCAGCTTTGGCAGGTTTGCTTTTCAGGCTGTCAGAGCGATACGCATTATCGGCAGCGGTATAAATCGCCTGCTTGAGCACCCATGCAGAGTCACTGCAAATGTCGTCATTAATAATGTATAACGTTGCATCTTTGGCGTTGGTGGTTTTCAAAGCGGCAAAAGTTGCCCGCAAAATGTCCATACAAGTTTTGCTACTTTTCTTGACAGGATCACCTAGCCCGACCAGCATTATGCGTTCTGCCGTTACGCCGGCAATTTGTTGTAACAGCAAGGTAGCGCCAGCTTGTCCGGTCATATCGCCGCGCTTGATAATACGGCTGATGGAGAGCTTGCTTGCTTTGTCGATGAGTCGTGCCGTTGGCGACAGTTTACCGTTTTCAAATACGCCGACAACGATGCAGCCAGTGCGCTGCTTTTCCGGACTACCTTGTTTTATGCTAAATTCCACGCGCTACTCCTTATAATGTTCATTGACCGGACGAAGAAGTCGCCATAGGCCATATTTCATACCCGATATATATCTCAGACAGATGTCCGATTATCCACATACTCTACAAGTAAAGTCAAAGCACAAAGGGAAACATCTGTTTCAGCGTGCTCTGGTGGGCGAGTTCGTCAGTAATGGTTTGCTGGTATTCGCAGTGTTGTTCGGCATCGTGCTTGTCAGTCAGCTTATTCGCCTGTTAGGTGCTGCAGTTGATGGGAAAATTGCCGTGGATGGTGTGGTGGCTTTGCTGGGCTTCGGGGCGATGAGTTATTTGCCGATGCTGTTTTCTATCTGTTTATTCATTTCGATTTTGCTGACTTTAACCCGCTGTTATCGGGACAGTGAAATGGTTGTGTGGTTCTGCTCGGGTGTGGGATTAACAAGATGGATAAGGCCTGTGATGGTTTATACAATGCCGGTGGCGGGCATGATTGCGCTACTGAGTCTGGTGTTATCGCCATGGTCGGTGCAGAAGGCTGAAGAATTTAAACATAAGCTGGAGAGCAGGGACGAAGTGGCGACCGCCACGACGGGCGCATTTCGTGAATCTAAGAAAGATGAACGTGTTTACTTTATCGAAAATCTGGACTTGAAATCCGGCAGGGTTGGCAATATTTTTGTGCAGTCCGTACAAAACGGGAAGATGGGTACTGTTGTCGCCCGTCAGGGCTTTCAGGAAAGCAAACCCGATGGCACACGCTTTCTGGTTTTATTAAATGGAACACGCTATGAAGGCACACCGGGTCAACGTGACTACAATATTGTGGAGTTCGAGCGTTATTCGATGCGTATAGATTCACTGCCAACAAAGCAGTCAGCATTAGAGCCGGCAGGGATGTCAACCTGGTCATTATGGAATGACCCTACGTCTTGGCATATTGCTGAATTGCAGCGGCGCTTAAGCTTGCCTATCAGCGCCATCATCATTGCCTTGCTCGCGATACCGATGAGCTATGTTAATCCGCGTGCCGGACGTTCTATCAATCTGATATTGGCGATCGTTGTATATATGCTGTACAGCAACATGATAAATGTTGCTAACTCATGGGTTGGGCTTGAAAAAGTATCCCCAGCCATAGGGATGTGGATCATGCACGCGATCATGTTGGGCGTCACTGCACTAATGTTCTACCGAAGAACAAAAATATTAAGCCTGCGCAAAATATTGACTAGGAAAAATCGCAAGTCTGATGCGGAACAAGCAAGGGAAGACGAGGCTATCCCGGTAGAAACAGGGCGCCAGACATGAGCTTACTGTTTAGACATTTGAGCCGTGAAATCTACATGAGCATCGGCTTAGTATTTTTTGCGCTGATAGCCCTGTTCTCGTTCATGGACTTCATCCATGAGCTAGGTGAGATGGGTAAAGGAGATTACCACCTCGGATACGTGCTGCTTTTCGTTGTGCTTATCATCCCGGGGCATATTTATGAACTATTTCCGGTAGCGGTGCTGGTAGGCACCATACTCGCGCTGGTTCAAATGGCCGCCAGCTCAGAACTAACCGTATACAGATGCTCTGGTGTCTCCCCGCAAAAAATGGTAGGGATATTATTTTTGATTTCGCTCCCTTTGATTCTCACGAGTATCGTACTGGGTGAATGGGTTGTGCCACCAAGTGATAGCATGGCTCAGCGGTTAAGCCTACAGGCGCGTAAAGGACAAGTGGCGCTACAGGAATTCCGCTCCGGCGTTTGGGTCAAAGATGAACACAGTTTCGTCAATGTACAAAGCGTTATGCTGGATGAAAGCTTATCCAACCTTTCAGAAGTCGATATTTATCGGTTTGATGAAACACACCACCTCACAGCCATCACCAATGCCAAGCGTGCCAGCTTTATCTCTGAGGGGCGATGGCAGCTTGATGAAGTCAGTGAAACGAAATTCAGTAAAGAAGGCGTAAGTATCCGTACTCAACCCCGGACTGAATGGCGCTCATCCCTGCACCCGAGTATTTTCAGTGTGCTACTCGTCGTCCCGGAGCAAATGTCCGCAGTCGAGCTTTATCAATACAGCCAGCACTTAAAAGACAACAGCCAGAAGAGTGCACGTTACGAGATTGCCATGTGGAACAAGCTTGCATATCCGCTAACCTTGCTCGTGATGCTTCTGCTGGCATTACCCTTCGCCTCATATCACCGTCGCTCAGGTGGCGTCGGGTCTATGGTGTTTCTGGGCATCTTGATGGGGTTGGCATTCCATGTCATCGGCAGATTATTCGCCAGCCTCGGTGCCTTGAATAACTGGCCGCCTTTTTTTAGCGCGACTGCGATGACAGGCGTTTTTCTGCTGCTGGGAGCAGCGATGCTGTGGTGGACAGAGCGGCGCTGAGGTTTTGCGGCTACCGATCTCGGCAGAGGGACGTTGTTAAGCTGATCTAGCGACCGTTACCTTTCCCCATTTGCTCTTCTTTCACCATC
>CAZURE010000007.1:76598-107968 GCA_964623195.1 uncultured Gallionella sp. | reverse complement strand
TCCTGCAAATAAATCGATGGTTTATCATGGATAGCACTGTTTACATGAATACTGGCATGTCATTTACCACCCCTTCTGCCGATGAGATCAGTCGCCTGTTTCGCGAGATACACAGTATCGCGATCGTCGGCTTGTCTCCTAATGCTGCTCGACCCAGCTTTCAGGTTGCGAAAAGGTTGCAGAGCCTAGGGTATCGCATCATTCCGGTACGGCCGATGATAGAAAATGTGTTGGGCGAGCAAGCTTACCCTGACTTAGAAAGCCTGCCTGAGCTACCCGATATAGTGGATGTTTTCCGCGCATCGGAGTTTGTGCCGGACATTGTGGAAAGTTGTATCAAGCTGGGTATCAAAAGGCTCTGGCTACAGGATGGTGTCATCCACGAAGAGGCTGCACTGCGTGCTCATGATGCGGGTATCATAGTCGTGATGAATCGTTGCATGTGGCGCGATGCACACAGTCTAGGAGTACATGCGACATGAAAAACCGCTGCGTCTGGCCGGGTGATGACCCCTTGTATTGTGCTTACCACGATAATGAATGGGGCGTTCCGGTACACGATGACCAAAAACTATTCGAGTTTCTGATTCTGGAAGGCGCACAAGCGGGTTTAAGCTGGATTACCATATTGCGCAAACGCGAGAATTATCGTGCGGCATTCGATGGGTTCGATGTGAACTGTGTTGCCCGTTATGATACGGATAAAATAGAATCCTTATTGCAGGACGCTGGCATTGTGCGCAATCGTCTAAAGGTGAGGGCGGCAGTCAATAATGCGCAAAAATTTGTAGCTGTACAGGAAGAATTCGGCAGTTTTGATGCTTTCATCTGGCGTTTTGTTGATGGCAGACCCAAACAGAATAAATGGCGTAACATGGGCGAAATACCCGCGACCACGCCTGAGTCGGATGCGATGAGCAAGGAGTTGAAACGTCGCGGCTTCAAGTTTGTAGGCTCAACAATTTGCTATGCCCATATGCAGGCAACCGGCATGGTGAATGACCACACGGTGGATTGCTTTAGATATAAAGAGTTATCGAAATGATTTTGCACTTCACAAAAATGCACGGTGCAGGCAACGACTTTGTCGTGCTGGATGGTACGCGCCAGCCGATCGAACTGACACCCGAGCAATTGCGCCTGATAGCTGATCGACATTTCGGTGTTGGCTGCGACCAAATATTACTGGTCGAAAAGGCTGAAAGCAAAGAGGCAGATTTTCGGTACAGAATCTTCAATGCAGATGGTGGAGAAGTTGAACAGTGCGGCAATGGCGCGCGCTGCTTCTTGCGTTTTGTGCATGATCGCAAGCTGACCAAAAAGCGCGAGATCGTAGTGGAAACGCTCAGCGGCTTGATTAGCCCTCGTTTGGAACAGGATGGGCGAATCACCGTGAATATGGGCACGCCGATCTTTGAACCTGAACTCATCCCGTTTACCGGAGGAACTGGTTCTATCAGCGAACCTCTTGAAGTCGAAGGAGAAACACTGGCCATTAGTGCACTTTCTATGGGCAACCCTCATGCTGTACAGATTGTTGAATCAATTGAGGACGCACCGGTTAAAACGTTAGGTGCTTTGATCGAACAGCATCAACGCTTTCCTAAACATGTGAATGCTGGTTTCATGCAGGTGATCGACGTTCACAATTTACGAGTACGCGTATATGAGCGTGGCACAGGAGAAACGCTATCCTGTGGCACCGGCGCTTGTGCCGCAGCAGTCGCTGGCATCCGACTCAATCTGTTAGAAAGTCCAGTTAATGTTGCGACACGCGGCGGTGTTTTATCGATCTCATGGGATGGTAATGACACAGACGTACAGATGACCGGGCCAGCTATCACGGTATTTTCAGGCGAAATAACAATATAGGAAAAGATTTGATGAAACCAGATGCTATCGCACAATATTTGCAGGACAACCCGGACTTTTTTGAAGCACATCTGGAGACGCTCTCTCAAATCAATATACCGCACCCGCATGGTGGACGGACAATCTCTCTAAGTGAGAGGCAGCTACTTGCCTTACGCGAAAAGAACAAGACCCTTGAAACAGCCTTGCAAGAAATGATCGCAACCGCTCAAGATAACGACGCACTGCAAGGCAAGGTGCATGAATTCATCGTTGCGCTTTTTGCCGCCCGCGATCTGGATACCTTAAGTGAGATGGTTCCGCATTTACTGCGCGATATTTTTGATGTGCCGCATACTGCGCTGTCTCTCTGGCAGACAACTCCGCCCAGTGCTGAGCTATTGTCCTTCGCAGACGAACATGATCTCCCGGTGTGCGCACATCAGGCAGCGCATGACACTGCCAGTTGGTTCGGTGAGCAGGCTGACCAATTACATTCCTTTGCTTATCTTCCATTACATGCCGGAAGTGAAACCATAGGCATGCTGGTGCTCGCAAGTGAAGACAAGCAGCGTTTCTATCCCGGCATGGGCACGATATTCCTGCAACGCATTGCTGAAACGGTAGGTAGTGCGCTTCATCCTCTACTGGATCATTAGCCTGTAATATGCCCGTTGCAGATGCCTCCAATCAGCGTTTTCTGCAAGGCTATCTGGCATGGCTGAATCATGAGAAGCATTATTCAAAGCTGACTGCTGAAAACTATGCGCGTGATTTGCGCCATCTTTTCGAATTGGCGGCAGACACTCCGCTGCAGGAAATCAAATCACACCACATTCGCCGCTTCATCGCGCAGCTCCATAGCAAAGGTCTGGGTGGCAGTTCGCTGGCTCGCATGCTCTCTGCATGGCGCGGATTCTTCACCTATCTGATGCGTGACCACGGCCTTGCGGACAATCCATGTGCAGGATTACGCGCACCAAAATCACCAAAAGTATTACCTCAAGCACTATCACCGGATGAGGCCACACAATTGGTCAACTTGCCCGGTGATGCACCTGAAACGTTGCGCGACAGGGCGATGCTTGAGTTACTCTACTCTTCCGGTCTTCGGCTGGCAGAATTGGTCGACCTTGATCTTGAACCTGCACAACGCGACATGAAAGCCGAAGAGGTACGTGTCACTGGCAAGGGGAGCAAGACACGCATCGTGCCGCTTGGCACCTATGCAATAATCGCATTGAAAGCATGGCTGGCAGTGCGCGACCAGATTGCCAAACTGGGTGAAGCAGCATTGTTCGTGGGTGTACGCGGCAATAGGATAAGCACAAGAACGGTACAGCTACGCATGAAGCAATGGGGAATCAAACAAGGTATTGCCAGTAACGTACATCCGCATCTGTTGCGGCATTCATTCGCCACGCATGTCTTGCAATCTTCGGGAGACTTGCGTGCAGTCCAGGAAATGTTGGGGCATGCCAGTATTTCTACTACACAGGTATATACCCATTTGGACTTTCAATATCTCAGCAAGACATATGATGCAGCTCACCCTCGAGCAAAGAAAAAGTCTAGCCGTTGAATATTAAAAGCAGCTCTTACTGAACCTACTTTAAGGCAAATTCAGCATGGGTTTAATCCCAAGCTTTCCCTCCAGATTTTCTGCACTACTTCTTGCATCAACTTGATTGTCATACGGACCGATATGAACACGCGTCATATTCTCTTTGCGGGACAGCTTCAGCCCTTTATCTGTTTCTCCAAGCTGTTCACGTATCTTTTCCATAAATATTTCAGCATTTTCTTTTGATTCAAATGCGCCGAGTTGAAGATAAACCCCATTATCAATATTACTCTGAGTGGACGTCTGAGCAGTCGACACAGTGTCTGGTGCAGTTGCCGGAATGCTGGCTTCAAGAGGGCGACTCACGATGCCGGGCTTAGCAATGCTGCTTATTTTTGCTGGGGGCATAATGCTTTCGACTTCCACTTCACCGCTACCGGCCCCTACGATACCCAGCTTGTGTGCAGCAACATATGACAAGTCGATCAGCCTGTTATGCAAAAATGGCCCTCTGTCATTCACACGCACAATGACAGATTTATTATTGGAAACATTCGTTACTTTTGCGTAACTGGGTAACGGCAGTGTCGGATGTGCGGCAGTCATAGCATACATGTCATACACCTCTCCGCTGGAAGTACGCTGTCCGTGGAATTTTTTTCCGTACCAGGATGCGACACCTCGTTTTTTGTAGTCTCCTATGCTGGTCAGCGGTGTGTATTGTTTACCCAATGCAACATAAGGACGATTGGCGTAGCGATGTAGCGGTTCATTACGGGGTACTGCATTTGGTATCGAATCAAGATTATTAGGCGTATCACCCGGACCGTCTCCCGCTAGATAACCACCGCCAGAAGGCAAAGCTGTTTGTTGTGTTGTACCACAAGCGGAAAGCAGCAATGCTGCCAGCGTCAATACCAAAGCTTGCTTATTCATTCGATCTCCCAAATACAGTTATTCATGAATAACTGCCATCATGTTTTAACCAATTTCTTGTGTGTTTCTATACTCATCAGCATACCAAAACCCAACAACAGGGTCAGCATGGATGTACCTCCATAACTTATTAGGGGTAAGGGCACACCAACTACTGGCAGAATACCACTGACCATTCCCATATTCACGAAAGTATAAGTGGCAAAAGTCAGAGTGATTGAGCCAGCCATCAGACGGGTAAAGTATGTTGAAGCATTTCCGGTAATGATGAATCCGCGTATCACTACAAACGCGTAAAGTGACAATAGAATCAAATTCCCCATAAAACCAAACTCTTCAGAATAAACCGCAAATATAAAGTCTGTTGTGCGTTCCGGTAAAAAATCAAGGTGTGTCTGTGTACCGTTCAGATACCCTTTGCCCAACAGGCCACCAGATCCGACCGCAATACTCGCCTGTATGGTGTGATATCCATTACCTAGGGCATCCTTTGATGGATCAAACAACATCATGATGCGATCTTTCTGATAGTCATGTAAAAACGACCAAAGTATCGGTGCGCTCGCCAATCCTGTGACGAACAAACTACCGATCACACGCCAGCTCAGTCCGGCAAGAAACAATACATAAAATCCGCTCGCGGAGATTAACAATGAAGTACCAAGATCGGGCTGACGCAAGATCAATCCGACCGGCACAAGCAAAAGTAAGGTCGCGATGAAATAATTTTTCAGCGTCAACGTGGCTTCGTTTTTATCGAAATACCATGCCATCATCAACGGCACACCGATTTTCATCAATTCAGACGGCTGCAACGTTATCACACCAAGATTCAACCAGCGCCTTGCACCGTGACTAATCTCACCAAACATCGCAACTGCAATCAGTAGCACCAGACCCAGTATGTAGACAGGTACCGCAGTGCGCTTCAGATAATGCAGCGGTAGATTGGCAACCAGCCACATGCCGATTAGTGCCACAACGATATTCAGAAGCTGCTTAATGGGCTGACCCCAACTCGCATTGTCCGCGCTATAGAGAACTATCAAACTAGTAACGAGCATCAGCCCAATACCCAATAACAATGGGCTATCCACATGCGCAATCAAACGTTGAGCAATCAATCGCTTAATCATGCTGCACCCCCGCCTTGGCTATTCTATTGCGCAAAGGCTTTGGCACCTTGCCAAGCAGGTGGTAGTCCATCACTTTGCGTGCGATTGGTGCAGCAGTTGATCCACCGTGCCCACCATTTTCGACCAATACTGCCAGTGCGATCTTGGGTTTATCCGCAGGAGCAAAAGCAATGAACCAAGCATGATCTCGATGTCTCTCGTCGATTTTTTCTTCATCATATACCTCACCTTGCTTCATAGAGATCACTTGAGCAGTACCTGTTTTTCCCGCAATCTTATACGGCGCACCAAGTGATGCATAAACTGCAGTTCCACCAGGCTGTGTGACTCCAATCATGGCACGCTTGACCAGATCAAGATGGTCAGAATCAATATCCAAATCATATAACGGTTCTTTGGCAATTACCCTGCTTTCACCCACACGCGAACTACGCACTTCTTTTACCAGATGCGGTTTATACGCGACACCGTTATTCGCCAAAGTTGCGGTAGCCATCGCCATTTGCGTAGGTGTTACCAAAGTGTAACCTTGCCCGATACCTACTGACACCGTATCGCCCGGATACCATATCTCGTTGTATCGCCTTTTCTTCCATGCTTTCGAGGGCTGTAAACCAGACGTCTCTCCCTCAAGATCGATGCCGGTTTTTTTACCAAAACCGAAACCTGACATATAACTGAATATATTATCTATCCCCATGTCAGTCGCCAATCCGTAAAAATATGTGTCACATGACACCACGATTGACTTGAACAAATTCACACTCCCGTGCCCCCCAGCCTTCCAATCACGGTATTGTCGGCTGCTACCGGGTAGGTAGTAGACTCCAGGATCACTGATGGAATATTCAGGTGTACGTATGCCATATTTCAGACCCGCAAGTGCCATGTAAGGTTTGACAGTAGATCCCGGTGGATATTGTCCGCGAAGTGCACGATTATTCAATGGCACATCGGGAGAATTATTGAGTTCATTCCAGCTCTGTGTATCAATTCCATCTATAAAAGGATTCGGGTCATATCCGGGCTTGCTTACAAAAGCCAGCACCTCACCGTTATTCGGATCAATAGCGACCAACGCACCACGATGACTCCCAAAAGAATGCTCTGCAATCTCCTGCAATATCGAATCAATGCTGAGTATCAGTGTATTACCTGAAATCGGAGAAGCTGTAGACACGATCCGCACTGCGCGACTGCCTGCATCCACCTCTACCTGCTCTATCCCTGTCGTGCCGTGCAGGTCTTTTTCGTAGCTTTGCTCCAAGCCTGTTTTGCCGATGTAATCCGAGCCGCGGTAATTAGAAATAAGCTCGCTATCTTCCAATTTTTTTGCGTCGGCTTGATTGATACGTCCAATATATCCGAGTAGATGCGACATCTTGTCACCAAAAGGATAATCGCGGAAAAGGCGTGCCTTGATCTCTACCCCAGGGAAGCGATACTGCTGGGCTGCAAATTTCGCGACTTCTTCATCACTTAATCGATTTCGTATCATCAACGTTTCAAAATTTCGACTTTCAGTTAGTTGCTTCTTAAAACGTCTACGATCTTTAGGCGTAATAGTGATGAGTCGGGAAAGTTCGTCGATAGTCGCATTAATATTCGAGGTCTTGTTCTGGTTGATCTCAAGCGTATATCCCGAATAGTTTCGAGCAAGCTCTACCCCGTTACGATCCAGTATCAATCCTCGATTCGGAACGATAGGGACGACTGCAATGCGATTGCTTTCCGCCAGTGTCTGATAGTGACCGTGCCCTAAAACCTGCAAATAGAAAAGTCGTGTCAGCAAGATCGCCAGCAGCACGATCACAAAGCCGATGCTGACCACTAAGCGTAGCTGAAAGTGGAATATTTCCCGTTGATGATTTTTATATTCGAGCAGCTTTTTCATTCACGATGCGTGCTATATCTGTTCACGTTCCACGCGACTTTGTCTCATGGATTGAAGAAAAAGGCTTAGCGGCGCCCATAATAAGGCCGATGTCAGACAGCCCAGAAAATAAGTCCACACCACATAACCGTTCACCTGCCAGTGAACCAATGCATAAACGGCATAAACAACTGCAAAGATGCCCATGACCTGTGTTGTTTGCTGGCGCAAATCAAACATCTGTAATCGTCTGTGCAACATCACACCACCAAACCCGAGCAGTGCATACGCCAAGGCATGTTGGCCAAACAGGCTGGCATCCGCTACATCAGCAAGCATCCCGACAGCCCAAGAAATTCCGATACCAATGCGCAAGGGTTTATGTGTGCACCAGTACAGCATCACCACTGCCACAAAGTCGGGCCTCAGTGCCAGCCAGATGCCCCCCCATGGCAAGCCGTTCAAAAATAGCGCAACAAACAAGCTTGCAAATATCAATAGATTGCTGACAGGTCGCTGTATCTCTTCTCTGATGTGCATGGAAGAATATGGCATTAATTATCCTTTCGCCTTGCCGCGCTCATCTGCGTCTTGAACTGGTCGCTCGGGCATGTTCGGCAGATCAGGTAGGATTAACAAGTGACGATGACGGTCGACCCCAGCAAGCGGCAAACATGTAACGTTCGCAAAGGGATAGGCTGGATCGCGTTCGACCTTGATCACATGCGCAACGGGGATACCCTGTGGATATATGCCGTCGATACCTGAGGTGACCAGAATGTCTCCTTCTTCGACATTTGCATCTACCGGCATATAGCGCAAAGACAGGTGACTGATATCACCTGACCCAAAAACGATAGTACGCAATCCGTTGCGTACTATCTGGACGGGCACGGCATGGTCTTTCTCAGTAATCAGTGTTACCTCAGAAAGGCCCGGATAGACACGTGTGATTTGTCCCACGATACCAGTATCGTCCATCACCACCTGACCGATCTTAATGTCAGAGTCTGCGCCTTTGCTGACCAACACTCTGCGCCTGAAGACATCACTTTCCGCATAAACAATTTCGGCTAGCTGCGGAGCAAGATTGTTACGTTTCGGCAAATCATTCAGCTTGCGGAATTGCTGATTTTCCAGTTCCAATGCGCGCAGTCGTGATAATTGTGCGGCATCGCTTTGATGCTGCAATTGCAATGCTTCATTGTCTTTCATGAGCTTATGTTGCTCACTCTGGGTGATGAAAATGTTACCCGTATAATTCCACAGCTCCCCCGGCATCGCAGCAAGACGTTGCACCGGCGTTAGCAACACCGATAAGGCGCTGCGTGCCGATTCAAGATAACGATAACGAACGTCAATGAACATCAACAGCATCGACAGCACCACGAAAAAACCGAGCCGTACTGCCGGGCTTGGTCCGCGATTAAAAAATCTGAATGATCGTGTGCCGTCCATCATTGCTAGTAGATAGAAAGTAATGGGGAATATTTGAAGGTGCTACCCCCCAATTCGAGCCACACTCTCCAGTAAATTACTCCGTAGTAAAGATGCTGGTCGACTTATCCATGTATTCCAGTGCCATACCGGACCCGCGAGCGACACAGGTCAATGGATCTTCAGCGATCAGCACAGGTAGACCGGTTTCTTCCATCAAGAGTCGATCTAAGTCACGCAGCAACGCACCGCCACCCGTCAGCACCATACCCTTGCTGGCGATATCGGCACCCAGCTCAGGTGGCGTTTGCTCCAAGGCGGTTTTGACTGCACTAACTATATTATTCAGCGGATCGGTCATCGCTTCGAGCACTTCGTTGCTGGAAATCGTGAAGCTGCGTGGCACACCCTCTGCAAGATTTCGCCCTGTCACTTCCAACTCACGCACCTCGCTACCCGGGAAAGCCGAGCCAATTGCCTTCTTGATTTCTTCCGCAGTTGTCTCGCCAATCAGCATGCCGTAGTTGCGGCGGATGTAATTAATGATAGCTTCGTCGAACTTGTCACCACCAACCCGGACAGAGCCTGTATAGACTGCACCGCCAAGCGACATCACACCGACTTCAGTCGTGCCACCACCTATATCCACCACCATCGAACCGGTCGCATCCTCTACCGGCAAACCAGCACCGATTGCGGCAGCCATAGGCTCTTCAATCAATTCCACACGACGCGCGCCAGCTCCCACTGCAGATTCGCGAATCGCACGGCGTTCTACCTGAGTCGATCCACAGGGCACGCAGATCACGATACGCGGGCTTGGGCTGAGAATACCCGCCTTGTATACCTTTTTGATGAAATGCTTGAGCATCAATTCGGTCACGTTAAAGTCTGCAATCACGCCATCTTTCATCGGACGAATCACGGTAATACTCCCCGGCGTCCGTCCCATCATCTGTTTCGCAGCCAGCCCGACCTGCTGGACGACTTTCTTACCATTTGGCCCGCCTTCTTGGCGAATCGCAACCACAGAAGGCTCATCCAGTACAATCCCTTGTCCACGCAACCAGATAAGTGTGTTTGCGGTACCAAGGTCGATTGCCAGATCGTTCGTAAAATAGCCTTTCAAAATTCCTAACATTTTATGTCCTGTCTACTCAGAGAGATGTATCAATAATGCCTTGTATGATACCCTATTAGACTTATTCTAATAAAGTTTTTGCTATGTCATTAACCACTACTGATGTCCAGAAAGTCGCTCGTCTAGCCCGATTGTCGATGAACGCTCAGGAAATCGAATCCGCACGTGAGCAGCTATCCGGCATTTTCGATTTGATTGAGAAAATGCAGGCCGTTGACACCTCTGGCATCGAACCCATGTCTCATGCTCAAGACGTGTCCCAACGGCTGCGCGAAGACAACGTCACAGAAAACGATCAGCGCGAAGCCTTTCAAGCCGTTGCACCACAGGTCGAAAACGGCTTGTATCTTGTCCCTAAAGTAATCGAATAATCAGCCATGTTTGAATCCACACTGAAACAACTCGGCAATGCATTGCGCGCCAAAGAAATATCGAGCGTAGAGTTAACCCAACTCTATCTAGACAATATCTCCAAGCTCAATCCGAGCCTCAACGCTTACGTCACCGTAAATCCTGATATATCTTTGGCACAAGCACGCGAGGCAGATGCACGCATTGCCGCCGGAAAAGGCGAAGCACTAACAGGTATCCCCATCGCTCAAAAGGATATTTTCTGTGCAAAGGGCTGGCTGACCACCTGCGGCTCGAAGATGCTGCATAATTTCGTCTCGCCCTACGATGCTCACATCATCCAGCAATTCAACAACGCTGGTGCAATCAATATCGGCAAGACCAATATGGATGAATTCGCGATGGGATCGTCGAATGAGACATCACATTACGGTACTGTTAAAAACCCTTGGAATACCGGGAATGTCCCCGGTGGATCATCAGGGGGCACCGCTGCTGCGGTCGCAGCACGCCTGTGTGCCGCAGCTACCGGCACCGACACCGGCGGCTCCATCCGCCAACCGGCGGCACTTTGCGGCATCTCCGGTCTGAAACCGACTTACGGCGTTTGCTCACGTTTCGGCATGATCGCGTTTGCCTCCAGCCTTGATCAAGCTGGCCCTATGGGGAGAAGCGCAGAAGACCTCGCACTGTTACTCAACACGATGGCAGGATTCGATGAACGTGACTCCACTTCATTGCAGCGCGACAAAGAAGATTACGCGCGTGACTTGAGCAAGCCACTGGACGGGTTACGTATCGGCCTGCCAAAGGAATTTTTTGCCGAAGGCTTGAGTAACGATGTGGCACAAGCCGTTGAAGCCGCTATCGGAGAATATAAAAAACTAGGTGCAACCGTCGTTGATATCGGCCTACCGAACTCCAAGCTTTCTGTCCCAGTTTATTATGTGTTAGCACCCGCAGAGGCTTCAAGCAATCTGTCGCGCTTCGACGGGGTACGTTATGGGTATCGTGCTCCTGAATATGATGATCTTGCCGACATGTATGAAAAGAGTCGCGCACAAGGCTTTGGCGAAGAAGTGAAGCGTCGCATCATGATTGGCACCTATGTGCTGAGTCATGGATATTACGATGCCTATTATTTACAAGCGCAAAAGATTCGCCGCCTTATCGCGCAGGACTTCACTGAAGCCTATAAACATTGCGACATCATCATGGGGCCGACTTCACCCTCGACAGCATTCAAGTTAGGTGAAAAAGGCGACGATCCCGTACAGATGTATTTGTCAGATATCTACACCATCGCGGTCAACCTTGCCGGCCTACCCGGCATGTCCATCCCGTGTGGTTTTGGCAACAACGACATGCCGGTAGGCCTACAGATCATCGGCAACTACTTTGATGAAGCGCGTATGCTGAATGTTGCCCACCAATATCAACTGGCTACCGATTGGCACAATCGCACGCCGCAAGTGCTATAAAGACCAAAAGGGATAGACAAAGAAATGACTTGGGAAATCGTCATCGGGCTGGAGATACACACACAGCTTTCGACCAACACTAAAATTTTTTCCGGTGCTTCGACCAACTATGGTGCCGAGCCAAACACTCAGGCGGATTCAGTGAGCATTGCGTTGCCGGGTGTATTGCCGGTGCTGAACAAAGGCGCTGTTGAGCGCGCGATCAAATTCGGCCTTGCAACGGGTTCGCACATCGCACCGCGATCAGTGTTTGCCCGTAAGAATTATTTTTATCCTGACCTGCCCAAAGGTTACCAAATCAGTCAATTCGATTTACCCGTTGTCGGTGAGGGCGCACTTCCAATTCTGGTCGAGCCACTTTCTGGGAATGCAAAACCATATGAAAAAACAGTGCGCATCACCCGCGCACATCTTGAAGAAGACGCAGGAAAATCATTACATGGCGACTTTCACGGCATGACTGGTATCGACTTGAATCGTGCCGGAACTCCGTTATTAGAAATAGTCTCGGAACCCGACATGTGCTCTGCCGCTGAAGCAGTGGCCTATGCCAAAACCATGCACACCTTAGTGCGCTGGATCGGCATCAGTGATGGCAATATGCAGGAAGGTTCTTTCCGCTGTGACGTAAACGTATCCGTACGCCGTCCTGGTGAACCATTAGGCACGCGACGTGAAATCAAGAACCTGAACTCATTCAAATTCATGCAGCAAGCCATTGACTATGAGGTGCAGTGGCAGATCGACACGATCGAAAGCGGCGGTGAAGTACAGCAAGCGACCATTCTGTTCGACCCGGACAGTGGTGAGACACGCATGATGCGCAGCAAAGAAGATGCGCACGATTATCGGTACTTCCCCGATCCGGATTTGTTGCCGCTTGAAATCTCACCGGCATGGATCGAGAAGATGCGCGCCACGCTACCCGAGCTTCCGAATGATAAGCAGTCGCGATACATCAACGATCTTGGCTTGTCATCCTATGATGCCAGCTTACTCACCTCATCACTTGAGATGGCTGATTTTTTTGAAGCAGCCTTAGCCGAAGCACCTAGCCATGCGAAGATTTGTGCTAATTGGATCATCGGCGAAGTCAGCGCGCAGCTAAACCGTGATGGCATGGATATCACTCAGTGTCCGATCAATGCGCAACAACTTGGGGGGATGCTCAAGCGTATTGCTGACAACACCATCTCGAATTCTGGCGCAAAAGAAGTGTTTCGCACTATGTGGGCGGAAGGCGGCAATGCCGATGAGATCATTGATGCTAAGGGGCTGAAGCAGGTTTCAGATGCAGGAGCGATTGAAACTCTGGTAGATGAAATCCTCGCCAACAATGCCGATAAAGTCGACGAGTATCGCGGGGGCAAAGAAAAGTTGTTCGGATTCTTCGTCGGCCAGGCCATGAAAGCCAGCAAAGGGAAGGCTAACCCGGCTCAATTGAATGATGTGTTGAAGCGGAAACTATCTGGTTAATCTTGGTATGGCACGTTTTTATCAAACAAAAAAATCCCCAGATCATGCTGGGGATTTTTTATAGTGCGAGCATGCAGCTTATTACTTGATAATTTCCACTTTATCCAAAAAGATGATTGTTTCAAAGGATTTGTTCAACGTCTTGCTGTAGAAATTTTTCATCACAGCGCCTCTGCCATAACCGATTGTTGCACCTTTAGGAACGCTAACTTTTGAAGCTGCAATCCAAACAGCACCGTTGTTAGAAGACACTTGCAAGTAGGTATACATAGAAGTGTCGATTACATCCAGTACTTTACCTTCGTTAGGATATTTAGCTGCAGCCAACTGAATAACTGAAGAATCTGTTTGTGAGGCTGCAACAGAGACACCTGAAACAGCAACCGTTGCCAAGGCCAACAGCGTAAAAATGATTTTCATTGTAACTTCCTTAAATATTGACGGGTTGAAATAGGCCTCTTAAGCCGTGGACGTTGGACAGAATTTGTCGAACAGAGTTCAAGAATACAGAAATATGGCTCATTTGGCAAAGCAGATTTGCTTTAGAAGCCCCAACCTGCAAGGTTTTATGCTATATGGGATACACTGCCATAACCTACTAAAGTTCACAGTTTCTCAGACTGACGAGGTTTATGAGGTGCTTTTGCAAACAATCGGTCATACAACCAGCGTGGCAACCTTTTCAGCAAGAATCCAACCCACCCCATTTGCCAAGGAATGACTGAGAATGCAGATTGTCGCTTGATTGCGCTCACCATTCTTCCGGCAGCCACATCTACGTCAAGTATGAAAGGCATGGGATACGGATTCGCCACAGTCATCGGTGTGCGAATATAGCCCGGGCAAATCGTGACAACCTTTACGCCGCTTCCATGCAACTCTACACGTAACGATTCAAGGTATGAAATAGCTGCCGCTTTTGAGGCAGAATAGGCACCCGCTCCTGGCAAGCCCCTGAAACCCGCCACGCTGGCAATACCAACCATTGTCCCGTGCCCTGTCTGTCGCATGGGTGAGATGAATGGATGAAAAATATTCACCATGCCGATTACATTAGTATCCATCACCTGACGAAAGGATTCGATATCTTCCGCATAATCGGTCAGTGTCCCGACACTCACACCTGCATTGGCGATGACAACATCAGGCACACCAACCCGCGACATAAAATCTTCGCAAGCGCCTTGTACTGCGGACACGTCACACACGTTGATCGCATAACATGAAACATGCTCAGGAAACTCCACCGCAAGCATCTGCAACATATCACCGCGCCTAGCAAAGGTGGCAATATGTGCACCTTGATGCAGATATTGGCGGGCAAGTGCTAGACCTATCCCGCTGGAAGCACCGGTGATCACCACACGAAGTGGCCTATTTTTCTCCTGATTCACCAATGCTAGACAGTGTTCTTAGCGACCTTTGTCCTTACGAGCGAGTTCAATCACCTCACTCAGCACACGGACAGTATCCGCAGGCTGCAAACCGGATATAGCGTATTTTCCTGCCACGACCAGCGTAGGTGTACCCTGAATCATATAGCTACGCGTCATTTGTCTGGCGCGGGACACGCTGCTTTGCATCGAGAATGAGTTGTATGCCGCCAAAAACTTCGCTCGATCCACACCCTGTGAAACGACAAAATCAGCAATTTTTTCTTCTTCAAACAATCGCATGTTATTCACGTTCCATGCCTTGTAAAGCGGCTCATTCAACAGCTCCAATTTTCCAATTGATTCAAGCGCATAGAAGGTTCGCGCCATCGGCTCCATTGAGGAACGGAAAATGGTCGGCACATACTTCATCTCCACACCTGCAGGCTTCTCTTTCTTCCATTTTTCCAAATGCGGATGTAGGTTGTAACAGTGCGAACAACCATAGAAAAAGAACTCAAGCACCTCGATATTTTTCCCGCTAGAGGGTTGTGGGTTTGACAATACAGTGTAATCCCTGCCCTCCACTATCGCAGCCGAGGCCGTGCCTCCGATGATCATCATCACCGCAAATAAAATGATACTTCTCATCATATTCTTCACATTTTTCATTAATCACTCCTTAGAAGGTTCAAGATGTTAAACGCTACTGCACACGCATTGGTGTACTACTAATGTCATTTTGTTTCAAAAAAGTACGCATTTTATTCATTTCAGCATCACTATTGTACGGCCCAAGTCGTACGCGGTAATACACACCCCTATTAGGGATATTCGCCGCCTCAATATGCGCCTCAGCCCCGACCAGTGCCAAATTTGCCTTAAGCTTTTCCGCATCTGACTGCGCTGTGAATGAACCTATTTGCAATATCTGAGGCACATACTTAGCTGCAGGCTTTTTTTTCAACGGCTTTGGCTCAACCGGCCTAGAGAACTGGTAGCTTTTATCACCTTGCATGTTTGTTAGCATGTCATAGAACTCAAAGCGCGGTTTACCATCACTATCTGCTAAAGGCTCGCTCGATGGCAACCTTTCCGGCATCGTTGGCAACTTAAACGGCTCAGCAACTGGCAACTCCTTCAGATAGGGGCTGGGCGATTTCATCCTGTACCAAGTGAATACAGCGGCTATACCCGCACCGATCACCATCCCGACCAGCACACCTGCCCAAAATTGACTTGACCCCTGTGATGATGAAGACTTGCTTCCTGAATACCTGCTCATAATCCCTTGTACATTACATTTTTGCGGGAGCGCTCACGCCCAACAGAACCAACCCGTTACGCATCACCTGTGCCACTGCTGAGATCAATGCCAGACGCGATACCTTAAGTGCATCGTCTTCGACCAAAAATCTCGACGCATTATAGTAACTGTGGAAATCAGCCGCCAATTCCCTCAGGTAGAACGCAATTATGTGTGGCGCCAATTCTTGTGCAGCACTCTCGATCACCTGAGGAAAATCGATCATTCGCTGTAGCAGGATCGTTTCGTACTCGCTATCCAGCAGGCCGACATTCGCCGCTAACAATGCCTTATTATCTCCTTCCCACTGTGCCAAAACCGCGCTGATTCGGGCATGAGCGTATTGGATGTAATACACCGGGTTCTCATTGCTCTTGGATTTTGCCAGATCAATATCGAACACCAATTGCGAATCCGGATGACGTGCAGCTAGGAAATAGCGTGTCGCATCGCAACCCACTTCGTCGATCAAATCTCTCAGCGTGACATAGCTCCCTGCGCGCTTGGATATTTTCACTTCCTGACCATCACGCAATACCGTTACCATCTGGTGCAATACATATTCAGGCCAGCCTTTCGGAATCCCTTTATCCAACGCCTGTAACCCGGCTCTCACCCTTGTGATCGTAGAGTGGTGATCTGCGCCCTGCTCGTTGACCACACGCACAAAACCGCGCTGCCATTTATCTAGATGATATGCCACATCGGGCACAAAGTATGTATAGCCTCCGTCTGTCTTGCGCATCACCCGATCTTTATCATCGCCAAAATCGGTGGTACGCAACCACAACGCATCGTCCTGCTCATAGGTATGCCCACTGGCAATCAGCGCATTGACCGCAGCCTCTACTTTACCCTCACTATAAAGCGCAGATTCCAGTGCAAACACATCAAACTCAACCTCAAAAGCACGTAGATCGATATCCTGTTCGCGGCGCAGATACGCCACCGCAAAATGTCGGATCGCCTCTGCGTCATCCGCATCACCCTTAGCAGTGGTGTTTTGGTCATCGGCCTCGACTGTTTCCCCGGCCATATAGGCATTCGCTACATCTAAGATGTAATCGCCCCGATAACCACCCTCAGGCCAAGCCGGGTCGTCCGGCGCCAGTCCCTTGCAGCGTAATTGCACCGACAACGTCAGGTTGTCGATCTGTGCGCCAGCGTCGTTGTAATAAAACTCGCGGGTCACATTCCAACCCGCGGCGTGCAACACACGGCTCAGACAGTCGCCCACCGCCGCGCCACGCCCGTGCCCGACGTGCAGTGGCCCGGTCGGATTGGCCGAAACGAACTCAACCTGAATCTTCCGGCCCTGCCCTGTTGTTACATGCCCGTATCCGGCTCCCGCTTGCAACACGCCATGCACTGCCTGTTGTTTAGCTGCTGTCGCAATGAACACGTTGATAAAACCCGCACCTGCGATCTCCACCTTATCAATGAAGTCAGTTTCGGGAAGCGCTGTAATCAATGCATTCGCGATCTCGCGCGGTGACTTGCGTAATGGCTTGGCAAGCTGCATCGCCAGATTGCAGGAATAATCGCCATGCGCCGCCTGCTTGGGACGCTCGATCAGAATAGCCGTATCAGCTGACTCAGGCGCAACTTCACGTAACGCTTGGGCGAACAACTCTGATAAATGGGATTTAAAATTTAATACAACAGACATGAAACTGCACCTTTTAAGAGGCGCGGATTATAGCATCTCGCACATCGGCTCTTGATGTAAACCACAGACGAATTTATCACAGACTTTTATCAGGAGCTTACTGCTTGATGACGGGCAAGCCCTCACTCTCCCAAGCATTCATTCCCCCATTCACATTGCTGACCTGGCTATACCCAGCATCTTGCAGGATAGATACCGCCCGTGCAGATCGCCCGCCAGATCGACAAACCACCAAGACAGGTTTATCTTTATAAGTCGTGATCTCCTGCAAGCGTGAGTCCAATTGACCCAATGGAATAAGCTTTGCGTCAGGTGCATGAACTTCAGCATACTCGCTAAGCTCACGCACATCCAATAAGAGTGCCCCCTGCTGATTCATACTTTGAGCCGTCTTCACATCAACACCGCCAGTTTCCTGCAATTGTTGAACAGCAAACAGCACACCCAACATGATGGCGACCACCCATAGTATTTTGCTTGATTTCATCCTTTATCCTGACAGAGCATTTTGTGGCGCGACAAACACGATCACGATAGATTGAGTGCGCCACCATTGTATTAGGGTTGGCTAATATTTGGCAAGTTTTCGATTGCGCGCTTCGGGCTGCCTTGATTTCTCCTTCATATCGATAATAAGAGTACAGTCAATGCTAGTTAACTTTTATGGCTTGTTGTAAGCTTTGCACTACTTGGCACGTCAAACCTCGGCAGCTTCAACTATTTAACCAACGAATTGGAGAACACCATGCCAAAAGCCATCTGGAACAATAAAGTCATTGCCGCAGCGCCCTCAACCGAAGTGCAACGTGTCGAGGGCAACATATATTTCCCAATTTCATCAGTAAAACTCGAATACCTGAACGCAAGCGATAATCATTCATATTGCGTATGGAAAGGCGAAGCAAACTATTATGATGTCGAAGTAGATGGTGAGATAAACAAAGATGCCGCGTGGTACTACCCCGACCCTTCAAACATGGCTTCCCGAATCAAGGATCATGTGGCTTTTTGGCATGGCATAACAGTGGAAGAATAATTTTATGGAAATGAGTCTACCCAATACAGGTGCTCGAGCAATCACTGCCATAGACCGTTTTCAGGCTGTACGAGCGCGCAGTGAGTTGCTATGCGCACCATTGGAAACTGAAGATTACTGCATACAAGCCAGTGAATTTGCCAGCCCGCCCAAGTGGCATCTTGCGCATACAACCTGGTTTTTTGAGACTTTCATCCTGATCCCGTATGCTACTGGCTACCGCGCTTTTCAGAAATCATACGCACATCTATTCAACTCATATTATGAAACGGCAGGGACTTTTTATCCCCGCCCTCAACGCGGCATGCTTTCCCGCCCCACTGTCGCCGAAGTGTATCAATATCGCAAACACGTCGATGTAGCGTTAATGGAACTAATGTCCCGCCTACCGGAACAAGATATTGAAGAGATTCTGACCAGATTGCAGTTAGGAACTGAGCACGAGATACAACATCAAGAGTTATTACTGATGGATACGCTATACAATTTTTCCATCAATCCGCTTCAACCTGTCTATCAAGCTACACCCTCACCAATTGTCGATCTGACTCTGCCAGATAGTAGCTGGCAGAAATTTTCCAGCTCCGTGGTTGAAATCGGTCATGATGGAAGTCGCTTTTCTTACGACAACGAGCGTCCAAAGCATCAGACACTATTGCAGGGCTTCCGTCTTGCGACACGACTGGTCAGCAATGGGGAATATATGGGGTTCATCGAAGATGGCGGCTATCGTCAGGTCGATCTGTGGCTTTCGGACGCGTGGCACACCCTCAACACCCATAATTGGCAGGCACCTTTGTACTGGTTCAAAGAAGACGATGTTTGGCGACATTTCGATCTCACTGGCGCGCATGACCTGCGACTAGATGAGCCAGTATCGCACTTGAGTTATTACGAAGCAGATGCTTATGCTCGATGGGCGGGAAAACGTTTACCGACTGAGGCAGAGTGGGAACACGCTGCCAGCACACAAACCATCACAGGAAATTTTCTGGATTCAGACTTATATGTCCCGCAGCCGGCACAACAAGCAGGTCTTGCACAGATGTTCGGCGATTTGTGGGAATGGACGCAAAGTGCCTACTTGCCGTATCCCGGCTTTAAGCCGCTATCCGGTACCCTGGGTGAATATAATGGTAAGTTCATGAGCGAGCAGATGGTGTTACGGGGCGGATGTTGTGTCACAGCACAAGATCACATACGTGCCAGCTATCGTAATTTTTTTCGAGCGTCAGATCGGTGGATGTTCTCCGGTCTTCGCTTAGCGGAGGACATTTAATGCGCAACGAATCACCTATCCCAGAGCCTCAGACAGATAACGATGATTTCCTGAATACCGTACGTGACGGCTTATGCCTCAGTCCAAAAAGTATCCCGCCCAAGTTCTTTTACGATGCACAAGGTTCGAAACTTTTCGACATGATTTGCACTACGCCTGAGTATTATCCGACCCGCACCGAAACAGGCATACTCGAAACCTTCGGTGAACAAATGGCGACGGTGATCGGCACCTCTTCTAACATAATCGAGCTCGGTAGCGGCAGTGCCACCAAAACACCTTTATTATTAAAACATCTTGAACAGGATGCGTCCTATACCCCGGTCGATATCTGCGAACCGCATCTGAGGCAAAGCACTCAACGCCTGCAAGCCATGTTTCCTGCATTACAGATGAAGCCTGTGCATGCAGACTACACCTGCATGCCCTCTCTTGAGCTGAATGATATCGATAGCCAACGGCAAGTCGTGTTCTTTCCCGGCTCCACCATCGGCAATTCCACCCCGCAAGAAGCACATGACTTGCTGCGTCAGATGGCGCATCTGGTTGGTGAAGATGGCGCAATGCTGATCGGCGTGGACAGCAAAAAATCTCCCGAGATATTAAATGCCGCCTACAACGATGCCAGCGGACATACCGCAGCATTCAACCTGAATTTGCTCGGCCGTATGCAGCGCGAGCTGGGTGCTGAACTTAATGAAAATGGATTTGAGCACTACGCGTATTACAACGCAGAGATAGGCCGCATCGAAATGCATCTGGTCAGCAAACACAAACAACAAATTTTGCTGAATGGCGATACATTCCATTTTGAACCCGGCGAAACCATACACACTGAAAATTCATATAAATACACACCGGATGAATTCCATGCGCTTTCTAAACAAGCCGGGTGGCATCCCAAAATGCAGTGGAGTGACAGCGAGGGCTTATTCAACATTCACTACCTGAGCCTGAACGCCAGCGAACCCCGACACCTCCCCCGAACAGTACGTTAAACATCATGGCAATGCCCCTGGCACGACTGTTTGTCCTCACGGCACTTACCATGACAGCTTTTGCAGCCAATTCGCTGCTATGTCGGATGGCGCTTAAAGAGACTGCAATCGATGCTGCCAGCTTCACCTCGATACGCATCCTGTCCGGTGCTGCAATGTTGTGGTTGCTGATGCGCATTCAACAACGCTCCCCACTCAAACACGGCAATTGGCACAGCGCTCTGGCCTTATTTATCTATGCAGCCATGTTCTCTTTTGCCTACCGCACCATCAACACCGGTGCCGGTGCATTAATGCTATTCGGCGCAGTACAGTTCACCATGATTCTTGCCGGATTTTTCGCTGGTGAACGTATGAGTCACCTGCAAAGTCTGGGCTTTACAGCCGCAGTAGCCGGATTGCTGATACTAGTATTGCCCAGTGCAGAAACCCCATCGGCTCTGGACGCCATCTTGATGTTGTTAAGCGGTATCGCATGGGGGGTATATTCCTTGCTGGGTCGCGGGCAAACCGACCCTGCCGCCGCAACTGCAGGAAATTTTATTCGTGCCGCACCGCTGGCGCTACTCCTGCCTGCAATCGCCTTGCCATGGCTGAATATGGATACACAAGGCATAGTATATGCCATGCTGTCAGGCGCATTCGCGTCCGGGTTGGGCTATGTGTTGTGGTATCGCGTGCTGCAACATATCCGTGCGATGACCGCTTCAACGGTGCAACTGAGCGCACCGATATTAGCAGCGCTGGGTGGCATACTCGTACTGAATGAATCACTCACCATCGCGTTGGCACTCTCATCATTGCTGATTCTGGGCGGTATCTGGCTGGTGTTGCGATTCGGAAAAGTTTGATCGCAGCTATATTCTCGCGTGAACTGCATTTGCGATGTTTTCTAAAGCCGTAGCAATGGTGCTACGCGGTGCAGCGATATTCATACGCATGAAGCCACTGCCTTGTTTACCGAAAACCATGCCAGGACTTAAACCCACGCATGCTTCATTTACAAAAAACTGCTTGAGTTGCTTGTCACTCATCTTCATTTCACGACAATCCAGCCACACTAAATAAGTGCCTTCCGGTTCGATCATCTTGATATTCGGCAAATGTTGCCGCGTGAAATCTCTGACGAAATCACGCGTTCCAGCCAAATAATCCATCAACTCATCCAGCCATGCCGCACCATTCCAATAGGCCGCTTCAAATGCAGCAATGCTGAACGGATTGGTCGCACTGACATGCAAAGTATCAAATGCCTTGTTGATCGCTGCTCGGTCTATTTGTTGCGGAACGATCAATGCTGAAAGTCCCATACCGGGAATATTGAACGTCTTGCTCGGTGCAACAGCCGTGATGATATTCACGCCATCATGGTCCAATTTTGCCAACGGGGTATGCTTGTATTCAGCATAAATCAGATCAGCATGTATCTCATCGGACACCACGGTGATGTTCCATTGACGACAGACTGCCAACAACTGTTGTAATTCTTTTTGTTCCCAAACACGTCCTACTGGATTATGCGGCGAACATAACAACAGCAATCGCCCGCCCTGCGCGCCGCATTGCGCCAGATGATCTAAGTCGAATTCGTATCTGCTATCAATCTGCTTGAGCGGGTTCAGCAATATCTTTCGTCCAGTGATTTCCGGTGCTGCAATGAATGGCGCATAGACCGGCGGTTGCACGATGACTGCTTCATCTGTTTTCGTCAGCGCCATAATGCACGCATGCAACGAAGGCACCACACCCGGACACATTGAGATAGCTTCTCGCGCCACCGTCCAGCTGTAACGCTTAGCTGTCCAACTCATCAGTGACTCATACAAACTTTCGGGAAAAGCGGTATAGCCGTAGATAGGATGCATCGCCCGCTCGGACAATGCATGTTGCACCGCCTCAGGCACAGCAAAATCCATATCTGCTATCCAAAGGGGGATAACATCGTCGCGCCCGAACAAGGCCTGCCGCCCGTCGTATTTAAAACTAGCAGTCCCTGCGCGCGATACCTCTTGATCAAATCGACTGGTCATTTGTATATTGTAATCAATGTGGAGAAACTATTAGTCAATACGCCGAAAGGATCTAAGTTAGCTACCATTTAAAGATTAGTTGCCAGTTAATCTATGTCGCAGCCAAAAGCTTGCGCCATCAACCAGTGCAATCAGCAGCAGCATCGCGATGATGACGCTGGCAGCCTGCTGCATTTGAAATAGTGAAAGATGATACTTCAGCATTTGCCCCAATCCACCCGCGCCGACTATCCCAAGGATGGTAGCCGCTCGGATATTGTTCTCCCAACGATATAGTGTATACGACATGAATTGCGGCAAAGCTTGTGGAAGCACTGCATAAAAGAATGCTGCAACGGGCTTTGCACCGTTAACACGCAGGGTAGCTTCCGGGCCGTGTGGCAGGTTTTCCAATGCGTCTGCAAAAAGACGCCCCAACACACCGGTCGTATGAACCGCCAGTGCTAACGTTCCTGCAAACGGACCTAGCCCTGCCGCGATCAACAGAATAACTGCCCAGACCAGCTCGGGTATCGAGCGCAATATATTCAGTAGCAGACGGGAAAATCTGCGTTCAAGATTACCAAACCTGCCGCTTGCAGGTATTGCCAATGCGAGTCCCGAAACAACTGCAACGATTGTTCCTAATACAGACATGGACAATGTTTCTAATGTGTTGTCAGCGATCTTTATTAAAAATGGCCAAGCCAATTCGGGCGGTGCAAAGCCAAGTAGAAACTCCATAGCAGACCGCGCAGCTTCGACAGTGAAGAGTTCATCCCACCGGATTGCCAATGTATAAAAGCTGGCGCTAATCAGGCTCACCAACCCCAGCAACAACGCGATGGTGGCAGGACTGATAACGGGCAGTGAAGAAGGGCGGCGGCGGTTCATATCAGCCCAGTCGTTTGCGTAGATATTTACTGACCGCATCAGCACATGCAACCAACAGCACAAAGACGATTAATATCGTGGAAACCTCATTGCCCGCCAGCATCTTCATCGATTCATCCATCCGCTGACCTATCCCGCCAGCTCCGACAAACCCCATAACTACCGAACCTCTGATCGCGCACTCCCACCGGAAAGCGGTGTAGGAAACAAGCTCGGAGACCGACGCTGGCAGAGAACCGTAGAGCAGCGCGCCCAAACGACCGCTGCCATTTCTCAGCAACGATTGGGTAGCATGGGTCTCCGAAGATTCCAGAATCTCTGCATAGACTTTGCCGAGCATTCCGCTATACGTCAGAGCGATTGCCAGTACACCTGCGGTCGAACCTAGGCCGACGATGCGCACCAGCAGCAACGCCCACACCAGCTCAGGCACGCTACGTAGCAACACAAGCAACCAGCGCACTAACTGTCTGATGCCCGAACTGAAGAATCGCATCCTGCCAGACTCCATGCGCGAGACCGACAAAGTTTCTGTTGCCAGCAATGTCAGCGGAATGGCACCTAACAGTGCCAGTGTGAGACCCGCTGTCGCTATTGCAACAGTCTGCCACGTTGCTGCCAAGATCAGCATCAGGAACTCTCGTGAATGCGCTGGCGGAAAAAATCCAGATAAAAATTGCCAGGTTGCCCCCAGGCTACGTGCGTCAAGCAATTCCCACGGCTTGAACTCACTCACGACCAGCATGGGCCACAGCAGAAGTAATGCAACCAGTATGGCCGTGACGCGGCCACGCCACGAAGGGTCGGGATGCTGCTCTAAAGTATCGCTGAAGGTCATATACTCAGAATTGGTGTTCGAGATGTGTGTCAGTATGTGCGGCGGTATGATCGTCAGGCTCGGTCTGTCTGTCATTCTGATACAGCGCTTCTATCATCACATCCGACACTTCTGCTCGGGGCGCATCAAAAACGATACGTCCATCACGCAGCCCCACAATGCGCGGAAAATTGCTGAGCGCAAGTTCGATCTGATGAAGGCTGCAAATTAATGTGGCGTTGCGGCGTGTCGTTTCCTGTTGCAGGGTGGTCAATGATTGCAAAGCCAGCGTCGGATCCAACGCTGACAAGGGTTCATCCACCAGCAATACCTCAGCTTGTGATATCAGCAAGCGGGCTAATCCACAACGCTGTCGTTCGCCACCCGACAGGCGATCCACTCGCTCATATAATTTGTCCTGAATGTTGAAACGCTCCAATGCATCATAAGCGGCATCGGGATCACTTGGCTTGAGCAGCGAAGTGATTGCTTGCCGAATACTCCACTGTGGTAAGCGTCCTGCAAGAACTGCTGTCACAACCCGTTGTCTCGGCGGAAGTGGCGGCGTCTGAGGAGCGAGAAACAATCGCGCGCGAAGTGCGTGTCGCTGGGCATGACCCAGCGTCCATGGGTCTTGGCCAAAAATATCCAGCTCACCGGATTCGGCTTTATGGGCGCAGGCCATAGTGTGTAACAAGGACGTCTTGCCAGCGCCGGACGGACCGACCAGCGCAACCTGCTCGCCCTGCTTGATCGACAGTTTGACATCAACCAACGCATGGAATGCAGCATTATGTCCGGCAGCGTCATGCTGCACACTGATGTCACGTAGCTCAAAAACCATGCTATTTCAACAGTCCTGCGTTACGTGCCGCGGTCTCAATCTCACTGTAGTTTGCAGCCTTGGTCAGAATAAAACGCGTAGCACGTTGCAGATCGAGGATACTCTTATCGTGCGGATTATTCCTGTCCAGTGCAAGGAATGCTTCAGCCAACTTCTCACGCAATACCGGATCCATGTCGGATCGCACAGTCCAGTTATAATCAAAATAGCCGGGGGTGGTGTAGAACACATGAACATCATTCACATCCACTTTGCCTTGTGACAACAATTTCTCCCATACGGAGATATTCAGCGCCCCAGCGTCCACCTTGCCACCTGCTACAGCGGCTGCTGTAGCATCATGCGCACCAGAATAGGCAACGCGCTTCAGGTCGGTATCAGGATAGATATTGGCAGCCAGCATATAAGCGCGTGGCATCAGATGCCCCGAAGTGGAAGACTCCGACCCGAATGCAAATGTCCTACCCTTTAGATCTTGCAAATTCGTGATGTCATTTTGGGAAGTGATAAAAACAGACTTAAACCTTTCGTCCTCTTCTCGTTGCACCAACGGGATGACTTGATTGTTGCTGCGCACCTTGGCTTGGATAAAAGTGAAGCCGCCAAACCACACTAAATCCAACTTATTGTTTACCAGACTTTCCACGGATGCTGAGTAATCACTCACTGGTGTGAATTCCACTTTCATATCCAGCTTTTCTTCCAGATACTCGCCCAGCGGTTTGAATTTTCGCTGTAACTCGGTAGGCGATTCATCCGGGATAGCAGACACGCGCAACACAGGTTCTGCATGTGATATGTCAATTAACGCTATGCCACTCAATAAAAATGCCGCCGATAAAAAATATTTAACAAACTTAGTTGATGTAATACGACCCATAGCTACCCTTTATAAATTAAATGGGCGCAGACAAGATATGCGTGGGAAAGACAGAAATGACGATACATTGCCCAGCGTTAAATGGACAATAGAAAGCTCGATGGACTATGCATACGATATGCATCACAAGCTTCGTACCTCATAGGACCTGCTGACCTGCACATTGGCAGCGCGTTGATACGGTACATTCCATCGCACTCGTTTTGTGTCGATTACACGCTGGCCGTCAGACCCGATTCACCAAAAAGTGAAGCAGCGCTACGGCGAATCAACAACAAACAGATACGATATCGGCGCACATTCTAACAGAAAGCATCGGGCTATCCACTTACTGCCGCACGAGTGGAATTTCAATCATAGCAAAGATGGTTTGTGCATCTTGATGCATCCAGCGTCACATTCTTGATATGTCGCAGCATAAGACCACGTTAGTGACCTCAAATTGAAGCTTACACAATCGATTCCAAAATTGATTGATACTGCCAGATTACAACACCTTACCGGGATTCATCAGTGCTTTCGGGTCGAACGTTTGCTTGATGCTGCGCATTAATTCCATTTCGAGATTACTCTTGTAGTGTGTGATCTCTTCACGCTTGAGTTGCCCCAAACCATGTTCGGCACTGATGCTGCCATTCAAACTATTGACCACTTCATACACGATACGGTTAACCTCCGGCTCATGCTGCTCGATAAATTGCTTATTTTCCCCAGCATCAGGCATGGATATGTTGTAGTGAATGTTGCCGTCGCCCATATGCCCGAAGGCAACGATGCGTACCATCGGATAAGCATGGCGCAATGCATCACTAGCTTGGCTGATAAACGCCGCAACACTGCTGACAGGTACGGCAACATCGTGTTTGATACTGATGCCCTCTATCTTTTGCGCCTCACTGATGTTTTTGCGCAGCTTCCACCAACGTTCTGCATGATCGCTGTCGGTCGTAATCTCGAACTGGTTGATACCGTCACCAAATGATTTCAGCGCAGTACGTAATGCGTCTTCTAACCGCACCGGCAAGACATCAACCAATTTTGTGATTACGATCCACTCATGCTGGACGATTTTTTCATGGCGTGGAACAGAACCATAAAACGGTTCACAGGTATCAGGGACATGCTTGAACACCAGATCAAGACATGAACGGGAGATGATTTCGAAAGCTGCTATGGTATCGCCACAATTCGCGCGCAGATGAGCTAACAGCGCAACGGCAGCAGCGGGATCATGTACGGCAACGCATGCGGTTGCTTCCGACTGTGGACGCGGCATTAATTTGAGTACCGCAGCAGTAATGATACCAAGCGTTCCTTCTGCTCCGATGAAAAGGTGCTTAAGGTCATAGCCGGTGTTGTCTTTGCGTAGGCTGCGCAATCCGTTCCAGATGCGACCGTCTGGCAACACCACCTCCAATCCCAACACAAGATCACGCGCATTTCCGTACCGCAGTACACCGATACCCCCCGCATTGGTTGAAAGGTTACCGCCTATTTCACAGTGCGGCGCAATGGCTGTAAGGCCTAGCGGGAAGAGCCTATTAACCTGCTCGGCGGCGTCGTATAGCGAAGCAAGTTTACATCCCGCCTCGACTGTCATCGTATAGTTGGTAGCGTCTACATCATGAATGCGATTCATGCGCGATAGATTGACGACGACTTGTTTGGCGTCGCCTGCCAGTGGAACCGAGCCGCCACATAGACCGGTATTCCCCCCTTGCGGAATGATTGCGACGTTGTTTGCAACACACAGGCTGACAACTTTGCTCACTTGTTGCGTATCTTCAGGAAAAACTACCGCCAGCGCATCACCGGAATACCGCTCTCGCCAATCAGTGCAGTATTTCGTAGCGGCTTCTCCGGTCAATATTGCGCCGTCTTCCGAAATGGCATACAACTTATTGAGAAATTCGGTTGCCATTTATGGCTCCGGTAATTATGCGTAACCGTCGACTAGTGCTTCTTAGGCAGAAGAACTGAAGCCCACATCTGATAAAGCGACGAGAAGATCATGATAGTGGAGGCAAGACTATAGCCGAAGCCACCTATCATCACGAGCCATGCAAAAGCCGGCTCCAGTTTGGTCAACCACCACGCGAGGATATCCACCATTAGAAAAATGAATGGCGTAACAATCAATATCGATTTACTGACCGGACCGAAGCCCGAAGCAAAAGTGAAAATCCAGCCAACAAAGAAAAATATGAATGCGATGCCAAATAAGTGGATATGCGAAACACGCGTCAGGCTGGTGATGGTGACACCGTGATCAACATCGACTATTTCCATCATCACTTTCTTATCTGCGAGATTGGGCAGGCCGGGCAAATTGGCATGACAAGTATCACAATTATCCATGATGATAGGCTTGATCGTTGATTCCCAATCACTTTCAGGCGCGCCTTCACGTGCCCACTTGATCATCGTCATGCGATCTTCAGGTGATGCTTTCTCTTTCATCGAGCCGTTAAGCTTGGCCTCCAACTTGGATGCACTTTCACCATCGTAGTTACCATGATAACTGTAGACGATATCGTCAATGGACAGTCCTGCTTTGCCATCGGCCAAGCCGTGCGTCAGCATGATCTGCGCACCTGACATCAATAGCCCTAAGCCAATAACCAGTAAATAACCGGTAAAAAGGGACTTAAGTGGCAGTGACAATTCAGCCAGCGTCTTAGAGCTTAGGTCTTGCATGATCCGTAATCCTTCGTGGGTTTCTACTAAACATTATACCCCTCGTTGCAACGTGCCATTTCCACTCTCTACATCTCTCTTGGGGGGTCCGTCTCAAAAATCCAATGGATCGATGTCCAGCGAACAACGTAATTGGGGTGTTGCCAGCGCATCTAACTCAGATTGCCAAGCACGCAAAAATTGCCGAATTTCTTTGCGTGATGAACTCTGAATCAACAACTGTGCTCGAAAGTGATTTGCACGGCGTGACAGAGCGGCTGGCACAACACCGAGCACCTCTATATTCAACTCCAGCTTGGCCGCTGCCTTTCTCGCCTGATTAAGGTAGGCATAAACCTCAGACTCTTGTTTACCCTCGGCACGCAACATGACCTGAAACATGAAAGGGGGAAATCCTGCCATCTGCCGCTCAGCGATTTGCGATGCGGCCCAGCCGTCAAAATCATATGCCTGCAACGAACGAAATAAAGGGTGATCTGGAAAAGCGGTCTGGATGATGACTTCGCCCGGCTTATTCGCACGGCCTGCACGACCGGAAACCTGCACCAGTTGCGCGAACAATTTTTCCGGCGCGCGGAAGTCGCTACTGTAAAGCGCGCTATCTGGATTGAGCACGCCTACCAGTGTCAGCGCAGGAAAGTCATGCCCTTTTGCCAGCATTTGTGTCCCGACCAGAATATCAACTTCATTGGCGTGGATCTGCTCGCGCATGTTCTGCCAGGCTCGCTTATTGCGCGTGCTGTCTCGATCAACGCGCAAGATGCGAGCATCTGGAAAGCGTTCCTTTAACACTGTCTCGATCCGTTGCGTACCGCTACCGACCGGGTGCAAATCAGCAGTACCGCATTCGGGGCAGGCATGTGGCATACGTATCTGGTAACCGCAATGATGACAACGCAAGCGCTTGTCATTGAGATGCAACACCATTTTTCCTGCGCAATGTTTGCAATCAGATAACCAACCACACGAAGTGCACATCAACACCGGTGCGTAACCTCTTCGATTAATAAATAGCAGGCTTTGTTCTTTGCGAATGAGGCGCTGTTCGATCTCGCGAAGTAAGTTTTCACTAATACCGTGATGCATCACCGTCTGGTTTATATTGACGCACCTGACTGCAGGAAGCTTAGCCTCTGCTTGTGCGCGATCTGTCAGCTGCAACATCCTGTAACGACCATTTTGTGCGTTGTGGTAACTTTCCAGCGACGGTGTCGCCGACCCCAACACGATAGCAACACCTCGCTGATTTGCACGAAAGATCGCCACATCTCGTGCCGAATATCGTAACCCATCTTGTTGCTTGAACGAGGTATCGTGTTCCTCATCCACAATGATGAGTGCCAACTTCGGTAGCTCCGCAAATACGGCCAATCTCGTGCCCAGCACGATTTGCGCTGTACCGGCCTGCGCCTGCTGCCAGTTATGCAGTCGCTCGCCTTCGCTCAATCCGCTGTGCAAACTAGCGAATTCGGTATCCGGGAACCGACTACGAAAATATTGCTCCAGTTGCGGTGTGAGATTGATCTCCGGCACCAACAATAAAACCTGCTTGCCTTGCTGCAATACCTCATGCATCAGATGGACGTACACTTCTGTCTTGCCGCTACCGGTGATACCGTGTAACAGAAAGCAGGCGAAACCCTCAGTCCCCATGACAGCATCCATTGCCTGCTGTTGCTCTACCGTGAGGGTATGCGCCGCAACAAGCTCATGCTTACCAGCGGCAGGAAGCTTCTCGCATTGTTCAACATAGCCGGCTTCGATCAATAAATTTAGTTGTTTACCGGCTGTCGTCGAAAGGCTTTTCAGTTGTGCAAGCTTGCATGAACCTTCCATAAGCTTTGCCAGAATGCGCCGCTGTACGATCTTGCGCTTCGGGAAAGTTTCAATATCCAGCGCATCCCCTGCCGGAGTCAGTCTATAGTCAAAAACAGGTTTGCGGACGACAGGCTGAACGGACCTCAATCTGGTCGGCAAAGCCGACAAAAATGTCTGCCCGGCAGGATGGCGATAGTAGTCACTACAGAAACGCAGCAGCTTGATCAATTCAGAAGAAAGCGGCGCGTTGTCAGCCGGAATCTGCAACACGGATTTAACACGATCCGGTGCCATATCGGAAGTATCAACACACTCCAGCACCAGACCGACCATTTGCCTTTTTCCAAACGGAACGATCACGCGTTGCCCGATAGCGACCTCCTGATCGCACGAATAGTCGAACAGACTGGGCAATGGAACATCAAGAGCAACACGTACGATAGGCATAGGTTGTGATTGTCGCAGAAATGCAAAAGCCGCAGGGAATACCTACGGCTTTTGATG
>CAZURE010000007.1:0-76498 GCA_964623195.1 uncultured Gallionella sp. | reverse complement strand
GTTGTGATTGTCGCAGAAATGCAAAAGCCGCAGGGAATACCTACGGCTTTTGATGAAATATCGCGCGTTTTAAAGTTGGCTTGAAAATGTAGCGAGCGAAGTCAATTTCAAACCACTTCCTTTAGTGATATTTCTTACTCAACTCATGTACCGCATTAACCAATGCACCCGCATGATCCGGGTTGGTAAACTGGGAGATACCATGCCCAAGATTAAATACATGACCACTGCCAAAGCCGTAGCTGCTCAACACTTTTTCAACCTCAGCTTCGATTGCCTCTGGTGGCGCAAACAAGATCAATGGATCGATATTACCCTGCAGCGCGACTTTGTCGCCCACTTTCTGGCGTGCGACACCAATGTCCATCGTCCAGTCCAGACCGACACCATCACAACCGATATCAGCAATGCTCTCGATCCACAGGCCTCCACCTTTGGTAAAGACGATGTTTGGAATCTTCACGCCGTCTTTTTCCTTGATCAATCCTTCAACGATTTGCTGCATATAAGGTAGTGAAAACTCGTGGTAGGCAGAATGTGACAATGCGCCACCCCAAGAATCAAACACCATCACTGCTTGCGCGCCAGCTTCGATTTGCGCATTCAGGTATTCGGTAACCGTTGCTGCTGTCTTGGCCAATATCTGGTGTAACAACTTAGGCGCTTTGTACGCCATCGTCTTGATCGTTGAGTAATCTTTGCTGCCACCGCCTTCAACCATGTAACACGCCAGCGTCCAAGGGCTACCACTAAAGCCGATCAGCGGTACGCGCCCGTCCAACGCCTTGCGAATTTGCGATACCGCGTCGGTCACGTATTTCAAGTCAGTCCCGATATCTGGTGTGTGCAACGCATCGCATGCTGCTTGATCACGCACAGTGCGCTCAAATTTTGGCCCTTCACCTTCAGTAAAGTACAGTCCCAGACCCATCGCATCCGGCACGGTCAAAATATCGGAAAACAAAATCGCCGCGTCTAGTGGAAACCGATCCAGTGGCTGCAAAGTCACTTCGGTTGCATAGTCAGGGTTTTTACACAAACCCAAGAAGCTGCCAGCTTCCTTACGTGTCGCGCAATATTCCGGCAAGTAACGACCCGCCTGACGCATCATCCACAGTGGGGTGTATTCAGTCGGTTGACGCAATAAAGCGCGCAGGAAGGTGTCGTTTTTTAGCTTAAAGTCCATTTTAATTTCCCTAGTTAGATTAGCGAGGTAATACGGTTGATCCCATTAAAAATTTGTCCACAGCATGAGCGCACTGGCGGCCTTCGCGTATCGCCCATACCACCAGCGATTGTCCGCGACGCATATCACCTGCAGCGAACACTTTTTTGACGTTGGTGCGATAACTTTTCTCGCCTTCGGTCGTTGCTTGGATATTGCCTCGTGCGTCTTTTTCCACACCAAATGCGTCAAGCACTTGTTGTAGCGGATTAGTAAAGCCCATTGCCAGGAAGACCAAGTCTGCCTTCAACTCGAATTCGCTCCCGGGAATTTCAATGAGCTTGCCGTCTTTCCATTCGACTCGTACGGCTTTGATCGCTTTGAGTACGCCATTTTCACCGATGAACTCTTTGCTGGCGATAGCCCAGTCACGCTCACACCCTTCGTCGTGTGAACTGGAAGTACGCAGCTTCATCGGCCAGTTAGGCCATACCAAATGCTTGTTTTCCTTCTCAGGTGGGCGCGGCATCACTTCGATTTGAGTGATGGAGGTCGCACCGTGACGGTTGGATGTGCCAACACAATCAGAGCCTGTGTCACCACCACCGATAACCACTACATGTTTACCTTTGGCATTGATCGGATTCTTGGCATCTCCCGCATTTTCCTTGTTCTGCGGTATCAGGAACTCCAGCGCGAAATGCACGCCCTCCAAATCACGCCCCGGTATCGGCAGATCGCGTGGCTGCTCAGAGCCTCCCGCCAGAATCACCGCATCAAATTTCTTTTTCAGTTCCGCGGGTGAGATGGTCTTCTTGGCATCGTTGGTGACACCTGCTCCGGGTGATTTTTTACCGATAAAGGTGTTGGCCTTGAATTTCACACCTTCGGCTTGAAGTTGAGCCATACGCCAGTCGATCAAACGCTTGTCGAGCTTGAAGTCAGGAATGCCATAACGCATCAAACCACCGATACGGCTGTTTTTCTCAAACACGGTCACTGCATGTCCGGCGCGTGCCAGTTGCTGTGCCGTCGCCATGCCGGCAGGACCTGAGCCGACAACCGCTACTTTTTTACCGGTCTTTTTCTTCGCAGGTTGCGGCACGACCCATCCGTTTTCACCACCCTTATCGATGATGTAGTGCTCGATGGATTTGATGCTTACCGCGTCATTATTGATATTCAGTGTGCATGCAGCCTCACATGGCGCGGGGCAAATACGTCCGGTCACTTCGGGGAAGTTGTTGGTAGATTGCAACACGTCCAACGCCTGCTTCCATTCGCCGCGATACACAAGGTCATTCCAGTCCGGGATGATGTTATTCACCGGACAGCCCGAGGTACAAAACGGGATGCCGCAGTCCATACAACGTGCGCCCTGTTTCTTAGAATCTTTATCGGTAAGGGGCAGAATGAACTCTTTATAATTCTTGCGCCTATCCTTCACCGGCAGGCTGGCCTCACTCAGGCGCTTAAACTCCATAAATCCGGTTGGCTTGCCCATTACGCGGCCTCCTTTTGTTTTCCTTGACGCTGTACTGCCGCAATCTCTTTCAAAGCACGACGATATTCAGTCGGCATCACTTTGGTGAATTTGGGAAGGTAACTATCCCAATTATTCAGTATCTGTTTAGCTCTCGGGCTTCCGGTATACAGCAAATGCTTTTCGATCTGCTCGCGTAATGCGTGTTCGTCAGCCTTGTTGAGATGGTTGAAATGCACACGTCCGTGCGACTCAACTTCACCCGTTTCACTAGCATCAGCCTCGGATGGAACCGGTTCCAAATCCACCATGGTCAGGTTGCAACGCTTTTCGAAGCCGCCTTCTTCATCCAGAACATATGCCACACCGCCGGACATACCTGCTGCGAAGTTACGTCCGGTCTGACCAAGTACGATCACCATCCCACCAGTCATATATTCGCAACCGTGATCACCGAGTCCTTCTACAACCGCAATCGCGCCGGAGTTACGTACTGCAAAACGCTCGCCTGCAACACCACTGAAATAGCATTCGCCGGAAGTTGCGCCGTACAGCACGGTGTTGCCGACGATGATATTTTCATGCGCTACCAGCTTGGATTCATTGGGCGGCATGATTGCAATACGACCACCACACAATCCTTTGCCGACGTAGTCATTGCCTTCGCCACGTAGCTCAAACGAAATACCGTGTGACAAAAACGCACCGAAGCTCTGCCCGGCAGTACCTTTCAGGTTTACCTGTATGGTGTCGGTGGGTAAACCAGCCTGACCATAACGCTTGGCAACTTCGTGCGATAACATCGTGCCTGCGGTACGGTTAATGTTGCTGATGCGGATATCAATGACGACTGGCTTCTTGTTTTCGAGTGCTGACTTAGACTGAGCGATCAGTTTGTTGTCCAGCGCTTTGTCCAGCTCATGATCCTGAGCTTCAGCATGGCAGCGAGCTACACTAGCCGGCACAGCCGGTTGATGGAACACTTTGGAGAAATCCAATCCCTTTGATTTCCAGTGCGCAATGCCCTTGTTCATGTCAAGCAGATCACTACGCCCAATCAGGTCATCAAACTTCCATATACCTATCTGCGCCATGTATTCGCGCACTTCTTCAGCAACGAAGAAGAAGAAGTTCACGACATGCTCCGGCTGTCCGGTAAATTTCTTACGCAATTCCTTATCCTGTGTGGCAACTCCGACAGGACAAGTATTCAGATGGCATTTACGCATCATGATGCAGCCTTCTACCACCAGCGGTGCAGTGGCAAAACCGAATTCGTCCGCGCCGAGTAATGCGCCGACCAATACATCGCGTCCCGTCTTGATCTGACCATCTACTTGCAAACCGATCCGTCCACGCAACTCGTTAAGTACCAATGTCTGTTGCGCCTCGGCCAAGCCTAGTTCCCAAGGCGTACCTGCATGCTTAATCGAGGAAGCTGGCGAGGCTCCGGTACCACCGTCAAATCCTGCGACCACAATATGATCGGCCTTGGCCTTGGAAACACCGGCGGCAACCGTCCCTACCCCTATCTCTGACACCAACTTAACCGAGATGGACGCTTGCGGATTGGCATTTTTCAGATCATGAATCAGTTGCGCCAAATCTTCGATTGAATAAATATCATGATGCGGCGGCGGTGAGATCAATCCCACGCCCGGCACTGAAAAACGCAGCTTGGCGATATATTCCGAAACCTTGTGACCGGGTAGCTGACCACCCTCGCCCGGCTTCGCACCTTGCGCCATCTTGATCTGTATCTGATCTGCATTCGCCAAATACTCAGCGGTCACGCCGAAACGTCCTGAAGCGACTTGCTTGATCCCTGAGCGCAACGAATCGCCCGCTTTCAATTCACGGTCAGTTTCGATACGGCTCTTACCGATAATATCGGAGAGCATCTCGCCGCCCTTGAAGGGCTTGAAACGCGCAGCGTCTTCACCGCCTTCGCCAGTATTAGATTTACCGCCAATACGGTTCATAGCAATCGCCAAGGTGGTGTGTGCTTCGGTCGAGATCGAACCAAGAGACATCGCGCCTGTTGCAAATCGTTTCACGATTTCTTTGGCGGGTTCTACTTCGCTCAATGGAACCGGCTTACCGGCAGATTTGATCTCGAACAATCCGCGCAATGTTTTAAGCTTGGTGCTCTGCTCGTTGATCAGCGTTGCGTATTCTTTAAATGTCGCCGCACTATTGGTTCGTGTCGCATTTTGCAGTTTCGCAATTGTCGTCGGCGTCCACATGTGCTCCTCACCACGGACGCGGTAAGCATACTCACCACCTGCGTCGAGCATATTGGCCAACACCGGATCGTTACCAAAAGCATTGCGATGTGTACGCACCGCTTCTTCTGAAACTTCTTTCAAGCTTATGCCTTCGATCTGCGTGGCAGTACCGGTGAAATATTTCGCAACAAAACTGGCATTCAAACCGATCGCTTCGAATATCTGCGCACCGCAATACGACTGATAGGTCGAGATGCCCATCTTGGACATCACCTTGTTCAGACCTTTGTTGATTGCCTTGATATAGCGTTTTTGTGCTTCTTTGAAATCCACCTTCTCAGGCAAGTCCATCGCGGCAACGGTTTCGTATACCAACCACGGGCAAACCGCTTCAGCACCATAGCCTGCCAGTAGCGCAAAGTGATGTACTTCGCGGGCAGAACCTGTTTCAACCACCAAGCCCGTGCTGGTACGCAAGCCTGCACGAACCAAATGATGGTGCACCGCGGCAGTCGCCAGTAGTGCAGGAACCGCCACATTGGTGGAAGACATCGCACGATCAGACAAGATCAATACGTTATAACCTGACGTGACAGCCTTTTCGGCAGCGGCACATAAATCCTTGATCGCCTTTTCACTTCCAGCGGCACCCTGCTTGGCCGGATAAGTGATATCCAGCACCAGAGATTTGTATTGATTCTTAGTCAGCTTACCGATGCTGCGCAGCTTGGCCATATCTTCATTGGTCAATACCGGTTGATGCACTTCAAGACGCAACGGCGGGTCGGTCTCTTCAATGCCGAGCAAGTTTGGCTTGGGACCGATGAACGATGTCAAAGACATCACGATTTCTTCACGGATCGGATCGATAGGTGGGTTGGTTACCTGCGCAAACAACTGCTGGAAGTAATCGTAGAACGAGCGATTCCGGTTTGAAAGCACCGGCAGTGCCGCGTCAACACCCATAGAGCCGGTTGGCTCTTCTCCGGCTTTTACCATCGGTGCCAGAATGAACTTCAGGTCTTCCTGTGAATAGCCAAATGCCTGCTGCGTATCGAGCAACGAAGCGTTAAGCTTGTTAGCACCCTTGACCGATGCAAGGTCACCCAGGAAGTAGCGCGATTGATCCACCCACTTACGGTATGGCTTGGCAGTTGAAAGCTGTTTTTTCAGTTCTACATCGTCGATGATGCGTCCGGCTTCCATGTCGATCAGGAACATCTTGCCCGGCTGCAGACGCCATTTCTTGACAATCTTTTCCTGTGGAATTTCCAACACGCCCATCTCTGATGCCATCATTACGATATCATCATCTGTAATCACATAACGTGCCGGGCGTAGGCCATTCCGATCCAGTGTCGCACCGATCATTCGACCATCCGTGAACGCGACCGCAGCAGGGCCATCCCATGGCTCCATCAAGGCGGCGTGATACTCATAGAATGCGCGGCGTTCTTCATCCATCAATGGATTGCCGGCCCATGCTTCAGGAATCAACAGCATCATCGCGTGGGGCAGGGAATAGCCACCCGCCACCAACAACTCCAGTGCATTATCGAAGCAGGCGGAATCCGACTGGCCATCATCAATTAGTGGCCAGAGTTTTTCCAGATCTTCACCCAGCAGCTTTGATGACATCGCTTCATGACGTGCTGTCATCCAGTTGACGTTACCTTGTACAGTATTGATCTCGCCGTTGTGCGCGATCATACGGAACGGGTGTGCCAGATCCCATGTCGGGAAGGTGTTTGTAGAGAAACGCTGATGAACCAGTGCGAATGCACTACTCACGCGCGGGTCTTGCAGATCAAGATAATAAGTACCGACCTGATTAGCCAACAACATACCTTTATATACGATAGTGCGGCAAGACAATGAAGGGCAATAAAAACCTTCACCTTGATTCTTGGGTAATTTGGCTATCGCATGCTCGGCTGTTTTACGGATAACGAACAGCTTGCGCTCAAAGGCATCGCTGTCTGCACAGTTCTTACCACGTCCGATCAAAACCTGACGAACAACTGGCTCTACTTTTTTGACGCTTTCGCCCAGACCAGAGCTGTCTACCGGCACATCGCGCCAACCTAATAATGTCTGCTTCTCGGCAGCGACCTTTTTCTCAATGTTTTTTTCGCACGCGGCTCGTGCTTTCGCATCTTGCGGCAGGAAAAAAATACCGACACCGTAATCTCCCGCCTCAGGCAACTTGATGCCTTGCGCAGCACATTGCGCTTGCAGAAAGGTATCTGGTATCTGCAACAGGATGCCAGCGCCATCACCCGCAAGCGGGTCTGCGCCTACCGCACCTCGATGAGTCAAGTTCTCCAGTATCGTCAGACCCTGACGCACCATGTCATGACTCTGCTTACCTTTGATATGCGCTACAAACCCTACACCACAAGCATCACGCTCATTACGTGGATCGTACAACCCTTGCTGCACTGGAAAAGAACTATTACTCACGGCGTTCCTCGGTAAATTCAATATTTAAAAATTCTGCAAAATGGCGACACACGTCACCACGCCTATACAAAAGCGAAAGGGCGGGAATATTACCTTGTCTCAGGCTCGCGGGCAACCGCATCGAAGTATCAAGACCCACACCCCCTCCGATTAGCAGTACGCATAGCACCATACCCTCTGTGTTGCAATTTTCAACCAGCAGCTAAGTGCATTGAAAATGGTAAGACATAGGCCAAACCAATCTCGCTGTCCAATTTCGCCAACTCAATGTACGACATCAAATATCCTCTCTAAGCTATTGTGTTTATGTGAAAACTGTTGCACCGTTCTCTACATTGCATAATTTAACTTGCGGATACCGCAATTGGGAGACGATAGATGCAGAACTTTTACCCTGACTTCATCCTGAATACTTTCAGCCGTTCAGTATCATTCTTGATTGCGACGGTCCTCGTTATTCTAGTGGGTTGTGCTGATGGCACGGATACGACGACTGGAACCACGACCGGTTCACCAACCCTGACAGTTACGCTTTCCACCAACGCTCTCACATCAACCGTTACCGCAACAGTCACTGCTACATTGTTAGACTCCGAAGGTGCACCAATGGCAAATGAGGTTGTCACTTTCGTCACAGATACAGTCTTTGGTGCATTAGATGCAACCACTGCATTAACCAACGCATCTGGAGTGGCAACTGTCACTTTATCCCAGTCGGCAACAGCCCCTACAGGTGGCGGCGCTGCCTCTGTTGACGTAACAGCAGCAGAGACCACTTCATCAGTCGGATATTCTGTAGGTAGTGTTGCCGGCGGCGGTGGCGGGGGTGGCGGCGTAACGGTAGGTAGCATTGCACTTACCGCCACGCCTGCTTCAGCAGTAGCTAATGGCTTCAGCTTGATTACACTTCAGGCGACAGTGTTGGATACAACAGCTGCGCCTATAGCCAACCAAACAGTGACTTTTGTTACTCCATCCGGCACGCTCTCAAATGGTCAAGCATTGACTGATGCCAGTGGTGTTGCACAGGTCTTTCTGACTGCGCCCACTGTTACCGGAACTGCAAGTGTGCAGGCCTACGCCGGTAGCCTTCCGTCATCTGTTGTTGTGAGCTTTACACCGGGTTTACCAGCTTCGATCACGCTTAGCGCAACACCCGCATCTGTTTCCGCATCAGGTTCAGCTACTCTTGTTGCCACCTTAAAGGACTTCTATGGCAATGCGGTTGATGCAGGACAGACAGTCACTTTCGGCACATCTTCTGCAACGGGAGGTCATTTCACAGACTTAAGCTCAAATGTAGCAACTTCTGCCACCACAGATGCAACAGGTTCCGCGAGGATGATTTATGTCGCTGGTACTTGCAGTACTGGCTCATGCTCTGATTTCCTAACTGCAACTGCAACGGATGGGGCAACACAAGTTTACGCAGTGGTTGTTGAGTCCATAGCTGTTGGTGGCACTATTGGTACCCCGACAATTACTATCAACCCTTTTGCAAACACCCTGGCTACCGGTAACTCAGTTACGGTAACCGCTCAGGTCTTGGATGATACAGCCACCCCTGTGGCAAATACAGTGGTGAATTTCTCATTGGTGGATAGTGCTTTGGCAACGCTGACCCCCGCCTCGGGAACTGCTTTAACTGATGCCACCGGAAATGCTTCCATCACACTTGCCGCAGCCAGTCTTGTTTCCGGTGCAACTACTATCAATGCGGAAGCTCAAGTCGGTACATCTTTGGTAAATGCATCAGCCGGTTTCTCAGTCGGTGCATCAACGATAACGATTTCCAATATGACATTCGGTGTTGGTGCTGGCGCTCTTTCAGCTTTCGGCACCACCAGCATAGCTGTGGATGTTGCCGTCAATGGCGCCCTACCGACCACGCCTCTGACTGTTGAGTTTTCTTCAACCTGCGGAGATTTAGGTAAAGCGCTGGTGTCCGGAACGGCGACTACAGTCAGTAACGGAGTGACTGCAACAGCGACCAGTACATATCGTGACAACGGTTGTGCGAGCACCGACTCAGTGACGGCTACAGTATCCGGCACGAGTTTTTCATCAAATCTAACGGTCACGGCCCCGACCGTCGGCTCGCTACAATATGTATCCGCATCACCAACCAGCATCGCCCTGCGAGGTATAGGTGGAACCGAAACCTCTCAAGTAACCTTCAAGGTATTAGATGCCTCTGGTAATCCATTGAGTGGACACTCAGTTTCATTTGGCTTAAGCACCCAGGTGGGTGGCATCACCCTGACACCAGCTACCGCAACGGCCACCTCAGATGCAAATGGACTGGTAGTAATCACAGTAAACTCCGGCACAGTCAGCACTCCGGTTCGCGTCACTGCTACAGATGGTGTGCGCACCACACAGTCTAATGAACTGACTATTTCAACTGGTATTCCCGATCAAGACAGTTTTTCGCTGGCTGCTTCAGCACACAATATTGAAGGATGGAATATAGATGGCACGACCAGCATCCTGACAGCACACTTATCAGATCATTTCAATAACCCAGTACCGGATGGAACTGCCGTTAACTTTACTGTTGAAGGTGGTTCTATTGAAAGCTCATGCACGACTGTTGATGGCGAGTGTAGTGTGACTTTCACCAGCCAATCTCCACGTCCAAGCAACGGTCGTGTGACTGTATTAGCCTACTCTGTTGGTGAAGAATCTTTCATCGACTTGAATGGTAATGGCTTTGCGGATACTGGAGAGACAATTGATGTAAATGGTAATTCGACTGACAAAGAAGAAGCTTTCGTTGATTACAATGAGAACGGTACTTTTGACGTGGCCAGCGAACACACCTTTGACTTTAACGGCAACTCGCTTCATGACAGCCCTGATCTACTGTACAACGGTGTTCTGTGCAATGGGACTGCGATATGCAGCCCGTCCAAGACTATACACGTACGCCGGTCGCAAATAATTTCGCTGTCATCCACGCTCTCTTACAGCGAACTTTTTGATAATGCAGCCCTTACAACTCCGATACTGACTACTGGTAATACAGCAACAGCTCCAGCACTAGACGAGATTAACTTAGAATCCTGCAATTCGTTTTCTATTGGGGGCAAGGGTGCAGCGGACGATCCCACGCAGCCGATAAGAACAGTCTATTTACGCATACTTGATGAGAATGGGAATGCGCCGCCGGTGGGTACAACAATTGATCTAACTACAACTAATGGCAAAATTCTTGCTGGTAGTTCCATCGTAGTAGCCGATTCTTCAGGCTGCAGCAGCTCTGCCCCAGGTTGCCCAACTTCTGTTGGAACTTCAACTTTTGGTAGTTATCCTGTCGTGCTGCAAAGTGATGCGACTGTCACAACAGGGTGTAACAATACCGTGAATACAGGTCTGCTTATTGTAACCGTCGGTTCTAGTTCGGTCTTTTATACCGTCAACGACTAAAATACATGATTTAGTTTCTGTCGTTAATCAAACTGTAGTTAATCAAAAAGGCATCAAATGGATGCCTTTTTGATGTACTCAACTATTCCTCTGAAACAGAAAATAACCGCTGGTGTTCCCTGATGGCATAACGATCTGTCATGCCGGCGATGTAGTCAGATACGGCACGCGCATGGTCAATCGCAGCTTGTTGCTGGAATTGGGGCGGCAATAGGTATTGGTCTGACATGAAAATTGCGAACAGGTCATTGATGATGCGTTGTGCCTTGGCACTCATACGTCGCACGCGGTAATGCTGATATAGGTTGGTGCGTAAGAATTTTTTCAGTATTTTTTGCTGCTTACTCACCTCTGCACTATAAGCAATCAGGGTGGGTGCGCGGTGCACTTCTTCCAGAGTATCTGGTTGTTGCAGCTTTATATTAGTTTCAGATTGCCTGATGAGGTCTGTCACCAATGTATTGATCATACGGCGCACTGTCTCGTGCACGACCCTGCGCTCAGGCAGGTTTGGATACGAATGTCTTACTTCATGCAGATGGTCTGCAACCAGTGGCATTTCATCAAATTGCTCAAGGGTGATCAAACCTGACCGTAATCCATCATCTACATCATGATTGTTATAGGCGATCTCATCGGCAAGATTTGCAACTTGCGCTTCGAGGGAGGGACGTTGATTCTGTAGAAATCGTTGCCCTAATTCGCCTAGTTTAGCCGCATTGTCATTTGAGCAATGCTTGAGGATGCCTTCTCTGGTTTCAAAGCATAGATTCAATCCGTCAAATTCTGCATATCGTTCTTCCAGTAGATCAACGACTCTCAGGGATTGTAGATTGTGCTCAAACCCGCCATGATTTTTCATGCAGGCATTTAACGCGTCCTGCCCTGCGTGTCCAAATGGAGTGTGGCCTAGATCGTGCGCCAGCGATATAGCTTCACACAGGTCTTCATTTAGCCCAAGTTGCCTTGCGATAGAGCGCGCGATCTGGGCAACTTCAATACTATGGGTGAGCCTAGTTCTGAACAGGTCACCTTCATGATTGACGAATACCTGTGTCTTGTATTCAAGCCGCCGAAAAGCTCCTGAATGGATTATACGATCTCTATCCCGCTGAAACTCACTGCGACCGGGCGGAGTTGCCTCTGCTAGGCTGCGCCCTTTTGAGTTAAATTCGCTGACGGCATAAGCTGCCCCGTCATTCATGGACACATGCCTCTAAGGTCTGTCGAAGCAACTCTTCAGGCACATCGCCGGTAACAACAGCGTTACCTATCGCTTTCAACAATACGAACCGTATGACCCCGCCCTCTACCTTTTTATCAAGCCCCATCAGATCCAAGTACTTTTCTGTACCTAAATCGGGTGAGGTTACCGGCAACTTTGAACGCTTGAACAATGCCTTTATACGCTCAACATCGTCATTACTAATCCACCCCATTCTTTTCGACAAATCAGCTGCCATAATCGTACCTGCTGCAACACCTTCTCCGTGCAACCAGTTTCCGTATCCCATACCAGATTCAATTGCATGACCAAAGGTATGGCCCAAATTGAGCAGGGCTCGCTCTCCCTTTTCTCGCTCATCTGCTGCGACCACTTCGGCTTTGTTCTGACAGCTTCTTGTAATGGCGTATTGAAGAGCATCGGTATTACGATCCATGAGCTTTTCAATGTTTAGTTCTAACCACTCAAGAAATGGTAAATCGCGTATCAGGCCATATTTGATGACTTCGGCTATTCCTGCCGAAAGCTCATTATCTGGCAATGTGCTTAGTGAAGTGGTATCTGCCAGTACCAGCTTGGGCTGATAGAACGCACCTATCATGTTTTTACCCAATGGGTGATTGATGCCCGTCTTACCACCCACCGATGAATCTACCTGGGCAAGCAGGGTGGTCGGTATCTGGATAAATGGTACACCGCGCAAATAGGTTGCCGCCGCATAGCCTGCCATGTCGCCGACAACACCGCCACCCAATGCGATCAACGGAGTACTGCGCTCACAGCGATGCGTTAGAAGTGCGTCATAGATCGTGCTGAGCGTGTCATTGTTCTTGTATTTTTCTCCATCAGGCAATATCACATGAATACACTCGATGCCGAGCTGTTGCAGACTCTCCTCGAGCTTATCCAGATATAGGGGAGCGACGGTAGTGTTAGTAATTATTGCAGTATGATTGCCTGGCAAGTGAGCTCTCATCAATTCCGCCTGGCCCAAGAGATTTTGGCCGACATGTATCTGATAGCTACGTTTGTCCAATCCTACTGTTAGTGTTTCCATTTTCTTTTAATATTCCTATTTCATTTTTTTGCATGGATATTGAGTTTTTTCATTTTTTCTATCAGATGCTGCGTCAATGAATTTGCACTCTGTTTACCACTTTGAATGACGAGGTCCGCAATTTCGCTATAAAGCGGATCACGCAGTTGGTATAACTCACTCAACTTTGCTTGAGGGTCTTTAGTTTGCAGCAACGGGCGATTGCGATCATGTCGCGTTCGCATCCACAAATCCTGCACACTTGCCCGCAAATAAATGACTATTCCGTTGGATTTCAGTAATTCCCGGTTTGTTTCGCTTAGTACAGCACCGCCTCCTGTGGCTAGCACTATGTTGTTTCCAGCTGTTAATTCTTTGATGACATTGGTCTCACGCTGACGAAAGCCCTCTTCACCCTCAACATCAAAGATGTGCGGGATTGTTACGCCTGTGCGTTTAACTATCTCTTCGTCACTATCAATAAAACTTTTGTTTAAATGCCTCGCGAGTGTTCGGCCAATTGTAGTTTTCCCCGAACCCATCATGCCAACCAATACAAGATTGCCTGACTGGTGTTTTTCTGCCAGCTCAGTCTTGCTGACATTTTCAGCACTACAATTATTATCCATAATCATTATTGTAATCGAACTCAACAAAAACCCGGCTTACGCCGGGCTTTCATTTTTCCTTACATGTGTCTCTGTGAGTGTTACTTCCGCTTATCACCATTTAATATCAATGTAACGAGATAGTATATTCATGTTTGTTAACGCAAACTCAGTTTGTCAGACAGTATCTTTGGTGTAATGAATATTAACAACTCCCTTTTGTTATCTACTGTGGTTTCTTCCTTGAACAACCAGCCAATAATGGGGATATCACCAAGCAACGGTACTTTATTTGATGAGTTGGATTCATCCTGCGTATAGATTCCGCCGATGACGACTGTCCCGCCATTTTCCACTAATACCTTTGTACTGACACTCTTAGTATTTATGCTTGGAATACCACTAAATATATCACCCACTGTGTCTTGATTAACATCGACTTCCAGGTTCACATTATCATCAGGTGTTATTTGAGGGGTTACTTTTAGGCTCAATGTTGCCTTCTTAAAGGAAACACTGGTTGCACCACTGCTTGATGCCTCCAAGTAAGGAATTTCAACGCCGGATTCAATTGTCGCGGATTCTCCATTAGCTGTAACGACACGTGGGCTCGCGATGGATTTGGTATTGCCGTCTAATTCAGATGCAGTCAATTCCAAACCTAGGGCTTTTCCGTTAGCCGCGTCGAATAGTATATTTACCCCTTTATCGCCACTTGTAGCACCGGGCAATGACACATTATTGTGCCCAATCTGACCTGATGTATATCCACTAGGTATAGCACTTGATTGCAGAGGGCTGGAAAACCCTAATTTACCCCCTAAAGTACGAGTAAATGTATCACCAGCTTCAACAAACCTTGCCTCGATCAGAACTTGGCTAACTGCTACATCTATTTGACGTATTAGCTTACGTGCTTCATCCAGATTTGTCGGTGTATCTTGAATAAATACGGTATTAGTTCGAGCATCAACTACCGCGCTTCCACGTTCTGACAGAATACGCTGATCAGGGCTTGTCAGCAGTGCCACCATTTCTGAACCTTGTGAATAACTCAGCTGAAAGCTTTCAGTATGCATCTCTTCAAGCTCTTCAAGCTCTTGGCGAGAGGTTAAATCATCTTTTTCCTTGGCAGCTATCTCAGCACGCGGTGCCACTTGAATCACATTACCGTTCTTACGCATATCTAAGCCACGACTTTGCAATATAATATCCAGCGCCTGATCCCACGGCACGTCTTTTAATCGCAGCGTTATATTGCCTCTGACGGTATCGCTAATCACGACATTCAGCTCAGTAAAATCTGCGATCACGTTCAGTGCTTCGCGCACATCGATTTTCTGGAAGTTCAACGTCAACTTCTCACCTGTATAACCTGAACGTTCACCTTTCGATACCCCGGATTCTTCATCAACCTTGGTCATTTCGATAATGAATTTATTATCGGTTTGAAATGCCGCATGCTCCCAATTTCCTGTCGGCATGATTACCATACGGACATTATCTCCCTGCACAAAAGTATCCACATCCTGAACTGGCGTTGCAAAATCAGATACATCAAGCTTTCTTTGTAGATGTTTAGGCAATGTTGTCTTTAGGAAGTCGACTATCAGGGTGTTTCCTTGCTGACGCATATCAATACCCACACCTGAGTCCGAAAGGTCTATTTGCACCAGTCCTTCGCCACTTGCGCCTCGACGAAAATCTATATCTCTCAACTCATGCCTATTGGATATCAGTTTAGCTTCCGCAAAGCGGGTGCTAGTTGCATTAGTGTCCTTTGTCGAACGGTTTAGCAACGTAATCAAAAGTACATTGCCATCTATCTTTGTTTCATACGCCAGCATTTGTTCTAGGTTCACTACAAGGCGTGTTCGATTTCCTGCTTGAACGATATTCGCGTTACGTAAATTGTTTACAGCGAAATCCTGCACTGACTGCCCCAGATTATTGACCGTATTCGGGAAATCAAATGCAATACGTGGAGGTGTACTAATGGTGAAACCTGTTGGCGTAGCGGTTAACGGCTCACTCAACTCAACTTTGATGATTATATTTCCATCAGCAGTGTTACTGGCATCTAATAAATTGATGCCATTTATAGTGCCCGCAAACGCAAAAGTGCTACTAAAAACACTCAATGCAATCCCCAAACCCAGCAAGCGAACCAAGTTCATCATTTCGTTACCAAGTTGTTTCATTATTTACTCCTTGATTCATTCAAGTAATTCGAGGTTGCTTTCTCGCTCAGTCCATGCGCCTGAGCTGTCTTGCACCATTTCCTTTATTACAATTCCGCTATCTGCCACATCTGTGATCAAACCGAAATTCATACCAATATAATTTCCTGCTTGCACTCTGTGAAGCTTCTCCGAGGCACGAATCACAGCATACCCCACTCCATTCTGATACAAAAACCCTACCATTTTCATACTTTCCAATGGAAATTCCTCTAATGCTTCTTTGGGGCGATCCATGTCCGGCTGATTCTCTCCAGACCCTGTATTTGCTCTCGTCTCTTGCTTGCGAGGCATAAATGGATCCGGCAAATTTTCATCATTCAAATAGGCAAAATACTCGTAAGGCTTCACTTCTGGAGGTGGTTCAATTTTACCGCGCAACCCTACACCAGATTTTTTCACAAAATCATGTAAGTCTTGAAACTCCTCTCCGCCACAACCGACAAGCAAAATAGCGGCAATCACTAAATATATATGATTCATCATCTCCGCCTTTTACCACGTTTAGCTTTTCTCTTCTTCGCATTAATTGCAGCCACTTCATCTTCATCCAAATACCGAAAGGTCTTTGCAATTGCGCTCATCGACAAGCCTGACTTGGCTGAAGATATTGAAATGTTATTTAGGGTCACAATGCGAGGAAGTAGCGCGATATCACTGGAAAAATTCCCTAGATCATCGTAATTACCACTCACCTTGATTGTAATAGGCTGTTCTGTAAAGGCACCATTAACTTTCTCAACACCCGGCTGGAAAAGATCGAACTGCAATCCGCGACCTAATCCAGCTTGATTGATGTCCGTCAGTAGTGCATCCATTTCCGACTTGCTAGGTAATTGTTTGAGTAGGGCGCCAAGCGATTCACGCGTTTCATTGAGCTGTTTTTTAATCAAATCTAGATTAATGGCCTGTCTTTTCTTGGTCAGATATGTTTCCTTGAGGCTTGCTTCCTCATTAATAACTGTTTCCAGCCTTTGATACTGTTCCTGCCAAATGAATACTGCCCCAGCCACAATTGTGGCCACAATAATAGCGACAAACGCAATAATCTTCGCAGGCCAAGGCCAAGAGCCGGGTTTTTTGGGATTCAGGTTTTTTAGTTCGGCAAGATCCATTTTCGCTTACCTTTTTTTCGCTGCAGTTTTACCAGCGACCGGTTTGACCTCATCTTTCAATTTTGTCAAATTGAAACTCAAGGAAAATTCATTTACACGACCACCACGGCCACCTTTCACACTTTTATTCACAGCTTGAATCTTTTGCAATGAGGGTGTATCGAGCCATGGTGAATTTTCAATTGCACGCATCAATGTTGATACTCTAGCGCTGGACTGCGCATAGCCTATAATGCTGATTTTTCTGCCACTTTGCTTCATGGTCTTGAGATAGACACCTTCCGGCAAAATTCGTAACATCTGATCCAATAGATGAACCACATCTGAACGCGTGCCTTGTAACTCTTCAACAACATTCTTTCTAGCTAGCAGCGACTTGATTTCTTTTCTTAGCTTGTTTATTTCCGCAATTTGCTTGTCCAAAATTACAGTTTGAGCTTTGAGGAATGCATTCCTGCTTTCCTGATAAGAAATCTTATTGTTGAATACCACTTGCACGCTCAATACGACCAATCCGCCCAGTATCAGCGAAATGACACTTAGGGCGACAAATTGTATATGGCGTGCTCGCCTTTTTTCCTCGCGATGTGGTAGAAGGTTTACACGTATCATGATGGATCAAATCTCCGCATTGCCAATCCGCAAGCAATAATAAGGGATGGCGCATCAAACTGTAGTTGACGTGATTTTATCCTGTTCGATAGGGACATCATTGCAAATGGATTTGCAACCATCGTGCTCACCTGCGTTTTTGATGCAACGGCATCATCCAACCCGGGTAGCGCAGCGCACCCTCCTGCAAGGACGATGTAGTCAACCTCGTGAAACTCAGTCGACGTAAAGAAAAATTGTAATGCACGGGAAATTTCAGCAACCACATTTTCAATAAAAGGAGATAAAACATCACTTTCGTAATTGTCTGGAAGCCCGCCACTACGCTTTGCTGCTTCAGCCTCTTCTGCGCTCAGGCCGAAGTTACTTTGTATCTGCTGGGTTAACTGCTCGCCACCTACTTGCTGATCCCTCGAGTACTCTGAGGTCCCGTTTCTCAGCACATTGACGCTCATTACATTCGCACCGATATCAATAAGTGCAACACATTTATCCTCTGCTCCATCAGGCAGTTGAGCACTAATCTCGCCAAAAACCATCTCAGCCGCAAACGGTTCAACATCCATTACCTGAGTCTTTAATCCAGCCAATTGTGCAGCAGCAACTCTATCTTCGACATTTGCTTTTCGCGAGGCCGCTAGCAGAACGTCTAATTCTTCTGGATTTTCAACTGAAGAGCCAATCACCTGAAAGTCAAGATTCACCTCTTCCAATGCGAAAGGAATATATTGATTGGCTTCAGTTTCGACCTGATACTCCAAGTCTTCCTCAGCCAGACCTGCAGGCAATAAAATCTGTTTGGTTATCACTGCTGCTGCCGGAAGTGCCATACTGACATTCTTGATACGTGTCCCCATCCTCCTCCATGCACGTTGCATGGTTTCAGAAACGGCTTCAATATTATTGATGTTTCCATCAGTAATAGCGTCCTTGGGCAGCGCTTCTATTGCATACCGATCCAGCGTATATCCGCTTTGCTTAGGCGTCATACTTAGCTCAACCATCTTGATCGAAGAAGAACTAACATCTACACCTATCACGGGTGGCGTTCTTGCCCATAGAAAGTCAAGCGGGATGTCGAAATTTACCTTAGCCATATACCGGTTAGAGCTTAATCCATATAAAGTGGTTTAAATCCTAGCAATAACTATAAATCATGTAAAGCTTTTTTTAGGGTAGGCAACATCTATGGAATCATTAATCTCGAAGAGACTATATAATTAGCAGCACAATATAATCGTCACCTTAATTCTGGACAACCCACTAAATGCTTTCCCGTCGCTGGCTTTTCCCTTCTGTTTTCTTGCTTTCCATGTTGCTGCTCCCAACCATTTTGCTAGGGTTGGCAGTCATGATTGCCTATCCTACTCTGCCATCACTGGAAGTACTCACGGATTACCGACCTAAAATCCCACTACGAATATACAGTTCCGAAGGGATTTTATTAGGTGAGTTTGGAGAAGAACGTCGCGCGTTAGTCGCTATATCCGACGTTCCAAAAGTAATGACACAGGCTATTCTTGCCGCAGAAGATGATCGTTTTTACGAGCATGGCGGCATTGATTACATGGGCGTCATCCGAGCCGCATTGTCAAACTTGACCTCTGGCGGCGCAAAGCAGGGAGCCAGCACCATCACAATGCAGTTGGCACGAAATTTTTTCCTCACCAAGGAAAAAACGCTGTCACGTAAATTTAACGAAGCACTGCTCGCACTAAAAATCGAGCATTACTTATCTAAAGATAAAATCCTAGAGCTATATATCAATCAGATTTACCTGGGGCAGCGTGCCTATGGATTCTCCACAGCCGCCCAAACTTATTTTGGAAAGCCTCTTTCCGATATAACGATTGCAGAAGCAGCAATGTTGGCTGGACTCCCAAAAGCACCTTCAAGCTACAACCCGGTCGTCAACCCCAAAAGGGCGAAGTTGCGTCAGCAATATGTGCTGCGCAGAATGCACGAACTCAACCTGATTAGTGACCCGCAGTATCATGCAGCTAAGGCCGAACCCCTTTCTACCAAGAAGGTCGGCACGGAATATGGCTCGGTCAAAGCTGATTATTTTGCTGAGATGGTACGGCAGGCTATTTTCGAAAAATTTCAGGAAAGTACTTACACGCAAGGGCTCAAGGTTTATACAACGATCCGGCAGCAAGATCAGCTTGTGGCTTATCAATCCGTTCGGGCAGGTGTGCTGGAATACGACAGGCGTCATGGTTATCGTGGCCCGGAGAAATTCATCAGCGTCCCTAAGGACACATCCAGTACAAATCACAACCCAGAACAACTTGATGAAGCATTGCAAGAAATTGCTGACAATGATGACCTTCTGCCGGCAATAGTGCTTGAAGCATCCCCTGAACTGATTCATGCCTATGTCAAGGGAGGGGAAATCGCGGAAATCTCTGGCGAGGCCCTGACATTTGTGCGAAAGGCTTTAAGAAAAAAGTCCCCACTAAAACAACGTATTAATGTGGGATCAGTGATACGAGTTAAAAGGGATGGCGCTGACAATTGGCAGCTGACTCAACTTCCTGAAGTGGAAGCCGCTTTTGTTTCAGGGAATCCGCTTAACGGCGCAATCTACTCTCTTGTTGGCGGTTTTGATTTCAACCACAATCAGTTTAATCATATTTCACAGGCATGGCGTCAACCCGGCTCTAGCTTCAAGCCATTCGTATATTCGGCCGCGCTGGAGAAGGGCTTTACACCTGCAACAGTCATAAATGACGCTCCCTTGATATTCGACGCGCAGGAAACCGGAAATCAGCCTTGGGAACCTAAAAACTATGATGGCAAGTTTGAAGGGCCTATGACCATGCGACGCGCCTTGATGAAATCCAAAAACCTCGTTTCGATTCGCATATTACAATCCATTACACCCCAATATGCTCGCGACTATATTTCTAAGTTTGGCTTTGACCCGAACAGGTACCCTCCCTACCTGACGATGGCATTGGGTGCAGGTTCAGTGACACCACTGAATATGCTTGCAGGGTATTCGGTATTTGCTAATGGCGGTTTCAAAGTTACTCCTTATTTCATAGACCGTATTGAAGATTCTCATGGCAACATCATCAGCGAAACACTTCCTGTAGAAGCTGGCAACAGTGCAGAACAGGTTATTGATATTCGTAATGCCTACACCATGGTCAGCATGCTGCAAGACGTGGTCAAGCATGGAACTGCGTATCGAGCAATGCAGCTTGGGCGCAAGGATTTGGCCGGGAAGACCGGCACGACAAACGAATCAATGGATGCATGGTTTTGCGGCTTCCATCCCTCGCTGGTCGGCATTGCATGGATGGGTTATGACCAACCCAAAAGTCTGGGCGACAGAGAAACAGGTGGCGGAGCGGCTCTGCCGATCTGGATGAGTTACATGGGGAAAATGCTAACAGATGTACCTGAGGCAGAATACACCATGCCCGAAAATATGGTTGCTATTCCTATCAATGATGAAGGCCAGCCCGATCCGACCTCCGAGCGTATTGAGTACTTTTACCAGGAAAATGCGCCCTCGGAACAATTTTTGCCATTTGCCATCGATAATGAAAACGTCGAGCCAACTGATACTGACGCGATCAAAGACCAACTGCTCTAATTGCCATGACGCGAGAACACCACCCTAAGCGTAATTTGATGCGCGAACGGCTTGCGCATCTTGCTGCAAAAATCATGGCCGAAAGCGGTGTCACAGACCATGCCGCCGCCAAACACAAAGCGGCGCGGCAGCTTGGTTGTTCCGATACCCAAAACTTACCCGGCAATGATGAGATTGATTCGGCACTGAAGAGCTATCGTTCACTCTATCAGCATGACGTTCATCCAACGATTCTCGCCACGCTCAGAGCAGAAGCACTGCAAACCATGCTGATGCTGGCGGAATTCAAGCCATATCTGACTGGTTCCGTGCTGAATGGAAACGCAGGCCAGCATTCAGATATCAATCTTACTTTGTTTTCAGATGATGCAAAGGCTGTCTTACTGCACTTGCTTAAGCACAAGGTTGATTTTTCGGATGGTGAATGGCGTATTAAAATAAAAGGACGTGTAGAAGTCGTCCCGAGTTATACCCTGACAAGCCAATCTGATATTCAGACACACATCGTTGTGTTACCCGAAAATACCCGCAACAGTGGCAGTCGCCACCCCGAAACACATGCAGATATCGAAGCGGTGAAAGCCTTGTTACAGATCGACCGTAAGTAGGCTACGCCCCCTCTTTCAGCCACTTAGCAGCATCCAGTGCAAAATAAGTCAAAATTCCATCCGCCCCGGCGCGCTTGAAGGATAAAAGTGCCTCCAGAACACATGCTTGTTCATCCAACCAGCCATTCTGCGCTGCCGCTTTGAGCATAGCGTATTCTCCGCTGACCTGATAGACGAAGGTCGGTGCTTTGAACTCGTCTTTTACACGTCGCACGATATCGAGATAAGGCATACCAGGCTTGACCATCACCATATCAGCACCTTCCTGCAGATCCATCCCGACTTCCCACAAGGCCTCATCAGAATTTCCGGGATCCATCTGGTAGGTATATTTGTTTCCTGCGCCCAGATTACCGCTAGAACCCACCGCATCCCGGAAAGGACCGTAAAAGCTGGAGGCATATTTTGCCGAATAGGCCATGATGCGTGTGTGGATATGGTTTTTCGCATCGAGTGCCGCCCTCACCGAACCGATACGACCATCCATCATATCTGAAGGCGCAACAATGTCAGCACCCGCAGCAGCATGTGTCTGCGCCTGTTTCACCAATACGGCCACTGTTTCTTCGTTCAGCACATACCCTGCATCATCAATCAGACCATCCTGTCCGTGACTGGTATAAGGATCTAGCGCGATATCCGTCATCACGCCGAGTTCCGGGAAGTTCTTTTTCAGCTCGGCTACCACACGCGGAACCAGCCCATCAGGATTGTAGGCTTCACTCGCATCCAGACTCTTCAGCGGCTCGACAATCACCGGGAAAATCGCCATCACCGGCACACCCAGTTTCACGCATTGCTCAGCATCTTTTAGCAATAAATCTAATGTCTTACGCTGAACGCCCGGCATAGACTTCACATCTTCGACTTTATTTTTGCCTTCCAAGACAAATATGGGATAAATGAAATCCGAGGGAGTGAGTGCATACTCTCGCATTAAATCGCGTGAAAAAGCGTCATGGCGCATCCGACGCATCCTGATATTCGGGAATTTTCCTAGTGTTTGCATGATATTTCCTGTTTTTAACTATTCATGGAACTATTTAAGAGATTGCTAATCTGACGTTATGAATGATGATGAATCATTCCACGTTTCTCCTCCCTGAGCGTGTGTCTTAACGCTAGTTAAGACTTTGCCCCCGGTCTACTCCCCTTGACCGGGGGCATTTTTTATCCGGGGCCATTTTTTATTGTACTTTCAGCCAACCCGCAATCACTGCTTCTGCCTCATCCGTCCCCTGCTTTTTCAAGCTGGAGAATAGCTGCACAGAACATAGCGGAAAATATTCAGCCAGATGAGATTTTACGCGATTTAACGTCATAGTGGACTGTTGTCGGCTCAACTTGTCAGACTTGGTTAAAAGTATATGTACCGGTTTCTCTGTAGGCGCAAACCAATCCAGCATGTTTTCATCCAATTCGGTCAAAGGGCGACGCGAATCCATAATCACAACCAAGCCACATAATTCTTCACGCGTTTGCAGGTATCGACTGAGCAAAGCCTCCCAATGGCGTTTGCTTTCCGAGGGTACTTTCGCGTAACCATAGCCCGGCAAATCAACCAAAAATTTATCATCTCCGAGCGAAAAATAATTCAAATGCTGAGTACGTCCGGGCGTCTTACTCGTATATGCCAAACGCACATGATTTGCCAGCGTATTGATAGCACTGGATTTTCCTGCGTTAGAGCGCCCGACAAATGCGACCTCCCTGCCGCCATGCGACGGGAGATCTTTGATGTGATTAACCGTTGTATAGAATGCAGCTTGTGAAAACAGCCCCATTACTTCCAGGCCGCGAATACCTTATCCGCTGCGGCGATAGTTGCGTCAATGTCAGCCTCGGTATGCGCCGCAGAAACGAAACCCGCTTCGAACGCCGATGGTGCAAGATACACGCCTTCATCCAGCATCGCGTGGAAGAAACGATTGAACGCATCTTTATCGCCACCCATCACTTCTTCATAAGAGGTTGGTACGGTTGCGCTGAAATACAGGCCAAACATACTGCCAATTGATTGCGCACTGAACTGGATGCCATGCTTTTTAGCACTCGCACTCACGCCCTCGGTCAATTGCTTGGCCGCCTTCGTCAACTGCTCGTAGAAGCCCGGTGCTTGAACCTGCTTCAGGGTAGCCAAGCCAGCCGCCACTGCTATCGGATTTCCGGACAGCGTACCTGCCTGATACACCGCACCAAGTGGCGCTAAACATTCCATGATGTCACGTCGCCCGCCAAATGCAGCTGCAGGTAAACCACCGCCCATCACTTTACCGAGTGTGATCAGATCTGGCTTGATACCAAAATGACCGTGTGCTCCTTGTAAGCCAACTCGGAATCCAGACATTACTTCATCCAAAATCAATACAACCCCATGCTTGGTACACAAGCTACGCAGTGCACTAAGGAACTCAGGTGTAGGCAAAATCAAATTCATATTTCCAGCCACCGGCTCAACGATCACAGAAGCAAGCTCATCGCCATATTCTACAAAAGCCGCTTCCAGTCCAGCGACATCGTTGTAATCCAGCACTGTCGTCAATGCAGCGATCTCCTCTGGCACGCCAGAAGAGCTGGGCTGACCGAAAGTCAACGCACCAGATCCCGCCTTAACCAGCAGCCCGTCAGAATGTCCGTGGTAACAACCCTCGAATTTGACAATACGGCTACGACCTGTGAATCCCCGTGCCAGCCTGATCGCGGTCATCGTGGCTTCCGTACCGGAACTGACCAGACGCACCATCTCTAGGCTAGGCAGGACTTTGCACAGTTCTTCAGCCAACTCCAATTCTGCAGAGGTCGGCGCACCGAATCCCAGGCCTTCTGCTGCCGCAGCTTGAACCGCCTTGACCACCTCGGGGTGGCAATGGCCGACGATCATCGGGCCCCATGAATTAACGTAATCAATATAACGCTTGTCATCCGCATCCCAAACGTATGCACCTTGGCCACGTTTGAAAAAAAGCGGTGTCCCGCCAACTGACTTGAACGCCCTCACGGGAGAATTCACGCCACCGGGAATGACTTTTTGGGATTCATCAAATAACTGTTGATTCTGTGAGGTCATGATATTTCTTTCTATTTTCAAAAATTCAGGAATAGTTCAAAGCCGAAAATCGGCGTGCTGCGGCTTGGATATCAGTTGCATCAAACACGGCCGAAATCACTGCCAGCGCATTCGCACCCGCATCCAAAAGCTGTCCACCGCGTTCGACAGTAATGCCGCCTATCGCCACCAGAGGGACTGCAATCTCTCTGCGTGCCTGATGTAGCAACTCCAACCCGACCAGCACTGCATCAGGCTTCACTGTCGAGGCAAAAAAACTACCAAACGCAACGTAATCTGCGCCATTCAAGACAGCTTCGTGAGCCAACTCCATACGATTATAACAAGATACGCCAATCAGTTTATCACTACCCATTATGGCTCGAGCATCTGCAATGCTGCCATCATCACCGCCAAGGTGCACTCCGTTCGCATCCACTTGATGTGCCAATACCGCATCATCATTAATGATCAGAGGCACCGAAAATCTTTCCGTCAATTTTCGCAACTCATTCGCTTGCTCAATGCGTAATTCAAGATTTGCAATCTTATTACGATACTGAATGGTTTGAGCACCGCCTGATAAAGCCAGATCAACCTTGCGAACTAATTTAGCCGTATCAAGTTCATCTGGTGTGATTGCGTATAAACCGCTAACGCTGTGAGTTTTCCTGAGGCTCATCATCTTCGTCACCACGCGCCCAGAACAGTCTATCCGGAATATGTTGCCCCATACCGGGACGGAAACCAGCTTTCAATGTTTGCCACGTGTATTCCTGAGCCTCTTTAACTGCCTCAGACATATCCACACCTTGCGCTAATAACGCGGCGATAGCAGAAGACAGTGTGCAACCTGAACCATGATATATCCCGGATAAGCGTGCCCAACTATCACTCGTTACAATGCCATTATCGCTATACAGCGTATTGATGACCTTGGATGTCTGCTCATGCGTACCCGTAATCAACGCATATTCACAGCCCATACTCAAAAGACGTTTGGCGCACTCATCTAGGTCCGGGTCGTCGTCGTCATTCTCCTCGTCCAAGGCCAAGCGGCGCGCCTCCATACTATTGGGCGTAATAATGTTGGCCTGAGGTATCAATAATTCACGCATCGCATCCAGCATGTCCTCATTGGCCAGTTCATCTCCACGACCGGAAGCCAACACAGGATCTAATACCAAAGGGATGTCAGGATAATCAGACAATATCTCTGCCATCACCGCAATGTTCTCCACACTTCCCAGCAAGCCAATCTTGAAGGCCGCAACCGGTACATCTTCAAGCATGGCACGAGCCTGATCGACCAACCATTCAGAATCAATAGGCAGAATGCCGTCTACCCCACTGGTGTCCTGCACTGTCACAGCAGTCACCACTGTCAATGGATGGCAACCCATACTGGCAATCGTCAACAAATCAGCAGACAGACCGGCGCCCCCGCTGGGATCAGTCGCGGCAAAGCTCATGACAAGTGGAAAAGGTTCAGGCATAACAAAAATTATTCAATTGAAAAATGCAAAAGGTCGCGCATTTTAACTGATGACGAAACATTCGGTTTGCGCAATATTGATGTCGCTATTCCGGTACCGGCTTCTGATCTAGGTATTTAGCTATATTAGAAAATTCGGCCACGCCAAGATTTTCAGCTCTAAGCTGAGAATCAATACACAATGAATCGAAATCCTCCCCTGTTAGATAATTGCGTAAAGTATTCCGTAAAGTCTTACGGCGCTGTCCAAATGCAGCACTAACGATAGCGGCAAAAAGCTTTTCATTGTGAACCACAATCTCTGCTGCCGGAATTGGGATCAAGCGCACAATGGCTGAATCCACCTTAGGCGCAGGTCGAAAAGAGTCCGGTGGTACGTCAAGCAGCTTTTCCATATGGAATCGATATTGCAACATCACTGATAGCCGCCCGTAATCCGGCGTTGACGCTTGAGCAACCATGCGGTCAACCACTTCTTTTTGCAGCATGAAGTGCATATCAACAATTCGATCTGCGAAATTTGCGAAGTGGAACAACAATGGAGAGGAGATGTTGTAGGGAAGATTACCAACGATACGCAAAGGTGCAGGCAATGTCCCGTAATCAAAAGCAAGTGCATCTCCTGAATGTATGGTCAGTTGCTCACTGGCTACTCCGGTTGCGTACTCCTGTTTCAAACGTGCGATGATGTCACGATCTATTTCCACCACATGCAAGTGATGCAGCGTTTGCAACAACGGGCGAGTCAACGCACCGAGTCCGGGCCCGATCTCTACCATGCTGTCATCCGGCTCAGGGCGTATCGATCTGACAATGTCAGCAATGATGCGCTCATCGACCAGAAAGTTTTGCCCGAATCGTTTTTTAGCGCGATGGCTCATACATTTTCAAGAGTATGCTCAGACGAACTGTTGTCCAATCGCTCCATCTGGTCTATTCGTATCATCTGGGCAGCAAGTGTGATGGCTTCACGTAAGCTACCGCCGTCCGCCTTGCCGGTTCCAGCCAGTTCCAGTGCGGTACCATGATCCACTGAGGTACGTATTATCGGCAAACCAAGTGTCACGTTCACACCCTGCCCGAAGCTTGCGTGCTTCAATACCGGCAGACCCTGATCGTGATACATGGACAGCACACAATCACATTGCGAAAGTTTATATGGTGTAAATAATGTGTCAGCAGGGAGCGGTTCGCTGACGTTAAAGCCCTCAGCACGCAATTGATCCAGCACCGGAATCATCACTTCTATCTCTTCACTTCCCAAATGTCCGCCTTCACCGGCATGTGGATTCAAGCCCGCAACGAATATGCGTGGCTCCGCGATACCAAAGCGATGCTGAAAGTCATGCCGGATGATGCGCAAAGTCTTATCCAATAGCGGCGCAGTAATTGATGCGGGAATATCTTTAAGCGCTAAGTGTGTTGTTGCCAGCGCAACCCGCATCCCACCCCCTACCAACATCATCACCACCTGCGGGGTATTGGTTTGCTCAGCCAGATACTCGGTGTGTCCGGTAAAAGATATTCCGGCATCATTGATGACACCTTTATGCACCGGTGCTGTCACCATCCCTGAAAACTCACCTTCCAGACAGCCCTGCACAGCTCTGCGTAATGTCGCCAGCACGTATTTGCTATTTGCAGAGTCAAGCACTCCTGCTTCACAAGGTGCTACGAGCGGAACATGTATAACTGAAAGCGTGTTTGGTGAGGAAGGTCTGTTTTCCACTCCTTCAACATCGTTGATCTGCAACTCGATGCCAAGGGCTTCTGCCCGCTGTTGCAAAAGATATTTATCTGCAATCACCACAAATGGAAACTCAGGTGGATTGCTGGCGAGCTGCAAGCACAAGTCCGGCCCGATACCTGCCGGCTCACCTGCAGTAATCGCCAAACACAATGTCTGACTAGCGGTATTCACCCTTTATTGCGTCTCATCAAGGCGGTATTCAACAAACGACCTGTCACGCAACTGACGTTGCCAATCCTGATATTGCTCATCGGATTTAAACGAGCCAATTGCTACACGTGCCTGTTGCCGCTTTTGCTGATCGCTAACATCTGCACTGCGACGCTCTAGCACTTCGATCAAATGCCAACCGAACTGACTTTGCACCACTCCAATCTCGTTTAGCTGCAGTCTGTTCATCTCAGCCTCGAATTCAGGCACTGTCTCACCCGGCGACATCCAATCCAGATCGCCGCCCTGTTGAGCACTACCATCTTGCGAGTACCTTCTGGCCTGCTCGGCAAAGTCAGCACCGCCCTCGATACGTTGCTTGATTTCCATAATTCGTTTTTCAGCTTCGCTCTGAGAAACAATCTCGCTTGTCTTGATCAAGATGTGCCGCGCACGTGTCTGCGTGATGACTATTGGCGCATCATCACTACGCTTATCAATCAGCCTTAGAATGTGAAATCCGCTCGGACTGCGCAATATTTCAGTCGTTTGCCCGGGCTGCATTGTTTGCAGCGCATTCATGAACAGGGGAGGAATTCGATTAATTGCGCGCCAACCGAGATCCCCTCCCTTGAGTGCATCCTCTGCATCGGAATAGCTCGCTGCTACTTGTGAAAAATCAGCACCCCCTTTCAATTGGGATAATGCCTTACCGGCTTTTCCCCGTGCTTCCTGAATATTCGCCGCACTGGCATTCTCCGGCACTAATACCAATATGTGCGCAAGGCGAAATTCCTCACCCGCACTGCCCAGTCTGGCCTTATTGGCTAGGTAATTATCTACTTCGGATTCGCTAATCACGATCCTGCTTTCGACCTCGCGCTCGCGCAACCTGGTAAAAATGATTTCGTTCCGAATCTCTTCGCGGAACTGCTTATATTCAATCCCATCTGACTCCAGCTTGCCGCGAAATTTTGACAACGTTGAAAATCCGTTTTGCTCGGCAATACGGGTGATCGCCAGATTCAGCTGCGTATCATCCACACGCATACCGCTATCCCCCGCAAACTGCACCTGCAACATATCCATCACCATGCGTTCGAGCAACTGTCTTTCCAGCACATTGGTCGGCGGCAGCGGGATGTTCTGTCGCTTCAGTTGACCTTTAACCATGCGCAAACGCTCACTAAGCTCATAACGGGTAATCACATCATCATTGACCACCGCAACTATCGTATCAATCACGCCAACCTGCTGTTGAGAAGTCTGTGTAGACATACTCTTACCTGATTGGGTAGCCGCAAAAGAGACAGCTGTGCATACAGGCAATACCAGCAACGAACAACACGCCAATATGGCTTTCATTTTCATCATTTACTTTCAGTTATTGTTGCCAAACAATAGCGGGCTTTTTGTTTGGCCTTTCGTTCAATTTCGTATAACCGGGTACGCTTTGCTTGAGTAATCCCAGTGGGTCAGAGCCCACTTTGACAAAATCATTCAATTCTAGCTGCACAAAAAAGCTAGTATTTGTCTCTTTCGTGGCAGTGGCAAAATGCTGCACAACTAAACGAAGTGTCCAGCAATCCTGATTGTACTCAAGCCCTGCACTGGAATCCAAGATCCTGCTGTCTGGGAAAGAGTAATTCATACGCCCCACACCATGCCAGCGCTGGAATATTGGCCACTGACTGGACACATCCACTTGGCGCAAAGTGTCACGCTGATAGCGATAACCTAAATTAAACGCCTTACCCGGCTCGGGGTGATAGCGTGCCGCGATATTAAAGCGTTGCATATATGACTTATTAGGATCGTACTCAAGTTCGCTGTCTAACAGGAAATTTCTCGTTACCTGACCCGCCGCCCCTAGCAGAATATCCGACTTGCCGGTACTGGTCGCGGCTGTACCTAGATTAACCTTGGGCGTCACCACACTGAATCGTTGCCCTAAGATGACCTTCAATTTCTCAGAACCGCTCTTTTTATCCAACAAACGTGACGTTACAGCCAGCGTCACCTGATTGGCATCACCGATGCGGTCACTGCCCAGAAAACGATTTTCAGAAAACATCTGTGTGAAGCTGAAATCTGCCAGCGCAGTATCAAAGTTGGGCAGCATACTCTGATCCCGGTAAGGCACATATACATAAAAAGCACGCGGCTCCAATGTTTGCAGATAATGCCCACCGAACAAATTACTATCCCGCTCCAGTGCAAATCCGCTATCCAAGCTGTAAATAGGCAATGTACGCACCGTGTTTTCCAAGCCACTGGGATTGTTGGCACCGATTGCGTAGTAGGTGCTATGCAGCTTTAGCTTCGGCGTCACATAAAAAGATGGGCTATTCACCAATGGGTAGCTGATACCCGGATTTACTACAGTACGTCTGGCATTAACATCATTAGGGTGTGTAAATGACGTATATTCACCCTCATATGAAAGCGTAGCACCCGCAATGTTTTTGCTCGCACTCAAGGTCAATTGGGGTAAACGTGCATAAGGGACTGCAATTGGAGCAGCGTCATCCTGTAATGTCTGGTACCGCTGCACTCGAAGACCTGCAGCCCACCAGTCGCCGTAATAGTTCAGCTCACCTTCCTGAAGCAAGTTGACGCGTGAGGTCGTATTTACCGCATCGGCAAGATCACGAAAATGATCGTTGTCCGCCACTCGCGTGTAATCTATATGCCCCCGCAACCGGCTGGTCAGTGTGTGCTCATGTTCAATAGAAAAGCGCGCTCGATTACGATTGACCAGCGTATCATCCGGTAATATATCGAAATGCATCTCTCCATCGTACGATTGTGATAAATAGCGGAACTCATTGTTCAACATCAAGCCTCGCTTAGCAATGGAACGCGGCGAGATCGTGGCATCATAATTCGGTGCAATGTCCCAATATACGGGCAATGTCACCTCACTACCACCCTTGCTGGTGCTGCCAAAGATGGGTGCCAACAAACCTGATTTACGCTGTCCTGCAAGTGGAAAATCCATCCAGGGTGAATATAGGATGGGAATACTCTTAAACTCGACTCTGGCGTGCTTTGCCACTCCGATCTGACGTTCCCTGTCCAACTCCAGACCGCTCATCCGCATCAACCAATCCGTATTCCCTGCCGGGCAGGTGGTATAGGTCGCATCGTCCAGACTGTAATGCTCTCTGTCCTGTATGCGAATCTCACTCGCAGACCCACGCGCATCATTATCAAATAAATAGAATTCCGGCTGATTAATCGTACCAGCGTTACTCTTCAGATTGAATTGCAAGCTTGGCCCGCTCAGGACATTACCATCCTGCTGTAATTCCACACCACCTTCGGCAGTCAATTCGTGAGTACTTTGCTGGTATTGCAATCGGTCTGCTTGAATCGACTTGCCATCCTGACTCAGTGTCGCATCTCCAGATGCTTCGATCCGATCATTCTTTTGCCCGACCAGCGTATCCGCTTCGATGATGGTTGCACCCTCCACGACGACCTCAGCACCTTCGGACGCAACTGTTTCTACTAGTGTATCGGGCAGGTCATCGGCTGCGCATACAACGTGAGCAAAGGAGCAAAACAATAGCATTAAGGTAAAGCTGGGTCGAAACCGCATAGCGCGCAGCAAAGGGCAAGATGTTAAACTTCTGTGAGTTTAACATTAAGTACCCCCAAGAACTCCATACAGATCGTATCTCATGCAAAGACAGCAACAACTTTCCGAATGGCTGCATAGCCTGTTCCCCGATAGCGATTTCACCCTAGCACCTGCTTCAGCTGATGCCAGCTTCAGGCGCTATTTCCGCGTAAACTTTCAGGATGGCACTACTCGTGTCGCAATGGATGCACCACCCAGCCATGAAGACTGCCGCCCCTTTCTGCATGTGGGCAAACTATTTGAAGATGCAAGCACACATGTGCCGCATGTCTATGCACAAGATCTGGAGCAAGGCTTTTTGCTGCTTTCAGATTTAGGTGATACCACCTACCTGCAAGCATTGACACCAGACAATGCCAAGCAACTTTACAGCTCTGCGACGGATGCGCTGATTAATATTCAGCTTGCCTCCAAAGAAAATGAATTACCCCTTTACGATGAAGCCCTGCTACGGCAGGAGTTAGAACTTTTTCCTGAGTGGTACATCGCCAAGCATCTCGGTGTCACACTGAGTGAAAAACAAAAAGGAAAACTTGAGGAATGCTTCCAGCGCATCTTGCGCAACAATCTAGCTCAGCCTCAGGTGTATGTGCATCGAGACTACCATTCCCGTAACCTGATGTATGTCGCTGACAACAATCCCGATAGCATTAATCCGGGAATCATCGACTTTCAGGATGCCGTATACGGCCCGATCACCTACGACCTTGCATCCTTGTTCAAGGACGCTTACATCCGCTGGGAAGAAGCAGACATCATCGACTGGCTCATTCCTTATTGGGAAAAAGCACGTAAAGCCAAACTCCCGGTCAGCGAAGACTTTGGGGAATTCTATCGCGATTACGAATGGATGGGCGTGCAACGACACCTCAAAGTGCTAGGCATCTTCGCACGTCTGTACTACCGTGATGGCAAAGAGGATTACCTGAAAGACATGCCATGGGTATTTGAATACCTGCATCGCGCCTGCATACGCTACATTGATCTCAAGCCCCTGCAAGTATTACTGGAAGAGCTACATCCCAAGCTCATACAAGAAGGTTACAGCTTCTGATGCCTGCGATGCCACAACCCTCTCCCCAGTTATTTCCCCCGGCTTCTCCTGCCAACGGGAGAGGGCGCCAACGTGAAAGGCTTTATATATGCTTGCCATGATACTGGCCGCTGGGCGGGGTGAGCGCATGCGCCCGCTCACCGACAGCACACCCAAACCGTTACTTAAAGTCGGCGGCAAGCCACTGATCGTTTGGCATATCGAACGACTGGCCCACGCTGATATCACCGACCTCATCATCAATCACGCTCATTTGGGCGAGCAGATCGAATCTGCGCTCGGCGATGGCTCACAATTTGGCGTCAATATTCAATATTCAAATGAAGGCACGGCGCTAGAAACTGCTGGCGGCATCGCCTTCGCACTACCTTTATTAGGAAACTCGCCCTTCGCTGTGATTAATGGAGACATCTGGTGCGATTACGATTTTACGCATTTGCCCGAGCTCGCCACCGCGCTCAACGAAAAAGAGGATATGGCGCATCTGGTGATGGTGGATAACCCTCTTCAACATCCCGATGGGGATTTTTGCCTTGATTCGGGACGCCTAAAATTAACCCACCCCAGCCCTCCCTTATCAGGGAGGGGGCAGGTCGTCTCCACCGCTACTGAGGAGACGACTCGCCATGCCCCCCTGACTAGGGGGGCTAGGGGGGTTAGGACTCTAACCTTCAGCGGCATCGGCATCTACCGCCCCGAACTTTTTGCCAACATCCCTCGCGGCAGCAAAACACCGCTCGCGCCGCTGCTACGTGAACAGATCGTCGCAGGAAAGGCCAGCGGCGAACACCATACAGGCAAATGGACAGATGTCGGCACACCACAACGACTGGCCGAACTCGACAATTCCTTATTGCACAAAACAACGCCTACATAGCACAATGCCCCATGAGCTCTAACACCATTTACACCAAGCGACGTACCCGCCTGTTGCAAAACATGCAACAAGGCATCGCAATCATTCCTACCGCCCCTGAGGTCGCTCGCAATGCTGACGCACATTACGACTATCGACACGATAGTAGTTTCTATTACCTCACCGGCTTCGCCGAACCCGAAGCGGTATTGGTGTTGATTGCGGGTCGCAAAAAACAAAGCATCCTGTTCTGTCGTGATAAAGACCCTGCAAGCGAAGTCTGGGATGGATTCCGTTTCGGCCCCGAAGCGGCAAAAGAACAGTTCGGTTTTGACCAAACTTTTTCTATCTCCCGGCTTGACGAAAAGCTTGCCGACCTGATGGGCAATCAGCCCACACTCTTCTATCCAGTCGGTGAAAGTATGGCATGGGATAGGCGCATCCTGAAGATGCGCAACACCGTACAGACCAAGGCTCGCATCGGCATCCATGCGCCGGAAGTAATACGCGATATACGCACACCGCTTAACGAGATGCGGCTATTCAAAGATAAGCACGAACTTAAAATCATGCGCCGTGCCGCGAGCATCTCTTGCGATGCACACCGGCGCGCAATGCGCTTCACCCACCCGGATCAATATGAATACCAAATCGAGGCGGAACTGCTGCACGAATTTTGCAGTCACGGCGCACGTCAGCCTGCATACACCTCCATCGTCGCAGGCGGCGCAAACGCCTGTGTACTGCATTATGTGGGCAACAATACCCAACTCCACAATGGCGACTTATTGTTGATCGACGCGGGTTGTGAGTTCGGTGGCTACGCTGCCGACATCACACGTACTTTCCCGGTCAACGGAAAATTCAGCACCGTACAAAAAGACGTATATGAAATCGTGCTTGCTGCGCAAATAGCGGCCATCAGTGCCGCCAAACCGAATAAAACGTGGAACGCCCCTCATGAAGCCGCGCTGCGTGTGCTGGCACAAGGCTTCATAGACCTGAAGCTATGCAAAGGAAGCGTGGACGCTGTCCTTGAAAGCGAAAGTTACAGACGTTTCTATATGCACCGCACCGGTCACTGGCTGGGGATGGATGTTCACGATGTCGGCGATTACAAGGTCGATGGCAAATGGCGCAAACTAGAACCCGGCATGTCGTTGACCGTCGAACCCGGCTGTTACATCCGCCCAGCGAGGAATGTACCGAAAGCCCTCTGGAACATCGGCATCCGTATCGAAGACGATATAGTCATCACAGCGAAGGGTAATGAAGTATTGACCAAAGCCGCGCCGAAAACAGTGGCAGAGATTGAAGAACTGATGAGGAAATCATGAACACCGAGTTTGATGTTGCCATCATCGGTGGCGGCCCTGTTGGGGCTGCACTAGCGTTGGCATTGCGCAACAGCGACCTGAATATCTGCGTACTGGAAGCACGCCCTGCCAACACCGGCAGCCGCGATGCACGCGCACTTGCCTTGTCCTATGGCAGCCGTCTATTGCTATCCCGCCTTAACGTCTGGGATGCACTGGACGATGTCGCTGAGATTCGCACCATCCATATCTCACAGCAAAAAAGTTTTGGTCGCGCACTGCTAAAAGCAGAAGAACTCAACGTGTCTGACCTCGGTTACGTGCTGCCTTATCCCGCCTTGCAGGATGCGCTGGCAGATACATTGCAGCAGAGCAACATCACGAGTATCTACGGCGCAGCTGTCTCGGCTCTGCAAACAGATACAGATGGCGCACACCTCACTTTCCAGCAGGATGAAAATGAGCACACGCTGAATGCACGATTGGCCGTCGTCGCCGATGGCGGAAAAATGCTTGAAGCCACCCACCCGCCGGAAGTACATGACTACGGTCAGAGCGCACTGGTCACCCACATCACCTGCTCATCACCTAAAGCAAATACCGCATTCGAACGCTTCACCCCACAAGGCCCGGTCGCGCTACTACCGTTCCAAGAAGGATATGAACTGGTGTGGACCGCCCCCCATCAGCTTGCACAGGAAATGCATGCTTGGGACGACGCGAAATTCCTGCAAGCACTGCAACAACACTTCGGTGATCGTGTCGGCGAATTTCTCACTGTCAACAAACGCACCTGCTTCCCGCTCGGCCTGAAGCGTGCACCGAACCAAACGCCGATGCCACACACCGTATTGCTGGGCAATGCCGCGCAAACCATGCACCCCGTTGCCGGACAGGGATTTAATATGGGATTACGTGATGCATGGGAGCTGGCGCAGGAAATACTCGACGCCACACCCGAAACACTGGGCGCAGAAGCCATGCTCAAAAACTATTGCGACCGCCGCCAAACAGATCGTAATGCTGGCATTCGCTTTACCGACGGGCTGGTAAAATTATTTTCCAATGACCTGCCGGGGTTAAGCGCAGGCCGTGCCGCCACACTCACCGCACTAGACTGTTTACCGTTCGCAAAGAAATTCGTCGCCAAGCGGATGATGTTCGGGGCGAATGGATAATTTAAGGAGTAATAGAATGCCTGTTGTCATCTACCACAATCCACGCTGTTCAAAATCCCGTCAGACTCTCGCCTTGATTGAAGAAAAAGGGATAACACCGACGATCGTCGAATACCTGAGCTCTCCTCCATCCGAAGCTGAATTGGAGAGCATTTTGACTCAATTGGCTATCGAGCCGGAGGACTTGATGCGTAAGGGCGAAGATGCATACAAAGAACATTTCAAAGGGAAATCCCTATCCCGAGCGCAAACCATCCGCCTCATGGTTGAGCACCCCAAGGTTATTGAACGTCCTATCGTGGTCAACAACGGCAAAGCCGCTGTTGGTCGCCCGCCGGAAAGTGTATTGAGTATTTTGTGATACTGAAAAAGCGATAGTGGTGCATTGATTATTGCCTGCACACACGTGCGTTCAACTCAAACTTACAGCTCCACCACCACTGGGGTGTGATCCGAAGGGCGCTCTAGCTTTCTCGGTGCCTTGTCTATCGCACAGCTCTTACACTCTGCGACTAGCGGTTCGCTAATCAGTATATGGTCGATTCGCATGCCTAGGTTACGACGAAAACCCATCATGCGGTAATCCCACCAACTGAATGATTTTTCTGCCTGCTCGAACAGTCTGAAACTATCTTGCAGACCAAGCTGGATCAACTCCTGAAATTTATCCCGCTCGGGTTCACTGACCAAAATCTTGCCTTCCCACGCCTGGGGGTCATGCACGTCACGGTCTTCGGGCGCGATGTTGTAGTCGCCGAGCAACACCAGCTTGGGGTATCGCTTTAGCTCTTGTTGCACCCAGTCATGTAGTGCGGTCAGCCATTTAAGCTTGTAATGGTATTTGTCTGAATCGACTTCACTGCCATTGGGAATATAAACGTCGATAACGCGAGTGTCACCATAAGTGGCGGCAATGACGCGCCTTTGTTCATCGTCAAAATCTGGAATACCGATTTGTACGTCAATACCCTGTTCACGACTGAGGATCGCGACACCGTTATAGGTTTTCTGCCCGATGAATATGCTGTGGTAGCCAGCCTCTTGCAATGCTGCATGCGGAAAATCTTTGTCCTGCTGCTTGGTCTCTTGTAAGCACAGCACATCTATCGGATTGGCTTCCAGCCAGTCCAGCACGTGGGGCAGCCGCACTTTCAGTGAATTAACGTTCCATGTGGCGATCTTCATTCAGCTTGTTCTTCAGAATCTTTCATCACTTTGTGCGACACCATCTCCGTCATTCGGCACTATCGGCTGCGGCTTGCTGGCCTTTGCTCGCTGGGGTGGCGGCGCTACGCGTTGGCGATAGCTTGCTGTCTTGGGATAGCCCGCCAGATTCAACTCATGATTCCAACTGCCTTCCAGAAACCCAACGAGATATTTCTTGCCGACAAGAATTGTCGGGAAACCTGCCTTGCCTGAAGCCGTCTTCAAAGCATCAAACTCCGCTTTAGCATTGATCGATTTTTCACTGAAAGGGATACCGCGATTATTTAACAGATTGCGTGCCTGATCACATGCGTCTACACAACCGTCGTTAACGTACAGGCTGACCGGAAAATTTTGCATGGCGACTTGAGTGGCATAGGGGAGTTCAGCACTAGTCTCCATACTGCTGACCAATTTTTTGCGTTCTACATTTTTTATTTTTTTGGGTGGTGCATCGCCATAGTGCACTCTTCCGCTCTCATCTTTCCAACGGAACAATTCACCTGCACCAACTACAGATGGCATCGCCAACATGCAAGCCAACAACAAAGTAATGTATCTCATTTCACCTCCACTAGGCTGGTTCCAGTAACCCATTATGCCGCAATAATGCATCAATGTTCGGCTCACGACCACGAAATTCCTTAAAAGATTTCATCGCATCGCGACTGCCGCCCACTGCCAGTATCTCACTTCGAAAGCGTGCCCCCACATCTGGATTCAGCACACCATGCTCTTCGAACAAACTGTAAGCATCGGCAGACAGCACTTCTGCCCACTTGTAGCTATAGTATCCCGCAGCATATCCGCTACTAAAAATGTGCGCAAAGCTGTTCGGGAAACGATTGAACGTTGGTGGAATCAAAACAGCAACTTCCTCACGCACTTCGTCCAGTAGTTGCAATATCGACTTGCCTCCACCCGCTTCAAAATCACTATGCATCAGCATATCGAATAATGCGAATTCTATCTGCCGCAAGGTTGCCAGTCCGCTCTGAAAGTTCTTTGCTGCGAGCATCTTCTCGAACAACTCGCGTGGCAATGATTCTCCGGTTTCGGCATGCCTCGTCATACCATGCACAACGTCCCACTCCCAGCAAAAGTTTTCCATGAACTGGCTGGGGAGCTCAACGGCATCCCACTCTACACCATTGATACCGGACACCCCGAGGTCTTCAATCTCAGTCAATAGATGATGTAATCCATGACCGAATTCATGGAACAATGTAATGACCTCATCATGCGTGAACAGCGCTGGCTTGCCACCCACCGGTGCTGAAAAATTACAGTTCAGATATGCAACAGGTGTCTGTATGCCACCATCCGACACTGCATCAGACGCCAATCGTCTACGGGTAATGACATCATCCATCCATGCTCCGCCGCGCTTGCTGTTGCGTGCATACATGTCCAGATAGAATTGACCAACCAAGCTCCCCTGCGCATCGCGGATATCATAAAAGTGCGCATCTTGGTGCCACACCGGCGCATCGGCTCGTCTGATACTCAAGCTATAGATCGTCTCGACCAGCTTGAACATCCCGGGCAATACCGCATCCTCCGGGAAGTACTGCTTCACTTCCTGCTCTGAAAAGGCATAGCGTTGTTCGCGCAGCTTTTCGCTTGCATAGCCAACATCCCAAGACTGCATATCCTCTATCCCGAACTCAGCACGCGCGAATTCACGCAATTCATTCAAGTCTTTTTCAGCAAAGGGTCGCGCACGTTTTGACAATTCCCGCATGAACTCGATCACTTGCTGTGGAGAGTCAGCCATCTTGCTAGCTAGCGAAAGTTGACCAAAATTGTCGAACCCCAGCAGCTCTGCTTCCTCACCGCGCAGCTTGATGATCTCCTCCATCAGCGGTGCATTGTCCCAGTTGGACTTACCGAACTCACTGGCGCGTGTGCCGTATGCGCGATACATCTTCTCGCGTAGCACTCGATCATCGGCATATTGCATCACAGGTATATAGGAAGGTGCTTTGAGCGTGAACATCCATCCCGAATGATCTTTTTCCTGCGCTGCGTCCTGTGCAGCTTGCAACACATCATCCGGCAGCCCCCTCAGTTCAGCTTTATCCTCAATGAGTAGGGTATAGTCGTTGGTCGCATCCAGCAGGTTATCTGAAAATCGGGATGACAATTCCGACAGGCGTTCTTGTATTTGCAGATATCTTGCTTTTTTATCATCAGAAAGCTCGGCGCCACCAAGACGGAAGTCGCGCAGCTCATTTTCGATGATTTTTTTACGTGCCGCGCTCAACGTATCGAATTCCGCACTGTTACGCAGCATCTTGAATTTTTCGAACAGCGCAAGGTTCTGCCCGAGTTCAGCATAAAACTGGGTAATTTTCGGCAATGTAGCGTTATACACCTCACGCAACTCAGGAGAGTTCATCACTGCATTCAGATGCCCGACAGGTCCCCATGCACGAGACAGTCGTTCGTTGGCATCTTCCATCGGTACCACGAAGCTATCCCAAGTTGGAGGTGCAGTATCAGCGAGCAGCCGTTCGATCAAGCTTCTATTCTCTGTCAGCAATTGCGCTATCGCAGGTCCGACATGTTCAGGTTTGATCTGTGCAAAACGCGGCAGACCGGTAAAGTCGAGTAAGGGGTTCATAATCGTCCTAGAAAATCTAACTCGTTCGAATGAGCGAGTGCGTTATTGTTGAAATACGAGTTGTCCGTCCAGTAGCGTATATCGTACACGGCCCTGCATCTCGTAACCGTTAAAGGGAGTGTTCTTGCCCTGACTTTTCAGTGCCGCAGGTTCAACTGTCCATGAGGTTGTTGGGTCAAACATGCAAATATCCGCATGCGCACCCACCGATAGATGGCCCATCTTCTGCCCCAGCAACTGAGCCGGTTTGATCGTGACACGAGCCAATGCATCCAACAATGGCACTTTCTCCTGTTCCGCCCATTTCAATACCAACGGTAGCAACAGCTCCAGCCCGGTCGCGCCACTTTCTGCTTCGGCAAAAGGCAATTGCTTGGCGTCATCATCCACAGGCGAATGATTGGAACAGATCGCGTCTATGGTGCCGTCAAGCAGGCCTGCTCGCAACGCTTCTTTGTCGCGTTGTCCACGCAAGGGCGGAACAAGATGGCAATTAGCATCAAAAAAACCTAAGTCCATATCGGTTAAGTGCACATGATTGATCGAAGCGTCGCAAGTTACTTTCAACCCTTCGTGCTTGGCTTCGCGAATCATCTCCACCGCTTCTGCACTTGAGATACGACAGATATGTAATATGACATCGGTTTCTCTCGCAAGCTGCAATGCAGTGTCCAATGCAATCGTTTCGGCAATCACTGGAATAGTCGGCAAACCTAGCCGGGCTGCTACTTCGCCATCATGTGCCACACCGTTCTTTGCCAGATAGCTGTCCTGAGGACGCAGCCAGACTCTATAGTCAAACGTCGCTGCATATTGCATCGCCCGCATCATCACACGCGTATTGGTAAGCGCTTCGTCGGCCTGACTGAATGCTTTGCACCCCGCCTCGGTCAGTTCATTCATCTCGGTAATTTCGGCACCCGCCAAGCCTTTGGTCAACGCACCGACCGGAAAAACACGGCATTGATTCAATGACCTTGCCCTGTGCTTTAGCATTTCTACCAGCCCCGGCTCATCAAGCGGTGGGTCAGTGTCAGGTGGGCAGGCCAAGCTGGTGACACCACCTGCAACAGCCGCCGTCATTTCCGATTCAAGCGTGGCTTTGTATTCATAGCCCGGCTCGCGCAGACGCGCTGCGATATCCATCAACCCCGGTATCACAATAAGCCCTGTTGCATCGATTTCTTGGTCCGCAACGAAATCAGCAGGGGCTTTTCCGATACTTAAAATACGCCGTTCAGCAATATAAATATCTTGCTGTGCATCCAGATTGTTTTTCGGATCGATCAGTCTTCCGTTTTTGATATGGATTTTCATTTATTCCCCGCCAACATGCTCATCACTGCCATACGCACAGCGATACCGAATGTCACTTGCGACAATATCACCGATTGCGGCCCGTCAGCCACGCTGGATTCGATTTCTATGCCACGATTCATCGGACCGGGATGCATCACGATCGCATCAGATTTAGCATAAGCCAGCTTTGCTTCGGTAAGGCCGTAATCCTTGAAGTATTCCTGCTCCGAAGGCAACGATCCACCTTGCATACGCTCGTTCTGCAAGCGCAACATCAGCACCACATCCACATCTTTCAGTCCTTCTGCCATATCGTGAAAAACTCTCACCCCAAGGTTTTCAACCATCGATGGCAACAAGGTCTTCGGTGCGATCACACGCACCTCGGGTACACCAAGCGTTGTCAGCGCATGTATCTGTGAACGTGCTACGCGTGAATGCAGAATGTCGCCGACGATTGCAACACGTAAATTATGGAATTCTTTTTTGTAATGGCGGATGGTGTACATGTCCAGCAACGCCTGCGTGGGATGTGCATGTCGCCCGTCGCCCGCATTAATCACATGTATGTTAGGTGCAACATGCCGTGCGATAAGGTGTGCCGCGCCGCTGGATGAATGACGTACGACGAACATATCTGCGTGCATCGCACACAGGTTGTCCACGGTATCGAGTAGCGTCTCGCCCTTGCTGGTGCTGGATGATCCGATATTTAGATTGACCACATCTGCAGATAGTCGCTTGGCAGCAATCTCGAAGGTGGTTCGAGTTCGAGTGCTGTCCTCAAAAAACACGTTGAAGATCGACTTGCCCTGCAACAACGGCAGTTTACGAATTTCGTGCTTTTCTGTGGCATCCAAAAATGTCGCGGCATGATCAAGGATGTCGCGCAAAATTCGCACCGGCAACCCTTCAATAGTCAAAAGGTGTTGAAGTTCACCATGTTTGTTTAGTTGAGGGTTATTCATATAATCAATCCCGCCGAGGGTTCCTCAAAGTAGGCTTGTAATATCTGCTGGGCAGCATACTGGTCAAGCAATGGTTTTTGCTGCCTGCCATGAATGCCGATCTCATTGAGCCGCTCACTTGCAGCGAGCGAAGTATACCGCTCATCCACCATTATCGTGTGTAGTTTAAACCGCCCTTTTAGACGATTGGCAAAGCGGCGGCACAATGCGGTCAATTCATGGGAAGTACCGTCTTCGTTTCGCGGCAAACCGACAACCAGTGCCACAGGTTGCCATTCTGCGATTAGTTCGGCAATACTTGCAAAGCGCGTAGCATTTCTCTCGTCATTTATCGTCGCAAGGGGGTTGGCCTGCTTTATCAAGGTACTTCCCACAGCGATGCCAATACGCCTGGTGCCAAAATCAAATGCGAGTAGCGTGCCCTGCGGGATGACTATTTTGTACTGAGCTAGCGCCTCTTCAGGCATGCCCCGCCTCTTCCACTAGCGACGAGTAATCTATACCCAGCAAAGACATGGCCGCCGACAAACGATCTTCTGGCGGCAACTCGAAAAGAATATGTTCAGAGGCAGGCACGGTCAGCCAGACATTTTCGCCGATCTCATGCTCAAGTTGCCCTTGATCCCAGCCGGCATAGCCCAGCGTGATGACCATGTTGCGCGGGCCCTTGCCTCCTCCTATCGCCTCCAGAATGTCTTTGGAGGTCGTCAATGCCAACTTATCGTTAATCAGTAATGTTGATTCCCAGTTCCCCTTAGGCTCATGCAATACAAAACCTCGCTCGGTTTGCACCGGCCCGCCAAAATGCACCAGACTATCCGAAAGTTTCGATTGCTGTATTGGGATATTAATCTGATCAAACATTTCGCCTAGCGTTAGACTAATCGGGCGATTCACGACAACGCCCAGTGCGCCGTTTTCATTATGTTCACAGATATATGTCAATGTACCGGCAAACACGCCCTCCTGTAAGGTTGGCATGGCGACCAAAAAGTGATGAGTCAAATCGAAATCGGGCATGTCGCCATTGTAGCGTTCTGTGACTGCGCGCACAATTTGATTGGTCAGGCGCACATACAAAGTCGCACATCCAATATATATATGGTTGGCATGCGCTACACAACACGTTATATTGCAACAAGCAACAAGCAGTTGGCTGTCGCAACGGCAACATTATTGGGTTGAAGTCTATAATTCGGGAGGCCAAAATGGTAACTGCAAAAGACGCATGTCTGGTTCAATTCACACCTGACAGGTTATTTCTTCTACTTGTGCTGTTGATATTCAGCACAGCTTTCACCCCCACCGCACTCGCACAAGACACTGATGGCATACCGCTCCACGGTTTCGCTGATGTGGGATTTTCCACTCACAGCGCTGAATCAAGTGACCCAAAAGGATTTAATGTCGGTTCGCTCGATTTTTATCTGACGCCGCGATTCAACGACAGAGTTAAAGGGCTCATCGAGATTATTTTCGAAACCACCCCTGAAGGCGAAATTGCGACCGACCTAGAACGTATGCAAATGGGTTATACCTTCAGTGACGCCGCCACAGTTTGGGCAGGTCGTTTCCATACACCTTACGGCTACTGGAATACTGGCTTCCACCATGGCGCACAGATGCAAACTTCAGTTGCTCGACCACGTTTCATTGATTTTGAAGATAAAGGGGGAATTCTCCCTGCACACATGGTTGGCATGTTGGGTACTGGTAAAGTACGCATGGGGGAAGGAAAGCTAACCTATGACATTTTCGCCGGTAACGGGCCCCAGGTTGTAATGGGAGGTGCCGCTGGCGGCCAAGACGGCACCCTTAGCATCAATGCGGCGGGAGACGATAATCGTAAAGCCATGACAGGATTGAATGTCGGGTATGAAGCATCCGGCAAGCTTGATGGCTTAAGAGTGGCAGTTCACGCGCTTCGCGGAGAAGTCGCTGATGATTCCACTGCCCACAACAATACCGAACTTAGCATTTCTGGCGGCTCCATCATGTATTTTGAAGACGACTGGGAGATTCTTTCCGAGTTATACATATTCAACAACACAGACAAAAGCGGCGCCGCTGGTAAAAACAGAAGTACAGCTAGCTATGTGCAGGTTGGCAAAACCTTCTCAAACTGGACACCATATGTTCGTAAGGAAGTCGTTGTTCTGAGTCAATCAGACAACTATTTCACAGCTCAGGCAAACGGACAGTCATATAACCGTGAGTCCGCAGGTTTCAAGTATGACTTGAACCCCAAAGCCTCAATCAAGCTCGAGTTGCAAAATTCTGACTTTGCAGCCGGCAACAGGCCTGCTTCCAGCTATCGCAGCTTACTTCTGCAACATGCCATCCGATTCTAAAGTCACGGGAGATCGATAATCATGAAATCAAAAATTCTTGGATTACTCTCTGTCACCGTATTGGCTCTCGCTTCTTTCCAGAGTGCAATTGCAGGTGACGTCGTTGTCATATCCAACAAGAGCACCACAATCTCGGCTTCTGAAGTAAAGGATGTATTTTTTGGCGAGAAACAGTTTGCCGGTGACACCAAAATTATCGTGATTGACAACAAGTCAGCCCAGAAAAAATTTCTAAAAAAGTACTTGAAGGTCGATGAGACCAAGTACAAGAACATCTGGACTAAAAAATCATTCCGGGATGGATTGAATCCTCCAACCTCAAAAGCCAGTGATGCTGCCACCTTGGAATATGTCAAACAAACCCCGGGAGCAGTCAGTTATGTTTCAGGACCCACCTCTGGTGTAAAAGTCGTGAAGTGAATTGAATAATAACTGGCTCTCGATACACTATGGTCAAAGTGAGAGCCCAAACCTTCATGATGAATTATCGCAACGCTTAATCCGGGAGGAGTATGTTCACCGCTACTGGTCTGAAAAAACGCATGTACCTGCAGATATTTCTGGCGGTGCTGCCGCTTTCGTTGGTATTTGTTTACCAGATGCTCTCAACCAACAACCTCCCAGAAAAAGTCGATCGACTACTTTCGGTCTATGATTTAACGCTAAACGCTTCCTCTGAATTCAAGCGCTTTCTCAATGGCGTGACGGATGCTGTTGATACCGGCTCTCTTAGTAGCAAAGCACAATCATCACTTGCGAACTCATCGGCCTACGCGGCCTCTATCGCTGAAATTTCTCCCAACCTCACCATCCAATCCTCCTCTGAAAAGTTGGCTACAATTCAAGCAGCCCTTCTTGCCAATAACTCGCTGGAAGCCATACTGCCATTCAGGGAGGACATCAATTATATTGATGAAGCGCTTTTATCCGAGGCTGGCAAGATCAAAACGCAACTATTTACTGTCGTGACAAATGATGACATCGCGACTCGCAAGAAAAATGAAATATCCTTGTATGTCGCATTAGCGACGTTGTTATTGCTATTTTTCCTCATGCGCAGGTTAATTAATGGCGTTACGAATCCAATTGCACATGCAGCCACTTCCGCAAGGCTGGTTTCCCAAGGAGATCTGACATCCTTGATAGAGGTTAACCGCAAGGATGAGATAGGCGATTTACAGCAGGCTTTGTTTGAAATGAATGAGGCACTTCAGGATATTGTAAGTAGCGTTCGCTCTGCGTCTGATGAGATATCCGGCAGCACTGATGAGTTGCTCGATGGCAATAATGATTTGTCACAGCGTACCGAGCAGCAAGCATCCAGCCTAGAGGAAACCTCTGCCAGCATCACGCAATCTGCCACTGCCAGTGAACATAACTTCGACATGTCGTATCAGGCAAACGGACTGGCGCAGTCGGCCTCAGATGTCGCTGCACAAGGTGGCGAAGTAGTTGGACAGGTTGTAGAAACGATGGGGTCTATCAGCGAGAGCTCAAAGAAAATAGTCGATATTATTGCAGTCATCGAAAGCATCGCCTTTCAAACTAATATACTTGCCCTGAATGCTGCCGTAGAGGCAGCGCGAGCAGGTGAGCAGGGGCGAGGATTTGCCGTTGTGGCCTCCGAAGTTCGAAATTTAGCTCAAAGATCTGCTGCGGCTGCAAAGGAGATTCGGGTAATGATAGGTAATTCTGTCGAAAAAATATCGAAGGGTGAAACGTTGGTCAAACAGGCAGGTGTCACCATGGAGGATATTGTGGTTGCAGTAAAACGAGTAACCTCGATGATGGCGGAAATCCAAGCATCATCTTCTGAGCAAAAAGAAGGGGCAAAACAGATTCAGGGGGCGATGAGGCAATTAGATCAAATGACCCAGCAAAATGCTGCGCTGGTTGAACAGGCGACTGCTGTATCGATGTCGCTAAAAGATCAAACCGAAAAGCTTTCCAGCGCTGTCTCAAAATTCAAGGTCACTGATGATGCAGTTCAACCTGAGGAGGGTTTTTCTGATAGCCTTCTGCCAGCCCTAGCTGATCTTGATCACCCGATTAAGATGCAGTTTCCACCTGCCAAGCGCTAGCAGCTTAGATTCGGCTGCTTTGACCACCGTTTGACGAAAGATAATTCAGCATATCGTGGGCTATATGCTGGATTGGTATCACCTCGCTCACCGCCCCTGCAACAATTGCCTCTTTAGGCATTCCGAAAACCACACAACTCTTTTCATCCTGCGCAATTGTATGGGATCCCGCCGCCTTCATTTCCGTCATTCCTTGCACACCATCCTTACCCATGCCCGTGAGTATCACCCCTAGCGCATTCGCGCCTGCAACATTAGCCGCAGATCGGAACAACACATCAACTGAAGGGCGATGGCGATTCACCAATTCTCCCTGATCGAGTTTGGTCATATAGTTTGCACCGCTGCGCTTGATCAAAAGATGATAGTTACCCGGTGCAATATATGCGTGACCGGGAAGAATACGTTCGTCATTCTCTGCTTCTTTGACCGAAACCTTGCATAGTGCATTAAGCCGATTAGCAAATGATTTGGTGAAATATTCGGGCATATGCTGAGTTATCAGAATTGCGGGAGCATCAGCGGGCAGCTTTGTCAGTATTTCCTTGATTGCCTCTGTCCCACCGGTTGATGCACCGATAACGATCAGCCTTTCTGTAGAGGTGAACCGTCCAGACACACTTGGTAAAATCGTATCCACGGAATATTTTTTCGGGGAAGCTAAACCGGCCACGATTTTATGCGCCCGAATATTCGCGCTTGCAGCGGTCCTGATTTTGCTGGTTATCATGGCAGCGTAGTCTTCCATTCCACGCTCTATATCCAGCTTTGGCTTTGAAATAAAGTCTACTGCGCCCAATTCCAGCGCACGGAAGGTAACGTCAGATCCCAGCTCCGTCAGGGTAGACACCATCAACACAGGCATGGGGCGCAATCGCATCAGGCGCTCCAAAAAATCCAAGCCATCCATCTTGGGCATCTCCACATCCAGCGTTAACACATCCGGATTGAATGCCTTGATCATTTCGCGCGCTACCCATGGGTCAGGAGCAGTACCTACACACTCCATATCCCGTGCTTGATTGATGATATTTTTCATCACTTTGCGAATCATCGCTGAATCATCAACCACTAAAACTTTTAGTTTACGGTTCGCCATTTTCGTTCAACTAAAACTATCCCGACAAACGCTTGTTAGCACATCATCCAAACAGTTCCACATCCCCTTCCAGTTTGGAATAGTGTAAACGAGAATTGTACTCTGCCTCCCTGGTAATAATTGTATCGTTGTGCACTTGCCTTAGCTTCTTCACCCTGACTAATCCGCTGTCAGGAAAGTAATACACCTTACGGGGGAAAATATCCAGTAAGTCCTTAGCCAGAACGGGGATTTTTTCTGTTTTAAGAAAATCCAATACGAAATTGGCATTTCGCTCACCGACATTATTGATGGTAAAACCACGTAGCACCGAACCACCGCCAAAAACTTTGGCCTCCAGATTACTTCGTTTTGCGCCGATCTTGAGCAATTGATTGATCAATATTTCCATGGCATAAACCCCATAGCGTGCCGACTCTCCCATCGGATTATTTTTATCCTGTCCACTTTCCGGCAACATGAAATGATTCATTCCGCCAATTTTACTAACCCGGTCGCGTATGCATGCACATACACATGACCCCAGCACCGTTACCAACACCATATCTCGCCCGGTAGCATAGTACTCTCCTGGCAGTATCTTGGCTGCCTCTGTTTTATGCTCACGATCAAAATACAAGTGTGGTGATAAAACCTCTTCAAAGGCATGGTCAGCCATGCTGCTCCCTTTCGACAAACAGAATTAATGCCTCCGTTTTATTGTTGATTGAATTCACGTTGTACTGTTTCATATACTGTCTTGCCGCGTAGTTTAAAAAGGTGAGTAGCATGATGAAAACTTTCGGAGTGCCCTGCAAATAGTAAACCTTCGGGACGCATCATAGGCGCAAACTTTTGTAGTATCTTTAGCTGGGTTTCCTTGTCGAAATATATCATCACATTACGACAAAATATTACATCTATTGGCCCCTTTATTAACCATTCATTGGAAAGCAGATTCAACGGCTTAAAGCTTACCATGGCCCTAAGCTCAGGCCTGACTCTGACAAACCCCGACTTTGAACCTGTACCACGCAAAAAATAACGCTTCAGCACGGATTCAGGAAGTTTTTCGACACGTTCTATAGGGTATATGCCTTTTTCTGCTTGTATCAGCACATTAGTGTCTACATCCGTAGCGACAATAGACACTGGCACGTTGAAGCTTCCGAAAACGTCTACCATTGTCATCGCCATCGAATAGGGTTCTTCTCCTGTCGAGGCTGCGGCACACCACAGAGAAATAGGCTGCTTTCCTTTATGCTGGGATACATATTCGGCAAGTAATGGGAAATGGTGCGACTCGCGGAAAAATGATGTCAGGTTCGTGGTAAGCGAATTAGTAAACGCCTCCCATTCCGCTTCATTGTCTCCCTCAAGCAACGCCAGATACTCCTTGAAGGAGTCCAGCTTATTCGCCCTCAAGCGACGTGCCAAACGGCTGTACACCATATGCTGCTTGTGCGTGCTAAGCGATATACCGGCATGCTGGTATATCAATTGTCGTATTCGCTCAAAATTATCACGAGTAAATTCAAACTCGTGACCACCATCTACAAAAGATTTCAAACTTGTATCCCTGAAATCATGGCTCAATTAAATGATGAGCCAGCATATATCTCTAAAACATAACTTGAGGGGCTTGATGAATCGCTCCTTAAAACACCCTCGCTAGACAATAAAGTCATTTATATAATCACACTTATTGCCACTTAGGGTTCTTTAGACTCATTCCTCTTTTCCAGCTTCATCAATCAGCTCCATGTCGCCACTACTCATTAGCTTCTCAATGTCCACCAAAATAATCATGCGTGAATCTATCGTGCCTAATCCCTGAAAATATTTCGTATCCAAGCCTGAGCCGAATTCAGGGGCTGGTTTGATCTCCCCCGCTTTTAATGTAATGACATCTGACACACCATCAACAACCATCCCGACCACCCTGTCAGCCACGTTCAGGATAATGACGACGGTTGTCTCGACGTAGTCCACATTACCCAACTGGAATTTGATGCGCATATCTAATATGGGCACGATAATGCCCCGAAGATTGATTACACCCTTAATAAACTCAGGTGCATTGGCAATTGATGTCACCGCTTCATAACCGCGTATTTCCTGGACTTTGAGTATGTCGATACCATACTCTTCATTACCCAGCGTAAACGTCAAAAGTTCTCGGCTTTCCCCAGCTGATTCCTGATCCAGATTTTCCTGCATGCCCCTCTCCTCCGGTTGACTCATCACTTAACCCTTATTCCGGGCGCTTTGCTTATACTGACGCCCTTGCTGCATCACACATTTCAATCTTGATTGTCACTCTACTCAACACACTAACCGATGCAAGTGCTATGTGGATTCGCGCATTAACTGCATAGGTCAAATCCAGCCAAATTTATTGGCAACATTACAAGTGGCTAAGTCAAATTTACCAGCGCCCCCACATCCATAATCATGGCGACTCGCCCATCACCCATAATCGTTGCTCCCGATATACCTGGCACCTTGCGGTAATTCGTTTCAAGGCTCTTAATGACGACTTGATGTTGCCCAACCAATTCATCCACGAAAAGAGCGACTTTTTTACCCTCTGCTTCTAATAACACCAAAATACCATCAGTAGGTTTGGTAATGTTGGTTGAGATGTTGAATACCTGATGAAGCATTATCAGTGGCAAGTACTCTCCCCTCACCTGCACTACCTGACCTTGTTTACCACTGACGCTATTAATGTCTCCCTCTTGGGGCTGCAGGGACTCCACAATGAAACTCAATGGAATAATATATACCTGCTCTCCCACCGCAACTGATAGTCCGTCCAGTATAGCCAAAGTGAGCGGCAGTCTGATTGAAACAGTGCAACCCAATCCCTTCTTTGACGTAACCTCTACGCGCCCGCCAATACTTTCAATATTTTTCTTGACCACATCCATCCCGACTCCGCGACCGGATACATCGGTAATGGCAATGGCTGTGGAAAAGCCAGGTGCATAGATCAACTGCCAGACATCGCTATCGCTCATACCGTCACTGACTGACATGCCTTTATCTTTGGCTTTAGCAAGTATCATCTCCCGATCCAGACCTTTACCATCGTCCGAGACTTCGATGATAATACCTCCACCCTGATGTGCCGCCTGCAGTATCAGCGTACCCTGAGGGTCTTTTCCTTTTGCAATTCTCTCTTCTGGTAGCTCGATGCCATGATCCAAACTATTGCGTATCAAATGGGTTAGTGGGTCACTTATTTTTTCTATCAGGCCTTTATCCAGCTCGGTGCCTTCACCTATAATTTTGAGTTGGACTTTTTTATTGAGTTTGCTTGCGCTATCCCTCACTACCCGCTGGAAGCGACTAAATACCAGACTGATAGGCATCATTCGTACAGACATGACCGAATCCTGCAAATCCCGGGTATTCCGTTCAAGTTGAGCCAAGCCGTCCATCAACCGCTCATTCTGCGCAGGATCCATAGTGGATATGGTTTCAGCCAACATTGCTTGGGTTATCACCAACTCACCGACCAGGTTGATCATTTTGTCTACTTTACCAACGCCAACCCGAATTGAAGCTTCAACCACACCCCCAGACACCATCTTGTCTGTGGAGCGGCGCTGCGGAATATTCTCCTCAGTTAAAGAGGGATTCGATGGCATTGGAGTCGCGATCTGATCTAAAGCACCATCAAAAAATCCAAAACCTTGTGCGTTCTCGACATTTGCCTTGATGTCCTCAGGCTCAACAAAGAATCCATACCCTTGTTGATCTCCTTTGCTTTCTTTGCTGGATATAGGATCAACAAAAAACCCGTAGTCCTCTTGCGCAGGTGTCTCTTCGGATTGTCTGTCACCTGAAACAGCACTGGACTGCAAAGTTGGCTCAAAAAAGCCGAAATCACCGCCACTATCCTCACCACGCTTAGAGGCAGCCTCTAGGGTTTGCTCCTCAATGACAGAGATCGTTAACTGCTTAGGCTTTAAGAAAAACGAGAATACTTCGTTCAGGTCAGATTCAGAAGAAGAGGTGATTAAGGTAAGCGTCACCTTATCAGACTTGATTTTTTGACTCTGAATGCTCCCTAAATTTTCAAGGTCATTCAAAAGATTTTGCAAGTGTGCTTTCTTGGGAAACGCCGAACGTGTCTTGGCGAACTTAATAAGAAACTTGTTTTGCCCGGAAGCCGGTAGCGTCTCATCAGGAGTAGCAACTTCCTCATCGACGCTGCTGGAACTGATACCAGACTCTCCTCTCGCCAGGCCCCTCAGCCGGTCTGAAATCTCCAAAGATAGCGACAAGTCAGCTTCAGTTCCATTTTGATGCGCTTGCAACAGACCATTAATCACATCCCCTGTCGCAAGGAATGCATCAACCATTTCATGTGTGATGGCGATCTCATTTTTGCGTATACGGTCCAGTAATGTTTCAAGAACATGCGTCACTTCTGCTACATCTGTAAACCCAAAAGTCCCGCTTCCGCCTTTGATTGAATGTGCAGCGCGAAATATTGCGTTCAACTGGTCAGAATCAGGGGCATCGATATCGATCCCGAGCAACAGGCTCTCCAAGCTGGCGAGATGCTCAGCAGACTCCTCATAGAACACCTGATAAAACTGGCTCATGTCGATGGACATTGGCTTTTCCCGGAGTTGCGAGATGAATAAATTGTGGCGTTAGAATATAAAAGGCTGACAGTCTTATCAGCCAATCACTTTTTTAACAACTTCTAGCAACTTGTGCGGGTCGAATGGTTTCACCAGCCAACCCGTTGCGCCTGACGCTTTCCCCTGCGACTTCATCGCATCGCTGGATTCAGTAGTCAGCATTAAGATAGGTACTGTAGCAAATTGCGGCATTCCCCGTAATGTCTTAATCAATGTCAAACCGTCCATCACTGGCATGTTCTGGTCGGTAAGAACCATATCAATCGCACTGGCATTTTCCGTTGCTTTAACCAGACCTTCTTGCCCATCAGCAGCCTCAAGAACGCTATAACCCGCAGATTTAAGTGTAAAAGCGACCATCTGCCTGATGGATGTGGAGTCGTCAATAGCTAAAATTGTCTTTGCCATTTTTTTCCTGATTAGTAATAAATTTGGATTGCAGGTAATTTTATTTTCAACGCCAAGTTGCACTAATTACCCTGAAATGCAAGCGGCTTCCTTCAACAAAACTAGAACAACTCTACATCCCCGGTGCCAAAATCTTTCTGTTTAACCGGACTCTCTTTTTGTTTGTCTAGTGATACTACATGCTTGTCCAGCAGTCGATTATATGCGGCAATCTGTTCAAGATACTGTTGTTGGTCAGGGCTATCCGTCCCCCTCCCCATCTCATTCGCCACCTCTTGTAACGCCGTCATGCGCAATTTAGCATGCTCAATCAACTGAGAACTCATATCCTGAAACTGCAAGGTTGATATCACAACCAGAACATTTTGCTCAACGTTTCCACTGATGGAATTTAAATCAACTGCGTTTTTTGTCACCGCATCATTGAATGCCGATAGCTCATCTGTGATTGCCCGAACATGCTGACTGGATTTCAGTATGGCATCACGATTATCTGACGAAAGGGCATCAACCGAACTTTCAGCAACATTCAGTGAATTATTGACCTTTTCCAACACCTCATGAATTTCTTTACTGAAATCATTAGTGTGAGATGCAAGATCTCGAACACCATCTGAAATCTGGATGAAATTGCTGACTAGCTTACCGATTGCATCGCTCAATATAGCTTGTGTATTGCCCAACTCGGTATGTGCCGAGCTTAGCTGATCTGCAATCTCATTGCCGAGTTGAACATGAAAGGCGTTACTTTCCTGAATAAAGAAGTCGCCCTGTTCCTCCTGAATAACAGGATCGCCCTGATTGCCCAGATCAGCATTTGAATCAACATTTTTATACAGATATGCCAGACACATTAACAAACATATAAACAGCAATGTATCTGCAAGAAGAAATGTTGAACTAAAATAGAATAGCAATGCATCACCGCTAAGCAGCAAGCTACTAATTGTCACACCCACCATGGCAAGACGAGAATAGTCTTTCATAATCCGATAACCTCAGAAGTGCCGTTTCTTGCTATTCGACATATATTGAAAGCAGCATAAATCACCAACCCTTTTCATATACAAATCTTACCGAGTTAAGCAGAAAACTACAATGCTGACGTTAACTTCATTCGATGTTGAGCCCATCATTCTGCCTCAGCATTCTCCTGCTCCAGACTAGCTTGTAATAGCGTATGAACATGTTGCAACAGATCCGCATCTGAATAAGGCTTTGTTAAATAGACATCCACTCCGGAATTCATGGCCTGCTCACGATGTTTATCCGTAGAACGAGAGGTGATCATGATAACCGGTAAAGCGTTCGTTGAATCTGTTAAACGTAGGTGTTGAGCCAATTCCAGCCCATTCATGTTGGGCATTTCCATGTCTGTACATATCAGGTGTGGCTCAAAGGACTCAAGCACCCGAATCGCCTCCATGCCATCACCTGCACCTTTCACTTCGTATGCGGCATCCTGGAGCAACTGCATCACCCCCTTACGCACGGAAAGCGAGTCGTCCACAACAAGTACACGGCGTACTTTTTTGCGTGCAGCCGCAGCAAGGTCAGCTACCGCCGCATTGACACTAATGGGTTCGGCTAGCAACTCAGGCACATTTAGCAACGGCACGACAGAACCATCACCCATTAAGGTCACACCCGATATTCCATGCACTTGCGGCAGATATTTCCCCATGCTCTTGACCATCACACTGCGACTGTCGATGAGGCGTTCCACCAATAATGCTATGCTGCCTTTCATCGTATGAATCAATATCTTGGGCAGTGAAGAATAGTGTTCATTGTCTGGCGTACTCGCCGGAAAACCAGTCAGAGGGGTCAGATCTCGCACCGGAAAACTTTCATCACGGATGGTAAATAACCATTCAGCACCCTCCGGTGCGTCGCTTTCACTGGCAGCCTGTGCCTGCGTAATCTGGCCAACGCCGCCCGGAAATGCTTCCTTAATATAGTGGATAGGAATAGCGAATTGCTGTTCGCCAGCCTCTACAAGCAAGGTGTGTTGCGTAACCAGTGATGCTTGAAAACGCAACACGACCTCACACCCATCCCCCGGCTCAGAAGTAAGCTCTACTGTCCCTTTGATATTCGCGATACGCGAGGCAACCACATCCATTCCGACACCACGCCCGGAAATCTCACTGACTTGCTCACGTGTTGAGAATCCCGGCAACAATACCAGCCTAGCTAGTTCCAAGTGCGATAGCTGCTGTTCAGCATCAATTAGGTTTTGTCCTATTGCCTTGGCGCGAATACGCTCATAGTCCAACCCTTTACCATCGTCCTTGATGGTTACTATAATGCCGGACCCTTGCCTTGTGAAGCTTAGATTGATTGCACCCTCAACAGGCTTTCCCGCTGCTTCCCTTTCATCAGGAAGCTCTATGCCATGATCGACAGCATTCCTCAATAAATGCAAGAGAGGATCTGCCAGCTTGTTAAGCACATCACCATCCACTTCGATCTCGCCGCCAGAAATCACCAACTCTGCCTCTTTACCCGTTTGCTGACAGGTCTGCCTAACATTACGCACTAATCTGGCACTCAAAGAATTAACAGGCGCCAATCGAGTCGATACCACCTGATACTGCAATTCCTTGTTGATATTGTTTTGTTGTGACACCTCACCACGCAACTGAGTCACACCAACTTCGAGGTTATCCGTCATCTCTCTTGCATCCGCCGCAGCCTCAACCAGCGCACGTGTAGCGCTATGCAACTCGGTGTATCGATCCATTTCCAGCGGGTCGAAAGACTCATCTGATGCGGCATCTGCTTGCGTCAGAGATAAACCGCGAATCATTACCAGCTTCTCGATATCCGCTACGCGTTGCCGAACCATTGCGTTATGATCCAGCAAACTATTTGTGCGTGTATTCACATGCGTCATTAACAGCTCAAACCGGGAAATCTTTGCCTCCATTTCGCCGACCAGACGAAATATTTCATCAACCGTACCGACCGGAACACGCAATGTTGCCTGTGGCTCCTTTTCTGCAGCGGGAGGTGCTGCCGATTCAGCCCGTTCCGCACTTACCGGTGCAGCAGCAACCTCTACTTCAGCATCGTCGGTCATGCTGGCAATTTCACCGGATTTAACCTTGTTTGCCCAAGCAACGATTTCAGAAAGCACCTCGAATGCGTTATCTGGCGCACTCTCGTCACCTCGGAGGTAACCCACCATTTGCGCCAGACAGTCACTTGCAATTACCAATGACTTTCCAAGTGCGCGTGGTGGCTTTACCGGATTTTTTTCAAAATACTCAAGCACGTCTTCGGTATGGTGCCCCAAAGTTGCAATACCTTTAATCCCGACAATATTGGCAGATCCTTTGAATGAATGCGCAATCCGCTTTGCATTACGCATATCGTCAACATCTGCCTGTCCGGAAGCTATTTTTAAAGTCAGCGCAGAGAATTGCTCGACATTATTCGGTGCTTCATCAATAAAGGCGTCATAAACACCACGATCTGCATCGTCAGGTACGGCTAAAGATATGTCCTCCACCGTCACGCTGACAGGTGCTTCCGCTTCCGAAAGCTGCTCCATCAGCTCTTCGGGCACAACTGGGGGTGTGGTTAGTGTTTCAATCAGACCAATGCTGGCGGCTTCCTCAAAAGGTTGAGCAAAGCATGGTGCAGACAAGAACTCGGCAAGTGCCATCGACGCATCGAAGTTGCCCGGCTCTTGCAAGTATTGATCGACCAAAGCGGGCCATAGACTCAATTCCTGACAGGCTTGCGTACGCGCATCAACTTCCATGAATACGATATTCGGCAATATGGTATTGAGTGAGTTACACCACGCATTCAGGCCCGGCATGCCTATCATTTCAGCCGTTTGACCGATGCGCTCTAGCTGCGCGTCGTAATTCTCAAGTGCTTCCATCAACTGTGGATCTTCGCCAGTTGAAGTTGCCATCACCGCAACCCACTGCTCAAGGTCCGGGGCAGTATGCGCAAGCTCGCTGCGCATTTCAGTGAAAAAAGGCTTGAGCGCTTCAATAGACATAATGATTGGGCTTCACGCTCTCATTTAAATGAGTTAGTTCAACTGCTCATATTGTCCAGTGCCATCACCCATATTTTCTGCATCAGGCAATGCATCCGGCTCATCCACTTGAGGAAGTTTGAACACAGAAATAGCATCAACCAATTTCCGGGAAGCCGACACCAAACTTGCTGCACTTTGATTTTGCGCGACCAGTTGCTCGGATGTTTTGTCAGTGAACTGGGCAATTTCATCCGCTGCCGATCTTAGAACAGATGCGATTTTAGTTTGCTCGGTAGAACTGGATGCAATTGTAGCCACCAACCGTACCAGACGCGCTGTGGACTCATGAGTTTCGCGCATCCGTTCGCCTGCGTTATGTGCCAGCTCGGACTCATTCACCACCTGCTCAATGGTTTTATTTACAGTCGCAATGGTGTCGTTAGTCTCAACCTGAATATTCTGCACAAGGTTGGCAATCTGCCCGGTTGCCTGTCGTGAATTTTCTGCAAGGCGCTGAACTTCTTCCGCCACCACCGCAAAACCACGACCCGCTTCACCTGCCATTGCCGCTTGCATCGCAGCATTTAACGAAAGTACATGGGTTCGCTCAGAAATCGTATTGATCAAATTAACGATTTGCGTAATCTCCTGTGAGCGTTCGCCGAGACGTTTAATACGTTTTTCCATTTCCGAGATGGTTTCACGTATCGCATTCATACCGCTCAATGTCGCCTGGACGGTCTCCATCGCACTTTCAGTTGAAGTCGTCGCCTCTGCAGCCGCCCTATTCGAATCACGTGCGAATATAGCCACTTCGCCAATAGAGGCCATCGCCGTCTCAAGGTTTGATATGAGTCTGACAACAATGACGTCTTCTTCTTTGGCCATATCATTAACCACATCCGACTGATTTTTCATGCTTTCCGAAGCCGCTTCTACCACACCTGCCACCTTGGTGACGTGATGGAGCACTGTCGCGGTCACGTCAGTGAGCTGGTTAATCGCATCTCCCAACGTCCCAATGATGTCATCGGTTACCGGTGCGCGGATTGTCAGATCTTTTTGAGACAATGCTCCCATCGCCGTAAACAACCCGATCACTGAGTTATTCAGACGTTCTTTTTCTGCAGCGTTGGCTGACAATGTTGCCATATGCGCATTAATCAACTTATCGAATGAACGAGATATCGCACCCGTCTCATCCCGATTATTCTCCAGCTTCACTCTGGATCGATATTGATCAGACTCCGTCCTTCCAATTGCTAGGCCAAGCCTCTCAAGCGGGCCATTGATTCCGCGATAGGTAAGGAAGGCAAATATCAGAAACAAGACACAGGTTGCAGCCACGGCTGCAAAAATAATCATCAATACATCTTTAGAAATTTGATTCGCCTTCTGTCTTACCAGCTCCGCCTCTTGGTTTATCTGGTTGCTTAACAATTGATGGTCACTGCTGATTTTCTGGTAGCTATCAACAAACTGCATCAGCATCGAGTTTGCGCCTATCTCATCAACCAATGCCATAGCGGCAATGTCCTGAGCATAGCCTGCAAATCGCTTATATTCGGTATTGATGTTTGAAGCAGACTTTCGAGTTCCCTCAGAAATAGTTGAGGAACGTAAAATTTTGGTGATACCCCCACCCAGTGAATTGATACGAGCACTCAGGTTTGCAACCGCCTCACTATAAGCTTCGGTCTCGCCATTTTTTGCTTCGTAAACCACTTGCAGCACATCAGCACGAATCTCATCTATCCTGCTTTTTACTTGCGTATTCGTATTGAATATCTCGAAGTGATCCTGGCCCGCATTGACGACCGAGTCAAACTGAAGCTTTCCGTAATATCCTGCACCACCCACTACCACTAACAGCAATAGCGACAGCACACTTAGTGCTATCAATTTGGCGCGTATCGTTGCAAACATGACATTCTCCTGAAATACCGATTTAAAATTTGTTCGTTTTGTCACAACGCACAAAGTATGTGTTACCCAAGCAAACCTACTGATGAAGCGCTAATTTATCCTCAACAATATCAACCACCGGCATCCATATTAAAGACCGAGGAAAATAACGATTCCATATCAACATCAATCCAAACCTCTTCGCCCTCCCGGTATGCCGCTTGTGCATGAAGCACGATGGGGTGTGTAACATCTTCAAGAGGAACAGTACTATCCCGGGCAAACATCTTACGATCGAGCAGACTATCAACTATCAACCCGACAGCATCATCTCCCCGGCCATATACCATCAACCACTCTCTGCCCTTGGTTTCATCCTCGTCCTCGAACAGTGCCCGCAAATCCAAAACCGGAATCACACGACCATGCCGATTTGCCAGCCCCCTCACTCCGGTAGGCGATCCCGGCAACCGAAACAACCGTGGCATTTCAGCCACCTCACTGGCAGCATCCATATCAACAAGCAATCTCATATCGCCGACGTTAAATCCCCGGCGATGAATATATCGGGCATAATCGGCCTCAGCCTCAAGTCGTGCCGCTATATCAGCATCAACTTGCGCCTTAAGTGCATCAATATCGACATCAGGATTAGGGCTCACATTTTGCATAGGTTTGATAGATCAGTCATTCGCGAATACTCGAATAGCTTGTTAATTATTTGCCCTGCTTTCGCCGTATATCAACTGTCATACTTGAACACTATTGCGGTAAAAACTTGGAGATGGTTTCCAGCAGTTTTTCTTCATCGACAGGCTTCGTGAGATAAGCATCACAACCAGACATACTGCCCCGAATCTTGTCGAAAGGTGAGTCCTTACTCGTCAGCATCACCACTGCAGTTTTCTGTGCCGTTCTATTAGACTTAATTAACTTACATACCTTATAACCATCTATACCGGGCATAACGACATCCAGAAAGATACATGCGTAATTTTTCTGGCCCGTAAAACCAATAGCCTGCTCACCACTTTCCGCGTAGTCGACATTGAAATTGAACGGCGTCAACTTGGCCTTCATAAACTCGCGAACTGTCTGGTTGTCATCAACAACAAGCACCCAGTCGGCGAGCGGTCTGGCTGTAGGCGGCTGACTGGGTTGAGCCGATGCGACACGGACAGGCTGCTGAGCTACCGGGGCCGCAGGGCTGGTTGGTGTTGCAGGCGTCACACTTGGCGAGGAGAGCGTAGCCGCTGGCTGAGCCGCAGCAGGTGCAGGTGCAGGAGAAGGCGCAGCGGCAGGTGCGCCGGATGTTGGCATGACAGACTCATCGAAAGCCCGGAATAATTTCATCCAACGAATCGGACGCGGCATGATAGGCCATGTTGTACCTTGATTGGATGCACCGATGAGTATGGCGGGAGTTTGCCCCCCCGGATTGATCCCACTTAGCCTTTTCATCGCCGTTTCATCATCTGCATCAACCAGATAGATATCCGGCTGCGTATCGGTTGCAAGATGCTTCGTATATTTCGGTGAACGACGTGATGACAATTCAAAAACGCTGGACAACGCCATCAATTCGCTTTCTCCGAAGCCTATGAGTCCAACTGAATATGTTTCTTTTGTCATGGCAATCCATTAAGTACGTCAGTAATGAAACAGCTACGAGTCGGATATAAACATTTCATAAAAAAATGCGCATATCCGGATTATTTATGTTCTGCTACAAAGTCTGCAATGTTCTGCAATAAGTCATCTTCCTGATATGGTTTACCCAGATAGGTATTCACGCCCAACTGCATCGCGTATTCGCGATGTTTATCTGCAGTACGCGAAGTAATCATAATAATAGGCAAATCTTGTGTTTTAGGGTCGCGTCGCAACTCTCTGGCTAATGCAAAGCCATCCATACGTGGCATTTCAATATCCAGCAACATCACTTCCGGTGAACAATCAACCAGCTTCTCAAGTGCATCAACACCATCTGTCGCGGTCACTACTTGATAGCCGGCCCGCGTCAACATCCGTGTGGTTATTTTTCTGACTGTCAGCGAGTCATCCACAACCATAATCAACGGTATCGTATTTTCCGATTTGGGAATAATGTCTTTAATAGTGGGCTGCTGTGTTGGAACACCAATACGCTGCATGTATTGGGTCGGGTTCAAGATCATCACGACCTGACCATTTCCCAATATCGTTGCGCCGACGATACCCGACATCCGCGCTAACTGTGGCCCGATGTTCTTTACCATTGCCTCATGGTTACCCAGCAACTCATCTACAATCAACGCAATACGCTGTGATCCACTTCTTAGCAACATGACCGGAATGCTGGTGAGCGCCTCTTGAACCGCATCTTCATGCCCTAGCAGGTGCGGCAAATAATGTAGCGGATAAAAAGAGCCTTGCCACTCGACTTGCTGCTCACGTTTCAAAGAATCCATGTCAGAGGCTTTCACCTGTCTGACCTGCTCAACCATGGTGGATGGAATGGCAAATGTTTCATCGCCGGAGCGCACCATGAATATTTGCGTCACCGCCAAAGTCAGCGGCAAGTGGATGGTAAATTTTGTGCCTTGTCCGGCGGTAGAGCTCACCTCAATACGGCCACCCAATGCGGTGATCTCACTTCTCACCACATCCATTCCTACGCCGCGCCCGGCTACTTCAGTAACCTCGCTTGCGGTAGAGAGCCCCGGTGTAAAGATGACCTGTGCTAACTGGTCATCTGTAGCAGCCTCACCCTGCTGTAATGAACCATTAGCCATCGCCTTTTCACGCAGCTTGTCATAGTTCAGACCGGCGCCGTCGTCACCAAATTCGAAGACCACCTCATTGTTTTCCTGACGAACACTCAGTCTGATTTCACCAATAGGCAACTTTCCGCTCTGCGATCGTGTCTGCTCATCTTCCAGACCATGCACAATAGCATTCCGTAGCAGGTGCTCAAAAGGCGCGATCATTTTTTCTAGAACGCTGCGGTCCAACTCTACGCCCGTGCCAAGCAATTCAAGGTTGGCACGCTTGTTCAACTCCTTACCGGTTTGCCGCACAATGCGATACAAACGATCCGTAATGCTGTTGAAAGACACCATACGAACGTTCATCAAGCCTTGCTGTAATTCCCGTGTGAGCCGGCCTTGCGCCAACATGGCTGCGACGGTTTCATCCAGATTTTTCAACATTGAATTCTGTATCGTCTGGACGTCATGCACACTTTCGTTCATGAAGCGCGTCAATTCCTGCAAGCGCGAGAATCGGTCAAACTCAAGTGGATCGAAGTCCTCAGCATTATCCTTAGCCAGCGATACACGCGCCTGCATCTGGCTCTCTGCCTGAATCTCGACTTCGCGCAACTGGCTACGCAAACGGAGCACACTAGATGTCAGCTCATGCAGCCCTTCTTTAAACACCCGCATCTCAGCTTCCATGCGTGATCTCATCACGCTGACTTCTCCCGCCTCGTTCACTAGACGATCCAGCACATCCGAACGAACACGCAACATACTACCGGCAGATGCTGCATCTGTAGCGCGCCTATCTGCCCGTCGTTCAACGCCCGCAGGTTGATCAGTTGACCGCCTTGCAGGCACTGGTTTTGGTACCTCTACGGCTGGCTTGCCTGTGCGTAACTCGTCCAGCAATGCATTGATACGATCAAAGCTTCCTTCCAACGCATCCCAGTACTCCGCATCGTCAAGCGGTTCTGGAAGCGCGCTGACCTGATCTTCCATCTCATGCGAGATCTCACCGATCCTCATCGCGCCAACCATGCGTGAACTGCCTTTCATAGTGTGAAGCAAACGCTTCAACAGCTGTGACTGCTCTTCATCTTGAGGACTCTCACGCCACGCACGCAAAGCTTCACTGATATTCGGACTCAGATCTTCCGCCTCTTCGAGGAATACAGGCAGCAGTTGATCATCCACCTCATCGAAGACTTGCGGCTTTGTTTCTTCAGCTTTTTCACTTTCCTCTGCAGGTTTTGCAACGGTAACGACAACAGGCTCGTATGGTTTTTCCGCAGCAGCAGACACTGCCTTATCAAGGCTATCCCTGTCCGCATTCAAACGATCACACAACTCTCTATTTGCTTGGGGCGTTTGCAAATCGCAAACACTTTGCACCATGCCATCCAACACTTCAGTGGACTGTTCCAGCATCGTCCATTGATCCGCATTCAATGGTGCAGATTTTTCAATATGTTTTTCAAGCCACTCTTCCAGCGCAGAGGACAATTCGACCACAGCCTCAATACCCATAGTGCGATTGAGTCCTGAAAGGGTATGTGCTGCCCGCAAGAAGTCGTACTGCACCACTTGCGGCTGTGCCGCACGTAACGCCTCAAGCTGCTGCCTGAGAATATCAATATTCTGCTTTGCTTCAACGCTGGCAATATTGAATAGCGCCGCAGGCATGCTCACCTCGCCAATGCTGACCTCTCCCTTCTCATCCGATACTGCTGACGGTTCGGGCACTGGCTCAGGTGTCGGCTCAGGTGTCGGCTCAGGTGTCGGATCAGGTGTTGCCACGGGTGTTTCAATTGAAGCTGAATCACCTGAAGATTCCTGCTCCAAACCACTTTCAATTTGCTTGGCCACCGCAACCAGTTCATCTGCTTCAATGATTGCAGTTCCTTGAACGCTAAGTGTCTCTACCCAGCCAATAAATGATTCAACGGCCTGTTCAATAAAGCTCAACAACGCTTCTGTCGCCGGCTTCTTATCTTGAAGCCAGACGTTCATTGCACTTTCAACACTCCATGCAACTTCACCCAAGTCAGTCAGCCCGACCATTCTTCCACTCCCTTTAAGGGTATGGAAGCCGCGTCTGATAGAAACGAGAGCTTCATTGTCACTATTATTGGATTTGCACAGCTCAAGATTCTGACTGATTGCAACCAGCACGTCCTGGGCCTCTTCTAGGAATATTTCAAGCAGCTCCAATTCTTCTTCTGACAACTGCGCCAACGCTGCCGGTGCTTCTGCTGGTTCAGCTTCGCCCTCAACAGGAGACGAAATGGTCTGTGACGCTTCCTCGGATGGCAAGTCCAACGCTGCGAGAGGATCAGGTGTATCTTCATGTTCTACAGACTCAAGCACTTGCGCTGCTGGCTCGGTTGGCTCAGCGTCCCGAGAAAGCACATCGAAATCAAAATCAATGGCATCAGAAGCTGGTGCTGCTATTGTAGATTCCGACGCTTGTTCGACGGGCTCTTGAGGAATCTCAAATGCAACATCAGGTTCAAGTGCTTGCGCGACTGGCGGCTGCTCAAACGCCACTTGCTCAACTGGTTCATCAGCTTGAGACAGTGCATCGAATTCAAAATCAATCGCGTCAGTAGCTGGTGCTTCACTGGTAGATTCCGACACCGGTTCAGCAGGTTTCTGAGGAATTTCAAATGCGATCTCAGGCTCAGCATTCAAAGGTGCTTGTTCCGGCTCAACCGGTGCGGCCTTTTGCTCTCCGAGCTCAAGTGAAATGTCTGACAACGCAGCTTCTACTTGCGCCTTAACCTGCTGCGGTGCCACCGGCACGTCAAGCTCTGGCTCGACCGGCGCAGCAGCTTGGCTTGCCACCGGCTCGCTTTCTACCGCCTCGCTTTCAACCGCCTCGCTTTCCACCGCCTCTGTGGCAGCTGGCATACTGACCGGGCTTTCAACAACCGGAGTAGTCTCCACAGTTTGCACTTCAGGTATTGGTGAAGGCGCTTCTTCGGATACCGGTGTGGCGGGTGCGGGCGGCTGGTCCGCTTTAATCATTTCTGCCAGCGCATCTTTCAAGCGCCACACATCCCCTGATTGCCCGTGAGTCAAATGCTGCATGTAGTTTTCCAACGCACTCAATGCGTCTGCAAGCGCATATCTTTCAACCGATTTGGGTGCTTCCGTATTTCTTGAGAAATGGCGCACCTTCTCTTGCACGGTCGCTAGCAGTTGCTCTGCATCGGTCAGTGATGAAATCCGCAGTCCGCCTTGAATCTGATCAAGCAAACGCAGTATCTCAACCAGCCCGTCACGTTTGAGCGAGTCACCAAAGAATGTATTCAGCCCTTGTTCGACATGTTGCAGGTTGACCAACATCTCATTGGCAAGCGGGCCCATCACATCACCGCGCTGCTCCATTTCGTAATGGAGGTCGACCAATTCATTCAGTTGCCCGGCATCCTCTGGCTGCTGCTCAACAGCGGCAAGCATACGCTCCACAAGAATTCGCGCCTGTTCCTGGAACCCGCTACCCAGACGATTATAATTTTTAATTCCACTGCCAAGCAGTAGCAGCGCCATTGCCATATCAATAGCAATGGCATTCATATGATCAGGCTCTTTTGCTTGTTGTGACAACGTCTGCATCTGTTGAACCAGATACTGCAATACGTCTCTATCCAGCCTCCCACTTTGTTCAACGAGCAGATCGATGTACTTGAGGAATTTTTCGTAGGCTGAAACATCGCCCTGCGTGCACAACTCCCAACTTTCTTCTGCAACTCGCAGCTGGTCATGCATGACGCTCAGCAACTGATCTATCTCCCCGGGTGGCAAAGCCGTGGTCTTGGGCAAGAAGTCTTCCAGACTGTAGGCATCCCTGATGCTATTGACTGAATCGATATCAATGTCGCTATGCCCTATTAAATAAAGCATTTCGTTCAGTGTTAAGCGCTCATCTCCCCGCTTTCCTTCGGCGGTCGCACGCAATTGCTGGTCAATTTTTCCAAGCAATTTGCGTGAATTGGCTTCCATCGGAAGCGCATCCTGCTTCATACAATCCAAGAACCCAGAGGCCACCCACCAAAATCCGCGACTCGCATCCTGTGGCACACATCGCATGGCACCATCCAGCGCCTGCTGCATCTGTTGAATGGATTCAGATACATTGTCCTGACGCAACCAACGCATTAAACCTTGCTGATATTGGCTACGCAGAATCTTGAGTCTGGACATCGCATCGCTTTGCGGTGTTGCACTTAAGATTTGAGACGGCAGTTGTACTTCCAAGTTGGGATAAAACAGGTCAAGCTCGAAAGACATTTCCAATCCGCGCAACTGTTGTAGCTGCTGATACTCGGGGAACAAACGCAAAGCAACGTTACTTGCTCCGCTCTCCAGCGAATCTAGAAAGTGCGTAATCGAAAATAGCGCCGCACGTATCGCGTCCCGATGTAAAACCGTCAGTTGTTGAGGGTGTTCCGCAAGGTCATTCAGAGTGATATCCAGCTCAGCACAAAGTGTAGACACACCATCAAGGCCGACCATTTTCAACACGCCGACCAAGCTACCCATCAATGTGCGTGCCGACTCTATTGCGGCAGCATTATCGCCGGGTGCAGCAAGGAATAGCTCCATCTGCGCAATGATGTCAGCGAGCGTACTATCCATGCCCGGCTTAACAGCGGCCAGTGTATTTCTGTCAAATTGTGTGCGGTCTTCAGTCATGTGAAATCATTTAACATTACAATTTAAAGTCTGCCACCGAGCCACGAAGGTCAACCGTCAAGCTCGAAAGCTGCGCGATGGAGTTAGCTGTTAACCGCGTACCCTCTGTCGTCTGAACAGTAATTTTCAAAATATCCTGCATCACGCTGGCGACCTCGCTTGCCATATCGCTTTGCACCTGTGTGGAGGTAGAAATACTATTAATCAACGCGGCAAGTTCATTTGATACCTGTTCGATTTCACGCAATGACTGACCCGCCACATCTGAAAGTTTTGCACCATCCACTACACCCAATGTGCTTTTTTCCATCGCAGCAACTGCGTCATGCGTATCACCCTGAATCGTTTTTACCAGCCCGCCAATTTGCTTGGTTGCTTCACCTGAACGTTCAGCCAACCGCTGCACCTCTTCAGCCACGACAGAAAATCCTCTTCCCGCTTCACCGGCAGAAGCTGCTTGTATCGCTGCGTTCAGCGCGAGAACATTAGTTTGCTCGGTAATATCTGAAATCAGATCCACGATCTCGCCAATCTCCTGAGAACTTTCTCCCAGCCTTTTAATTCGCTTGGCTGTATCTTGTATCTGTTCACGCAATACATCCATACCGCTGATCGTATTGCGCACTGCTTGCGCACCTTGTTCGGTAGCTGCCAAAGTGCGGCGCGCCACATCAGCAGACTGAGCCGCACTGGAATCCACCTCTTTGATGGATTGCGTCATCAACTGCACGGCTTCGCCCGCCCCTTTAATCTCTTTAGCCTGCAATTGCGCAGCATCTAAAAGGCCTTGCGAAATCGATTCAGCATCTTTGGTCGCGCCACCCATCTGCTCTACTGCCGCAGTGATTCGTGCTACCAGTTTGCGAAACTCTTCAGTCGTATAGTTCAACGAATCTGCGATTGCTCCGGTAATGTCTTCTGAAACAGTTGCTCGCACTGTCAGGTCGCCATCGGCCAAGTCGCCCAATTCGTTCATCAACCTCAAAATCGCATTCTGGTTTTGATTGTTGATGCGATCAGCCTCTTCACCACGCAAGCGGGCATCATCCAGATAAGATTTAATTAAGTACATCAGGGACAACAGCAATAGAAGTCCGAATGCCAGTGTGGCGATATTCGCAGTTTTTACAGTCGAAGCAGATTCATATGCAGCCACCAGAAGCTGAGATTTTTCCAGCAACATATCGGACTCGCTAACAATTGAATTTGCTGCGGACTTTGCCGCCACCAAGCTTTGCACTTTCGAAACCAGTATTTCTACACTGTTGCGATAAGATCCGAACAAACTTCGCGCACTTACAACATTTGCGTTCGACTCCGGCAAAAGCATAAGGTGCTCTTCCGCCTCAAGTGCATCGGCCGCTAGGTTGGCTACCTGATCAATCGCCACTTCTGTTGCTAATATCCCGCCGACATCTTTACCTATGCGCTCCACTGCCAGCGCAAAGCGGGTAGCCTGCGCTTTTTTGACCCCAACCAGCTCTGTCATCAGCGCATTTGCCACAATGCGCAGATCATCACCCACCGTACCCACCGTACCCAATGTCACGCCCAACGCAACCAGACCCTCGCGCCCGGCTTCAACTGAATCTGCATCAACCAATGCTTTATTAGCACTCTTCATATATTCATTAAGTGCATGACGCGCCACACCGGATGTTGCAGGCAGAGAGCCATCGCCTTGATCAAGCCTGCTCATAACCTCCCGCACCTTCGCCTTGCTTTCAAACAAGGCATCAAAAGCCGACGATTTTCCATACAAGGCTTGCTGAGCTTCATTAGCAAGGCGTTGAGACAACATCATCAGTTGATTGGACTGTCCTATATAACGCGCACTAAGACCATCTTCTTTGAAACTCAGGTAAGCAGATGCAGCAGTCAATATAAAAAACACTGTCGCTAGGATACCCAGAAACTTCATTTTTGCGCTCGATGAACCGCCTTTCTTTGCCGCAGCACTGTCGATGGGCGACTTTTTACCAAACGGATTTAGCGAAAAATTGAATGCCATTCTAAATATTCCTCCCAGCGGGAAAATTAACTACCAATATGTAAAAATTCAGCCTGTTTTATCAGGTCTGAAATGTCCAGCTTACGCCACGACAACCCCTGTTCATCGCGATACTCGAACTGCCCGCTAACGCCTCCGGTTTGCTGCCATTCCTTGGAATCCCGCAAACCCAATACCCTGTCAACCAGCAACGCCGCGTTGAATGCAAACCGATCTGCAATCAACAATATCCTGTTACTGACGTCTTCTTGTGTCGCACCGCTTTGCTCATAGGTCGCCATATCAATTACGCCATACAAGTTACCCCGGACATTTGCCACCCCGCGAAACCAAGGCTTTGCAAATGGCACAGTTGTCAGTTCCGGCATAGGCAGCACCTCAACAACATCAGACATATCCACCAACCAATTACGGCCGGATATCTGCACTCCTACCGTAGTCACCCTCTCCTCAGATGACTCAGCTTCTTGCAAACGATCAATCAGGTTCTGCTGAAAATCACGGAGGTCAAGTCGGCTCGACATCAGCGCACCCCCTTAAGCACATCAGGCATCAACGCAACCGCTAGCATCCCCTTTAAGTGGGTGTCCGTAATAATTTGCCTGAAAATCATTTCATTCATCTTTATTAACCCAATGCCGCAATTTTGCCCAACAATTCCGCTGGATCTATCGGCTTGACCACATAATCTTTTGCCCCTTGGCGCACGCCCCAAACCTTGTCAGTTTCCTGATCTTTTGTCGTGCAAATAATGATGGGAATATGTGCAGTTTCGGGATCTTTTGAAATCGCCCTTGTTGCCTGAAAACCATTCATGCCCGGCATCACCACATCCATAATGATTAAATCCGGCTTGCTGGATTTTGCCTGCTCAACACCTTTCTCACCGTCCTCGGCAAATGCAACATCGAAACCCTGTTTACCTAATACCTCTCCGATAACATGGCGCTGTGTTGCTGAGTCATCCACGACCAAAACCCTCTTAATGGTCATAGCTCTCACCCTCCAGCTTGTGTTGCGCATGCAAGATGACAGCCTCTACCAGGCTTTTTTTGTTGAATGGCTTGAGTAAATATTGATCTGCGCCAACCAGCTTGCCGCGAGCACGGTCAAAGAGCGTATCTTTACTGGTCAACATCACAACAGGGGTACTTTTGAAGTCTTGATTTTTTTTGATAAGCGCACAGGTCTGATAACCATCTAGGCGAGGCATCATGACATCAACAAAGATAACATCCGGCTTGTTGTCTACCACCTTGGCCAGACCATCAAAACCATCTTCTGCAAGGATGACCTGACAACCCGCCTGAGATAAAAATATCTCTCCGCTACGCCTTATCGTATTGCTGTCGTCGATCAGCAATACTTTCACACCAGATAATGGTTGTTCCTCGCTCATCTTGCTCCCTCATGCTTTGCCGCAGATGTACTTTGCACCTACGTTTCGAACGATTTCTCAACAACAATGCTAACGTATCTATCACATGCTGTCATGCCGTTTTTACCTGCGCCAGAAATACGGCGTGAATAAGATCAGCACTGTGAAGATTTCCAATCGACCAACCAACATCCCGAAAGCACACACCCAAGTCTGAAAATCGGTCAGCACCTGATAATTACTTCCGGGACCGACCAACCCTAAACCCGGACCAAAATTATTGACGCATGCCAGCACAGCCGATAATGCTGTCAAGAAATCCATTCCACTAATCAGCAAAATAAAGAGTAACGTTGCGATGGTAATGAAATAAAGAAAAATAAAGCCCAGCACAGAGAACACAATTTTGTTCGGCACAACTCGGCCACCTATTTTCATGGGGTTCACCGCAGCCGGATGCAACAATTTCAACAACTCGCGCCCACCTTGCTTGAATAACACCAGCGTACGCACCATCTTGATACCGCCGCCAGTGGAACCAGAACTTGCCGCGATACAGCCAACAAACAACATCCACAACGGCGCGAAGATTGGCCACTGTCCATAGTCCACGCTTGCAAATCCGGAGCTTGCACCGATAGACACCACGTTAAAAGTTGCGTGCCGCAGGGCCGTCAGAAAATCCAAATATACTTCATTCCACCAAAGGAATATGGCGATACCCAGACAGCTCGCCAGTATCAGTCCCACGGCGGCCTTGGCTTCAGCATCATATTTATAGACACTGAGTGTCTTGCCGTTCCATGCCAGAAAATGTGTCGCAAAATTAACCGTTGCGATCAGCATGAACACGACCATTACAAATTCAATCAATGGAGAATTGAAATACCCGATACTGGCATCGTGAGTAGAAAACCCGCCCAAGCCTGTGGTAGAAAAAGCATGGCAAACCGCATCCAGCCAATCCATCCCCGCCCATTTCAGCGCAAAAATACACAACACCGTCAACGCAACATATACGGCCCACAGGTTACGGGCGGTATCTGCTATTCGCGGCGTCAGCTTAGCATCCTTCATCGGACCGGGCGTCTCTGCCTTGAATAACTGCCGACCTCCGATGCCCAATAACGGCAACACCGCAACCGCAAGCACGATGATGCCCAGCCCACCCAGCCATTCCATTTCATGACGCCACACTTGCACCGATGGCGGCAGATCATCAAGCCCCGTTAATGCGGTCGCTCCGGTAGTCGTCATGGCGGACATCGTCTCGAAATAGGCATCGGTAAACGAAAGTCCGGGGATCAGCATCAACAAGGGTATCGTCGCAAAGGCGGGCATTGCGGTCCACATCGTCACAACCAGTAAATAGCCGTGACGTATCGACAACTCACCCTTATGCCGGCGGGTCAACAACCACATCAATGTCCCTGCCGCCGCTGTCCAAACCATTGCCAGCAAAAAATCAAGCAACATCAAACTGTTGTCGTAAATGACTGCCGTAATAATCGGCATAAGGTAGGCCATGCTGAACATCACCAACAGCAACCCCAATGCATGGATAACGGTCAGTACACGCGTCATCTAAAAGAAACCCACCTTGACTTGAAACAGTCTTTCAACCTTAGGTACCATCTTCTTGTCGGTGACGAAGACAATGACATGATCTTCAGCTTCAATAATTTCGTCATGATGGCCCATAATGACCTCATCACCCCGCACCAATGCGCCTATCGTCGCACCTGCAGGCAAATCAATTTCATCGATTAGACGACCGACCACACGAGATGATTGCTGATCTCCATGTGCAACAAGCTCCAGCACCTCGGCTGCACCGCGACGCAACGAATGAACGGCGGCCACATCCCCCTGCCGAACATAAGCCAACAACGAACCGATGGTGACATGCGCGGGTGAAAGTGCAATATCAATTTTACCGCCCTGCAACAAGTCGACATAGGCGCTGCGGTTGATCAACGCGACCACTTTTCGAGCCCCCGCCTGCTTGGCAAGCAAAGCTGACATGATGTTATTCTCATCATCGTTGGTCAGCGCACAGAACACATCCACTTCACTGACATGTTCTTGCTGCATCAATTTTTCATCCGTGCCATCACCATTCAGCACCAGCGTATTTTTAAGCTCGCTGGCCAATTTTTCAGATGCTTTTTTATTGTGCTCGATCAGCTTGACCTGATATTCATTCTCTAATGCCTTAGCCAATCGCCTGCCAATATTACCGCCGCCAACAATCATGACACGACGTGTCGGCTTATCCATATTGCGCATTTCTTTGAGCACGCTGCGTATATTGCCGGACGCCGCAATGAAAAATATCTCGTCCCCATCCTCTATCACCGTACTGCCTTCTGGGATAAGCGGACTATCGTTTCGAAAGATCGCTGCCACCCGCGTTTCAATTTGCGGCATATGTGACCGCAATAAACTCAGTGGATTGCCCACCAATGGACCGCCCTTAAAAGCACGCACCGCGACCAGCGAGGCCTTGCCCTGAGAAAATCTCTGCACTTGCAAAGCTTCCGGAAATTCAATCAACTTAACGATGTATTCGGTGAGTATTTGTTCGGGACAAATTGAGAAATCCACCGAAAAATTATCCGCACTGAAAACTTCCGGGCGGTTCAGATAATCAACCGAACGAATGCGAGCAATACGTGTTGGCGTATTGAAAAGGCTTGCAGCTAATTTACATGCCACGAGGTTGACTTCATCACTTTGTGTCACCGCCAACAGCATATCGGTATCTTCTATACCCGCTTGCTCCAACGTAGAAGGGTGAGCAGCATTGCCCGTCAAGGTGCGAAGATCCAGCCTATCCTGCAATTGCTGCAACTTTTCGTCGTCCGAATCTACCACCGTAATGTCATTCGCTTCACTGACCAGACTTTCAGCCACGGTCGAACCGACCTGCCCCGCACCGAGTATCAGTATCTTCAAGACATCCCCTTTTTCACAAGACTACCCCTCCAACGCGACAGGCGTTATTGTGCGCACACCCATGCCTTCCATTCATCGAACAATTTTTTATTCCGCGCAACAATAGCCGAGCGTACTCCAATATCACATTGACTGAATTTCTCACCCTCAATGCTGCACGCATAACCTCCGGACTCAGTCAAAATCAATGAACCAGCCGCATAGTCCCAAAGCTTTTGCCCACCATGTAAATAAAGGTCATAACGACCTGCCGCCACATAACACCAGTCTAAGGCGCTTGCCCCGAAATTTCGTTGTGAGGTGTATGGTGTGCTCGTCACAAGCCTAGTGAGCAGCGCCTTTTTCAGACGCTTGAAATCAACTGCTGCTAATGCCTGTGAAAGCTCACCAATTGATTCTCGCGCAGTTAATGTTTGCCCATTCAGAAAAACACCACGATCACGTTCAGCAGCGAACATCTCGTCTGCCACCGGATCGTACACCACACCCAACACGCTTTTGTGATCACGCAAAAGTGCAACCGATACGGCAAAGTATGGCAGACCACGCGCAAAGTTGGAGGTGCCGTCGATCGGATCAACACACCATAGACCACTTTGGCCCGCCTCTTCCCACGCCTTTTGTTGCTCGGCGGCAGTCATTTCTTCACCTAACACTGGCACATTCAGGATGGACTTTAACTTTTTGGTAAGCGCAGCCTGTGCTTCCAGATCCGCCTCGGTGCAAAGACTGCCATCATCTTTATGCAGGTGCGCCACTTTCATATATCGCGGCATGATCTCTTTTGCACTCACCAATTTGACTGCCGCAATGACCGCCTTAAGCAAGGCACTCACACCAGTCATTGCCGGATGCTGACCGCTTTTAGATAGGGAGCTCACTACTCCTTCCACTTAATAGAGCACCCCATGCTGGCTAATTGTTCGCGTGGGCCATTTCCTGTCTGCGCGACTTGTTTCATGGCATTAAACAAATCGCGTTCCGCGTCAGGCACAGCCTCTTTACGCGAGGCATCCAATCGACCACGGTATTGCAACTCAAGCTTTGCATTGAACCCAAAAAAGTCTGGCGTACATACTGCGTCGTAGTCTTTAGCAATCTGCTGAGTTTCATCCATCACATAAGGGAATGGATAAGAAAATTCCTGAGCAGCCTTCTTCATATTCTCGAAAGAGTCTTCCTCGTAATCAGCCGGATCGTTAGACATGATCGCGATGCTATTGATGCCATATTGTTGTAGCTCAAGCGTATCGCGTACCAGACGGTCACGAATCGACTTCACATAGGGGCAGTGATTGCAGATAAACATCACCAGCAAGCCCTTCTCGCCACGCGCATTGGCTAAGTTATAGCGTTTGCCATCCACGCCGGGCAAGTCAAAATCACGAGCTTTCCAGCCGAATTCACATAAAGGGGGTTGTAGACTAACCATTTCAATCTCCTCACATCTTATTTCAATGCGTTATATTATCACGCTGACCTATATTAAATACCTTCGTCATGCCACGATTTTATTGCCCACCTCCCTTACCATCCGGCGGAACTTTCGAGTTGCCGCCCGATGCTGCACATCATGCCTCACGTGTACTACGGCTGCGTGAAGGTGCATCCGTACAACTCTTTGACGGCATCGGCAACGAACGGCACGGCGTCGTCACCGAACTCAGCGGCAAGCGAGTCGTCATCGGCGATATCACAGTTGCTGACGCAGACCGCGAATCACCACTCAAGGTGCTGCTCGCCCAAGCCTTATCCAGCAGCGAAAAAATGGACTGGGTGCTTCAGAAAGCCACCGAGTTGGGCGCAACTGAAATCCAACCGATCAATACTGAACGCAGTGTTGCCAAACTCCCCGCTGAGCGTATTCCCAAGCGACTTGAGCATTGGCGGCAGGTCACCATCTCAGCCTGCGAACAATGTGGCCGCAACACGCTTCCGACGATACACGCGCCAATCGACATCATGCATTGGTTGCAACAGAAAAAAGAAGCGACTGACGCTAAATTTATACTGTTGCCGAATGGCGCGGTTTCGTTGCAATCACAAGCGAAGCCACAGGGTAGCGTCACCTTATTAATTGGTGCAGAAGGTGGTTTCACAACAGCGGAATCTGAATCCGCGCTGCAATGCGGTTTCACACCGATACGCCTCGGTGCACGTGTGCTGCGTACCGAGACCGCCGCAGTCGCCGGACTAGCCGCCTTGCAAACGCTTTGGGGTGATTTCAACTAAGCAGAAAACCTCATGTCTGTCGTCTGAATAGTGCTTGATGACTACCGGGCAGTTGCCGGAAAAAGCATAGCGAGGCATTATCCACATATTCCATCGGGAGATAACACATGCCAATCGCCACCTCTGCTGAATTCGTCGCCTGGTTTCGTTCCGTCGCACCGTATATCAATGCGTTCCGTGGACGCACTTTCGTCATCGCCTTCGGCGGCGAAGTGGTCGCGGACGGCAAGTTCGTCGAGCTGACCCACGACTTCAACCTGCTCGCCAGCCTCGGCATCCGGCTGGTGCTGGTGCATGGTGCGCGTCCGCAGATCGAGCAGCATCTAGCGAAAAGCAATCTCGATGACACCTATCATCATGGCATACGCATGACCGATGCTGAAACCATGCAATGCGTCAAAGAAGCCGTCGGGCGGGTGCGGGTCGAGATCGAAGCACTGCTATCAATGGGACTGCCCAACTCACCGATGGCGAATGCAGATATCCGCGTCGCAGGTGGCAACTTCATCACCGCTCAACCGATTGGCGTAATCAACGGCATCGACCTGATGCATACCGGCGCAGTGCGTAAAGTAGATGTAGACGCACTGAATGACCGCATGGAATTCGGCGAAGTCGTGTTGCTGTCACCGCTAGGCTATTCACCCACTGGCGAAGTATTCAATGTCACTTTGGAAGACGTTGCCACCGCGACTGCCATCGCGCTGAATGCTGACAAACTGGTATTCCTGATGGACACCGATGGCGTACATGATAAAAAAGGCGAACTGCTGAGTGAACTCACTGCTGCGCAATCGCAAAAGATATTATCCTCAAAGCAGAAGCTGCCTGATGATGTCAGCATTTTCCTGCCCTGTGCGGTGCGCGCATGTGAAGGTGGTGTAGAACGCACCCACCTGATCAGCCGCCACACCGATGGCGCGGTACTGCAAGAACTATTCAGCGATGACGGTATCGGCACGATGGTGGTCGATAGCACACTCAACACACTGCGCGAAGCCACCATAGAAGACATCGGCGGCATCCTCGAAGTGCTTAGACCGCTCGAAGAAAAAGGCATACTGGTACGTCGCTCTCGCGAACTACTGGAACGCGAAGTAGACCGCTTCGTGGTGCTGGAACACGACCACCGCATTATAGGCTGCGCCGCGCTCTACCCCTTCCCCAGCGCAGCCTCTGCCGAACTCGCCTGCCTTGCCGTCGAGCCGCAGAGCCGTGACCGGGGATATGGCGAAGTCATCCTCAAACACATGATTTCCATCGCCAAGTCGCAGAAGGTGAAAAAGCTGTTCGTCCTCACCACGCGCACCGCGCACTGGTTCATCGAACGCGGCTTCAACGAAGCCAACGTCACCACACTGCCCTCGCAGAAGAAGTCACTGTATAACTGGCAGCGCAGGTCTAAGGTGTTTGTGCGGAAGATTTGAGGCAGTGGAAGTTGGTGCGTGGCATCCAAATTTACCGTTTTTTTATGATGGGTATCGCGTTGCTCAACCCATCCTACGCTTGCTAAGATTTTGATTATTTATTCCCCTGTGCACCGCCGAGTAGCGGAAAACAGTCAGGGGATTTCGGCGAGGACTG
>CAZURE010000006.1:109094-109234 GCA_964623195.1 uncultured Gallionella sp. | reverse complement strand
GCATGAACACGGTACGCGAAGCGCTGGTGCGGGTAATGCCGCCGGCCACCGAAGCCGCGCACTGTGATTTTTTATTGAATAAGTTTGAAGGTGGCGGCATGAACACGGTACGCGAAGCGCTGGTGCGGGTAATGCCGCCG
>CAZURE010000006.1:0-108994 GCA_964623195.1 uncultured Gallionella sp. | reverse complement strand
GCCACCGAAGCAGTGCACTGTGATTTGCATATTAATGAATGTGAGGTGGCAGCATGAAGCTTTGTAACTATGATGTGGGCCTGGATCAGCCACTATTCCTGATTGCAGGCCCATGTGTGATCGAGTCTGAGCAGATGGCGATAGATACCGCAGGCAGTTTGAAACAAATCTGTAATGATTTGGGGGTAAATTTCATCTACAAGTCTTCATATGACAAGGCCAATCGTAGTTCAGGAAAGTCATTTCGGGGCTTTGGCATTGATGCCGGATTGAAAATTCTCGATGCAGTGAAAGCACAACTGGATGTGCCGGTGCTGACAGATGTACATAGTATCGAGGAAATAGCACCGGTTGCGGCAGTGGTAGACGTATTGCAAACGCCTGCTTTTCTGTGTCGCCAGACGGATTTTATCCACGCTGTTGCTAAATGTGGTCGTCCCGTGAATATTAAAAAGGGGCAGTTCCTATCACCATGGGACATGAAGAATGTGGTGGATAAGGCGCGTGAAGCAAGTGGAGCCGACAATATCATGGTGTGCGAGCGAGGCGCGTCATTTGGTTACAACAATCTGGTGTCGGATATGCGTTCACTGTCCGTGATGCGTAATACCGATTGTCCGGTGGTGTTCGATGCCACTCATTCTGTTCAGCTTCCGGGCGGGCAGGGTACTGTAAGCGGCGGGCAGCGGGAATTTGTACCTGTGCTTGCGCGTGCAGCAGTGGCGGCAGGGGTTTCAGGGTTGTTCATGGAAACACACCCCAATCCCGCAAAGGCGATGTCTGACGGACCAAATGCCTTCCCCTTGGGGCATTTGAAAGCATTGCTGGAAACATTGATGGTGCTTGATCGCACCGTCAAGCAACAAGGGTTGATAGAAGAAAAGTTAGATTTGAGAAACGTTTAAAAAGAGAGAATAGGAAAAAGAATGAGTTCAATTGTTGATGTTATCGCCCGTGAGATTCTGGATTCGCGTGGAAATCCTACTGTAGAAGCGGACGTATTGTTGGAGTCGGGAGTAATGGGGCGTGCCGCAGTGCCGTCTGGTGCATCTACCGGTGAGAAAGAGGCGATCGAATTACGCGATGGCGACAAGCAGCGCTATCTGGGCAAGGGTGTATTGAAGGCTGTCGAATATGTGAATACCGAGATTGCTGAAGCGATCATCGGGCTGGATGCAGCAGAACAAGCTTTCATCGATCAGACCATGATCGATCTGGATGGTACAGAAAACAAGTCCCGCCTTGGTGCAAACGCGATTCTGGCAGTATCGATGGCTGTTGCACGTGCAGCAGCTGAAGAAAGCGGTCTGCCGATATACCGCTATCTTGGCGGATCAGGCAAGATGGAGATGCCAGTGCCGATGATGAATATCATCAACGGTGGCGCACATGCCAATAACAATATCGACATGCAGGAATTCATGATTATTCCGGTCGGCGCTCCGACTTTCCGTGAGGCTGTGCGTTACGGCGCAGAAGTTTTTCATGCGCTGCAAAAGTTGATCGATAAAAAAGGTATGCCGACGACTGTGGGCGACGAGGGTGGTTTTGCACCTAATCTGCCAAGCAACGAGGCTGCACTGCAATTGATTATCGAAGGTATCGAGGCTGCTGGATATGTGCCGGGTACTGATGTTGCAATTGGTCTAGACTGTGCCAGTTCCGAATTTTACAAGGATGGCCTGTATCATCTGGAATCCGAGGGTCTGAAGCTGACATCCGAGCAGTTTGTTGATTACCTTGCTAACTGGATCGATAAGTATCCGGTCGTTACCATCGAAGATGGTATGAGCGAGCATGACTGGGCTGGCTGGAAGTTGTTGACTGACCGTTTGGGTAAGTCTGTACAAATTGTCGGTGATGATGTGTTTGTTACCAACACTAAAATCTTCCGTGAGGGTATCGAGCAAGGGCTGGGTAACTCCATCCTGATCAAAATCAACCAGATCGGTACGCTGACCGAGACTTTTGCTGCCATTGAGATGGCGAAACGTGCCGGTTACACTGCTGTGATATCACATCGTTCAGGTGAAACTGAAGACAGCACGATTGCTGATATTGCGGTTGCCACGAACGCACTGCAAATTAAAACTGGCTCAATGTCACGCTCTGATCGTATGGCGAAATATAACCAGTTGCTTCGCATCGAAGAAGATCTGGGCGATACAGCCAGTTATCCGGGGCGTGGGGCGTATTATCAGCTAGGGTAATCCCCCGTTAGGATAATGAGGGCCGTAACACTGATACTGATTGCCCTGCTGTTGCTGTTGCAGTATCCGCTGTGGCGGGGAAAGGGCAGTTGGTTGAAAGTGTGGGATATGAATCGCCAACTGGAAGCGCAACAGCAATCCAACCAGCAGACAAAGGCGCGCAATGCGTCTATGGATGCTGAAGTGCGCGATCTCAAGCAGGGTACAGCAGCGATTGAAGAGCGTGCCCGTAGTGAGTTGGGCATGGTCAAGCGGGATGAAATTTTTTATCAGATAGTTGTCAGTAAACCTGAAGAAGTATTGCCAGCTGATAACAGTACAACCACTCCTGTACCGCAAGACACGGATTGATACCGATTACGGTATCTGCTCTGGCAACTGGCGGTGTTCATTTAAGCCAGTATCGCAAGAGTGTGGTGACTTGCTGGTGTCAGGAACGCTCTGCTGATTGAACAGTATTTGCCACTAGCATGGTGATGGTCATCGGGCCGACACCCCCCGGCACCGGTGTGATCCATCCAGCAACTTCCTTTGCGGAATCAAAATCCACATCTCCGCACAATTTTCCTTCAGGCGTACGATTCATGCCTACATCAATAACAGCCGCACCTGGCTTGATCATGTCACCTGTAATCATCTTCGAACGACCGACCGCGACGACGAGGATGTCGGCGTCACGTGTATGCTTTGCAAGATCAACTGTTCTGGATGTACAGATCGTGACAGTAGCATTGGCCTGTAAAAGCAGTAGTGCCATCGGCTTGCCAACGATATTGCTACGGCCAATCACAACAGCATGTTTACCCTCGATGCTCACACCACTTTTCTCCAGCAGTCTGATACAGCCATAAGGTGTGCAGGGTGCGAAACGCATATTGCCGGTAGCCAAAGCGCCTACGTTGACTGGATGGAAACCGTCCACATCTTTGTCAGGGTTGATAGCGTTCAGTACCTTGTCGCTGTCGATATGTTTGGGTACTGGCAATTGAACCAGAATGCCATGTATTTTCGGGTCTTCATTCAACTCGGCTATTTTCGTTAGCAAAGTGATTTCCGGTGTGTCTGCGGACATGACGATATGTTCGGAGTGCAGGCCGAGTTCAGCACAAGCTTTTACCTTATTAGCAACATATACCTTGGAGGCAGGATCTTCGCCGACGATGATGACTGCCAGACCGGGTGTGGTGCCGCTTGCCTTGAGAGCATCAGCACGCACCTTCCACTCAGCACGAACTTCCTGTGCAATAGCTTTACCATCTATGATACGAGCAGTCATTTCCTGTATCTCCCAAGGTCAGAAGTTTGGTTTGTCGGTTGAATTCTGATAGTTGTTGACGCCAGACACAATCTCTTTGCGTGCTTCTTCTATATCATCCCAGCCGTTGATTTTGACCCATTTATTTGGTTCAAGGTCTTTGTAGTGAGCAAAGAAGTGTTCGATTTGTTGCAGCAAGATAGGCGGGAGATCGCGGTATTCTTTTAGATCGCGATAAAGGGTGGAGAGCTTGTCTACCGGCACGGCAAGGACCTTAGCGTCTAATCCAGCCTCGTCTTCCATCTTGAGTACAGCCAGCGGGCGGCAACGAACCACAACACCGCTATTCAACGGCACAGGGGTGATGACCAATACGTCCACCGGATCGCCATCGTCGGACAAAGTGTGCGGGATGTAACCGTAATTACATGGATAGTGCATCGCGGTATTCATGAAGCGATCCACAAAAATCGCGCCGGAGTCTTTATCTACTTCATACTTCACGGGTTCACCGTGTTGCGGGATTTCGATGATGACGTTGAAATCGTCAGGGAGATCCTGTCCGGATGGAACCTTATTCAAACTCATTTTTCTGTGCCTTTATTGGATAAAAATACGAGGGCGGATTGTAGCATAGAGGCTATCTCTATCCCTGATGTGAGAATGCTGCTATAGCCCATAATGATCAAGCCACTGCGTAATCAACTCGGATTCGTGCAGTGGCTTATGTGCCGATTTGTAGTGTTACCTAAATTTTGAAATTTTTCAGCTTTTTTGGCACCGCAACATTTTTCAGTGTCACATACTGTGGCAAGCCATCCTTGAAAGGTGGGGAGTCCTCGCCTTTGATCAGCGGCGACAAATAAGCACGGCATTTTGGTGTAATGCCAAAACCATCCGCTGTGATGAATTTCCGGGGCATGAATTTTTCTACATTCGCAACCTTACTCAGTGGCGCGACACCCACCTTCCATCTGAAGGGCTTATCTGAGGTGCGGTCGATGGTAGGCATGACGGCATTGTGTCCTTTGATCGCTAATTCCACCGCAGATTTGCCAAGCGCATAAGCTTGATCCACGTCGGTTTTTGACGCGATATGGCGCGCGGCGCGTTGCAAATAATCTGCCACGGCCCAGTGGAACTTGTAACCGAAAGCCTCCTTGATCATATTGGCGACGACAGGTGCAGCACCACCAAGTTGGGCATGACCGAAGGCATCCCGTGTGCCCTGTTCGGCGAGGAATTTTCCATCAGGGTAATGGCAGCCTTCGGATACTACTACGCTGCAATAGCCATGCTTTTTTACCATGGCCTTTACCTTGGCAAGGAATTTCTTCTGGTTGAATTCGATCTCAGGGAACAAAATGACTACCGGTATGCCTTGCTCCTCCACCAGTCCACCTGCGGCTGCAATCCATCCCGCGTGACGACCCATCACTTCCAGAACGAATACCTTGGTCGAGGTTTTGCACATAGAGGCGACATCAAAACTGGCTTCCAAGGTGGAGACGGCGACATATTTAGCGACCGAGCCAAAGCCGGGGCAGCAATCGGTGATTGGCAAATCATTGTCCACGGTCTTGGGGACATGAATGGCCTGAACCGGATAGCCCATTTTTTCGGAAAGTTGTGAGATTTTGTAGCAGGTGTCGGCAGAATCGCCACCGCCGTTATAGAAGAAATAGCCGATGTTGTGTGCTTTGAAAATTTCGATCAAGCGTTCATATTCGCGTTTGTTTGCATCCAGACTCTTGAGTTTGTAACGACAAGAACCGAATGCGCCAGAAGGAGTGTGACGTAGGGAAGATATCGCTTTGGCAGATTCCTTGGTCGTATCTATCAGGTCTTCAGTGAGCGCGCCGATGATGCCATTGCGACCGGCATACACCTTGCCAATCTTATCCTTGTGTTTTCGGGCGGTTTCGATCACGCCACATGCAGAGGCATTGATGACGGCTGTAACACCGCCGGACTGGGCATAAAAAGCATTTTTTTTTGGCATGATAGACATCCCCGATAATTGAGTATAGATGCTGTATGCCTGACTTTTGTTCTTCAAAAGCCAAGCAGTTTCAGTGATTTCATCTTACGATATTTTCAGAGGGATGGCGGTAACTTATTCGTAACCAAGGGAGCGTAAAACCCGCTGGTTATCCGCCCATCCGCTGCGAACCTTGATGAATATTTCAAGATATACCTTGCCGTCGAACAGTTTTTCCATATCGAGTCTGGCCTGAGTGGCAATCTCTTTCAGTTTTTCTCCCTTCTTGCCGATCAGCATCGCTTTGTGTGCTTCCTTGTCTACCAAGATCGCTGCATGGATGCGACGCAACTTGCCATTCATCTGGAACTGTTCGATCACAACACTGACGGAGTAGGGCAACTCTTCCCCGGTAAAGCGAAATACTTTTTCGCGCAATATTTCCGAAGCAAGAAAGCGTTCGCTACGGTCGGTGATATCGTCCTTATCGTAGATGGGCTCACTCACTGGCAGATGCCGTCTTAATGCTTCGCGCAATTCATCTATTTTGTCACCCTGTTTGGCACTGACCGGGATGACGTCGGAAAAATTGAAATCTTTTGCAATGCGCTCAGCGAATGAAAACAGTTGGCCTTTGTCTCCGACTTCATCGATCTTGTTGATGACCAGCAAGACTGGTCGATTATCCGGTAACAGTTTGAGTACTTGCTGATCGCGCTCGTCGTAGCGTAATGCTTCCAACACATACATCACCACCTGTACGTCACGCAGGCTACTGGTGACAACGCGGTTCATACTCTTGTTCAGCGCATTCTGGTGCTTGGTTTGAAAGCCGGGTGTATCGACAAACACGAATTGCGCTTTTTCGTCTGTGTAGATGCCATGAATGCGGTGGCGGGTGGTTTGTGCCTTGCGAGACGTGATGCTGACTTTTTGACCTATCAAGTAGTTTAATAGGGTGGATTTCCCCACGTTGGGGCGACCCACAATTGCAATGAACCCGCTGTGGAATGTGGCTGCATCAGTTTGCTCAATATCAGTACTTGGATGTTCTTCTGTGGTCATGAATGTATTTTCTGGTATGCAGCTCGCGCTGCTTGTTGTTCGGCACTACGCCTGCTGCTTCCTTCGCCTTTAGCTGAGATGTTCAACTTGGGAACGGAGCAAGAGACTTGGAAAGATTGTGCATGTGCCTCACCTAAGGTAGCAATCACTTCATAGATTGGCAGAGGGATGTGCTTGCTTTGCAAGTATTCCTGCAATTGTGTTTTAGCATCCTTGCCTAAAGTGTGGATGTCAGCTTTCTGCAGATAAGGTACATACAGTCCCAACACCACTTTTTCAGCAGCGTTAAATCCACCGTCTAGAAAAATTGCGCCAAACATTGCTTCCATCGCATCAGCCAAAATGGAGGGGCGGCGAAATCCTCCGCCTTTACGTTCACCATCACCCAGTGCCAAGTAGCTTCCTAAGTCCAGTTGTGTCGCTAAAATAGCAAGCGTTTCCTCCTTGACCAGATTGGACCGCAGCCTGGATAAGTCCCCTTCGCTTAATGTCGGGTAAGTTGAATAGAGATGTTTAGCGATGACGCATCCCAGGACGCTATCACCTAGGAACTCAAGCCGTTCGTAGTGATCTGTCGCGTAGCTGCGGTGGGTGAGTGCTCGCTGGAGTAACTTCGCTTGGGTGAATTTATAACCCAATTTCTTGCATAGTCCTTCACCATTCAGTGAAGGACTGGATTTACGGGAAGCGCTATTGCTCACTGCTTGGGCTAAATTCAAGAAGGAAGCTGATGTTGGAGACCAGCGGGATTCTGACTTCGTATTCAGCACTTATAAAGAGGGTGCCACCTTCATTGATAATATCAATTTCTGTGTAGTTGATAGCGGTGATGTTATCGATAGAAGCTCGCTTGTTGTATGCCCTTCTAATCTCGCTGACCGGGGACTGTATCATTGCCGGATCATTTGCGAGAACAACAAATATATTCTCTATGGTTTTGTTTTCCATATACGGTGGTATCAACTTCATACCAGCGATACTAATAATCACCAGAATAAAAGCACCAACTGCTACACCTTCAATAGAGATGCCGCGCTGAAACTTATGCATTGAATTCGTCATTATTCATTCTCCATGATCAATTGATCGACAGACCGATGCGTTTCAAATCTGAAAAGTTCATCCAGATAAAAAATGCTTTACCGACAATCTGGTGCTCAGGTACGAAGCCCCAATAACGACTGTCACGGCTATTGTCCCGATTATCACCCAGCATGAAATAGTGTCCTTCCGGTACTTTACAGCGCACCCTGTTAGTATCGTAACTGCAATTTTCCCACCCTTCAAACTCAACTACCCCTCGTAGAAACAACGTAGGCTTTTCCGGATTAACCAGTAAGGCGTGTTTATGATCACCTAACGTTTCAATACGCTTCTCGGTATGAACGAATTTTAAGTCGGATTCAACGTAATTGTAGTCACCTTCAGCCTGTTGTTCTTGCTCGACACCATTGATGAATATTTTCTTATCACGATATTCAACAGTTTCGCCGGGAAGTCCTACTACGCGCTTGATGTAGTCCAAAGAAGGATTTTCAGGGTAGCGGAATACCATCACATCGCCACGTTCGGGTGTATTCAGCGGAATGATCTTCTGATTGATCACCGGTAAACGAATGCCATAGGTGAATTTGTTGACCAAAATGAAGTCGCCAACCTGCAATGTCGGGATCATCGAACCGGAAGGTATCTTGAAAGGCTCAACGATGAATGAGCGAATCACAAATACAACCAGAATGACCGGAAAGAAGCTTTTGGCATACTCAACCCACCATGGTTCAGCAGCATCTTTGTCACGTTTGCCAGCCAGTGCGAAGCGATCCAATAGCCAGACCCCGCCAGTGACTACCAGCATGACAAACATAATCAACGCAAAATTCATATTCATTTCTAATCATCCACTTTCAAGATTGCGAGAAAAGCCTCTTGGGGGATCTCGACACTACCGACTTGCTTCATTCGTTTTTTTCCAGCCTTTTGTTTTTCCAACAATTTCTTTTTACGTGAGATGTCACCACCATAACATTTGGCGAGCACATTCTTTCTCAGCGCCTTAACGTTTTCGCGCGCGATGATGTTAGCACCTATCGTCGCCTGAATTGCCACATCATACATCTGTCGCGGTATCAGTTCACGCATCTTGGAAGCCACCTCGCGACCGCGATACTGGCTGTTGGCACGGTGCACGATCACAGCCAATGCATCTACCTTTTCACTGTTAATCAGCATATCGACTTTGACCACATCCGAAGCGCGATATTCTTTGAACTCGTAGTCCATCGACGCATATCCACGCGATACCGATTTCAGTCTATCGAAGAAGTCCAGCACGATCTCTGCCATCGGCATTTCGTAGATTAGGTGCACTTGCTTGCCGTGATAGCTCATGTTGATTTGTACGCCGCGCTTCTGGGTACTCAGTGTCATGACCGCGCCGACATACTCGTCCGGCATATACAGGTTTACCGTGACGATAGGCTCGCGTATTTCCTCTATCTTTGCGGGGTCAGGCATTTTGGACGGATTGTCCACCATCATCACCGTACCGTCGCGCAATGCAACCTCATAGATCACCGTTGGGGCAGTGGTGATGAGATCCATATCAAACTCACGTTCCAGCCGCTCCTGAACGATCTCCATGTGTAACAGGCCGAGGAAGCCGCATCGGAAGCCAAAGCCCAAAGCTTGTGAAACTTCAGGTTCAAACATCAGTGCAGCATCGTTGAGCTTGAGTTTTTCCAGTGAGTCGCGCAATGCCTCGTATTGATTGGACTCCACAGGGAATAGCCCGGCGAATACCTGTGGCTGCACTTCTTGGAAGCCTGGCAGGGGTTCGGCGGCTGGTTTTGCATAATGGGTGATTGTGTCGCCTACTTTCGCTGCGGTCAGCTCTTTGATGCCTGCAATGATAAAACCCACCTGTCCGGCAGAAAGTGTCTCCAGCTTGACCGATTTGGGTGTGAAGATACCAATGTGTTCAGAAAGATGCTGTGCACCTGTCGCCATGAATTTGATCTTTTCCTTGGGCTTGAGCGTACCGTTGACCACACGTACCAGCATCACGACACCGACATAATTGTCGAACCACGAATCTACAATCAATGCCTGCAAAGGCGCATCCGGGTCGCCTTTGGGTGGGGGCACCTTGACGATCAACGCTTCCAATATATCTTGCACGCCCAAGCCGGTTTTGGCTGAGCAATGCACCGCATCTGTCGCCTCAATGCCGATTACATCCTCAATTTCTTCGATGGCGTTATCAGGGTTGGCTGAAGGCAGGTCTATCTTATTCAACACCGGCACCACTTCCACATCTAGGTCCAGCGCGGTATAGCAGTTCGCTACGGTCTGTGCTTCCACTCCCTGTGAAGCATCCACCACCAGCAACGCGCCCTCACAGGCAGACAGTGAACGCGACACCTCATAGGAGAAATCCACATGACCCGGTGTGTCGATTAGATTCAGGTTGTAGGTCTGCCCGTCACGCGCTTTGTAGCTCAGGGCTGCGGTCTGAGCCTTGATCGTGATGCCGCGCTCGCGCTCAATTGACATCGAATCCAATACCTGTGATTCCATCTCGCGGTCGGACAACCCTCCACATAGATGAATGATGCGGTCGGCCAGCGTCGACTTGCCGTGATCGATATGGGCAATGATGGAAAAATTACGGATTAATTGCATGGGTTCCAATATAAAATCCCGCCCAAACAGGCGTTTTTCAGAAGGGGCGCATTCTAGCCGATTTGGGCTGCTAACGCAGGACTGTCTGACCAACGTTATATCGCAAATTTATTGATACATTCGCAACTTAGCGTCATTTTCGTGTGCGTGGGGATAGCGTTAAAGTTTAACTCAAGTGCGTAGTGGTAAAATAATGCCCAGAATCAACCCACATCAGCTTTACAGCCGAACAACAACCCAATCTACAAATATTGAACATGAAAACCGCTATATTATTTTTAATCAGCCTTTGCACGCTATCATCCACGCTATATGCCGCCACACCCGGCGAAGTACCTATCGGCGGCTACCTGCGGGAATCCGCTTTGGGCGGCTTTGATGGCAAAACCGCAAAATTTTCTGATTTCAAGGGTAAGCCACTCATCATCAACGTCTGGGCCAGCTGGTGCGCGCCATGTCGGGCGGAGATGGGCGCACTGGACAATTTGGCAAAACGCTACAACGGCAAACAGTTCAACCTGATCGGTATTTCCACCGACGACGACCGGCGAGCCGCAGCGGCTTATATCAAGGAAGCCAACCTTTCGTTCAGAAACTTCCTCGATAGTCATGTGATGCTGGAAAACATGCTGGGGGCGAACACCATACCGATGACCATTCTGGTCGATGCCAATGGCCGCATACTGGAAAAGGTGCGTGGGGCGCGTGAATGGGACAGTCCGAAATATGTGCAGGGAATCGCAGAAGCGTTCGGGATTAAGTTGCCTCTGGAATAGCGGACTGTAGTGTGGCCTAGATGTTATCGGGTGACCGCTATGTGACGTTTTTTCTATATGGGTGCTGTGTGCCAGAAGCAGAATCACAGGGGCGTCCGCTTCGCGGCGAGCACTTTGGCAAAAGTGCGGTTTAGCTGAGTCCCTAGTATGGGTATTTTAGCATCCTACAATTTGCAGCAGAATAGACATTAGCGTATTTCAAAGGGTGAGATATTGAAACGAATAGCCTTAGTTCTATCTGGAATTCTGTTAGTGCCTGTAGCTCAATCGGCAAGTTTCAATTGCGTGAAGGCACAAAGTGCCGTGGAACATGCGATTTGTGATAACCCCACCCTCTCTAGGCTTGACGATGAATTATCAGATCTCTACTCAGAAGCTAAAGACATCAACGAAAATAATGAACTCCTCCTGAACGAACAAGTAGGTTGGCTTGCTTATGACAGGAATGTATGTAAAGACACAGCATGCTTGGAGCAAGCCTATAAGAATAGAATTAATGTCCTCTCCCAATACATTCAGTTCCGATATCAGTCGCGTTCGTTGTTAGTTTTTAGTACTTACCTTGGTGGGAAGAGTGATGACCGAGCAACAAGAATTCGAGTTGATTTGGCAGGTAATAGCTATATCGGTGGTTTTACAGATGCTTGGGATGACTTCCCAGTTTTAAATGCATCACAACCAAAGCGAGGCGGCAGAAAAGGCGGCATCGTTGCCAAGTTTTCAAGTAGTGGATCGCTTTTGTGGGCAACGCATCTTGGAGGAGCAAAAAGTAATTACAAATATAGCAACTTCGAGGCATACACTGAAGTAACAGGATTAGCTTTGGATGCAACGGGCAATATTTTTGTCGCCGGCGACACTGATGCACTAGATTTTCCTATGGTTAAAGCTGTGCAGTCAGTGCTGCTAGGTTCACGCAGTTCATTTCTGGTGAAGTATAGCGGAGAAGGACATATTAATTGGTCGACTTACATCAATGAATTGTATGTTCGTGATATAGCAACTGATAGTAATGGTGCAGTTTATCTTGCGGCGTTGAAACAGCGCCCTAAGAAAGGTGGGGTCGCTGTTATAGCTAAATACGATGGCCTTGGCAAACGTATCTGGGAGAGAGAATTAGGTGGTGCGGAACATAATACTAATGTTAGGCGCATCGCGCTTGATGGTGACGGGAATATTTATCTGGGAGGTAATGTGCAAATAGGTTCCCTCCCAAACCCGAGGGCAGCGCCTCAATATGACAAAGGTCAGGCATGGAATCCATTCATTGCAAAGTTTGATGGCAAAGGTGAGTTGCTTTGGTCCACGAAGATTGGAGGGGAAAAGAAAGACCACCTATCGGGAATAAGTGCTGACAACAAGGGTAATATCTATGCCGTCGGGAGCACCACATCTACTGAATTTCCTATCTTGAATGCTGCACAACCCAATCGCCCCGGGAAGAAAGATGGGTTTGTTGCGAAATTTAGTACTGATGGAAAGTTGTTATGGTCGACATATCTCGGTTCAACTGGCAATGATTCTGCTTTATCGGTAGTGCCAGATTTTAAAGGAAACATACATGTAACAGGCTACACAGCCTCAACAAACTTTCCAACCAAGAGGAGCTTTCAGCGAAGAAAGGCAGGACTTATCAACGCTTTCATCACAACGTATAGCGCAGACGGAAAGCTTATTCGATCCTCATACTTAGGCGGGAATGCACCTGATTATCGCCCCGACATCGGGCGTTCTGTCTCGATAGATGGTGACGCCAATGTTTATATTACTGGCTCTACCGGGTCGGAAAATTTCCCTATGAAAAACCCGTATCAAAGCACCGCAGGTGGGTTAGTTGATATGTTTGTTACGAAAATTGAAGCGCTGGAATAACTACTTTCGGGCAACCGCTATGCCCTCCATGGACACGATGAAATAATCAGTGAGCGTCTGCTTTGGGGCGGAAAAATATTAAACTGCATGACTCCTTTGTGTTGTGAGCTGCCGCCAGATATTCAGAGAAGCGGACACTCGTAGAAAGCTAAATCAGATCATCCGCAGCAGTCCGGTTTGGCCGAGGAGCGGAAACTCACAGTTACCTTTTTCACAGTCCGCTTAGGGTGGTGACCTCCGATTTGAACAAATAAAGGGAACCGGAGTCGAATTGTTTTCGAGGGAAGTAGGTTGTGAAGGCAGAAGAAAAGAATTCGACGCCAGTACATTTGGTTAGTGCCTTTGGTTATAAGTACACCGCACTCCCTTGTAGCACCGAAGCATTTCAGTCTCTCCCTCAGTTTTACCCCGGAACGCCTTCCGCCTTAATTACGCTTGCCGCTCTCGCCACAATGGCGGCATGAACAAATCCATACAGATTTTGGCTGCGACATTGTCCGGCAAGCATGAAGCGCCTTTGGTGGTGGGTCATCTCAAGCATGAAAATCTGGCTTTTGGTTGGGCTTCTCCAAGAGGCTCGACAACGGTTGGGATCGGATCAGCCCACATAGGCCCGGATAGGCCCGGATAGGCCCACATAAAAAAATCAAAATGGCCAAGAGGACATTGCCAAAAACAACCAGTCAAACAATCGAGGATAAACCATGTTTTCTGCTGTGAATGTATTTGAGCAAATGGAAAAGGCAGGGATTTTTCATCCTGAATTGACAATAGAACGTTCGTTCTATAAAGTCCCATGCATGCGAAACGATTCAGATTGCCAGGTAAGCACGCAGGGTAGCATCACTGGTAACGGTGTTCTATCGATGTTGCAGCCTACGCAACATGCACCCTTGCAGCACATTCCCCTGTATGGACATAAGGTCCCGGCTGGCTTCCGAATTCAATGGAGTCAGACTACATTGATCCCTATTACAAGTGTCCGTGATAGGTGGGTTAGCTCAGACTCGATTGATTCCTAAGTATATTTAGTTGAGCTTCCGCTTTGTGTCGAAAACTGCCGCTTGATATTCAGATAAGCGGACACTCGTAGTAATCAGAAATAAGTAATCTCGCGCAGTCCGCTACGGACGCTTGATCTCACCTTCTTTTCGCATCCTTAGGCAAATCAACCCGCTTAACAGCACCGTTTTCAGACAGCAGTATGTGGTCACGCTGCACTTCTTTGACCGTGATGCCGGGTGCGACTTCACGACCAACACTGACCGCCTGAGCCGTTTTACCGTTGATGCCGATGATGGCAACACTCTCAGCAGCTTTCGCGGCGACTACCACGCCGGTCAATTGGTAATTACTGGCGACCGTAAAAGATCGCTGTCCACCAAACAGACCTGACGCTGCATTGAGTGATAGTGCGGATTGTGTTGATTGCGGCGGTGCGGCGACGGCACGCACAGGTGGCTTGATGATCTGCATTGCCCAATAGGCTGCCGACACGCACAGAGCGATGAACAGGGTGAAGCTGGTGATTAATGGCAGACGCTTTTTCATGATGCTGAATATATCATCATCAGCTTAGTGTACGAGCTGATTGATTTCGATGATTGGCATCAGCACTGCCAGTACGATCAACAGCACAACAACACCCATCGCTAATATCAGCGCAGGCTCAAGCAATCCCGCGATGGTCATTGCACGTCTTTCCAAATCCTGTTCTTGTGCGCTGGCAGCACGCGCCAGCATCGCGGGGAGTTCGCCGGTGATCTCACCGGAGTGGATCATATGAATCAGCATCGCCGGGAAATGTTTATGGGCGGACAATGCGCGCGCCAAGCCGACGCCTTCGCGTACACGGGTGGTTGCTTCCTCGACCTGTTCGCGCATCGCGATATTGGTGAGCGTGTCGCGACTGGTTTGCAGGGCGCGCAGAATAGGTACGCCTGAGCCTGAGGTGATCGCCAGTGTACTGGCAAAGCGCGAGGTGTTTAGGCTGCGCTCAAACCTTCCGTACAGCGGTGCGGTCAATAGCCAGCCATGCCAGCGCAGCTTAATGGCGTGGTTCTTTAATGCATGGTGCCAAGAGAAGGCCGTTGCGACTGTGACCAGCAAAACAATCCAACCGTAGTCGCGCACGAAATCCGATACGCCCAGCATGACTACTGTCAGGAAGGGCAGTTGCTGTTTGGTGTTGTCGAATACCGAGACGATCTGCGGCACCACGTAGGTGAGCAGAAAGATGACGATCATGAACGCCACCACGGTAACAATCGCAGGATAGGTGAATGCCAGTTTGACTTTTTGCACCAGCGCATTGCGTCGTTCGATATAGTCAGCTAACCGCGAAAGTACCTGTGCCAGTTGACCAATTTGTTCGCCGGAAGTCACCAGTGCGCGATAGATGTCAGCGAAGTCGCGCGGGTGTTTAGCCAACGCATCAGACAGCGAAGTGCCACCCATGACTTCTGAACGGATTGAAGCGACTAGATCGCGCACATAGTTCCGTTCGGCTTGCTCCTGCAAGGCGGTCAGTGCCTGTTCCAACGGCAGGCCGGCTTCCAGCAGGCTGGCGAGTTGGCGGGTGAATAATGCCTGTTCCACTGTAGACAAACGATTACCGAATGCACCACTTTTGGTCGATCCTGATTCGTCGATCTGACTGGCTACGGGTGTGGTTTCGATCGGGGTCAGCCCCTGAGCGCGCAATTCGGCACGTGCGGCGCGTGCGCTATCGGCATTGACGACGCCTTTAGTTGTGGTGCCAGCCGCATCGGCTGCTTCGTAATTGAAGGCTGCCACGTTATTTAATCCTTAGTGACGCGCATAAGCTCCGCGCGAGAGGTTGTGCCATCACTCAACCAGCGTTCGCCATCTTCACGCATCGTGCACATGCCATCATGCTGCGAAGTGGTGCGGATATCGGCTTCGGAAGCTTGGTTATGTATTTGTGCACGTATCTGTTCTGTGGTCTGCAACAGTTCGTAGATGCCGACACGCCCTTGGTAGCCGGTGTTGCCGCAGTGTTCGCAGCCGGTTTCAATCCAAACGCCATCTTCCTCACGCCTGCAATGCGGGCAGAGCTTACGCACCAGTCGCTGTGCAACCACGCCAAGCAATGATGACGATAGCAGGAATGGCTCGATGCCCATGTCCAGCAAACGTGTCACCGCTGCTGCCGAATCATTGGTGTGTAAAGTCGCCAGTACCAGATGACCGGTGAGCGAGGCTTGCACTGCAATTTCAGCCGTTTCAAGGTCGCGTATCTCGCCGATCATGATGATGTCAGGGTCTTGGCGCAGAATTGCGCGCAAGGCTTTGGCAAAGGTCATATCGATACGTGGATTGACCTGTGTCTGGCCGACTCCTTCCAATTCGTACTCGACCGGGTCTTCTACCGTCAGTATGTTGGTGCTGGCAGTTTTGAGCCGTGATAGTGCGGCATATAACGTCGTGGTTTTGCCGGATCCGGTCGGGCCGGTCACTAGGATGATACCGTGTGGTTGCGCGATCAATTTATCAAACTGTGTCATCACCTCATCACTCATGCCGAGGTGCTGCAAATCGAGCTTGCCGGACTCTTTATCCAACAGACGTAACACTGCGCGTTCACCATGTCCGGTAGGCAATGTGGAGACACGCACGTCAACGGCCTTGCCGCCGATACGTAAGGTGATGCGTCCATCTTGCGGTAGCCGCTTTTCAGCGATGTCGAGTTGCGCCATGATCTTGATGCGCGAGATCAGTGATGCGTGAATCGCTTTTTTCGGTTTGACGACATCACGTAAACGACCATCGACGCGGAATCGCACCACGGACACTTGTTCGAATGGTTCGATGTGGATATCTGATGCGTTTTCGCGCAATGCTTGTGTGAGCAGCGCATTAATCATACGAATCACCGGTGCATCATCAGCAGATTCCAACAGGTCTTCGACCGCAGGCATATCCTGCATCAGCTTGTTCAGATCAAGATCGGACTCGTATTCGTCTATCACCTGTGCTGCATCGTCACCCGCACCGGCATAGGCTTTGGCGATCTGTGCTTCGAGCTCGGCATGTGGCAGGTTGCTTAATCTGACACGACCAAAATTACGGCTGACCTCAGCGATTGCGCTGGCGGGCGTGGTCTCAGAAATACAGACTTCGATGGTGTTGTCAGTGTCACTATTGCGCTGGGCCAGCAATCCGAAATCACGCGCAAATGCGTAGGGAAGTATGCGTTCGTCTGTCATGAGATAGTGGGCATGAGATAGCTCAAGTATTAGGGATGAAGCGAATCATGCACTTCATTCTACTTAATTTATCAATATGAGAGTTATCAATATAGGACATCGCCTGCAGATTGCCATGCAAAATAGATGGAGATACCTGCCAGTACGAAAGTGGCAATTGTCAGCAGCACACTTTGAACTCGCAACGAATTGCCAGGCAATGGCATCCGCAAAGCAGTAAGCGGAATGATGGCAAGAGAGAGTAGCGCATACCAAGGGAGGCTTGCGCTCAGTACTGCAAGGCAACCCGTGAGGGCGGCTATGATGGAGAGCGGCAAGGTGAATGTACGACCAACCGGGAGTGGTCTATTGGTGATGAAGATAATCAATAAACTCGCGATGGCAGCCGAGCCGATCGCAAGGCCGAATTGACCATACAGGGCAGAGGCACCGACCAGCGCTGAGGCACCGGTACCGATGCCGAGTGCAGTTGCAGCACCCGCAGCACGGAGTGGCTGTTGCGCCAGTCTGTCCATCCCCCACACTAGTACGGCAGCATAGGCAGCACAGCAAGCAGCCCAAAGTGTGAATGTTTGTGTCTCCTGATGCCTTAGGATGCCATAGGCAGCCCAGACAGCCGTTGCTCCGCCTAGTATGGCTAGCAGATAGCTCATCCAGCGGGCTTGCCAGAGAGAGAGCGAGAGTGTAAACGGAAGTGCGACAGCCGCAGCAAGTAGACCGGACAACACAATCTTGCGCGAAGATGTCAGCGGTTCAAAATTGAAGTTGCTGGCAAGGTAGATGGTGATGGCGAAACCGGCGATGATGGAGAGACCACTCAACCTGAAATGCCGTAACAGCAAAGCGGTGATGAGTGCGACCAGAAAAGGTGCAAAACCGGCTTGTACTGCGGGGTGGTTGAGTAGTTCCTGCATTGTGTTTCTCCGTTATTTACAGTTTCTGGTGCGTCCCATCACAGAATGGTGCATTTTTAGTGGCTTTACACCCGCAAAGATACTTGGTTTCTTTTTCTGTAGTAGTGAATTGTACTGGCGTTATGTCAGTGCCCTGATGCGAACCGTCACAGAATGGCTGGTTTTTCGAGCGACCGCAAGCACACCAGTAGTGATCACCGGGTTCGAGTTCAACTGCATAAGGACTTTTTTGTGCGCAAACTGGATCTGTCATGATGTTTCCTTTCGTAAAATTAAGACTTTCGTTATAAAACAAGTGGACTGCATTTTGATGTTGCGGTTGAATCAATCGGTTGCGGTTAGTGCCTCACGTAAACGGCGCAGTATGGCTTCGGTGTGGTCGAATTCACCCTGAGATAAATCGCTAAAAGCTTGGCTTACATGTTCAATGTGTGCAGGGAATGCGTTGGAAAATAGTGCTTCACCTTCGGGAGTCAATTGCACGATCTGGCTACGTCCATCTATGGCTGATGCGGTGCGTCGGACAATATTCTTGGCAGTAAGGCGATCGACAACGCCAGTCAGCGTACCCTTGGTAATGAGTGTTCTTTCGCCTAACTCTTTAAAGCTCATCCCTTGTGTATTGCCCAATGTTGCGATGATGTCGAACTGTGATGGAGTAATGTTGAGGGTACGAACATGCGCAGCAGAGTAAGACTCAAAAGCCTGATAGGTGCGGGCAAGTTCACGTAACATGGGGAGAAATGATTTTTCAGTCATGTTGATAGGCGACTATTTAGTTCTAATTAGTACACAATAAGTTCTAGTTAGAACTAGTGTCAAGCAGGCGGGAGTAGTTTGCTATGTCAGCATATCTATTGATACATCTGGTGATACATCTTGAAATATTAGATGACATCCCCATCTTATGATTTGAACAAGCTTTGTTAATCGGTGGAATACTTAGACATCCACAATAAAATTTTATGGAGATAGCTGAACAATGAAACGGATTGCGCTGTTTGTCATGACCAACCTAGCAGTGATTGCTGTTATCAGCATCACACTGCGAATATTGGGGGTGGATCACTGGGTGCAGGAAAATGGTGGAATCAATTTTCAGGCATTGCTGATTATCTCAGCAATAATCGGCTTTGCCGGTTCGATCATCTCACTCTTGATGTCCAAGTGGTCGGCCAAGCGTATGGTTGGCGCGCATGTCATCGAAAATCCAAGCGATGCCACTGAACGATGGGTGGTGGATACGGTAGCTCGTCAGGCTGGTGTAGCCGCTATAGGTATGCCGGAAGTGGCAATATATGATGCACCTGATGTCAATGCATTTGCGACTGGCTGGAATCGGAATAATTCATTGGTTGCGGTCAGTACAGGATTGTTGCGCAATATGAGTCGTGATGAGGCGGAAGCTGTGCTTGCACACGAAGTCAGCCATATTGCCAACGGTGATATGGTGACGCTAGCGTTGATACAGGGTGTGGTGAATACCTTTGTAATCTTCTTCGCCAAACTTTTCGGCTTCTTTGTAGATCGTGTGCTACTAAAAAATGAGCGTGGCTACGGCATCGGTGCTTTTGTAGCTGAAATCGTCGCGCAAATGGTGCTCGGCATTCTTGCCAGCACGATAGTGATGTGGTTCTCGCGTCAGCGTGAATTCAGGGCAGATGCAGGTGGAGCAAATCTGGCAGGACGCAACAAGATGATCGCAGCTTTGGAGCGATTGAAGGGTAATCATGAAGAAACGGTGTTGCCGGAAAAGATGGCAGCATTCGGCATATCAGGTGGCAAGAAGTTCTCAAGATTGTTCATGACTCACCCACCACTGGATGAGCGTATCGAGGCACTTCGCAACGCACCGTAAGTGAATAATATCGCAAATAAAAAGGCCTGCATTAGCAGGCTTTTTTATTTTTAACTAATGATTCAGAAATCGTAGTCATCTTCCTCATCATCAAAATCATCATAACTTGGTCTAGGTGGGCTGCCGTCATAGACCAAACTTTTACGGTGCAACAGATATGAATCACGCAGCATCTGATACTTATCCAGCGCGGCTGCATCCAGCACTTCTCCAGAATCCAACAAGTTAGACCGGCGGTGAATGAAGCTTCCGACGTAATACTTGTTCCGTGTTGGAATGTCTTCGATCTTGCTTGGGAGGTCGGTCACTGTATCAATATAGAGTCCAGTGGTGTCACGTAAAGTGCTGGGGCCTAAAATGGGCAAAACCAAATAAGGGCCACTGCTAATACCCCAGTAGCCCAGTGTCTGACCAAAATCCTCATGATGTTTTTCCAGCCTTGAGGCAACATTGATAAAGCCACCCAAGCCGAATGTGCTGTTGATTATAAACCGCGATCCATCCGATGCCGCTTGTGAAAATTTGAGTTGCAACAAATCGTTCAAAGTGACAACGAAGTCATCCAGATTCGAGATGAAGTTATTGAACATGATTTTGCCGAATCGGGGCATTACGAAGTCATACGCCTTTGCAACAGGCTTCATGACCGCTTTATCTGCAACCTCGTTGAATTTGTAAACACCTCGGTTCAGTGTTTCCAGCGGGTCATCTGGATTGTGAGTTGCTGCACAGCCGGACAGCAAAAATATTGATAACAACAATGTTGGAATTACAGTTTTCATATGACTAAGACTATGGGGCGAATACGGGCGGAATTATAAATGCTCTGTCAGGTTGCGGGTTGTTGTAAGGGAAGGAGATCGCTGGTGCGGAATGGAAAATTGCCACCGGAACGATCTGTAAAATAATGTTGTAGCGTAAGTTTTACGGGACGGAATGCCAGTGAATCCCACGGGATATCTTTTTCTTCGAATAGACGGACTTCAAGGCTTTCTACTCCGGGGGAGAAATCAAGATCCAGTAACTCGGATCGGAATAATAGGTGAACCTGATTAATATGCGCTAGGTTATACATGGTGTAAAGGCCAATGATTTTGATGCGTGCGTTGGCTTCTTCTAATGTCTCGCGTGCGGCACCTTCAGATGTGGTTTCCCCATTCTCCATGAATCCTGCAGGTAATGTCCAAAGACCATGGCGTGGCTCGATGGCGCGTTTGCATAGCAGAACTTTGTCTTGCCAGATGGGTAGTGCACCAACGATCAGTTTTGGATTATCGTAATGAATCTCATTGCAAGCGGTACATATATAACGGTTGCGATTGTCATCCGGGGGTTGGCGCAGCTCAACCGTTGAGCCGCAAAGGTTGCAATATTTCATTGCGTAGTAGTCTCAGAACGCGGAAAGTTCAAGTCCAGAACACGTTGGCTATCGTTGCGCAGGTCAGTCATTCCCAATGCATCGTAACCTTGCACCAGTATCATCAGTGCATCCTTTGACGCAGTTGAATTTGGAAATTGTGTTAACACATCACTAGCGCGGTTAATCGCCGAAATGAATGCACCTCGACGCAGGTAATAGTTCGCGACATGGATGTCATATGATGCTAAAGCATTAATCAGATACTGCATGCGCAATCTGGAATCTGGTGCATATTTACTGCTTGGGAAGCGAGATACCAGATCCTTGAATGCCTCGAAAGAATCCTGAGCTGCCTTTGGGTCTCGCTCGGTAGGATCTTGCCCGAATGCAGCACCGAACATGCCGATATCCGCATTGAAATTAGCCAGCCCTTTCAGATAGAAGGCATAATCAACATGGGGATTGTTGGGGTATTGTTTGATGAAGCGATTGGCAACAGAGATAGCAGAGTCAGGCTCGCCCTGCTTGAAGTGGGCATAAGCGATCTCAAGCTGAGCCTGTTGGGCATAACGGCCATAAGGAAATCGGGACTGTAGTGTTTCAAAATCCTTGATAGCGGCTTCGTAACTTGAATCTTGGAGAGCGCTTTTTGCTTCGTTGTATAGCTCTTCAGCCGATCTGTTCGCCAATTCATCTGGCGTAGTGCCGCAGGCAGTTAACGTAACAAGCAGGAATACGGCTAAACTATGGCGCATGACAAATCCAGAAAATAATTTACAAGATTATACTTCAAACCCGAATGCCAACGGCGCGTTACAGCTTGAGGTGATGGATGATTGCGCTGGCTTACGGCTCGACCAGGCATTGGCCAAAATGTTGCCGGAGTATTCCCGTAGCAGGCTACAGGAATGGATCACCGGCGAGTTGGTCAAAGTGGATGGTGTTTACGCATCAACCAAGCAGAAAGTGTGGGGCGGTGAAAAGATAGAGGTATTGCCTCAGTTACACCCTGCGGAACAACCTTATCAGGCAGAAGATATCGCGCTCGATGTCCTCTATGAGGACGATGCCTTGCTGGTGATCAACAAGCCAGTCGGTTTGGTGGTTCATCCGGGGAGTGGTAATTGGGAGGGTACTTTGCTGAATGCACTGTTGCACTATGCTCCGCAACTTGCCGAAGTGCCACGCGCTGGTATTGTTCATCGCCTCGACAAGGACACCAGCGGCCTGTTAGTGGTGGCGAAAACAATCATCGCGCAAACCGATCTGGTGCGGCAGTTGCAGGCACGTACCGTGAAGCGAGAGTATCTGGCATTGGTGTATGGCGAACTTCGCCACGCCGGAAAAGTGGATGAGCCGATAGGGCGGCACCCTGCCAATCGCGTCAAGATGGCGGTGACAGAGAGTGGTAAGCCGGCGGTGACTCACTTCAAAGTCGAAGAAAAATTCCCGAGTTGCACCCTGTTGCGTTGCAGACTGGAAACCGGGCGCACACATCAAATACGCGTGCATCTGGCGTACCTGAAGCACCCGCTGGTAGGAGATAGCGTATATCTGAAAGGGCCGCAGAAATGTGTGCCGGAGTTGCGCGAATTACTGAATGGATTTTCGCGTCAGGCATTGCATGCGACCCGTCTTGCGTTAGTGCATCCGGCCAGCGGCGAGGCGATGGAATGGCATGCGCCGCTACCGGAGGATATGAGCGAACTGTTGAAACAGATACGAATTGGTTGCGCTCATTCAGCGAATTGAGCAACTGGAGTACTTAGAACGGCACACCAACAGTTACACCAAGACCGACGAGAGTACTCACGTCTTCGCCTTGTATCATCTCGACATACAGATTCGGCTCAAAGGACAAATCGCCGTTGCGGATTTTGTAACCGATCATCGCATGCGGCGCAACGCCGGAATATGAGGTGTATCCACCTGCAAAAGTGGCCTCGCCATCGATGTAATCTATACCTGCACCGAAGAACATCCCTTCCATGGATTGCTGGGCATAGAACTTTCCGGTAACGCCCAGAATGGTGCCATTGCCATCTTCCCAGTAGCTCCCGTCAGTATAGGAATATGAAAATCCGCCGACTCGAGCAGAGAAGCTGGTCTTGTCACTACCTTCGAACTCAGCGCCAGCAGCGTAGAGCACGCTACTATGAGGACCGGCTACGAGTAATAATTGCCCTTCAGTTGCCGCATTGGCGATTGACCATGGCGCGAATACACTCGCGCATATCATGATGTATCCCAAACGATGAATGTACTTGGACATGATATTCTCCCTTATTAAATATATTTGATATTTCTTGGGATTTATTGATATTTTTTTAGTGCTAGGGTGTTTGTATGCTGCACTATTTTAAGAGGGCGTCTAATCACTCCTCTACAAAGAATAGTACGCCTTTTCATGTTAGGAAACAATATTAATGAATTGGTCAGTTAATGGTTGGAGAAACTGAAGGTTCAGGAAAAATGAATTCGATTAAGCATTGCATTATTCCCGACTGGCCTGTTTCAAAACATGTACTGGCATTGCAAACCACTCGTCAGGGCGGCATCAGTGCCAGCCCTTACGATACGTTTAATCTTGGCCTGCATGTCGGTGACGATCCTGTACGTGTGAATCGCAATCGCATGATGTTGGGCAGTATGATGCCGAGCGAACCGGTGTGGTTGGAGCAGGTACACGGCACTATCGTAGCCAATGCCGACATGGCGGATTGTCTGGTGCAGGCTGATGCTTGTATCGCACGGCAACGCGGTTCGGTATGTGCGGTGATGACGGCTGATTGTCTGCCAGTGTTGCTGTGCGATACGCAAGGCAGTGTGGTCGGGGCGGCACATGCGGGATGGAAAGGCTTGGCAGCAGGGGTGATTGAGGCCACCGTAGAAGCAATGGATGTTGCGCCGCAAGATTTGATGGCTTGGCTCGGGCCTGCGATTAGCCAGCCGGCTTTTGAAGTGGGCGATGATGTGCGGGATGCTTTTGTTTCCGCCCAGCCTCAAGCCGCATCGGCTTTTGTATCAGGACAACAAGGTAAATGGCTGGCCGATATCTACGCGCTTGCGCGCTTGCGCCTGAATGCACTTGGTGTGACCGCAATACATGGCGGCGGGGAGTGCACTTTCAGTGAGGAAGATAAATATTACTCCTACCGCCGGGATGGTGTGACCGGGCGCATGGGTACTTTTATATGGTTGGAATAGCGCATGATGGATAGCGTGTCTTTGGTATAATCCGCGCCCCGTTTATTTATTGATACCTTCCTATGACCGTTCTGATGTGGATCATCCTTACCAGCCTAGCCGGCGGTATATTGAGCGTGGTGTGCGCTGCATTGTTTGCGTTGAACGCCCGTGCTCACTGGGTGAACTCATTGGTCAGCTATGCGATAGGCGCTTTATTAGGTGCGGTATTCCTCGACATCCTGCCAGAAGCGATCGAGATGGGGGGGAGTGTGGCAGCTGTGAGCGGCACTGTTTTGGTCGGCATCATGCTTTTCTTCACCATGGAAAAATTGCTGTTGTGGCGGCACTGTCACCACGATCATTGCGAGGCACACGAGATTCAAGATCAGGATAATGGTGGCCGTAGCGGAACGCTGATTATGATAGGTGATACCTTTCATAATTTTGTTGATGGCATCATCATCGCGGCGGCATTTCTGGTGGATATCAATCTGGGCATCGTTACCGCGTTGGCGATCATTGCGCATGAGATTCCGCAGGAGGTGGGCGACTTTATGATTTTGCTGCATTCCGGGTACAGCAAGGGCAGGGCACTGATGCTGAATGTGCTGTCCAGCCTGGCGACGCTGGTGGGCGGCGTGCTCGCCTACTTTGCATTGCAATCATTGCAAAGTCTGGTACCCACCCTGTTGGCACTGGCTTCTGCCAGCATGATCTATGTCGCAGTCGCAGACCTGATTCCCGGCTTGCATAAGCGAACGCAATTACGTGACACGATAGGGCAGGTAGTGCTGATCGGTTTAGGCGTGTCTTCCATTTTGTTAGTCAAACTACTGGTCGGTGGACATGAATAATCCCAAGCTCCCTTCAAAAGTCGGTTTCGTCTCACTGGGTTGCCCGAAGGCGACCGTGGATTCCGAACTTATCCTGACGCGCTTGCGCGCCGAGGGGTACTTAATCTCCGGCAGTTATCAGGATGCTGACTTGGTAGTCGTCAATACCTGCGGATTTATCGACAGCGCTGTTGAGGAATCACTTGATGCGATCGGCGAGGCACTGGCTGAAAATGGCAAAGTGATCGTCACCGGTTGTTTGGGGGCAAAAGGGGATGTGGTCAAGCAGGTGCATCCCAAGGTACTGGCTGTCACCGGGCCACATGCCACGGATGAAGTGATGGCGGCTGTGCATGAGCATCTTCCGCAACCACATGACCCATATACTGATCTGGTGCCCCCGCAAGGCATACGCCTGACCCCGAAGCATTTTGCATATCTGAAGATTTCCGAAGGCTGTAACCACCGTTGCACTTTCTGCATCATTCCCAGTATGCGCGGTGATCTGGTTAGCCGCCCAATCGGCGATGTAATGGAGGAAGCACGTCGGTTAGCGGATTCCGGTGTGAAGGAATTGCTGGTGATATCTCAGGATACTTCCGCTTATGGTGTGGACGTTAAATACCGTACCGGCTTTTGGGATGGTAGACCGCTCAAAACGCGTATGACCGAGCTGGTGACTGCACTAGGCGAGTTAGGTGTGTGGGTGCGCTTGCACTATGTTTACCCCTATCCGCATGTTGATGAAGTGATCCCGTTGATGGCTGAAGGCAAGATTCTGCCGTATTTGGACATTCCGTTCCAGCATGCCAATCAGCGTATCCTCAAATTGATGAAGCGCCCGGCCAGTAGTGACAACGTATTGCAACGCATCAGACAATGGCGGGAAATATGCCCCGACCTGACAATACGTAGCACCTTTATCGTCGGCTTTCCGGGTGAGACCGAAGAGGAATTCGAGGAGTTGCTTGATTTTATCGAACAGGCAAAACTGGATCGTGTTGGCGCATTCGCTTACTCACCTGTGGAAGGTGCGGTTGCCAATGATCTGCCTGATCATATCCCCCCTGAGGTACAGCAAGAACGACTCGCAAGACTGATGTTGCTTCAGGAGGAGATCAGCGAAGAACGCCTGAAACGTAAGGTCGGCCAGACGATGACTGTGCTGGTGGATGAAGTGGTCGAGGAAGGCGCAATCGCCCGAAGCTCTGCTGATGCGCCAGAAATTGATGGTTTAGTCTATATTGCGGATGGTCAGGAGCTTGAGGTAGGTGATCTGCTCGAAGTGCGTATCACAGATACAGATGCTCACGACCTATGGGGCGTTCCAGTTTAGCGCTTCGATAGTGTTGCCCTGGCGATAGTAGAATCGCGCTAGGCTGATATTTCTGCGGTCTGGAATGCTACGAGAAGTGGAAACAAGAAAGCGGTCAGAACAGGAAAAGGACAATAGGTAACGTTTTTCCGATTATTCCTGTGGATTGAAAAACGCAACCGCATCAGTTTCTACTCGGGTGCGCTTGAAAGGCGGCAGGCTCTGCCAGATACGTTTGCCATACTGTTTGGTGATGAGGCGCGGGTCGCAGATCATCAACACACCTCGATCCGTTTCATCGCGTATCAGGCGACCCGCCCCTTGTTTGAGGTTAATGATCGTGCGGGGTAACTGATATTCCATAAACGCATTGCGCCCTTGTTTTGAAATTTGCGAGATGCGTGCCGCCAGTACCGGATCATCAGGCGGTGCAAAAGGAAGTTTGTCGATGACTACCAGTGATAAAGCTTCACCGCGAACATCCACCCCTTCCCAAAATGATTGGCTGCCTAGTAGGACCGCATTGCCATGATCTCGGAAGCGAGATAACAGTTCGTTGCGTGAACCTTCACCCTGCAACATTAGCGGATAATCCCAGCCACGCATGTCGAACTCAGCTACGAGGATGTCGTAAGCACGCTGCATTGCACGTAAGCTGGTGAATAGTAAAAAGGCGCGGCCTCTACTGGCCTCAACCAATGGCAGTGCAGCATGTACGACTGCCTCGGTATAACCTTCGCTATTTGGTTCAGGCAGATTGTTCGGAACATACAGTAATGCCTGCTCACCATAATCGAATGGACTGTCCCAGCAAGCGGTTTGTGCAGCCATAAGCCCCATCTCGCCCTGATAGTGAGAGAAGTTTTGCTTTACCGCCAGTGTTGCAGAGGTGAATATCCAAGCACGTGAGTTTCCTTCAATTTGTTTCTCGAAGGTTTCGGCTATGGATAGGGGAGTAGAGTTAAGTTGCAATGAATGATGGAAGACTTCAAGCCACTTCACATGATCGATTTCCGCTTCGGATTGCCATTGTTTAAGATCTACGGCCAGAGATTGAATACGCTGCCAACAATTTTCCAGCCCTTCGCTACGTTCCGCTTGCTTTTCAAGTAGACCTTCGAGGTTCAAAATTTTATCGCTCAGTATGGTTAGAGCAGGTAAGAATTCTTTGAATTTTTCCGTTGCAGCGGCTGGCATCCGCCCTTCTTTTTTGAATACCAACCGCAGATCACGTGCCGCTTTGTCAAGTTCATCACAGGCTTTGGGTAGCGGTAAAAAATCTTTTGCACTTGCGGCGGCCTCAATGCGCGTGTCGCGTGCAAGATCTAGTAAAAGCGTTGTAGAGAGCGTTTTTCCAAAAAACAGACTAGCCGTCTCGGGCAATTGATGTGCTTCGTCGAAGATCACTGTGTTGCAGGCGGGTAGCAATTCTGCAACACCTTCATCGCGTAGCATGACATCGGCGAAAAACAGGTGGTGGTTCACCACCACGATATCTGCCTGCATTGCTTCGCTACGTGCCTTGAGTACGAAACATTCCTTGTGATTGGGGCATTCCTGCCCGAGGCAATTGTCCCGCGTCGAAGTGACATGCATCCAAATTGGTGCGTTTTCCGGCACGTCAGCAAGCCCACTTCGGTCACCGCTTTGCGTTATTTTTGCATATTGCTTGATCTTGCTCAGATGGCGTACATCTTCACGAGTTTTAAAAAGCCCGTCCGAGCTGGCGCGTTCCAGATGATAGTGGCAGACATAGTTTGAACGCCCTTTTAACAGTGCAACAGTGACAGGTGCCTTCAGTGCATCACGTACTGTTGGCAAGTCTTTCTGGAACAACTGGTCTTGTAAATTTTTAGTGCCGGTTGAAATGATCACCTTGCCACCTGCCAACAATGCAGGTACCAGATAAGCAAAGGTTTTGCCTGTGCCAGTTCCTGCTTCGGCAACTAGTATTGCGTTTTCATTTATTGCTTCAGCGACTTTGAGTGCCATTTCACGCTGTTGTTCACGCGGACGGAAAGCTGTGACTTCAGTGGTAAGAGGACTTAGTTCGGAAAAAAAGCGTTCGATTTCTACAGACACGATATTGAAAGGAATACACTTGTTAATTAAGGGGGGTAGTTTTTCGCTACATGAAGCTATATAGTAAGCAAGGATTTTACGCGAGGGTGTGGGAAGTTGGTGTAATTTCTGCTTATTATGAAATGCTACATGTGAGTATGTGAGTTAACTCTAGTTTAATGATCAATCAATATAATATTCAATGATTATGCTGCACACTTTAACAATATCAGGGCATCGTTGATGCCTTTAATGAATAACTCCCGGTTGAGCTTTATTCTGGTCGTTGGGGAGACAGCGTTCATTACCTACCTGGAATATCAGGCGGCCGGTTCTTATTACTCTATTGATGCGCTGTATTGCTTGCCGATCATCCAGGCAGCACATTTAGGTGCAATCCGCTCTAAACGACGTACTGACTCATATTTCACAATCGCCGCAGCACTTTTGATCGCGACAATATGGAGTACCGTCGAGATGGCTATCGTCTGGCCGAACTTTCCCTTGATTGCATACGTGTTTAATATTTTTTCACGAGCCGTGATATTTACGGTGATCGGTCGCGTTGTGACAAGATTGTGGAAAGACAGAGAGTATGCCCATAAGGATGAGCTAACCAAGTTGGGAAATCGCTACGAGTTTTTCGATAGGATGGAGATTGAGATGGTGCGAAGCGAGCGGTCTGGCAGTCCATATTCGCTTTTATTCATTGATATCGATAATTTCAAGAAGCTGAATGATAGTCAAGGGCACCATGTAGGTGATCAGGCTCTTGTCGCACTCGCAGAGATTTTGACTGAAAGCACTCGGCGCGTGGATACGGTAACGCGATTCGGTGGTGACGAATTTGTGATTTTGCTGCCTGACACAGAGGCGCAATTCTGTAATGTGCTAGTCAACAGAATCAAGTTATCGGCGGACAGTGATTTTGAGGCTCATGGCTGGCCTATATCATTGTCAGTAGGTCAAGTGACGGAATTGGGTCGAAGAAAAAGTATTGATGAAATACTCCTTAATGCTGATAGTGAAATGTACATAGATAAGAAGTCCAAACAATAAAAATCTGCAGGCATTTTGTTCAAAGTACATCAGGAGTTCTGAATGCAAATATGGGTGGATGCTGACGCGTGTCCCAAAGTGATTAAGGAAATCCTTTTCCGGGTAGCGGTCAGGTTACACATTCAACTTACGCTGGTAGCTAACAGGCTATTGAACTGCCCACCATCTCCCTACATTAATGCTATGCAAGTTCCGGCCGGGTTTGATGTGGCGGATAATAAGATCGTAGCGCTGATTCAGCAGGGAGACTTGGTGATTACTGCGGATATTCCGTTAGCTGCTGAAGTGATTCAACGTGGTGGCCATGCATTGAATCCACGTGGTGAGCTATATACCAAAGACAGTATTCAAGAGCGATTATCAATGCGCGACTTTATGGATAATCTGCGTGCCAGCGGGGTCGATACTGGTGGTCCACCGTCATTGAGTCAAAAGGATAGGCAAATATTTGCAAATCAGCTAGATAAATTTCTAGCCAAGCATATCTGAGTGCTGAGGTTAATTATTTTGCAATGAGCAGCAGTTCGATTTCTCTATGTTTATGCTTTATCGCAAGTTGAAGGGGAGTAGTGCCATCCTGATATTCTGGACTGCGATTAGCTCCCTTCGCGATCAGAAATTTAACCGTTTCTACATGTCCGTTCGCAGCAGCCTTGTGAAGTGGAGTCCAGCCATCGTTGCTGGGTGTATCTACATTGGCTCCACCTGCAACCAATTGCCCTACGGCCAATAAGTGTCCACGTGAAGCAGCCTGAAGTAGTGGCGTCAGGCCATGTTTGCTTTGAGCGTTTACATCAGCTCGCTTTTCGAGAAGCAATTTAATGACAGTGCTAAAACCGTTAAGCGCCGACCAGTGTAGCGGTCCATATCCAGCGGTATCTGTGGCCTGGACATTGGCACCTTTTTGGATGAGTAGAACTGCTACTTCTTCGTTGCCATTAAAGCTGGATACCATCAGGGGTGTCCAGCCTCGTTCGTCAGGTGTGTCAATATCGACACCACTCTCCAGGAATGCCACGACAGCTGATCTGTCCCCCTTCTCGGCGGAGCGCACAAATCCTTGTGGTGAAAAATCATAGCCTTGTCGTTCGATTGCGAATCTTTTTTCTTCTTTCACCATTTCCCAAGGTGATAATTCGACGGCTGTGTTTTGGCCTTGGTCGCGAATTTTTTCATGAGCCACACTCAACTTGAATATTTCATGTGCAATATTGGGTGGGAATCCTTGTCGAGTGCCGCCGCGGTCATCAATCATCAGCTCAGTAAAATAGTCTTCGACGGCTTTTGAATCCCATAACTCGACAATGCGGTCTACGATGCGTGGAAAGCTTTTTGTCAGTTCGGTTGGATATGAGTCATTAAAATCGCCCAGTAGGGATACTAACTTTTCGTTCATGGATATTCTTCTTTTGTCAGCTTAGCAATTGTTTAACGTGTTCACGTTCTTCGAGTAGTTCCTGATAACTTTCTGTCATATGTTTGTGCCCCAGTTCACTTATAGGCAGCCCTTGTACGATTTTGAAATGACCATGTCTACAGGTTACCGGGAAGCCGTATATTACCCCTTCGGGGATATCATAACTGCCATCGGACGGTACACTCATGGTCACCCAGTCGTTATGGTGAGAGCTTAGCATCCAATCGTGGACGTGAGAAACGGCTGCGTTCGCAGCACTTGCTGCGCTGGATAGGCCGCGTGCTTCTATTACGGATGCGCCACGCTTCTGTACCTTTGGAATAAATTCACCTTCCACCCATTCCACCCAGTTGTTTTGGCTCAAGACATCTTTTACAAGTCGACCGCGTATTTCAACGTGATTGAGATCAGGATACTGCGTGCCTGAATGGTTACCCCAGACTACCATTTTCTTAATATCCCTAATGGGTTGGAATAACTTGAGTGCGACCTGAGCAATAGCGCGATTATGGTCGAGACGCATCATTGCGGTGAAGTTCCTTGGATCCAGATCGGGTGCATTCTTCATCGCGATCAGCGCATTGGTGTTGGCAGGGTTGCCCACTACCAGTACTTTGACATGGCGTGCTGCATATTCGTTGAGTAACTTGCCCTGCGCGGAGAATATTGCACCGTTGGCCTCGATCAGGTCTTTACGCTCCATGCCTTTGCTGCGTGGTCGCGAGCCAATCAACATGGCAATCTCGGTATCTCTGAATGCGACTTTTGGATCGTCGGTGGTGATGACTTGTTGTAACAACGGAAATGCACAATCCTCCAACTCCATAGCGACGCCCTGAAGCACTTGCTGAGCTTGGGGTAAATCAAGCAACTGTAGGATAATCGGCTGCTCACGTCCCAGCATGTCTCCGTTAGCGATACGGAACAGGGTGGCGTAGCCGATCTGTCCGGCTGCTCCGGTGACTGTGATTCTGATTGGGGCTTTCATGAGTCGCTCCTAAGGGCATGTGTTGCCACATGATAAATCTTTTGGTTTTCTCTCGCCATGTAAATAGGTGTAGCATTACGATTAGTTGTAAGCATTCACGCTTTATCTACGACTACCTGTTTAACTTTACATGGCAGAGGACAGAAATGATTAAGAAACGCCCCAAGCACCTCGCTCTCCATCAGATAAAGTTACCGCTTCCCGGTATTGTTTCCATTCTGCACCGAGCCAGTGGTGCGGCACTTTTCCTAGCATTACCAATACTGTTGTGGATGCTGCAAAGCAGCTTACGATCTATCGAAACTTATACAGCGTTGATGGATGTGTTGGCACACCCGATTACTAAAGTAGTGGTGTTGGGCTTGTCATGGTCATTTGTGCATCACTTCTGCGCAGGGTTGCGTTTTCTGGCAATTGACTTGCATTGGATTGGCGATCTTCAATCAGCGCGCAACAGTAGCTGGGCGGTGATGGGGGCGAGTGTGGTGTTGACACTCTTGATTGGAGTGCAATTATGGTAAATCGGGTTGTTACCGGTGCACACTTCGGTCTGCGTGACTGGTTAATCCAGCGCATCACGGCAGTCGTGATGGTTGTGTATTGCCTGGCATTGATGGCTTATTTGCTGAGTAGGCCACATCTTGGCTACGATGTCTGGACAGCACTTTTTTCCAATCTGGCAGTGCGTACGTTTACGCTTTTGTTCCTGATGAGTGTGTTTTATCACGCCTGGATAGGGGTGCGTGACATTGTGATGGATTACGTCAAGCCAGCCGGTGTGCGACTGGTCATTCATGTGCTGGTGATTCTGGCAATGGTCGTTTATACGATCTGGTCGGTTCAGATACTTTGGGGAATGTGATGGCTGTTGCTAAAAGGACCTTTGATGTGGTGGTGGTCGGTGCCGGTGGTTCCGGGATGCGTGCTGCATTGCAGCTTGCTGAAGCCGGGCTGAAAGTGGCTGTGTTGTCCAAGGTCTTTCCCACCCGATCGCATACCGTTGCTGCTCAGGGTGGAATCGCAGCCTCACTGGGGAATGTCAAAGAAGATAACTGGCACTGGCATATGTACGACACGGTGAAGGGCTCCGATTACCTTGGTGATCAGGATGCGATTGAATTCATGTGTCGTGCAGCACCGGAAGTGGTGTACGAACTGGAACACTACGGGATGCCATTCGATCGTTTGGGCAGCGGCAAGATATATCAGCGTCCATTTGGCGGGCACATGCAGGACTACGGCAAGATTCCGGTCGATCGTGCTTGTGCGGCGGCAGATCGTACCGGACACGCATTGCTGCATACGCTGTATCAGCAGAACGTTAAGGCAAACACACATTTCTTTATCGAATGGATGGCGTTGGATTTGATTCGTGATGAAGATGGCGATGTGCTCGGTGTAACTGCGATGGAGATCGAGACAGGCGAGGTGATGATATTTCAGGCACGCGCCACGTTGTTCGCAACCGGTGGAGCGGGACGCATCTTTCAATCCAGTACCAATGCTTTTATCAACACGGGTGACGGACTGGGCATGGTGGCCCGTGCTGGCATACCGCTGGAAGACATGGAGTTCTTTCAGTTTCACCCGACCGGAGTCTATGGCGCAGGTGTATTGATTACTGAAGGCGTGCGGGGCGAGGGCGGCTATCTGGTGAATAAAGACGGCGAGCGATTCATGCCCAAATATGCTCCGAATGCTAAAGATTTGGCCAGCCGCGATGTGGTGTCACGGGCGATGACTATAGAGATCAACGAGGGTCGAGGCTGTGGGCCGCAGGGTGACCATGTCATGCTAAAGCTCGATCATCTCGGTGACGATGTGATTAAACAGCGCCTTCCGGGGATACGGGAAATCGCTTTGAAATTTGCCCATGTCGATCCGGCTAAGGCACCGATACCAGTCGTGCCCACTGCGCATTACATGATGGGTGGCATACCGACAAATTTTCACGGGCAAGTCGTTGCACCCTACAAAACCGGCCCGAATGAAGTGGTGCACGGTCTGTATGCGGTAGGTGAATGTGCTTGTGTGTCGGTGCATGGTGCTAACAGGTTGGGCTGTAACTCTTTGCTCGACCTGATCGTATTTGGGCGTGAGGCGGGCAGGCAGATCATTGAAGATTTAAAGAGTCATCCTCATCCCAAGCTGTTGCCTGCAGATGCCGCAGAGCGTCCGCTGGCGCGCTTAGCTAGACTTGACAATCAGACGGATGGCGAAAGCGTTGCGGATGTAGGTGCCGCGATGCGTAAGACGATGCAAAAACACTGCGGGGTATTCCGTTTTCCTGAATTGCTTGCCGAAGGCGTGATGCAGATCAAGGAGATTGTGGAGCTTGCGAATCACACCATGATCCAAGACAAGAGTCGTGTATTTAATACAGCTCGTATTGAAGCACTGGAGTTGGATAATTTGATTGAAGTCGCACAGGCCACAATGATTGCGGCCGAAGCCCGTAAAGAGAGTCGGGGTGCGCATTCACGAGAAGACTTCCCTGATCGGGATGATCAAAACTGGCTCAAGCACAGCTTATATTTTAGCGAAGGGCACCGCCTTGATTACAAGCCGGTACGATTGAAGCCGCTTAGCGTTGAATCATTCCCGCTCAAGGCGCGTGTTTACTAGGAGTAGGTTATGAAGTTTCTTATTTATCGCTACAACCCTGACACTGATGCAGCACCCTATATGCAGGAATACGAACTGGATATTGTTGCGGGAGATACGATGCTGCTGGATGCCATTCTGCTGCTGAAAGAGCAGGATGACAGCTTGTCGTTACGCAAATCCTGTCGTGAAGGGGTGTGCGGGTCTGATGCAATGAACATCAATGGACGTAACGGTCTAGCATGTACCACACCCTTGTCGTCACTGAAAGAGCCGGTCGAGCTGCGCCCGTTGCCGGGACTTCCGGTGATACGCGATCTGATCGTTGATATGACGCAGTTTTTTAAACAATACCATTCGATCAAGCCGTATCTAATTAACAATGATCCGCCACCCGAGACTGAGCGGCTTCAATCGCCAGAACAGCGCGCACACCTGAATGGTTTATATGAGTGCATCCTGTGCGGTTGTTGCTCGACAGCCTGCCCATCTTTCTGGTGGAATCCGGAAAAATTCGTCGGCCCGGCAGGATTGTTACAGGCTTACCGCTTTATTGCAGATACCCGCGATCAGGCGACAGGGGAGCGACTGGATAATCTTGAAGACCCTTACCGCTTGTTTCGCTGCCACACCATTATGAATTGTGTCGATGTGTGCCCGAAAGAATTAAACCCGACTGAAGCGATAGGCAGCATCAAGGATCTGATGACCACACGGCTGGTATGAAGAGTATTGAACGTGTCAGGTGGAGGACAAGGCGCGGTTTGCTGGAGCTGGATATCATCCTTACACGCTTTGTGAATTCGAGTTACGAAATGCTGGATGATAGTGAGCAGCAGATTTTTGAAACATTGCTAGATATGCCCGACAACACACTATGGGATATGATTGCGGGTAGACAGGAAGCAGTGCACGGCGAGATGCAGGTGTTGCTGGAAAAGATCAGGGCGGCCTGACGGTACGCATAACGCTGGAGGAATTGTAGATGGATAGTAAGAAAAGGACTGCAACACTAACGCTGGACGACGGGCGTACTATCGAAATGCCGATTTTGGCAGGCACGCTGGGGCCTGACGTTCTGGATTTGCGCGGACTGAGTAAACTCGGTCTGTTCACCTATGATCCGGCATTTTTCTCTACAGCAAGTTGCACTTCGGAGATCACTTATATCGATGGTGATGCAGGGTTGCTCTATTACCGTGGTTATCCGATTGAGCAACTGGCTGAAAAATCTGACTTTCTTGAAGTGAGCTATTTGTTATTGCACGGTGAGTTGCCAAATGCTGAGCAGCAAGCTGATTTCGTCAAAAAGGTGAGAGAGCACACTATGGTGCATGATCAGATGGCACGCTTTTTTACAGGATTCCGTCGTGATGCACATCCTATGGCCGTGATGGTTGGCGTAGTGGGTGCTTTGTCAGCGTTCTATCATGATTCGCTGGACATTAATAATCCTGAACACCGTGATAAATCCGCGCTTCGTTTGCTTTCTAAAGTGCCGACTATCGCGGCGATGGCGCACAAGTATCATATCGGTCATCCGTTTATGTACCCGAAGAGCTCGTATAGTTACGTTGAGAATTTCCTGTACATGATGTTTGGTACGCCTGCCGAGGAATATGTACCCAATCCGGTTTCGGTTAGAGCGCTGGAGCGTATTTTTATCCTGCATGCAGACCATGAGCAAAATGCTTCCACATCAACAGTGCGTCTGGCAGGCTCAAGTGGTGCAAATCCTTTTGCGTGCATCTCCTCAGGCATAGCAGCTTTGTGGGGGCCAGCACATGGCGGTGCGAATGAAGCGGCACTTAAGATGCTTGAAGAGATCGGCGATGTCTCACGCGTCGCGGAGTATGTGCAGGGCGTTAAAGATAAAAAATATCGCCTAATGGGCTTCGGTCATCGTGTTTACAAGAATATGGACCCGCGTGCAGCAGTAATGCGTCAAACCTGCTACGAAGTTTTAAAGGAATTGAATCTGGAGAGTGGAAAACTTTTTGAGTTGGCAATGGAACTTGAACGCGTTGCGTTAAGCGACCCATATTTTATCGAGCGTAAACTATATCCCAATGTTGATTTCTACTCGGGTGTTGTCTTGAGTGCGATTGGTATTCCGTCGAATATGTTTACTGTACTGTTTGCATTGGCACGAACCATAGGTTGGGTTTCTCAGTGGAATGAAATGTTGGGTGATGACGAACAGAAGATTGGACGACCTCGTCAAGTTTATCGTGGTGCGACTAGGCGCGACTTTGTTGCGATGGACAAGCGTTGAACGAACCAGTCAATTTTATGCAATTGATGAAGAGCAGCTCTTTGCTGTTCGGTGCGAATGCGCCGTTTATAGAGGAATTGTACGAACAATACTTAGCTGACCCCGGTGCCGTGCCAGCAGCATGGCGAAAATATTTCGATGCGCAACAAACATCTGGTTCTGCTCAGGATGTTGCCCATAGTCCAATTCAACAATCTTTTCTGAATCTGCCAAAAGTCGGGGTGAATAGCATTGCTTCCGACGTTGAGCTTGAGCGTAAGCAGGTTTACGTATTGCAACTTATCAATGCTTACCGCTTCCTCGGTGTGCGAGTGGCAAACCTTGATCCATTAGGGCGACACGCTAAACCGGAACTGCCAGAGCTTGACCCTGCATTCTACCGTCTGGTTGAGGCAGATATGGATACCACTTTTGAAACCGGATCTCTGGTCGGTGGTGCGCGCATGACTTTGCGCGAGATACTCAAGCTTTTGCAGCAGACTTATTGCCGCAATATTGGTGCCGAATATATGTATATCGGCGATATAGCACAGAAGCGCTGGATACAGGATCGACTGGAGAGTGTACGCGGGCGCTCTACTTATGATGACGCGATGCGTGGCAGAATCCTGGAAAGACTGACTGCCGCTGAAACACTTGAACGTTATCTGCATACCAAATATGTCGGTCAGAAACGCTTTTCTCTGGAAGGTGCAGAGACGTTGATTCCATTACTTGATCACATGTTGCAACGTGCCGGGAGTGCCGGTGTGCAGGAGGTCGTGATTGGTATGGCTCACCGTGGGCGGCTGAACGTGCTAGTGAATATTCTCGGGAAACAGCCGAAGATGTTGTTCGCTGAATTCGAAGGTGTACATGCGAATGAATTGACATCCGGTGACGTGAAGTATCACCAGGGTTTTTCGGCAGACATTGAGACGGCTGGTGGCAAGCTGCATGTTGCGTTGGCTTTCAATCCTTCTCACCTTGAGATAGTCAATCCTGTCGTTCAAGGTTCTGTTCGCGCCCGCCAGCATCGGCGCAAGGATTTGGACGGCAGCAAGGTTGTGCCGATATTGCTGCATGGTGATGCCGCTTTTGCAGGCCAAGGCGTGGTCATGGAGACACTGGCAATGTCACAGACGCGGGGATACAAAACAGGCGGTACTGTTCATATCATCGTCAATAATCAGATCGGTTTTACTGCGTCAGATGCGCGTGATATGCGCTCAAGTAATTACTGTAGCGATGTGGCGAAAATGATAGATGCGCCGATATTTCATGTGAATGCGGACGACCCCGAGTCTGTACTGCTGGTGACTGAAATCGCGCTTGATTTCAGAATGGAGTTCAATAAGGATGTTGTGATCAACATGTTTTGCTTCCGCAAGTTGGGTCATAACGAGCAGGATGAACCGTTGGTGACACAACCATTTATGTACCGGTATATTCGCGAACACAAAGGCACTCGCGCAGTGTATGCGGATCGTCTGGCTGATTTGGGCGTAATAGATAAGGCTGCAGCCGCTAAGATGATTTCAGATTATCGGTCGGCGATGGACGAAGGGAAAAACTCTATCCATCCTGTGTTGGTGGATAGGCGCAAGAAGAAACGTGAGAAAAAGATTGCCAACTGGATGCCTTTCCGGCAGCAAGAGGCCTGGGATGTGGAGGTGGATACTGCGGTATCAATGAAGCGCTTGAAGGTATTAAGTAAATCTCTGACAACGCCACCTGAAAACTTCATCCTTCACTCGAGATTGCAGAAAATAGTTGATAATCGAATTGCGATGGCGAGAGGAGATATCTCGCTGGATTGGGGGATGGCCGAGAACCTGGCCTATGCAACACTGCTCACGGACGGCTTTCCGGTGAGGCTTTCGGGGCAAGATAGCCGACGCGGCACTTTCTTCCATCGACATGCAACATGGCACGATCAGAACCGAAAAATCTGGCATGAAGGTTTTTATACGCCATTGCAACACCTTGCTCCAGATCAAGCAGATTTTGTGGCGATCGACTCGTTGTTATCCGAAGAAGCCGTGCTGGGGTTTGAATATGGGTATGCAACCGCCGAACCTAATTCGCTGGTGCTGTGGGAAGCACAGTTTGGTGATTTTGCGAATGGTGCTCAAGTCGTGATAGACCAGTTTATTGCTTCGGGAGAAGTGAAATGGGGGAGGCTGTGCGGGCTGGTGATGTTACTGCCACATGGTTATGAAGGTCAGGGTGCGGAGCATTCTTCCGGCCGAATAGAACGTTATTTGCAATTGTGTGCTGATTACAATATTCAGGTATGTATTCCATCATCATCAGCGCAGATGTTCCATTTGCTACGTCGTCAGATGCTGCGAACGCAACGCAGACCGCTAATCGTATTTACACCTAAGAGTCTGTTGCGTAGCAAAGACGCGGCTTCTCCGCTGAGTGATTTTACTCAAGGACAATTCCAGCCAGTGATCAGTGAGGTCGATGACTTAAATCCAGCTAACGTCAAGCGTATCATCGCGTGTAGTGGCAAGATTTATTATGAATTGCTGGCCGCACGAAGAGAAAAAGGCCTATCTGATATGGTAATCATACGTATCGAACAACTTTATCCTTTCCCGCATGCAGCTTTCAAGTCGCAGATCGCAGCCTACCCGAATGCCAAAGAAGTGCTGTGGTGTCAGGAGGAACCGGGAAACCAGGGCGCGTGGCATCGTATTCAGCATTATCTGTTGCGACATATGCGTCCTGAAATGAAGCTAGGATATGCTTTGCGTGCTTCATCTGCAGCACCCGCAGCGGGCTATCTTGCGGTGCATAACGAACAACAAAAAGCAGTGATCGACGCTGCCTTTCGTCGCAATTTAGATGTTAAGAACAATCCGGGAGCAAAACATCATGAGCATCATTGAAGTGAAAGTGCCGCAACTATCTGAATCTGTTTCTGAAGCCACGTTACTGTCCTGGTATAAAAAGGCTGGGGATGGAGTGTCCGAAGGTGAGAATCTGATTGACGTGGAAACAGATAAAGTGGTGCTTGAGCTACCGGCGATTAAATCCGGCGTGTTGACGAAAATCATCAAGGGCGATAATGAAAAAGTGACCAGTGGTGAAGTCATCGCGCAAATTGATACTGCTTCTGTACCGAAAGCAGCACCTGAAAAAGCATCAGACAAATCAGGTGAGGCGGCTTCAGACGCCACGCAAACCTTGCCGCCTTCTGCACGAAAACTCGCACATGAAAATGACGTTGATACCAGTGAATTACATGGCAGCGGGCGTGGTGGGCGTGTTACTCGGGAAGATGTGTTGCACGCGATGGAGAAAGTGAAGAAAGATTCGCATACACCACCTGTTATTGCGCCAACCGGTAATCGGCCTGAACAGCGCGTGCCGATGACGCGTATCCGGCAGCGCATTGCTGAGAGGTTGTTACAGTCCCAACAGAATGCAGCGATTCTTACCACTTTTAACGAAGTGAATATGCAGCCGGTGATTGATCTGCGCAATAAATACAAAGATGCTTTCGAAAAGAAACACGGCGTGAAGCTTGGGTTCTCCTCATTTTTCGTAAAGGCAGCGGTCCTCGCCTTACAGCAATTCCCGATCGTTAATGCTTCGGTAGACGGGACAGATGTTATCTATCATGGCTATTTTGATATTGGCGTGGCAATTGGTAGTGAGCGTGGCTTAGTCGTGCCTGTTATTCGTGATGCGGATAAGTTGTCTTTTGCCGATATTGAAAAGCAGATAGGGGATTTCGGTGCTCGAGCTAAGGTAGGCAAGCTCACAATTGAGGAGCTGAGTGGCGGCACATTCACCGTATCTAATGGAGGTGTATTCGGCTCTATGCTTTCTACACCTATAATCAATCCTCCTCAGAGCGCGATACTTGGCATACATGCAACGAAAGAGAGGCCGGTTGCTGAAAACGGGCAAGTTGTCATTCGTCCGATGAATTATTTGGCAGTCTCTTATGATCACCGCATTATTGATGGACGTGAAGCTGTGCAATTCCTGTCAAGCATAAAAGAGGCATTAGAGTTTCCCGGACGAGTATTGCTTGATTTGTAAATGTGTGTAGCGGGGATTAAAGTCAGCAGGATAGTGATATAATCCGCCGGCAAAGCTGGAAGTACTCAGCGCGAAAGTGGCGGAATTGGTAGACGCACTGGATTTAGGTTCCAGCGCCTCACGGCGTGAGAGTTCGAGTCTCTCCTTTCGCACCAGCCTACTATTTAACTTTAAAATCAAGGAAATCAAGCATGTCCAGCGTAGAAACTGTGAGCGCGTTAGAACGACGCATTAACGCATCAATTCCACAACAGTCCATTCATGGTGATGTTACTGAACGTCTTAAGAGAATGGGGCGTAGCGCAAAGGTTGCAGGGTTCCGTCCGGGTAAGGTGCCTGTCAAGGTGCTTGAACAGTACTACGGTGCTCAAGCGCGCCAAGAAATTCTGGGTGATGCAATGCAACGTTCCTTTGCGGATGCGATTCACGCTAATAATCTAAAGGTAGCAGGTTCACCTCAGTTTGAAATTGTATCCAAAGATTTGAGTGCCGACCCTGTTGAGTTCAGCGCAACGTTTGAGGTATATCCTGAGGTTGTGATGGGTACGCTTGCAGAGCAAACTGTCGAGCAAGTATCGTTCGAGTTGAGTCAGGCAGATGTCGATAGAACGATTGAGACGTTGCGTAAGCAGCGAGGAACCTATGAGAAAGTTGATCGCGCTGCTCAGAATGATGATCAGGTCATCATTGATTTCTCAGGTAAGCATAAAGGCGAGGCATTCGAAGGCGGTGAGGCTAAAGATTTGTCTGTCGTGCTGGGGGTAGGGCGTATGCTTCCGGATTTCGAGGCAGCCATTGTTGATATGAAGGCAGGCGAAGAAAAGACATTCGATATGACTTTCCCGGATGATTATCACGGTAAAGAAGTGGCGGGTAAGACGGTAAGTTTTACCGTGACTTTGCAGGCAGTAGAAGCCATGAAGTTGCCGGCACTTGATGCGGAATTTGCAATATCCATGGGCGTGGAAGATGGGGATGTGGATAAGCTGACAGCGGAAATTCGTAGCAATCTTGAGCGCGAAGTCGCACGTCGTTTGAAGTCAAAGAACAAAGAAGCATCTATGGATGCTTTGTTAAATGTTGCCGAGTTTGAAGTTCCTAAGTCATTAGTAGATAGTGAATCGCAAGTATTGATGCAGCAAACAGCTGAAGAGATGGAGTCGCGTGGCATGAAGATGCAAGATATGCCTATGCAACCGGAGATGTTTGCAGAACGTGCTGTCAAAAGAGTGAAGCTGGGGTTGATGTTGGCAGATTTGGTGTTGAAGCAGGATCTGAAGGCGACGCCAGAGCAAATTAGTGCAATGGTAGAAGATTATGCGCAGAGCTTTGACGATCCAGCTGAGGTCATCAGCTGGTATCACGCAGATCAGTCCCGACTCAAAGAAGTTGAAAGTCTGGTGTTGGAGGGAAATGTTGCTGACTGGGTGCTGACGCAGGCAAAAAAATCAGAGAAGACCGTTACGTTTGACGAATTGATGGGGAGTTAATCAGTAATGACGTATCGTCCTGAGTCACAAGGTGCCGGGTCACAAAATATAGACCCGCAAAACATCGGCATGATTCCGATGGTCGTGGAGACTAGCGGTCGTGGTGAGAGAGCATACGACATCTATTCTCGCTTGCTGAAAGAGCGGGTGATATTTTTGGTCGGCGAAGTCAACGATCACAGCGCAAATCTGATTGTTGCGCAGATGTTGTTTTTGGAGTCTGAAAATCCAGATAAGGATATTCACCTCTATATCAACTCACCCGGCGGCTCTATTTCAGCGGGCATGTCAATATACGACACCATGCAGTTCATCAAGCCTCAGGTATCTACACTGTGCGTAGGTATGGCTGCATCAATGGGCGCTTTCCTTTTGCAGGCTGGTGAGAAAGGCAAGCGATTTGCGCTGCCAAACTCTACGGTCATGATTCATCAGCCTTTGGGCGGATTCCGCGGGCAAGCATCTGATATCGAAATACATGCGAAGTACATCTTGAGTTTACGTGAGCGGCTATATACATTAATGGCGCATCATACTGGACGTACTGTGGAAGAGGTTGCACTTGATAGCGAGCGTGATAACTTCCTTACCGCGCAAGAGGCAAAGGATTATGGTTTGGTGGATGAAGTTCTGGATAAACGCATTTGAGCACGATTCGATTTCGGCAATAGGATTGAATAAAGCTACGGAGTAAATGACGATGACAGATGAAAAAACCCCAACTGATAAGTTGTTGTATTGTTCGTTTTGCGGGAAAAGTCAGCATGAGGTCAGGAAGCTGATCGCAGGTCCTTCTGTATTTGTTTGTGACGAATGCATCACGCTATGCAATGACATCATGCGTGAAGAGATTGAGGGTGGTGAGGGTAGCGAGACAGAGAAAACGGATTTGCCTGTTCCCAAGGATATTTGCGAAACGTTGAATGAATATGTGATTGGTCAGGAACAAGCTAAAAGAATCTTATCTGTCGCGGTTTACAACCACTATAAGCGACTAAATTATAAAGAAAAAGACGGTGTTGAGCTGTCAAAGAGTAACGTTTTGTTAATTGGTCCAACAGGATCAGGCAAAACTTTACTTGCGCAAACATTGGCACGCTTGCTGGATGTTCCATTTGTCATGGCTGATGCAACGACCTTAACCGAGGCCGGTTATGTTGGCGAGGACGTCGAAAACATAATACAGAAGCTGTTAATGAGTTGTGATTACGACGTAGAAAAAGCACAGCGTGGCATTGTCTATGTTGACGAAATCGACAAAATATCCCGTAAAGCTGACAACCCATCAATCACCAGAGATGTTTCCGGCGAAGGTGTGCAACAGGCTTTACTCAAGTTAATTGAGGGCACAACAGCCTCGATTCCCCCGCAAGGTGGGCGCAAACACCCCAACACTGAATTCTTGCAGGTCGATACGACCAACATCCTGTTTATCTGTGGTGGCGCATTTGACGGATTGGAAAAGGTGATACGTAACCGTTCCGCCAAGGCTGGCATCGGGTTTGGTGCAACTGTTCGTAGCGAGGATGAGCGAGAGACGGGTGAAACGCTGAGAGAGGTCGAGCCAGAAGATTTGATTAAATTCGGTCTCATTCCAGAATTCGTAGGACGTCTGCCAGTTGTCGCAACGTTGGAAGAGTTGGATGAGCAGGCACTGATTAAGATTTTAACAGAACCTAAAAATGCGTTGACCAAGCAATATCAAAAACTTTTTTCGATGGAGAATGTCGAACTGGAGTTCCGTGACGACGTATTGCTGGCCATTGCTCGCAAAGCATTGGAACGCAAGGCCGGAGCAAGGGGGTTACGCTCAATATTGGAGCAATCTTTGCTGGATGTCATGTTTGACTTACCTTCTATGGATAATGCAAGTAAGGTGGTGCTGGACGATACGGGTATGGATGGTGGCATCAAGCCCATCATCATTTATTCAGATACGCATAAGGTCGCTTGATCCGCGATTCTTGCGGAATCTTTCATCTTGTCTCGATGGGTTTGCTTGAAATTTTTTAGTTAATCCCCATCTAGCTTATCAATCAATGAAAAGGTTGCTGCTATGTCGGAACAAGATACAAACAATACAGTTGTAAGTGATTTGCACCCATTGCTTCCCCTGCGGGATGTCGTGGTTTTCCCGCATATGGTGATCCCTTTGTTTGTGGGACGTTCGAAATCCATCAAGGCATTGGAAAATGCGATGGAAGCCGGGAAAGATATCGTTCTGGTGGCACAGAAATCGGCTGCTAAGGATGACCCGGGCATGGAGGATCTATATGCCATTGGCAGCATAGCAAATATATTGCAAATGCTGAAACTGCCTGATGGCACAGTTAAAGTGCTAGTAGAAGGCACTCAACGTACCAATGTGCTGAAAGTCTATGATGCAAAATCGCATTTTGATGCGGAAATCCAAATTGTCACGGCAGAAGATGGCCTGAGTAGCGAGTCAGAGGCGATGCGCCGTGTTTTGATCGCGCAATTCGACCAATACGTGAAGCTGAACAAGAAAATTCCTCCCGAGGTGCTGACTTCTCTGGCCGGGATTGATGACGCCGGTCGATTGGCTGACACGATTGCTGCACACCTACCCCTCAAGCTTGAGCAAAAACAAGAAGTGCTGGAAATATTCGGCGTGCGCCAACGATTAGATCACCTGCTTGGTCTGATTGAAGGTGAGATTGATATTCTGCAAGTCGAGAAGCGCATCAGAGGTCGTGTGAGACGTCAGATGGAGAAAAGCCAGCGCGAGTATTATCTGAATGAGCAGGTCAAAGCGATTCAGAAGGAATTGGGCGACGGAGAAGAAGGCGCTGACTTTGAGGAGATCGAAAAGAAGATAAAGTCTGCCAAAATGCCGAAAGAGGCATTGGTAAAAGCTGAGTCTGAATTGAAAAAGTTGCGTTTGATGTCACCGATGTCTGCGGAAGCTACCGTCGTTAGAAACTATATTGATGTGTTGGCCGGCCTGCCATGGAAGAAAAAAACAAAGATCAGTGCTGATTTGAAGAAGGCTGAAGTGGTGTTGGAAGAAGATCACTATGGCTTGGAGAAAGTCAAAGAGCGGATTCTTGAATACTTGGCCGTTCAACAGCGCACCAGCAAAATGAAATCCCCCATTCTGTGTCTGGTTGGCCCTCCTGGTGTCGGTAAAACCTCACTAGGCCAATCTATTGCGCGTGCGACCAATAGAAAGTTTGTTCGCATGTCCTTGGGCGGCGTGCGTGATGAGTCCGAGATTCGCGGTCATCGCCGTACCTACATTGGCTCGATGCCGGGCAAGATATTGCAGAACATGAGCAAAGTGGCAGTCAGAAACCCATTGTTCCTCCTGGATGAAGTCGACAAGATGGGAATGGACATGCGCGGTGATCCGTCGTCCGCATTGCTAGAAGTGCTTGATCCGGAGCAAAACAGCACATTTGTAGATCATTATGTTGAAGTTGAATACGACCTGTCCGATGTGATGTTTGTCGCTACGGCTAATACATTAAACATCCCGGATGCATTGATGGATCGTATGGAAATCATTCATGTTTCCAGCTATATGGAAGATGAGAAGATTAATATTGCAACACGTTATCTGGTGCCTAAAGCGGTTAAGAACAATGGTCTGAAGCTTGAAGAGATCCATATCACTGAAAGCGCGCTTAGAGATATCGTTCGCTATTACGTGCGTGAAGCCGGAGTCCGTGGGCTTGAGCGGGAGATTTCCAAAATTTGCCGCAAGGTTGTAAAGGCATTGTTGCTCAAGAATCGCAGCAGTAGATTGACTGTCAACTCCCGAAATCTTGATAAGTATCTGGGCGTGCGTCGTTATTCATACGGCGTTGCTGAGAGCGATAACCAAGTAGGCCAAGTAACCGGTTTGGCATGGACGGAAGTCGGCGGGGAATTATTAACCATTGAGGCTGCGGTGCTGCCGGGCAAAGGCAAGACCACCACCACGGGTAAGCTGGGTGATGTAATGCAAGAGTCCATTCAAGCTGCGCTGAGTGTTGTCCGAAGTCGTGCCAATAGACTGGGGATAGATGAAGATTTCTATCAGAAAAGCGATTTGCATATACACTTGCCTGAGGGGGCGACCCCTAAAGATGGACCCAGTGCGGGTGTCGGGATGTGTACGGCATTGGTTTCCGTATTAACAGGGATTCCGGTACGGTCTGATGTGGCAATGACGGGTGAAATCACGTTGCGCGGTGAGGTATTGCCGATAGGTGGCTTGAAGGAGAAGCTTCTTGCTGCTCAGCGAGGCGGTATCAAGGTGGTTTTGATTCCTGAAGAAAACACCAAGGACTTAACTGAGATTCCTGACAACATCAAAAACAAGCTTGATATTCATCCTGTTAAGTGGATTGATCAGGTGTTTGATATGGCGTTGGAACGGAAACCTGACCCGTCTGTAGATAACGATGAGGCTGTCTCTAACATCGCAATTTCCGGAGACGTTGTGAAAACTGACCCGCTAATTGTGACCAAGCATTAACAAAAATTTAGTATCAGTTTGGTTTGCTATACGCAAGAAGTATATTTTTGAGTAATAGCTTGACCAAAGCCGAGAGGCCTTGATATAAAGGGGATTCAGGGTTTTCCTGTTTCTTTAACCATCCGCAAAGGGGATATAAGTGAATAAATCTGATTTGGTCGATGCAATCGCAAAATCTGCTGATCTATCCAAAGCATCTGCTGCCCGTTCATTGGATTCAACAATTGAAGCCATCTCGAAGGCATTGAAAAAAGGCGATACGGTTAGTTTGGTAGGTTTCGGAACATTCAAGGTAAGTAAGCGTGCCGCACGTAATGGCCGCAATCCTCGCACTGGCGAGACAATCAAAATCAAGGCAGCGAAGGTACCTAAATTTAGTGCTGGTAAAGGCCTGAAAGATGCTGTAAACTAGCAGACTTTGTCGGGTGCTTAGCTCAGTTGGTAGAGCGTCGCCCTTACAAGGCGAATGTCGGCGGTTCGACCCCGTCAGCACCCACCAAATAGTTTCTGGAGTGGTAGTTCAGTTGGTTAGAATACCGGCCTGTCACGCCGGGGGTCGCGGGTTCGAGTCCCGTCCACTCCGCCAAATTAAGGCGAACGAAAGTTCGCCTTTTTTCATTTTTACCTCTTTGCACATTGATTAACTGTCAGGTATATCACTATGTTTAATTTCGTTCATAGCAATAAAAGATTTGTTCAGGTATTCATGGTACTGATTATCTTGCCATTTGCACTTTGGGGTGTGGACTCGTACAACAATGCCGGTGACGAAGCAGATACCGTCGGAACGGTAGATGGCGAAAAAATCACTAAGTATCAGTTTGATAATGCAATGCGACAGCAACAGGATAGATTGCGTCAACAGCTAGGCGATCAATTAGATGTGAGCATATTTGATACGGCTGAAATGAAGCGTGCGGTTATTGATAACATTATCGGGCAGCGATTGTTGGTCAAGGGGGGTTTAGAGGCTGGGTTGGCAGTGACTGACCAGCAAGTCGCAAGTGTGATTGGAGAGATTGAAGCGTTTAAGAATGGCGGAAATTTTGATAAGAATCTCTATCGTGATGTGCTATCCAGGCAGAACCTTACTCCATTAATGTTTGAAGCTAGTGTGCGTTCAGATTTGTTGGGTCAGCAAGTGCAGGCGACCTACGAACAAAACGGATATGTGTCCGATCGCGTTGTTGACAATGTTATTCATTTGAACGAGCAGCAACGTTTGGTGAGAACAGTGCTATTTCCCATCAGTAAATATAAAGGGCAGGTCGATGTCGATGCTGCTGCTATACAGGCATATTATGAACAGAACCCCCAAGAGTTTGAAGTGCCAGAGCGTGTAAAAGTTGAATACGTAAGGTTTTCGGTTGAGGGCATTCTGCCTGCAATGGACATCAGTAAAGATGAGGTACGCCAGTATTATGAAAACCGTTTAAGTGATTACGGTACGCCAGAGGAGCGGAGAGCGGCGCATATCCTCATTACTGTAAACGCAGACGCTACGCAAGACGAAAAGGATGCTGCGCTTTCAAAAGCTGAAGCGGTTTTGAGTCAGGTTAAGTTGAATCCTGAAAAATTTGCTGAATTGGCAAAGACGCATTCTCAAGATTCAGGCTCTGCTAGTAATGGCGGTGATTTGGGGTATTTCGAGCGCGGTATGATGGTGAAGGAATTTGATGATTCTGTGTTTTCCCTCAAAGAAGGTGACATCAGTGAAATCGTCAGATCTGATTTTGGTTATCACATAATCAAATTATTGGGCGTCAAGCCTTCAAATCCTATTCCCTTTGATGAAGTTAGAGAAGAAATAGCGGGTAGTTTGCGTCAGCAAAAAGCTTCTGCTGAGTTTGCAGAGTTGGCCGAACAATTCAGTAATATTGTCTATGAGCAAAGTGATACATTAATTTCTGCCGCAGAGCTGGTGGGTGGAGAGGTATTGCAGAGCGAGTGGCTGTCAAAAGGTATGATGGGGGGTGAGCTATGGACACCGCTGATGCTGCAAGAAATCTTCAGCGATGATGTGATTAAAGACAAGCGCAATACGCCAGCGATCGAAATTTCAGCAAATGATCTGTTAGCTGCACGAGTGCTAGAGTATCAACCTGCGTCATTAAAACCATTTGAGGATGCCAGCAAGGCAATACGTGCCAAGTTGGAGAGTCGGCAGGCTGCGGAGTTGGCAGTAAAGCGCGGAAAAGAAGTAGTGCAGCAATTGCAAAACGGCGAAAATCCTAAATTAGATTGGGATGCGTTACGTAGTATTACCAGATCGGAATACGGATCATTTGATCTAAGCGTGACGAGAAAAATATTCCAGGCCAACGTTGCCGAATTACCTCAATATGTCGGTTCGAAGACTTTGAGCGGTGATTATTTGGTGGTGCGCATAGATGAAGTCAAGGAGGGTGATGCTATCAGCGAGGAAAAGCGTGATAGCTATGTTCAGCAATTGCGCAAAATGACAGGCGACGAAATGGCGAAGGCATATTTGTTATTAGCCAATGAGCAGGCAGATATCAGTCTAAAAATTTCACTTGAGGAAACAGCTCAGCCCTAATTTATGTTAATCACCCCTTTGGGTAAGTCGTTGTTGTGAATTTGCATAATCGTATATAATTCGCGGTCGAATAATTTCAGGTTCTTTCCCCCTATGCTGGAAGTCAGCAATCTTGCTTGTAGTCGAGGCGATCATCGTTTGTTTTCTGGATTGAGCTTTACGCTGAGTCCTGGGCAGATAATGCAAGTCCAAGGTGCAAATGGCAGTGGTAAGACTAGTCTGCTTCGTACCTTGTGTGGCTTCCTGATGCCGGACGAGGGTGACATTGCATGGCGTGGCGAGAATATCCGCTCTTTGGATGAAGATTATTGTGCCGAGATGATGTACTTGGGGCATTTGAATGCCATCAAGGACGAGTTGAGTGCGGTTGAGAATTTACGCATTTCAGCCGGGCTGTCAGGTCTCGACCTTAGTGATAGGGAAGCGATAGCCGCTTTACGCCGTATGGGTTTGAAGGGCAAAGAGAGGCTGCCGACGAAAGTGCTTTCTCAAGGGCAGCGCAGACGTGTTGCTTTATCACGCATGTTGGTCAATGACGCTAAACTTTGGATATTGGATGAACCTTTGGCGGCATTGGATGTCGTAGCCGTTGCGTTGATACAGGAATTGATTGCTGAACATTTGGCGCAACAGGGATTGGTGATGTTTACCACTCACCAACCACTTGAAGTCGCAGGGATGGATATATGCAATTTGACCCTGTCATGAGAGCAGAATCGTCATGAAAAAATCATCCATGTTTGATTTGCTAGTGCTCGTTGTCCGTCGTGATCTGATATTAGCGATGCGACGCCGTGCTGATGTACTGACTACATTGATTTTTTTCGTGATGGTCGTTAGTCTTTTTCCGTTGGGTGTCGGGCCGGAAATGGACATGTTACGTAAGATGGCACCGGGTGTATTGTGGGTTGCAGCGTTGTTGTCATCTATGTTGTCGTTGGTTCGCTTGTTTTCGGCCGACTACATCGATGGAACATTGGAGCAAATGATGTTGTCACCACAGTCTTTATCGATGCTGGTGCTAGGTAAAATGGTTGCGCACTGGATGGTGTCGGGATTGCCGCTCGTTTTGGTGGCACCGGTGTTGGGATTGCAATTTGATATGGCGGTGGAAGCGCTGGGTGTGTTGATTATTGGTTTGTTGTTGGGTACACCGATATTAAGTATGGTTGGTGCGATTGGAGCGGCATTAACTTTAGGTTTACGAGGTGGAGGTGTGTTACTGTCGTTACTGGTGCTGCCATTATGTATTCCGGTACTGATTTTTGGTTCGGGTGCAGTAGATGCAGTTACGACAGGTTTGGCGGTTTCACCGCACTTATCATTATTAGGTGCGTTGTTGGTTTTGGCTCTGGCATTCACCCCATGGGTGACAGCTCAGGCGTTGCGAATTTCTATGGAGTAATTTAAGTTGGCAATCAATTGGTTTAAATATTCTGCACCAACTACGTTCTACGGATTAGCCGGAAAATTGATACCGTACTTTGCGGTTTCAGCGGTCGTACTGTTCGTTATCGGCTTGTACATCGGATTTTTCGTCGCTCCTACGGATTATAAGCAAGGGGAGTTCTACCGAATCATCTTTATCCACGTAGCGGCATCCATCCTGTCGATGTTCTTGTATCTGGTCATGGCCGGTTATGCTGCATTAGGATTGATATTCAACACGCGCTTATCCTCGATGATGGCAACTGCCATTGCGCCTACAGGAGCGTTGTTTGCTGTCATTTCTCTATGGACAGGTGCATTGTGGGGCAAACCGATGTGGGGTGCTTGGTGGGTTTGGGATGCGCGTCTGACATCAGAGCTGATATTACTATTCCTCTATCTCGGTTTCATCGCGCTACATGCTTCAATTGATGATCCGCGCCGTGCTGATCGAGCGAGTGCACTGCTGGCCATCGTAGGTTCAGTGAATGTGCCCATCATCTACTTCTCGGTTAAGTGGTGGAATACGCTTCACCAGGGTTCGACCATCAAGCTCAGTGGAACAAGTATGCACGTTGCCATGCAGCAAGCCATGTTCATCACGTTGCTAGCTTGCTGGCTCTATGCGATTGCGGTTGTTCTTGCTCGAGTACGTAGCATCATTCTGGAACGTGAACGCCATACTACATGGATCAATGAATTGCCGGAGGTTAAGCAATGAACGCTTTAGACATCTGGATGCGTGAGTATCCGATCACTTATGTCGTGCTTGGATCATATGCGTTTGCATTTATCATTTTTGCGATTGAGATCGCGATGGTCAGACACAAACGAAAAATCACACTGGCACAAATCAGTATGATGCGAGAAGCAGAGGAGGTTGAATGAAACCGCGCCAAAAAAGATTAATGTTTATTGCAGCAGGAATCGTTGCCGTTGGTTTGGCAGTCGGTTTGGTGTTGAGTGCCCTGGAAGATAATGTGAGTCTATATTTCACGCCTACACAGGTGTTTAATAAGGAAGCACCTGAAGGTAGGTCCTTCAGGATCGGCGGCTTGGTCAAGGAGGGAAGCGTTGTTCGTGCCACTGATGGAGGCTTGACAGCTAAATTTGAGATCACAGATTCACACCGCAGTCTTACGGTCAAATACAAAGGCATCCTCCCGGATTTGTTCAGCGAGGGTGAGGGTGTCGTTGCCCACGGTAAAATCGGCGCAGATGGTGTGATGATCGCCGATGAAGTATTGGCAAAGCATGATGAGAATTACATGCCACCAGAAGCAGCAGATGCGCTGGAAAAAGCTGAAGAAGCTAAGGCTAAAGCCGCTGAAGCTATCCTCAAACCCGCTGCTGACAAAACAGCGCAATAACTTTATAAGGATACGATTATGATTCCTGAACTCGGTCAATTCACCTTAATCATTGCGCTTTTTATAGCACTTACGCTGGGCGTGGTGCCGATTTATGGCGCTGCAAAAAACAGCGTTGCATTGATGGGCACAGCGCGTCCTTTGGCTATTGGGATGTTTGTGTTTGTCGGCACCGCTTTTGTATGTTTGTTGATTTCCTTTCTGAGTAACGACTTTTCAGTCCTTTACGTTCAGCAACATTCCAATTCACAGCTGCCGGTGTTGTATCAGGTCTCAGCGATATGGGGAGGCCATGAAGGCTCCCTGTTGCTGTGGGTTTTCAACCTGTCCATTTGGTCGTTGTTAGTGGCGCTGAATAGTAAGCATCTCCCACAGGAGATGATCGCCCGCGTATTGGGTGTGATGGGTTTGATTGCAGTAGGTTTTTTATTATTCATGCTATTTACCTCAAATCCGTTTGATCGCCTCATACCCGCCGCACTTGATGGCTTGGATTTGAATCCGCTACTGCAAGATCCGGGCTTGGCGATACATCCACCTATGCTGTATACGGGATACGTTGGGTTCTCTGTTGCTTTTGCCTTTGCTATTGCTGCTTTGCTGGGCGGGCAATTGGATGCGACATGGGCGCGTTGGTCACGCCCATGGACAACGGTTGCTTGGGTGTTCCTGACCCTGGGGATCGCGTTGGGTAGCTGGTGGGCATACTACGAATTAGGCTGGGGCGGATGGTGGTTCTGGGATCCAGTTGAAAATGCGTCCTTTATGCCATGGCTGGTAGGAACAGCGTTGATACATTCGCTGGCGGTGACCGAAAAGCGGGCTGCTTTTACCAGTTGGACCATCTTGTTGGCAATCGCGGCATTCTCGTTGAGCCTGTTGGGTACATTCCTGGTTCGTTCCGGTGTGTTGACCTCGGTACATGCGTTCGCGACGGATCCCGAGCGAGGCGTCTTCATCCTGGCCTTCTTGGTCACCGTGATTGGTGCGTCATTGTTGCTGTTCGCATGGCGTGCTCCCAAGATCGGATTGGGCGGGAAATTTGATATATTGTCCCGCGAAGCGTTACTGCTATCGAATAACGTTTTATTTTCAGTGGCGTCCGCATCCGTATTCATCGGTACGCTATATCCACTGTTTATGGATGCGTTGGGATTCGGCAAGCTGTCGGTTGGCCCTCCCTATTTCAATGCGGTATTTGTACCCCTGATGGCACCTATGGTCTTATTGATGGGATTAGGCCCCTTAGCACGTTGGAAGAAATTTGATGCGGGTGATATGGCTAAGCGAGTACGTTGGGCATTTGCCAGCGCGGTCGTGATTGCCTTGCTGCTGCCTTTTGTGATGGGCAAATGGACACCGATGATTTCACTGGGTCTGCTGTTAGCATTCTGGATTATCGCGTCACTGTTGGTCGGCTTGCGCCAGAGATTGATGGGGCATGGCAACTTCATGCAGCGAGTACGTTCACAATCTTCCAGTTACTACGGTATGCAGTTGGCACACTTCGGTGTGGCAATCTTCATCATCGGTGTGACCATGGTGATGGGATATGAAGTCGAACGTGATGTGCGCATGGAGTACGGCGATACGGTAGATGCAGGCGGCTATGTATTCCGCTTCGAAGGCGTAAATGCTATCACCGGACCGAACTATGTGGCAGCGCGTGGACATTTCACCGTCACACAGGATGGAGAGCAAGTCGCAAAACTGTCGCCTGAAAAGCGTCAATACAATGCTTCAGGCATGCCGATGACTGAAGCCGCTATTGATACCGGATTTGCACGTGACCTGTATGTTTCCATGGGTGAGCAAATTCCTGGAGATGTCGAAGCATGGGCGATACGTGTTTATCACAAGCCATTTGTTGACTGGATATGGGCCGGATGCACACTTATGGGCCTAGGTGGCGCGTTGGCGATCAGCGATCGACGCTATAGGCTGAAACGTAAAAAGGCAAAAGTGGCAACGACTGACAGCAGTCATACAACCGGCGCAGCACCTGCACAAGGAGTAAAAGTATCATGATGCGTTTTCTCTGGCCGCTAATTATATTTTTAGTGCTGGTAGGATTCCTGTTTGTCGGTTTGAGCCTTAAACCGCGTGAAGTGCCTTCGCCATTGATAGATAAAGTTGCTCCGGCGTTCACGCTACCGCAGCTTCATGCGCCTACCAAACAATTCTCCTCAGAGGATATGAAAGGTCAAGTATGGTTGCTGAACGTATGGGCTTCATGGTGTGTATCCTGCAGGCAGGAACATCCGATTCTGATGGACTTGTCTAAGCAAAACATCGTCCCTATTTTGGGTTTGGACTATAAAGATAAATCTGCCGATGGCATGGCATGGTTAAGAGAGCACGGTAATCCATATTGGCTGAGCATCGTCGATAAGGAAGGCCGAGTCGGGATCGACTACGGTGTATACGGTGTGCCTGAAACATACGTGATCGACAAGCAGGGTGTGATTCGATACAAACAAATTGGTCCGGTGACGGTTGCCAGTTTACAAGAGCAAATTCTTCCATTGGTTGCGGAGCTGCAAAGAAAATGAAAACAATATTGATGGTTTTTATGTGCCTGATACCAATGATGGGCATTGCGGGCGTGGCAAAAGACATGGCTGAAGACCCTGTACTTGAAAAACGCATGATCGGTCTTGCAGAGAAACTACGTTGTCTGGTGTGCCAGAATGAATCGTTGGCTAGCTCTCACTCAGATTTGGCTGAAGATTTGCGCAGAGAAGTGCGCGAACAAATGAACAAAGGCATGAGTGACGACGAGATCATCGATTACCTAGTTGAGCGGTATGGCGACTTTGTTTTATATGATCCGCGAGTCAAAAGCACGACATTACTCTTATGGTTCGGACCATTTCTACTACTCGGAGGTGGTGGATTGATGCTGTTCTTACAACTACGCAAACGCAAGCGTACGTTAATGGAAACTAAAACCGAATTAACTCCTGAAGCGGCGCAACGCGCTGCCGATTTGCTGAACGAGCAGAAAGATACACAAGCATGAATTATATGTTCTGGATTATGTGTGCGGTGCTGGTTGCCATCGCACTTTTGTTTATTGTTTTGCCGCTATGGCGCACTGCCGTTCGTAAAGATGAAGTACAACGAGATGATGTCAATCTTGAGATTTTACGGGATCAAGTATCTGAAATGGACGCTGATCTACGCAATGGTCTCTTAACCCAAGAACTATATGAACAGGGTAAAGAAGAAATACAAGCGCGTTTAGTTGAAGAGGTGGGCACATCTCAACAAAAAACAGCGCCTGCTAAAAATAGTAAGAATTTGGCGATTGTACTGACTGTATTACTGCCCCTGTTTAGTATTCCGCTATATTTATATCTTGGGAATCACTATGCAGCGCTGCCTGTCGGAGAAAAGATTGAGCTAGATAGTTCAGGCCTCATCGGTTCAGAAGTAGGCATTATGGCGCTAGAAAAGCAACTGAGCAGGCATGGCGACAATCCAAACAGCTGGTACATGCTGGCAAATTCCTATGTGAGCATTCAGAAATATCCCGAAGCGCTGAAAGCGTATGAGCAGCTGGTCAAGCTAGTTCCTGATGAAGCTCAGATATGGGCCAGTTACGCCGATGTCTATGGCATGGCAAATGGCAGAACATTGAAAAGTGATGTCGTTGCCGGATTCCTGGACAAAGCGTTAGCACTTGATCCTACTAATATGAGCACACTTGCCTTGGCAGGTTCTGCTGCGATGGAGCGAAAAGATTACATTCAGGCTATTACCTTTTGGCAGAAAATGATGCTTCAGATCCCCCCGGGTTCGCCGAATGCAATCAGGTTTAGTGGCAGTATTCAGTCGGCATTGGACCTTCTAGCAGCGCAACCTGATGGTGCAGAGAAGTTGGCAGAGCTGGAAAGACGCCAAATGCAAGCGGAGGCGGACTTGCAAGCCGCAAGACTGGCAGCGTCTAATCCGGCTGCTGCAGTTAGCGGCAAGGTCAGTCTGAGCCCTTCGTTAGAGGGCAAGGTAAAGCCGTCTGATACCATATTTATACTTGCTCGTGCGGCTGAAGGTCCGAAAATGCCACTGGCAGCTTTCCGTAAGCAGGTTAAGGACTTGCCGATGGAATTTACACTTGATGACAGTATGGCGATGCAACCACAGATGAAAATATCCGGGTTTAATCAGGTCGTTGTTGTCGCTCGTGTGTCAAAGTCCGGTACGCCTATGGCGCAGTCCGGTGATCTGGAAGGAAAGACTGAGATTATTGAGCCGGGTACTAAAGGCTTAGATATCGTAATCGATACGGTTGTGCCATAACAGGCATCTAATGGATGTTGATGAAAAAACGGCCTGTTTGACAGGCCGTTTTTTTATGGAGAGAAGAGGGGATGCAGATTATTCTTTTTTCATTGAGCAAGTGCTCATACCAAAAATTCCGTAAATCGGACAATAGCCGACCAAGCCAGTTACCAGCGGTACAACGCCTATCCAGCCCCAAACGCCCACTGTGCCAGTGGCAGCCAGAGTGACCAGCACTATCCCTGCGATTACACGTAAAGAACGATCAATCGTACCTGAATTCGATTTCATTTTAGACTCCCGAAAAGATTAAAGAAGTGTAAAGAATAGTGCAGGCGATGCTACCTGTCAGTGATGAAAGTCACATTCAAATAAAGGCTGGAGCCATTTGCCGTTATAGCAGCGATTTGCCAGTTTAGTCAGATGGCTATGCAAAGCTACTCATCGAAAACCGCCGGGGGTTGCCCGGCAGCAAGCTACTTTCTTTTGCTTCGCCAAAAGAAAGTAGCCAAAGAAAAGGCGACCCCGGTTTACCGCCCTTCGGGTTCCCTGCGTTGCTCGACTGGTCAGGCCTCCTCATAAACTCGCACGATCCGCTACGCGTCCACGTGCTCAAACATATTCGTCAGAATTCCCTGACCAGCCTGTGCTACTCGGCGGCGCTCAGGGGATGGGCGGTTGTTATCGAATCAATGGTGGACTTCAATGATTTTATTCCCTCCCCCTTGCAGGGGGAGGGGATTAGTCTTGAGCTTATCGAAGGGTTAGAGTGCAACAAACTTTTCAAGCGCGTCCAGATCGGTGATTTCGATCTGCTCACGACTCAGTTTGACCCAGCCTTGGTCGGAAAATCCCTTTAATAGGCGGCTAACGATTTCGCGTGCGCTGCCGAGTTCGTCAGCCAACGCTTGATGGGTGGTGTGAATGGGGCTGGGTCTTTGCGTCAGCAGTGATGCCAGCCTTTGATCCAACTTCTGAAAAGCGACCGCAGAAACCAGTGACATCAGATCCGTCAGGCGTTCCGAGAACAGACTGAAAATATAGTCTCTAAATTCTGCATGCTCGGAAAGTAATTCTTTAAAGCTAGACGGTGGTATGACAACCAACTCCGTATCGTGCTTTGCAACCCCGCGAGCCTGATAATTTGCGTGTCCGAGCAGGCAGCTACTGGTCAGTATGCAGCTCTCACCGGGGTTGACGCTATATAGCTGTAATTCACGTCCGCTTATTGCCGACTTGATGACATGGATACTACCGGATAATAGCAATGGAAATCCCTGACATGGCTGATTCTCATCAAACACCACTGTGCCGGCGGGGAGGTGAACCAAACTTGCTTGTGCAAGTAACGCTTCCAGTTTTGCAGCAGGCAGCTCTCGCAACATCGAGTATTGCTGTAGTAAGCGAGAGGTGGCTTCCTGATTCAGCATTTGAAAACCGTTATTCAGGTCGCATATGGGGGAACAGTATGACATCCCGGATGCTGGCACTATCCGTTAGCAGCATCACCAAACGATCAATCCCGATGCCTTGACCGGCAGTGGGTGGCAGGCCGTATTCCAGCGCACGCACAAAGTCATTGTCCTTGAACATCGCCTCTTCATCGCCGGCATCTTTGGCGGCAACCTGAGCATCGAATCTTCTGGCTTGATCTTCTGCATCGTTCAACTCGGAGAACCCGTTCGCGATTTCACGTCCGGTGATGAATAACTCAAAACGCTCTGTGATTTCCGGCTGGCTATCGCTACTACGTGCCAGCGGGGACACTTCAATCGGGTAATCTACGATGAAGGTCGGCTCGAACAGTTGTGCCTCTGCCAGTTCTTCGAATAGGGATAACTGCAAGCCGCCTACTCCGTCTTTGGGATTGTATTTGGCCTTATGGCGCTGTAGTTCGCCGAGTACGAAGTCGCGGTCGTTTAGCTGCGCTTCGCTCAACTCAGGATGATATTTCTGGATGGCTTGCACCATAGTCAGTCGATGGAACGGCTTGCCCAGATCAAGCGCTTTGCCCTGATAGGAGATCACCGTACTTCCCAATACCTTCTGTGCGACTTCACGGAACAGATTCTCGGTGAAGTCCATCATATAGTGGTAATCCCGATACGCTTCGTAGAACTCCAGCATCGTGAATTCAGGATTGTGACGCGTCGAAAGCCCCTCATTGCGGAAGTTACGGTTGATCTCGAACACCTTTTCAAACCCGCCTACCACCAGTCGCTTCAAGTAAAGCTCGGGTGCAATACGCAGAAACATCTGCATGTCGAGTGCATTATGATGCGTCTCAAAAGGCTTCGCCGTCGCGCCGCCCGGAATGGAATGCATCATTGGTGTTTCGACTTCCATATAGTCTTGCGCAAGGAAGAACTCACGTATTGCTTGAATGATACGGGTGCGTTTTTTGAAAACCTCGCGTGCACCGTCATTGGTAATCAGATCCAGATAGCGTTGGCGATATCTCTGCTCTTGGTCAGTCAAACCATGAAACTTTTCCGGGAGCGGACGCAACGCTTTGGTCAGCAGGCGAATCTTACTGACGCGTACGGACAGCTCGCCCGTCTTGGTCTTGAATAAAACACCCTCTGCACCGAGGATGTCGCCCAGATCATAATGCTTGAAGACGCTATGTGCTTCTTCACCGGTGTCGCCATTGCTGATATAGAGCTGGATTTTGCCGCTCATATCTTGAATGGTGGCAAAGCTTGCCTTGCCCATCACCCGTTTGAGCATCATGCGTCCGGCTACCGCGACTTGAGTTGGCGTAGCCTCCAGTTCTTCTTTCGATTTCTCAGCGAATGCTTCATGCAGGTCAGCAGCAAGATGCTTGCGCTCGAAATCATTTGGGAACGGGATGCCAGCCTTACGAATCGCATCAAGTTTGCTGCGTCGTTCCGCAATGATCTGGTTTTCGTCTAGTGGTACAGCTTGCTCTGTGGTCATATTGATTCTCTGATGTAAATTAAACGCCTTGCTTCAAACTGGCTGAAATGAAATCGTCCAGATCACCGTCGAGTATGGCTTGGGTATTACCGGTTTCGTGATTGGTACGCAGGTCTTTGATGCGGGACTGATCCAGCACGTAGGAACGAATCTGGTGTCCCCAGCCGATATCGGTCTTGCCGTCTTCCATCGCCTGTTTTTCCGAGTTACGTTTGCGTAGCTCTTCTTCATACAAGCGGGATTTCATCATCGCCATCGCCTCAGCTTTATTGCGATGCTGTGAACGGTCATTCTGGCACTGTACGACGATATTGGTCGGTATATGTGTCAGGCGCACAGCCGAGTCGGTCTTGTTGATGTGCTGTCCCCCAGCACCCGATGCGCGGTAGGTGTCGATGCGCAGATCTGCCGGATTGATCTCGATTTCAATGGAGTCATCCACTTCCGGGTACACGAATACACTGGAAAATGAAGTGTGGCGGCGGTTGCCAGAATCGAACGGCGACTTTCGAACCAGTCGGTGTACACCTGTCTCGGTGCGCAGATGACCATAAGCATATTCACCGCTCACTTTCAGGGAAGCCCCTTTAACTCCTGCGACATCCCCATCGGATTGTTCCAGCACTTCAACCTTGAAACCTTTGCGCTCACAGTAGCGCAGATACATGCGCAGCAGCATCGCTGCCCAATCCTGAGCCTCGGTGCCACCTGATCCTGCCTGAAGATCAACGAAGCAATTATTCGGGTCCATCGGGTGGGCGAACATGCGACGAAATTCCAGTGCGGCGACACGTTGCTCAATGTTCTCGATATCGGAGGCCGTGCCAAGAATACTTTCTTCATCGTTTTCTTCTTGAGCCATCTCGAACAATTCAGAGGCGTCAGAGAGGTCTTGCTGGATTTGACTCAGCCCTAACACCACGTCTTCCAGCATTTTCCTTTCGCGTCCCAGTTCCTGAGCGCGTTTGGCATCCTGCCAGATGGCAGGGTCTTCAGAAAGTGCGCTGACTTCTGTCAGTCGTTCCTGCTTGGTGTCATAGTCAAAGAAACCTCCGCAGTTCGACACTGCGTGACGCTAAGTCTTGCAGTTGATTAGAGAGGGTGTTGAGTTGTTCGGCTTCCATGATTTTGTCGCGAGATAGAAAGGGCGGGATTATAACGCAAACAGCCCGATCAATGCCCCGCAGGCAATCGCGCCAAACCCGAATGCCACTTGCTTGGCCAGCTTCCAGCCACCAATGAAAATCACCATGCCGAATTTGAAGGCCAGATTGGCAAGAAAGGCAATCGTGACCGTCATGGCAGTTTGCTGCTCGCTGAGCTGCCCCAGATTGAATAAGCGTAAACTGGATAAGGCAATGGCATCTACATCGGTGAGTCCTGAAATCAATGCCACGATATAAAGACCTTGATTACCAGCGAGGTCGGTCATCCAGGCCGCACCGAGTAAGACCACGACATATAACAACCCGAACCCGATTGCAGTGTGTAGTTCCGCAGGGTTGGCGGTCTCAGGGAAATGCGGCTCAGGTGAGCTGCCTATTTTGCGCCAGCTATACAGCGCAACAATGAGCCCTGTCAGGATGCCGCCCAAGAATACTGGCAGCAGACCATGTAACGATTCATAGGCAACCACGGTAGTCACGACCATCAGCCGTAGCAACACCACCATGCTGGCGATCACGATCACGAAAGCAGCGAGTTCTTGTATGTCAGGATTGTTTTTGCTGCGCTTGGCATAGCTTAACGTGGTCGCCGTGCTCGATACGAGTCCGCCCAGAAAGCCCAGCAGGGGTGTGCCATAGCGAGTGCCGACGATTTGCAGTGCGGCATAACCCGTCAGACTGATGCCGGAAATCAATACCACCATTAACCAGGCCTGATGAGGGTTGACGGCATCATACGGTCCGTAATTCTGATCGGGCAGAATAGGGAGGATGATGAAAGTGAGCACCGAGAATTGCAGCACGGCGACCAGATCACGGCGCGACAATCGCTGTGAAATTCCGCTTAATTCAGGCTTGAAATACAGTAAGGCGGTGACGGCGATGGCAAGCATCACGGCAAGCTTTGCCATTCCGTACCAGATCATTCCACCTAAGCTGTAACACATCAGCAATGCGATAACGGTGGTGGTGCCGGGGTCGCCACCTTCGACCGGCTTATTGATATACGCCCCGATAATCATGCCGGCGACCGCAAGCAGACCAGCGATCAGCAGCCAGGGGGATTCCAGTTGTGCGGAGAGTAAGGCTGTGACCGTGCCGAACAGCGCGACCAGCGCGAAGGTGCGTAGCCCTGCTTTGGCAGAAGGATTGCGCTCACGTTCTAAGCCTATCAGCAGGCCGATTGCCAAGCTGGTCAGGAATTGGGGCAGTGCATCAATGCCAGTGCCATGCAGAAAGTCGAATTCCATGGCCTATCCTTCCATGTCACTCCAGTTATGCTATCTCGCTCCAATGACTAACGATAAGTTGCAAACTCTCCCTGTCATTGTAGTCATTGACACTCAAGCTGTACACGGCATGTATCCGTTCGGGCAGCTCACCGTTATATCCGAACAGAATGGCTTCGATAGGTTTACCTTCTTTGCTTAGGCGTAATTTGAGATGCTTTTCGCCTACGACTCGTTGGTTTTGTACCGTAAAGTCATCATGGAATAGGGGGGCAGAGAACCCTTGTCCCCAGACTTGAGCATCAATCAAGCGTGCCACTTCCAGATCCAGTTCGTGTTGATCCAGCCCGCCATCAGTCTCAATGCGGTGAGCCAAATCATTGGTGTCGAGTAATTCGCTGCACACCTTTTCAAAGGCTGCGACAAAATCGTCGAAGTCGGTTTCGGCAATGCTCAATCCGGCTGCCGCCGCATGACCGCCAAACTTGAGGATCAGCGAAGGGTGGCGTTTGCTAACCAAATCCAGTGCATCGCGTATATGCAGACCTCGGATAGAACGCCCTGAACCTTTTATCTCTCCATCGTTTGCTTTGGCAAAAGCGATGGTAGGCCGGTGATATTTATCTTTCAGGCGCGAGGCGAGAATGCCGATCACCCCCTGATGCCAGCGTACATCGAACAAGGTGAGGCTGAAATTGTCTTTGGGGTCGATATGCTTCAGCTGAGCGAATGCATCTTCTTGCATATCGGTTTCAATGTTTCTGCGTTCACGATTGAAGGCATCCAGTTGCGAGGCAATTTTCGAGGCTGTGCCCGCATCATCAGTCAGCAGGCAGTTGATCCCCATGCTCATATCATCCAGCCGTCCTGCCGCGTTCAGGCGCGGTCCGATCGCAAAGCCCAGATCTTGACTGGAAACCTTGCGGCTATTCTTTCGTGCGGCCTGTAACAGTGCGTTGATACCTGCACAAGCGCGACCGGCGCGAATACGCAATAGGCCCTGTTGTACGAGGATGCGATTGTTATGATCGAGCTTCACCACGTCCGCCACCGTCCCGAGCGCGACCAAATCAAGCAATTCAGGCAGCTTGCGTTCCACTTCCGCAGATATCAAACCGCGTGATCTCAGCTCGGCACGTAAGGCGATCAACACATAAAACATCACGCCGACACCCGCTAGATTCTTACTGGGAAAACGACAGTCCGGTTGATTGGGATTCACGATGCAGGTCGCATCGGGCAGCATATCGCCGGGCAGGTGATGATCGGTGATGAAAACCTGCATCCCCAAATCATTGGCTGCGGCGACGCCCTCTATGCTGGCGATACCGTTATCGACCGTCAGCAAAATATCGGGCTTGGCTGATGCGGCAAGTTGCACGATTTCAGGCGTGAGGCCATAGCCATATTCGAAACGATTCGGGACGATGAAGTCGACGCTTGCACCAAAGGCAGACAAGCCGCGTACAGCTACTGTACATGCGGTTGCACCATCTGCGTCATAGTCTGCGATGACCATGATCTTCTTTTCGGCAGCAATCGCGTCGGCAAGTAAAGCCGCCATTGCAGAAGCATTCTGCAAATGATCGAATGGCAGCAATCCAGACAATGAATGATCCAGCTGAGTGCTATCAGAAATATCCCGCGCCGCGAGAATTCTGGCTAAGGTGGGCGAACAGCCATTGTCGAGCAGGTTTTGTAAAACCGAGGCCGATACCTCTCTGGAAATGATTTCAGTCATGCTGGTTTGCGACAATAAAGTGAGTAAATATGAGCATTTTTGAGTGCTATTTGTCCATTTTGACCAGTCTATCACTCTAAACGAAGTTGAGAGTCATATTGAAAAATTGAACAAGATGTTACATAAACTCGTATTTTCAGGGCCGTTACGCTAAAATTAAGGGTAATTTATTGTCTGGTATGAATAATCGTGGCATTGATAGTACAGAAGTACGGTGGCACTTCGGTCGGAAGTCCCGACCGGATCAAAAACGTAGCGCGCCGCGTCGCAAGCCACACAGCACAAGGGCATCAAGTCGTAGTGGTGGTTTCCGCGATGAGTGGAGAAACCAACCGCCTGATCGATCTTGCCCATCAAATCCAGCCAAAACCGGATGTCAGGGAAATGGACGTACTTATTTCAACCGGTGAACAAGTCACGATAGGCTTGCTGGCGATGGCCCTCAAAGAGCAGGGTGTGCAAGCTAAAAGCTATACCGGTGCACAGGTCAAGATATTGACCGATAGCTCACACACCAAAGCCCGTATCGTCAGCATAGACGAGCAGAACATACTTTCCGACCTAGAAAACGATAACGTCGTGGTCGTGGCCGGCTTCCAGGGCGTGGATGCAAAAGGCAATTTCACTACATTGGGACGCGGTGGCTCGGACACGACGGGCGTTGCCATTGCCGCGGCACTGGGGGCGGATGAATGCCAGATCTATACCGATGTGGACGGTGTATACACCACAGACCCGAGGCTGGTGCCGGAAGCGCGCCGCCTAAAAACCATCACCTTCGAAGAAATGCTTGAGATGTCCAGTATGGGCTCAAAAGTATTGCAGTTGCGAGCAGTAGAATTTGCAGGGAAATACAAGGTCAAGCTACGCGTGCTATCAAGCTTTGAAGAAGGCGGCGAGGGTACGCTGATTACTGTTGAGGATAATGACAAAATGGAACAAGCCATCATTTCAGGCATTGCATTCAATCGCGATGAAGCCAAAATCACTGTGGTCGGTGTACCTGACAAACCGGGTATCGCTTATCAGATACTGGGCCCGGTCAGTGAAGCCAATGTAGATGTCGATATCATCATTCAAAATGTTGGCACAGACGGAACAACAGACTTCTCATTTACCGTGCATCGCAATGAATTTAACAAAGCGATGGAGGTTTTAAAGAACACAGTCCAACCTCATGTCGGCGCACGTGATGTTGTTGGCGACAATAAAGCTGCGAAAGTATCAGTAGTAGGCGTGGGGATGCGGTCTCATGTTGGAATAGCCAGCAAAATGTTCCGCACACTGGCCGAAGAAGGCATCAACATCCAGATGATCTCGACCTCAGAAATAAAAATATCAGTCATCATTGACGAAAAGTACCTTGAACTGGCGGTTAGAGTGCTGCATAAGGCATTTGATCTCGACCAAGAAGAAGCATAAACATTGACCTTTATCGCCTATTACATTACTATGCGCGGCCTTCGGAGAAGTGGCCGAGAGGTCGAAGGCACGCCCCTGCTAAGGGCGCATACGAGCTCAAACTTGTATCGAGGGTTCGAATCCCTCCTTCTCCGCCAAGGTAACAAAGGCAACAAAAGTGCGCGCCCGTAGCTCAGCTGGATAGAGTACTTGGCTACGAACCAAGGGGTCGGGCGTTCGAATCGCTCCGGGCGCACCAAAAAATCAATGGGTTAGATCAGAAATGATCTAACCCATTTTTCTTTTCGGTTCCATGGGTACACTCATGGGTACACTATAAAATGCATTTCTTACAATCTTAGGTGGGATTTAAAAAGAGAGTAAATTAGCTCAGGATATCTGATCACAGATTAATACAAAGTAACGAGGGTTACATTTGCATTGGGGAAACTGCAGTAAGGCAATTCCTTTGATACAACAACTCAAATATTCGAAAGGCAGCGAAGCAGTTATCAATAATGCGAAGTAATTTTAGCTAACTCTATTTTTTTCATTATTTTGTTCCACAAGCTCGCGAATTGTGTCCACTGACCAGGCAGAAATATTCGTTCCTAACAATTTTACAGGTCTAGGTATGTCTCCAGTTTTGACACCAGCCCACCATGCAGATTTGCTAATTGGGATAATAGGAGGGATGGGAGGCTTGGCCTTGGGGTTTCCAATAATTTGAGGTAAACGCAAGAAACCAATTTCCGGCAACATAATAGTTTTAATTTCATAAATCCCATTATGGGCTAATGTTTTAGCAGCACTATTGACTGCGACTTTTTTGGCTTACATGCTTCTCTCCATTTCCTCAGAGAATACATTTTAATTCTGTTTGAACAATTGAAGAGACCGCATTCGGCTCTATTTTGGAGGGGTTTTAAGACAAATTTACACTAATTGCCTAAATTCTGATGGAAAGTAATACAATTTGTTATGGGTGTGGATTATGAACAGAATTGTCTACTGGTGTCTGTTCCTCGGCCTTTTCAGCCAGTGGTGTTATGGTTATCAAATGACCGGTTTAACAATAAAAATACCGCTCATAGGTGCAGAAATCAATAGGATCGTATCTTTAAATCCCTGAATTTAGAGTCCAAGGATAAGCATAGTTAACTCCGCCAACGTTGGTACGCCAACATCTCTAAATATAAGGAATTTCCTTATATCAATTAGGTAGATTTCAAGGTAGATTTCGTTATGCAGTATATCTTGCGTTCCTTCAATAATTCTGAGGAAGGTAAAGTAACGGAATAAAAACCATACAGGAAACGTCATATGTCGCTCCAGCCAGAAGAATCATCACGAAGCTCGTCCGACATGGATAATTTGCCTGCGAAAAATACCAAAGGCTCTTGGATTAGCCGCGTATTGTTCAGCCCCAAAATGGTTGTGCTATTGGTGGTCATTGCGGTGGGTTTTGGTCTTGACATATACCGGGGTGAGCTTGAGGAAATATTCAAGCCAAAGCAAGAGCGAGCAAAAGCTGAAGAAGTAATTTCAGAGCAAGAGCTAGCTACGTGGGAGCCCCACATTGAGCATTTCATTCAAGGCTGGGTACCGGCGGAGTCGGTGCCGATCATTCGTTTTACGCATCCTGTCATTTCAGATGAGTTGGTGGGCTCACCGGTTGATGGTGTTATTGAGCTTGACTCTTCGCATCCTATAGAAGCGGTATTCGTCTCAACATCTGAACTGGAAATTCGTCATGAAGATAAATTTCCTTCGGGCAAGCGTTTCATGATCAGCTTGCTGACAGAAAACCTTGATAACATTCCCAAAGATCTTTCGACTTTTAGTTTCTATATAAGGACAATCGAACAATCGATGAGTCTGAATGATGCAGGCCTGGTTGCAGATCCGCTTATTGAAAACGGCATGATCTTGACCGGTGTTTTAGCAACAACCGATAAAGCTGATAATGCCAATATTGAAAAGATTCTCTCTGTTAAACAGGATGATGAAGTATTGCCAATCACCTGGGATCACGGTACAGACAATAAGCATGAATACATCATCGTTGGCGCTAAGCGTAAGCCTTTGCCCTCAAAGATAACACTTGCTTGGAATGGTAAATCAATTGGACTTGCAGATGACAAAGGTGAGCGTACGGTTGATGTCCCGCCGATAGGTGAGTTTTCAGTGATTTCCGTTCTTGCCGTGACTGAGCCGGACCCGTTAATAGAAGTGAATTTTTCAAGTGAGATCGATACCCGGCAGAATATGGCGGGTTTGATTCGATTGAATAATTCTGATGCACGTATCGAGATCGAGGGTTCTATCATGCGTGTTTACGGTCGAAATAAATTGCGTGGAGACCAACAACTGCACATCGAGGCCACGGTCAAAAGCACTAGGGGAATTCCGCTTAAGAATCCCGTCAATAAAAAGGTGGTGTTCGTGGAAGAAACGCCAGGCGTGCGTTTTGCCGGTAAAGGCCATGTGCTGCCTATTGCAGAGCAGATATCCATTCCGATAGAAGCAGTGGAAGTAGAAGCAGTTCAACTGACGGCTTATGAGGTTTTTCCGAACAATATCGGACAATTCCTCCAAGACAATAATATATCGACGAACTCGCCAAGGTCATTTAACAGGGTGGGAAGCAAGCTTTGGACAAAAATAATATATTTGCCTAAGACATCACAAAATGGTTGGCAGCGTTATTCGCTAGATGTTAACGAATTTATGACGCAAAAAAGTGGTAGCTTCGTCCAACTGGAGCTGTCGATCACCAAGGAACATTCAACCTACCCTTGTGACGATGACGAAAATGAAGCTGATGAGGGTCGAATTTCTCGTCAACTGAGTAAAAATCCGTGTAGCAAGCAGTATTTCAAAGACAATTATTACACCAAGCAAAACTCCGTAATCGCAAGAAAGCTATTCGTTGCGTCGAACATAGGCATCATGGCCAAACAGGGCGAAGGCGATACCATGATGGTGCTGACCACTGACTTGAAAGATGCTAAACCACTTACAGATACCTTGGTAAAGGTGTTCAACTTCCAGCAGCAGCCAATCGGTAGTAGTACGACCAATTCGGATGGGATGGTAACCATTTCTTTGGAGGGTGAGCCTTATTATTTGCAGGTTACGAATGGGGATGATGTCAATTATCTAAAAGTGGCTGCAGCGGATGCTTTGGCAACTTATGTGTTCAATACCGGCGGGGTGAAAGCTCCTAAAGGACTGAAAGGATTCTTTTACGGTGAGCGGGATATCTGGCGACCGGGGGATGATATTTTCCTGACATTCATCCTGATGGACCGTGATAAATCTTTACCGTCAGATTATCCGCTTACGCTGGATTTATACGACCCGCGTAATGGAAAAGTCAAAACGGTTTCGGCACCCAAACCTATCGGATCCTTCTATCCTTTTAAATTAACTACAGGTGAGAATGCACCCACTGGTAACTGGCGGGCGGTCGTTCGCGCTGGCGGTAATTCATTTGAGCATGTGTTGCGTATCGAAAGCATCGTACCCAATCGTCTAAAGATGGAATTAGCCATCCCGGAGGATGGGCTGCGCCTTGATGGCAAGATGCTGAATACTTCATTAAAGGCGCAGTGGCTTACCGGTGCGACGACAGCCTTATTGAAAGCTAAGGTACAAGTAAAGTTGGCGCGGGAGAAAACGGTTTTTCCTGACTTCGATGGTTATTACTTTGACGATGCCAGCCGCTCGTTTTCACAGAATCCACAAACGATTTTTGATGGAAATTTAGATGAAAATGGCAAAGCGGATATCTCAACGAAGCTTGATATTCATCAGACGCCGCCGGGTATGTTAAGAGCCACCTTTACAGAGCGAGTATTTGAAAAAGGCGGCCAGGCCAGCACCCAATACAAAAGTGCGCCCATATACCCATTCGATACATGGATAGGCATGCATCCGCCAGTAGGCAACAAATCTTATTACGGCTCATTAAATAAAAATGCCAATCATATATTTGATTTAGTGTCTGTTGATAACAAAGGTAAGCCACTTGCCAATCAAGCTATCAAAATAACCGTCTATAAAATGGATTGGCGTTGGTGGTGGGATGAAAGGACAGAAAATTATGCTAGATATACCAGTAACAATATCCACGCTGTAAAAGAATCAGCTACACTTGCGACGGATGTAAAAGGGCGAGCCGAGTGGAGCTTCGTAGGCAAAAACCACACGGGGGGACGTTATTTAATTCGTGCCTGCTCCGCAGAGGAGAGAGGGAATAAACAGCATTGTGTGAGCCGGGATGTTTATCTAGGTTACGGTTATAACAATGGTGACAATCAAGCCGGAGACGCCGCTGTTACGATGATCCTAAGTGGCGATAAAGAGCGTTACAAAGTGGGTGAATCGGCCAAGATTCATTTGCCACCCGGTGCAGACAGGCGCGTCTTTGTAAGTGTTGAAAACGGCAGCAGCATCATAAAAAGTTATTGGCAGGATATCCAGGGATCCGAAAACACAATGTCTGTGCCGGTAACCTCAGAGATGATGCCTAACGCTTATATTTTCATCAGCACTTACCAAGCGCATCAACAACGAAATAACGATTTGCCGATGCGTGTCTACGGCATCTTACCTATTGTTGTCGATGATCCCAGCTCGCATATCACGCCTGTGATCACAGTGCCCTCCAAAGTAAGGCCACAAAGCAAGTTGACCGTCAAAGTGTCCGAACAAAAGGGCAATGCCATGACTTATACACTTGCGGTAGTAGATGAAGGGTTGCTGGGCATCAGTGACTATAAAACACCGAACCCACACACGCACTTTTATAAGCGCGAAGCATTGGGTGTAAAAACCTGGGATATGTTCGACTGGGTGGTGGGTGCATATAGTACGGATTTATCACGATTGTTGGCAGTGGGTGGATCTGATGCGGCTAAGAAAAAAGCTGGCAATGGTCGAGAACAACGCTTCCCGCCCATCGTAAAGTTTCTCGGGCCGTTTACATTAAGTGCAAACGCATCGGCAAAACACAACATAGATTTGCCACCATACATGGGTGCAGTTCGTGTGATGGTGGTCGCCGGAAACAAGCGTGCCTTTGGTAAAGCAGAAACGACGGTGACGGTAACACAACCCCTGGTGATACATCCGACTTTACCTCGGGTTCTGGGCCCCGGAGAAGAGTTCAATTTGCCGGTAGATGTGTTTGTGTCAGAAGCACCATTTGGCAATGCTGATATATCGATTGAAGCGGATGACTTTTTTTCCGTGATCAAAGGTCGCGAAACACTTCGTTTTTCCAAGCCGGGTGAGCAAATGGCTTTCCTGCGACTTAAGGTGAAAGATAAAGTCGGTATGGCCAAGATCAAGATCAAGGGAAGGTTGGGCTCTGAGCGAGCACAAGAAGTAGTAAACATTCCGATTCGTAGTGCCAATCTGCCGAGCACGCGCACTGAGGTCAAACTACTGAACCCAGGTGATATGTGGACTTCGTCACTTGCGCCTCATGGTATGCCCGGGACCAATAAAGCATCATTGAATGTTAGTAGTGTCCCTGAACTGAAGATGGAAGAACGCCTGCAGTATTTGATTCGGTATCCGCATGGCTGCATTGAGCAGACGACATCATCTGTTTTCCCGCAAATCTATCTGCCAGATTTGATGGATATGTCGCCGGGACAAAGGCAAGACATCGATAATAATATCTATGCAGCGATTGAACGCCTGAAGACTTTCCAGACTATTAGCGGCGGGTTTTCCTATTGGCCTTATCAAAGCGAGGTCAACCCATGGGGTAGTAATTATGCGGGACATTTCTTAATAGAAGCCAGACAGCGTGGCTATAACGTACCTGCCAGCCTTTACAATAACTGGCTGAGGTATCAGCGCAAGCAAAGCAAAACACTTAGCCAGGATCATTACGCGGATGATAGTTATCGGCTGTATACATTGGCGCTAGCAGGTGAAGCTGATATGGGCGCCATGAATCGTCTGCGCGAGCGACTTGCGCGTGGTTCGCGCAAAAAATCTGTGATGGCGCGCTGGATGCTGGCTCTTGCCTATCAGCAAGCGGGACAAAAAGAAGTAGCGCAAGCGTTGCTGACACAGGCTGGTAATGTCGTCATCAATCCCGCCAATCGGCATTGGACTTATGGCTCCGACCTGCGTGACATGTCGGTATTGTTGATGCTGTATTACAGCTTGGAAATGGCGGAGAAATCTTGGGAGCAGGCGACGGACATCGCATCAAAGCTATCTCGTGGTACTTGGTATAGCACACAAACTACAGCATGGGGCTTGATGTCATTGTCTAAAACTTTTGGGGCGAATGGGCAGCTTGCAAAGTTTGAAGTTCGTGAAACCGGCAAAAACTGGAAGGCGATCAAATCGACCAAAGCGATGTTCAAACATGATTTGAATAACTACCAGCCCGACAAGCTAACCGTTCGCAATACATCGGAACAGCCATTGTATGTTGCCGTAACAAATCGTGGTGTGCCTGCCAATACGGTTGAGATCGAACAAAGCAAGGGGCTTACGATCAATGTTCGATTCCAAGATATGGATGGTAATTCTATCGATGAAAAATCCTTGCCGATGGGGCAGGATTTTGTAGCGGAAGTCACGGTCAAGAATATCAGTAATCGTGAACTGAACAATATTGCTTTGACGGAAGTAGTGCCGAGTGGGTGGCAGATTCGTAACTCGCGGCTTGAAGGTCTTGCTGACAATCTGGATATCGAATACCTCGATATTCGTGACGACAGGCAAAGCAGCTATTTTTCACTCAGCGCAGGGCCGAATTCTTACAGTCGCTATTACTGGTGGCGTGATTATCACAAGATAAAACAAACGATTACTGTCAAAATGCTTTTAAATGCATCTTTTGCGGGCCGATTTTATCTGCCGGGGTGGCAAGTGGAGCCGATGTATGATGGCAAGATACATGCATCCTCTGCAGGAACGTGGGTAGAAGTTCGACCGCAGTGAGTAAGGGCATCACTTTACAACGCATTAAAGAATTCCGGTGGCCAACTATAGCCACCGGAATTTTTATTATGGGTGCCACTGTTTACGTATTGCTTCCATATCCAGATGGGCTATTAAACCCACCGTTGGCAAAAGCCGCATTTTCACGCAATGGAGACTTGCTAGATGTACACATTGCAAGTGATGAGCAATGGCGATTTGCTGTGCCTGATGAGTTGCCGGAAAAGTATATTGCTTCTGTTATTCGATTTGAAGACAGACACTTTTATGAACACTTCGGCTTTAACCCGCTATCGATAGTCCGCGCCATTAGAGATAACTATCAGGCAGGCCATGTCGTCAGCGGTGCCAGTACGATTACGATGCAGCTTGCGCGAATGACTTTGCAACATCGCAATCGCAGCTATTGGAATAAATTCAAAGAAATTTGCTTCGCGCTCAAACTGGAACTCAGATTAGGTAAGGAGGATATCCTTAAGCTGTATGCAACACATGCGCCGATGGGCAGGAATATCGTTGGCCTGCAAGCTGCAAGCTGGCACTATTTTAGTCGTGCACCTGATGAGCTCAGTTGGGCGGAAGCCGCGTTGCTTGCCGTGCTTCCGAACCGCCCTTCGATGTTGTATCTTGAAAAAAACCGTAAGGCGTTGAAAGCGCGTCGTGATCAATTATTGACGCTACTTTTTCAAGATGACAAATTGGATGAACTCGACTACAAACTAGCCAAAGCGGAGCCACTGCCAACGTCACAGAGCGCGTGGCCGTCACAAATTCCGCATTTGCTGGATCGGCTCTTGCATGAGAATCCAAATGTTTCTGCATTCCATACGACGATTGATCCGCTGCTTCAGGGTAGCCTTAACCACGTGTTGAGAAATCACAGCCGCACGTTGGTCACAGAAGGCGTACGCAATCTTGCACTGGTCGTCATTGACCATTCAACGCTACAAACGGTGGGATATATCGGGAATTTCACAGGTGATAAATCAAGCTCCTACGTGGATATTGCTTCACGTCCACGTTCTACTGCCAGTGTCATCAAGCCCCTGCTATATGGCTTGATGTTGGAAAGCAGTGAGTTGATACCCACAGAGTTGATTCCCGATATTCCAACCACTATAGGCAGCTTCTCACCGGAAAATCATGACCATGAATTCCATGGTGCTGTACCTGCGGCACAGATGTTGGCACAGTCGCTAAATGTGCCCGCAGCAAGACTCTTACGTCGTTATGGCGTAGACCGTTTTAGGCGACAGTTGCAGCACTATGGTTTATCGACCATTAATCGCAGTGCTGAGAATTATGGTTTGTCACTAATATTAGGAGGGGGCGAAGCAAACTTATGGGAACTGACATCCATTTATGCACGTATGGCTAATATGGTTGAAGAGAATGGTTACGACGGTAGAACTAATTCGGTTGAGTTATTAATGACAGACCCCGATAGCCAGACACCCCGAATTAAATTTCCTTTGTCACCCGGTACAGCCTGGTTAACCCTACAGGCCATGGTAGAGGTGACCCGCCCGGGGGCTGATGGTAACTGGCGTAATTATGAAAACTCACAAATCATTGCCTGGAAGACCGGTACCAGTTATGGCTTGCGAGACGCGTGGGCAATCGGCAGCAACGGACGGTATACAGTAGGCGTTTGGGCAGGCAACGCAGACGGCTCATCAGCAGCCAGTCTGGGCGGGGCGCGTAGTGCCGGCCCCGTATTGATGGATGTTTTTTCGCTATTGGGGTCAAGTGCGTGGCTATCAGAGCCGGAGGGCGCATTAACAACATTGACGGTGTGTCAAGATGACGGATTTGTCGCATTGGAGGGTTGTAATCCGGTAGAAACACAAGTGCCCTTACACAGTCACTATGCGAAAACGACTCCCTACCACCAGCGGATATTCCTGTCCGCAAATGGCTTGTATCGTGTCCATAGCGGCTGCGAATCGGTAAGCAAGATGAAAGCGGTTGACTGGTTCGTACTTCCACCCACTCAGGAATATTACTGGAAGCGCGAACACAGTGATTATCGAACCCTACCTCCCTGGCGAAAGGACTGTATCGCATCGCTACAACAATTCACAGACGAATTACCGTTTGATCTAATTTATCCGGATACCGAGAACGTTATCTACCTACCACTAGATTCTGGAGGAAAGCAGAGTGGTGCAATATTCAGGGCCATTCACCGCGATACAGATGCCACACTTTATTGGCATCTTGATGGAGAGTATTTAGGTGATACAGAATTGTTCCATGAAAAAATGATACGTGCAAAATCCGGCAAACATCAATTAGTTTTAGTTGATAACAATGGTCAGCGACTTGCACGGAATTTTAAAATCATCGGTGGTGAGGAATAAAGGCTGGGGAAAAACAGGTGCGCAGTCGTTGAAATGGAATGCGGTCATTCAGGATAAGCTACGTACCAGTGTCGGTAACCAGTACTATATCGGTCATTCGCTTGAAGTAACTTCAGCGGCAGCAAAGGCCGAAAAAGAGACTCTTAATAATTTGTATTGTCAAAAAAAGGGCGGAAATTCTCCGCCCTTTTTGTTTCAAATGTTCACAGGCAATTATTGCACCGATAAGCTGTAGTAGCTCATGGCTACTTATGCAGCCACGCGGTAGTTGGTCAAGCAGTTTTAACGATAAATGTAGTGTGCTTGTAGAGAACCACGTTTGACGCAGTATGCTGCAAAAAACTACAACAAAGGCTTAATAGGCATCATCTGCCAAAACCTGACCCGTACTCGCTTGAAAAATGATACATAACTATCCGGATCGTCCGTAGCCGCACTCCAGCTGTTGCCTGGTTGCATATCCGTATTGATCGCCTTTTCGAGTGCGAGTGCCACCCCCTCGTTTCGAATAATCACTCCCACTTCTGTGTTCAGGTTCTCGGATCGTGGATCAAGGTTATATGTACCAATAAATGCCACCTTCCCATCTACCACCATGCTTTTTGCATGCAGCGCAAAAATTGGTGAATCGATCTTGTCCTTGATGGCACTTTGCATCAGTGTGTTTCGGATTTCGGGATCGGGTTTGTATTCAAAAATTTCGATGCCCATTTTAAGTAAATCCTCGCGCTGATTTCGATAACCACTGGAGGCCTGAATGTTATCGCTGGAAGCAAGTGAATTGGTATTGATACTAATTTTCACGCCTCGCTCAAGGGTGTTTGTAAAGAGTGTGATAGCGTCATCCGATAACACCAAATAGGGCGATTGAATGACAATCCGATCCCGAGCCGAGTCGAAAAGCTGTGCTAGCCCACTTGTTGATAATCCACCACCACCCAAACTAAAACGATTTTCATTTTTTCCGGGCATATCGCTGATGAATTCGACTTCCCCCCACACCACTTGACCCGACAAACGTTCAAAAGCAGTAGGCACATCCTTGATAGCATCACGTACCGATAGCGCAAAATTCTCCGGTAGTGCAGCATAGTCATGCAATTCACGATATTCACGTTGGATACGTGCATCATCTATCTGCACATTTTTCTTCATCAGCCCCAATCCGTCATACAAATTTTCGACAGTAACAGCCATCTCACTTTGCCAAAACCTTTCAAAGCTCCCTCTCATTTTTTCAACGACTGCTCCCAGCAACAAAACATCCCTGTCGCGGAAATTGTATTCATGGTCATAATCGAAATATTCATCGGCCATATTTCGTCCGCCGGTGATGGCAATCTTACCGTCCACAATAAAGGTCTTGTCATGCATGCGCTGATTTACCCCGCGAAAGTCAGTGACGACATTTATCACCCTCTTTTGCACCGGAATACCTACGGAAATTTTCGGGTTATAGATACTGATATCGATATTAGGATGATGCGCAAGCGCAAGAAGTGATTCATCAGGGGCGTCAATCATCAGATCGTCCACAATAACGCGCACCTTCACTCCGCGTTCTGCAGCACGTAGCAGGGCTTCTGCTGCAAGGATGCCGATATTGTCCGTGCTCCAGATGAAATACTGCACCTCAATAGTGTGTTGCGCATGATCTGCCAGCCATGCTCTGGCTAGCAATGCTTCTTCACCCGTATCGAGGACATACATGCCACTCTTGCCGTGATTGGCGGTAATCTGACTATCGATATACTCCATCGCAAGATCAGATTTCGCATGAACTGTTGAGGAAAAACACAAGCTCATTACTAGCCAGACGACTGCGTTCAATAGACGCACGATATGTATTCCACAAAATTTCATCAGCATAATATTCCTTTGAGGTGCATGACCATCAACGACGTAATTTTACAAATTCCTGAGGCTCCCATCCGCGCATCGCCAACAGTAAACCAATCCCGGAACGCTTGCTGAGTGGTGTCGCTAAACTGGTTTCATGCAATTCGGCGAACCGTTTTTTCAGTTTGCGTAACTCTTCCAAAATTTCTGCGCGCGCCTGATCAGTGTACATCCCGTGCGCAAACACCATGGTTTCATCTTCGGCGGAAAATGCGTGGGAGATGAAATTATCGAGTCCATTACGCTTGAAATATACACGGATCGGCCCCCCTGGCAGCCAGTCGAAATCTCGTGCGACATTGAGGCGAATACGGTTACCCGGAAGCAGATCGATGATACGCAGCTTATCCAGCTGCAGCAGGTATTTGATGCACTCGGCAACCGTCATCTTGTAATACGCGACGATATCATCCAGCGACCAGTGATTCAGCGAACACACCGCGACAAGTAACAATTTGCTGTCGGATACCACGTCATGCTCCTGTTTTATGGTCAATGTGCTTACACGCAACTGCCCTGCTTGTGCCTCGGCAGATAGTTCTGCAAGTGTGTAACCGAGCAGGTTGCTTAGCTGCACCAAACGCTCGACGGTGAGGCGCTCTGAAGCGAAAAGGCGTTTCACACTGGGTTCTGATAGCTTCAGCGCACGTGCCACATCGCGGTAAGTCATCTTCTGGCTACGTAATTGTTGTTTGATCGTTGCGATCAGTTGGCTGGTCTCGGACATGAGTAAAGTATCGTAATTTGATACCTTTCAGTCTACTTGATGCAACCTTCAATGGCAAAGGTTTCATATTTGGCGACTCACCATTATTCTTGCGCCACATTAACCAAGTAGAGGAAATTTTGATGAACATTACGCTGAATCGTCACCTTATATCTGGTGTGCTGATATCTATGTCACTGCAGGTTTCAATGCTTGCTCACTGCGAGACATCAGCAGAAGTACCCATGAAGGCGGGAAGTCATGAACTTGCACAACACCTTAAAGTGGGGGATGTGGTGTTTATCCGTATCCCCCATGCACCTTTTACTAAAGTTGCAGATACGACCTCAAGCTGGACTAATCATGTCGGTATCGTGGCGGACATTACAGGGTCAGAGCCCGACATTGCTGAAAGTCGTGTACCATTTTCCGGTATTACCCGCTGGTCTGATTTTATCGAACGCTCCGAATCTGGAAGAGTTGCCGTTGCAAGATTGCCAATTCCTCTAAACATAAGTCAGAAGGACAAGCTCAAGCAGGCGATCAGCGACAGAAGCGGCATCCTGTACGACACCGGTTTTGATTTGCATTCCTCACGGCAGTTTTGCTCGCGCTTCGTTCGCGAAGTGTTGGATGAGTCAACTGGAATCAAACTAGGTGAAGTTGAGGATTTTGCGACACTTTTGAAGCGAAATCCGGATACGGATTTGGCATTTTGGCGCACGTGGTATTTTGGCCGCATACCGTGGCAGCGAGAGACAGTGACCCCTGCCAGCCTGTTACTCGATGAACAGATTGCGGTGTATTTCGATGGCAATGTTATACCCACATGCACGGGTAAATGTGCAGATCAAATAACAAAAATAAACTCAGGGAGCCATCAATGAAAAATCTCATCCGTATCATATTGCGCGGCTTGTTGAAGGTGCTGTTCCGTGTGCGAGTCACCGGTCTGGAAGCCAACCTCAATTCCAAACGATTACTGATCATTGCCAACCATGAATCCTTTCTCGATGGTTTGCTGCTCGGTTTGTTCCTGCCGTATAACCCGGTGTTCGTGGTGCACACCGGAGTGACACATAATTTCTTTTTCAGAATGATATTGAGCCTCGGTGAATATTTAGCGGTCGATCCAACCAGCCCGATGGCAGTCAAAAAAATTATCAAGCTGGTCGAGAACGGCCGTCCGGTCGTGATATTCCCAGAGGGTCGGATCACCGTGACAGGGTCGCTGATGAAAGTCTATGATGGTCCGGCCTTCGTGGCTGCACGCACAGGCGCAACAATCTTGCCAGTGCGCTTGGACGGGACGGGGCGATCCTTCTTTAGTCGCATTTCCGGTAAGTATCCGCGCCGTTTATTCCCGCGCGTGAATATCTCTGTATTACCGACCACCATGATTCCCATACCGGATGCACCCACCGCCAAGCAGCGCCGCCGCCTTGCAGGAGAATCAATGCGAAAGCTGATGCAGAAGATGGTGTTTGAGTCGCATCCCAAGCAAACGTTGTATTCAGGGCTGTTGGACATTATGGCCATCCATGGCCGTAACCGTCGTGCGGTGGAAGACATGAAGCAGGTTGAATACTCTTACGGTGATCTGCTAAAGATGACACTGGGTTTGGGACGGCTGGTTGCCAAACACAGTTCACCAGATGAATGTGTTGGAATCCTGATGCCCAATCTGGCTGCAACGGTTTGCATGATGATAGGCGTGGGAGCGCAGGGCCGTGTACCCGCGATGCTGAACTACAAATCCGGTTCGGGCGGAATGCAGGATGCATGTACCGCCGCAAAGATAAGTACCATCTTTGCATCCCGCGCTTTCATCGAGCAAGCCAAGCTCGAAACCGATGTTGCCGCGCTTCAGAATGTCGACATCCTGTACCTAGAAGACCTGCGCCCTACCATGGGGTTGGGCGACAAGCTGTGGGTGTTGTTCGGCATGATGTTTCCGCGCCTGATGGAGCATCGGAGCGATCCAGACAGTACCGCTGTTGTACTGTTCACCTCCGGTTCCGAAGGCAAACCCAAAGGCGTAGTGCTCTCTCATCGAGCACTGTTGTCTAACATTGCCCAGATACGCTCCATCATCGACTTTTCACCCGAAGACAAAGTGCTCAACGCGCTGCCAATCTTCCATTCTTTTGGATTAACCGGTGGAGCATTGTTACCCATTATGACTGGCATGAATCTGTTTTTGTATCCCACGCCACTGCATTATCGCGTAATTCCTGAGATCGCCTATGATCGAGGTTGCAGCGTATTGTTCGGTACCAGCACCTTTCTCGCAAACTATGCAAAGTTTGCACACCCGTATGATTTTTTCCGTCTACGCTATGTGGTGGCAGGTGCAGAGAAACTCTCTACATCGGTGCGTGACCTGTGGTTTGAGAAATTCGGCATCCGTATCTTGGAAGGTTACGGCGCGACCGAAACTGCACCGGTGCTGGCAGTCAACACACCGATGGCTTATCGCAGCGGTACAGTTGGCCAGTTATTGCCGAGCATCGAACATAAGCTGTTCCCAGTGCCCGGTATAGACAAGGGTGGCATGCTGCATGTGCGTGGCCCCAATGTGATGTCCGGATATTATCGCTATGACAACCCCGGTCATTTGCAATCGCCCTCATCAGAAGCAGGCGAAGGTTGGTACGAAACGGGTGACGTAGTATCGATTGACGATGACGGTTTTGTTTCTATCGTCGGCCGTGTTAAACGCTTCGCAAAAATTGCAGGCGAAATGGTTTCGCTGGAAATAGTAGAAAAACTCGCGGTGAATGCCTCTCCCGCTGCAACCCACGGTGCGTCGGCACGAACTGATGGTGCTCGCGGTGAAGCCATCGTATTGTTCTCCACCGATAAGTCTCTGACGCGCGATGTACTTTCCGCATCTGCCAAAACGCTTGGTATTCCTGAGATCGCCGTACCGCGCAAGATACAGCACATTGATGAGCTGCCATTGCTAGGCACTGGCAAGACTGACTACGTCTCACTGAAAAATCTGGCGGAGGCAATGTAATGAATGACCGAATAACACTAAACCTCCCGTTGCGGTCTCGCGGCATGATGGCGGTGTTGGTGGCGCAATTTCTTTCAGCACTGGCTGATAATGCGATCCTGATCGCCGCTATCGCCATCGTGAAATCTCAAGGCATGTCCAATCTGGTACCCATGCTACAAGAGTCATTTATCGTGCCCTTCATTCTGCTGGCCCCTTTTGTCGGGCAAGTCGCGGACGGTTTTCCCAAGGGACGTGTGATGCTGGTCGCCAATCTGCTCAAACTTTCCGGTGCAGTCGCAATGCTGTTAGGACTCAATCCTCTGACGGCTTACGGAATGATAGGAATCGGCGCGGCCATGTATTCGCCCGCAAAGTACGGCATCTTGTCGCAGATGTTTGGGCCGGCCTTGTTGGTGCGTGCCAACGGCATGATGGAGGGTTCAACCATCGTGGCGATTTTACTCGGCGTTATCATGGGAGGCTGGCTGGCTGATTATTCGCTGAACTTGGTATTTTTCGGTGTCATAGCAGCCTATTGCCTGGCTGCCATCGTAAACCTGTTCATCCCAGCATTGCCCGCAGAAAATCCAGGTGAGAGCTTTAATCCATGGCTGCGTATCCGTAAATTTATTGCCGCGTTGATGCTGCTACTTAAAAATCCGGATGCACGCTTCAGCCTCCTCGGCACCAGCATATTCTGGGGTAGCGGCACTACCCTACGCTTGATGTTATTCGCTTGGGTCCCATCGGTGTTGCTCATTACCGACAACCAGACCCCCGCCAACTTGATGGGCGCGGTCTCCATCGGCATTGTGGCAGGGGCAGCGGCGGCAGGTGCTTGGGTGTCACTGAAAAAGGTAAATAAAGCACTAATCGGTGGTCTGTTGCTCGGGCCGGTCATTCTTGCGCTCACCTTGGCGCATAACCTAACCTTTGCAGCGATATTGATGGTCGCAATCGGTATCTGCGGCGGGTGGTTCGTCGTGCCACTCAATGCCTTATTGCAAGAGAAAGGTCACGAGACTATCGGCGCGGGTAACGCGCTTGCGGTGCAAAACTTCTCCGAAAACATTGCGATGCTACTGTTCGTGGGCGGTTATAGTGCCGCAGCAGCGGCAGGAGTACCAGTTTCGACAAGCGTTACCGTATTTGGAGCAGTATTGCTGCTTATAATCGGCATACTGGCGATGCTGAGATTGAAAAGGTCATAAACGCGAGGGGTGGATGATGGACATAATCATAAGTTTGGTGAAAGGCCTGCTGAAACTGGTGCTGCTGCTCATCGGGGGTTGAGGTAACGGCGTAGTTGCTGGCTGGTGGGCCGCCATTGTCTGTCTGTGTGATGCAACGCGAATTCTTAAGCGTTCTTCCTTAAGGGATTTTCCACTTCAAGTTGACAATAGAACGTTCGTTCTATAAAGTCTCATGCATGCGAAACGATTCAAATTGCGAAGTAAGCACCCAGGGTGGCATCTCTGGTAACGGCGTTCTATCGACGTTGCAGCCTACACAACATGCACCCTTGCAGCATATTCCTCTGTATGGACATAAGGTCCCGGCTGGCTTTCCGTCGCCTGCAGATGATTATGTGGAGGACAAGCTCGACCTGAACCAACTGCTGATACAGAACAAATCCGCCACCTTCTTTTTACGGGTCAAAGGTGATTCGATGATTGACGCCGGTATCCATGACGGAGACATCATCGTGGTGGACAGGTCGGTTGAGGCGGTTGATCGTTCAGTAGTGGTGGCGGTGATCGACGGCGAGCTAACGGTGAAACGTTTGGTGTGGCGTAACGGTGCTGCGGAGTTGCATGCCGAGAATCAGAAATACGCACCCATCCTATGCAAAGAAGGGCAGGAGTTGACCATCTGGGGCGTGGTCACCAACGCCGTGCATTCGGTGAAGTAGGCATACCATGAGTACCATTGCACTGGTTGACGTGAACAACTTCTATGTCAGCTCTGAAAGAGTCTTCAATCCCAAATTGGAAGGTGTACCCGTCGTTGTGCTATCCAACAATGACGGCTGTGTGGTTGCCAGAAGTGCTGAGGTTAAGGCGTTAGGGTTGCCGATGGGTGAACCGTGGTTCAAGTTGAAAGCGTTGGCGAAGGAACAAGGAATCATTGCCTTGTCTTCCAATTATGCCTTGTATGCCGACATGTCCAATAGGGTGATGACGGTGCTAAGTGAGTTCAGCCCAAGACAAGAGATATATAGCATTGATGAGTGTTTTCTTGATCTTGAGGGCATGACGGGTGATTTGACGGTAATAGGCCAATCAATCAGGCAACGTATGAAACAGTGGGTGGGTGTGCCGGTCTGTGTCGGCATCGCATCGACCAAGACACTCTCCAAACTGGCGAATCATGTTGCCAAGAAGCGTCAGGAATATCATGGGGTGTGTAACTTTACCGATATGGCTGGAAGACAAGCCAACGATATATTGGACAGCATAGAAGTGGGGGAGGTGTGGGGCATAGGGCGTAAGCTGAATGTTCGACTTCAGGCGGGTGGTGTACATACTGTTAGGCAATTGCGAGATTTTGATGTCAGCAGATTGCGTCGTCATTTCGGTGTGGTGATGGAAAGGACAGTGAGGGAGTTAAGAGGAGAGCCCTGCCTTGAAACAGTAGATGTCGCGCCTGCCAAGCAGCAGATTATCTGCTCCCGTAGCTTTGGTCGCTATGTCACCGAGCTTCATGAGTTGGAGGAATCCGTCAGCGCCTATATGTCTCGTGCAGCAGAAAAACTCCGTCACCAGAACTCAGTGGCCTCAACTGCGTATGTTTATATCCGCACTAACCCGCATAAAGATAAAGAGCCGCAATACAGTCCGGGCATGATGATCGGCTTACCTCATGCGACCAACGATACCCGGGAACTGATAGATGCAGTTTTGGCTTGCTTGCGGTCGATCTATCGGGAAGGGTTTCGCTATCAGAAAGCAGGGGTAATGTTGTCTGACATCGCACCCGCAGGGAGTGTCCAAGGCGAATTGTTTACGGACCATGCATTGCCGCCCAACTCTGCCAAGCTAATGAGTACGCTGGATAAAATCAATCACAAGATGGGCAAAGGTGTGCTGAAAATCGCCAGTGAAGGGATAGAAAAAAGCTGGCAAATGAAGCGTGGCAATGTGAGTCCGGCTTATACGACGAAGTGGAGTGAGTTGCCATTAGTGCGCTAATAGTTTTGCTCCTTGAATTGAGATCAGGATGAGCAACTTACCGATATTTTGTGCGCCCATTCCGGCGGAAGGGCGGCATATTTTTCCATATCAGGTTGTTCGTCGAATGGTCTTTCAAGCAGCTTGAGCAATACCTCGACTTCAGAGAAGTCGCGATATTTTTCAGCCTTTTCAATGGCAATCTGGGCAAGATAATTTCTCAGGATGTATTTGGGGTTGATGCTATCCATCAATACTTTTCGTTCAAGGTCGTTACCAGGCTGGTTAAGTAGGCGGGCACGATATGATTTTTCCCAAGCATCAAATGCAGCTCGGTCAATGAACTGATTGCGTACGTGACTATTGTCAGCATCTGCGGTCGAGTTGTAACCACTTAAGCCACGGAAGAAGTTTGTGTAATCAATTTGACTGGCCTGCATCATTTCCAGCAACTCTGAGATCAGTGGAATGTCAGCCCGAGTTGCTTCGCTAAAGCCCAGCTTGCTTCCCATCATGGCAGTAAAATGCTCGTAAAATTTCGGAGCATAACTATCCAGCAGCAATTCGGCGGCATCTTTGGGGATCAGGGGGGATAGTGCCTGAGCTAGGCAAGCCAGATTCCACAATCCGACCTGCGGCTGCTGATCGAAGGCATAACGACCTTGAGGATCAGAATGATTACAGATGTAACCGGCATCGTATGTTTCCATGAAACCAAAGGGGCCATAGTCGAAGGTCAGCCCCAGTATCGACATGTTGTCGGTATTCATCACACCATGTGCAAAACCGACTGCCTGCCATTGCGCCATCAGTTTTGCAGTACGAAGGATGACTTCATTCAGTAGTTGGATATATTGGTCATCTTCATCCACCAGCGTGGGGAAATGTTTTGCAATGACATAGTCCGCCAGCGTTTTTATTTGTTCATGTTGCCCGCGATAGAAAAACACTTCGAATGATCCAAATCGAATATGCGATGGGGACAAACGAGTGAGCACGGCGGCAGTTTCAATAGTTTCCCGATAGATTTTTTCATCACTACCTGTGATACACAGAGCGCGGCTGGTCGGAATCCCCAGTCCATACATCGCTTCAGAGCAAAGATACTCTCTTATACTGGAACGTAATACCGCTCTGCCATCGCCACGGCGTGAATATGGCGTAATGCCTGCCCCTTTGAGCTGTATATCCCACTGCTCACCTTGCTTGTTGCGAACTTCACCAAGCAGAATCGCGCGTCCATCCCCGAGTTGAGGTACGAAATGCCCGAACTGATGTCCGGCATAAAGCATCGCAAGTGGATCAGCGCCGGAAAGTTGTATATTGCCACTAAAATAATCGGCAAAATCGGCGCGATTAACCTCTGAGGTATCTAAATTGATGAGTTGTGCTGCTTTGGCATTAAAGCTCACCAAGTATGGTGCGGAGAGTGGTGTCGGTAATAAGCGGGTATGAAAGCTATCTGGTAAGCGTGCAAATGTGTTTTCGAAATTCAGTTGGTCAAGTTTATGCATTTTCACGTAAAGGAATTTCTCAAATAATTTGTAATGCTTAATTGTGAATGATGGTAGTTAACCTGACTAAAATAGTCAAATAATAAGCATTTTGAAACGTTACAATACGTTTTTCATGTATCAACAGATGGAGTGTAAATGAGTGATCAAGTAAAGGTGTTGTTTGTATGCATGGGCAACATATGTCGTTCACCCACTGCTGAGGTGGTGTTTAGGCACTATGTGGAGAATGCTGGATTAACCGACAAGGTATTCATAGACTCTGCTGGAACACATGATTATCACATAGGAAAAAAACCTGACTCACGCACGCAACAGGCAGCAATTCAGCGTGGTTACGATATGAGGAATTTATGTGGCAGGCAAGTGGAGCAAGACGATTTTCATCGCTTTGACTATGTACTTGCAATGGATATGGGTAATCTCGCCATACTGCATCGAATTGTGCCACCTGATTGTGAAACAAGACCGAAACTATTTTTGGAATATGCTCGCCATCACAATGAGCGTGAAGTGCCGGATCCATACTACGGCGGCGCGGATGGCTTTGAGCGCGTTCTGGATATGGTTGAGGATGCTGCCGAAGGATTATTGTTGCATATAAGTAATCAGCACCAGTAAAACATTTTGTCAGCAAGATGGCAGCTTTACCGAGATTAAGGTGTTTGTTCACCTAGATTGAAGTCACAAACTACTGTTCAGAAAGATAATCTGCTAAAGCTTCAAGCTCTTCATCTGTTAATACGCTAGCAATCTTGTTCATGATGGCGTTCGGACTGTTGACCCGCTCATCGTATTTAAAAGAAAGCAATTGAGCATATAGATATTCTTTATGTTGCCCGCCTATTACAGGGAACATATTGGTCTTAGGTGTCAGCCCTTTACCGCTAATACCATGACAATTGACACATGCCATGTGCGCCCTGGACGGCTCGCTGTGGAAGAATAGTTTTTGGCCAAGTTTATTGATTCTTGAATCCGGGCCATCCATTTTTTGTTGGGCGGCGAAATAGGCAGCTATATCATCCAAGTCCGCATCGGTAATCGTAGCAGCCATGGCATTCATGATCTGGTGCGAACGGATGCCACTTTGATAATTCCTCAATTGTTTTGAGATATAGGCCGCATATTGTCCAGCCAGCTTGGGGACTTTGGAGTCGTAGCTGTTACCGTCTTCACCATGACAGCCTTGGCATAATTCAGACTTGCCTCTTCCCGATTCCGGATTACCGGGGGCGCTTCTAATCTTCACTGTATCAGGACTGTCATTGCTATGATGTACTCTGCCAGTGAGAGGATTGACCTCACCTCCGCTACCGTGGCAGCCAACGCACAGGGGGGATTTCATCCTCACCCCCATCTGCTCGTCAAAATACGCCTGCGAAAACGAAACTGATGAGAGTAGTAGTAAGGGTGCGGCCAGCAGTATTGATAGGATGGGTTTCATGTGCATCACACAAGCTTCCTCGTAGGTTGCAGTCTATAAACCAGTGAACCGTTTATGGGCGGTCATCATGGGATGAATACTGATATGAAATTAATATCCAACCAAACAACGACCGCCACATCTCTTACAATCCAGAAATATATTCCGTCAAAGCATCAATCTCTTCATCACTTAATGAGCGTACGATTCTGTTCATGATCGCATTGGGACTATTGAAACGTGTGTCCCTCTTGAAATCATAGAGTTGCTTTGACAAGTACGCTTTATGTTGCCCGCCAATCACAGGGAACATTGAAGTGTTAGGTGTCAGGCCTTTACCATTCACACCGTGACAATTGACGCAAGCCACCACCATATGGGAAATTTTACCGTTCAAGAATAAATTTTTACCCATCTCATTAGTAGTCTCGGAGGGTGTCCCCTTCATTGTTGGATTGCTCGCGAAGTAAGAGGCGATGTCAGCTAGCTCTTCATCACTAATCGTTGCGGCCATCGCATTCATAATCTGGTGAGTCCTGATGCCCGCTTGGTAATTGCGTAGTTGTTTTGCAATGTACTTATCGTACTGTCCGGCTAACTTCGGAATCAGCGGATCAATACTGTTGCCGTCTTCACCGTGGCAGCCTTGGCAAAGTTGAGAATTACTTTTCCCGTAGACCGTATCACCATCGCCGGTTTTAAGCTTGATGGTGTCAGCACTCTCAATTTTTGGAGCTGGCATACCTGTCAACGGATTGATGTTTTCTGCTAAGTCGTAGGATGCTAATGATGTTGCTGCTACTGTTGCTGACGCTGTTGATGATGGGGCAACTCTCGGTGCTGTGGACAAGAACGCGGCAATATCTGCGATATTGTCTCCGGAAAGCTTCTTGGCAATACCCTGCATGATGCCAACGCCATCTACTTTTGGATCATTAGTACGGGTGTTATTTTTAAAACCAGTTAATTGGTTAACCAGATATACATATTTTTGCTGGTTAATCATTGGGATATGTGCTGAGCGCCCATTGAAGCCATGGCAATCCTGACATGCTGGAACTTTGCCCTTGATTCCTTTTGTGACGATCTGTTTGCCTGCTTTTGCATTGCCGACTTTAGTACCATCGGCCGCAAGTGATTTCAGGTCAGATGGCTCTTCTTCGTTTGGCAGAGATTCCAGATAAGCACCAACATCACGACGATCTTGCTCACTCAACGCTGCACCAACACCCAGCATGACCACACCCATTCCTTCAGGCATCCGCGAGGCAGTCGCAAAGTCGTTCAACTGCTTGGCGATATAGACTTGACCTATATTTGCCAAACGTGGTGCTCCCATCATGTCATTGCCAAGCCCAGTGAAGCCGTGGCAGCCGATACAGGCGGAAGCGTCACCTTTGCCTTCCATAAAAATCTTTTTACCATTTATAGGATCAGCTTTAATGTTGGCAGGCGCATCTGCTGCATATACTGCCGTAGACTGTAATGCTACAACTAGCAGCATCAGCCATGATGAAAGTAATAATTTTGATTTGTTCATTTTATCTCCCTGAATCTTTAGATATTAAGGTCGAAGTAACGATTTGAATTAGATACTTCTGTCCGAAATGAATGTCCTATAGCCCGGAAACGTAATCTGCTAATGCTTCTAATTCTGCATCAGTCAGGCGTTGTACCATGATGTTCATAACGCCCCCCGGACTGTTGTTTCGCGTACCTTTTTTGAAGTTAATGAGTTGCCCATACAGGTATTCCTTGTGTTGACCGCCAATAACCGGGAACACGGAGTTGCGAGGGTTCTGACCCTTGCCGGTAACGCCATGACAATTATTACAGGGAACCAGCATTCTACTCAAATCACCATTTTCAAAAAGATTTTTCCCAACTTGATTGTTGGAAGGTTTATCACCTTTCATAATGGTTTGTGTTCCAAAATAAGCGCCCATATCGGCTAGATCTTCGTCAGATACAGAAGCAGCGATCGCACCCATGATTTGATGTGTACGGATACTCGCTTGGTAATTGCGGACTTGTTTTGCAATATATTTTCCGTATTGCCCTGCAAGTTTTGGAATCAACGGATCCATGCTTACACCGGCGGGACCATGACACCCAGTGCATAACACCGCTTTTGCCTCTCCTATAATCGGATCACCAGGCCCACCTCGCAATTGCTTTTCGGTTAATGGGGCAGTGGCTTTAGGTTTCGCAGCGACCACGACAGGTGCAGGAACTTCATCCACTGCGGCAGTTTCTTCAACCGGTGCAGGAGCTTCATCCACTGCGGCAGTTTTTTCAACCGGTGCAGGAGCTTCACCCATTGCGGCAGTTTCTTCAACCGGTGCAGGGGCTTCATCCATTGCGGCAGTTTCTTCAATCGGTGATGGAGCCTCATCCATTGCGGCAGTTTCTTCAACGGGTGCGGACGCCTCATCCATAGAAGCGGTTGCCTCCATCGGCATAGTGTCTACATCGGCGTTATCTGCGGTTGGAGGGGTTTTTGTAGAGCAAGCAAGCAATACGGTCATTGCGAGGCAGATGGAAATAATGCTTTTAATGTGAAACATGTCTTTCTCCTCATGGCATTGTTGTATTATTTAATTATTAGGTGCATACCACCCCGAGTGAGGTGCTATGCACAACAACAGGAGCCATTCTACCTATTTTCATTCAAGGCGCAAATTGTTCTACCTTGACCGTATCTGAATGAATTATGAAGCATAGAGATTACGTATGATCTTATTGTTCGACAACGTTACAAAATTTATTGGTTTTTTTGCTGAATGATTGACTATCTTATTCGACGTATTTTGTATGCCATTCCTATTCTTATAGGGGTGAATGTGCTGACTTTCGGGTTGTTTTTTGTGGTGAATACACCTGATGATATGGCACGTATGCAGCTTGGTATAAAGCGTGTGACGCCCGAGGCTATAGATAAATGGAAGCACCAGCACGGATATGACAAACCGCTGATGATCAACAGTGAGGCCAGCGGTACGGGTCATTTGACAGACACTATTTTCTGGCAAAGATCTGCCAGCATGTTCATGTTGGATTTTGGCTATTCAGATGACGGACGCAGTATTAGTCGGGAAATAGCGACTAGGATGGGGCCGAGTTTGGCGATTGCTTTACCCACTTTTCTGGTCGGCCTGATTGTATATATCAGCTTTGCCTTGATGATGACTTTGTTTCGCGCGACAGCACTTGATATGGTGGGAGTAGCGATCTGTGTGCTGCTTATGTCTATTTCCACGCTTTTCTACATCATTGGCGGACAATTTCTGGTGAGCAAATTGTGGAATTTGGTGCCTATTTCCGGTTATGTCAGTGGTATGAGTAGTCTTAAGTTTGTGGTGCTCCCTATTCTTATTGGAATTGTTGGGGGAGTAGGTTCAAGTAGCCGCTGGTATCGAACGATTTTTATTGAAGAAATCGGCAAAGACTATGTAAGAACTGCTCGTTCAAAAGGCTTATCTGAGTTTCGAGTGTTGTTTCGACATGTACTGCAGAATGCAATGATTCCGATCCTGACTGGCGTTGTGGTGGTAATCCCACTGCTGTTCATGGGCAGTTTGCTGACCGAATCGTTTTTTGGCATCCCGGGGCTAGGCAGCTATACCATAGATGCGATCAATGCTCAGGACTTTGGCGTGGTTCGTGCGATGGTTTTTTTAGGCTCAGTGCTATACATCGTCGGCCTGATACTGACTGACATTTCCTATACCGCAGTTGATCCACGGGTGCGTCTCTCATGAGCTTTATGCCAGTTTTACTATGGAGCGATGCGATGGTGTTCCTCCTGCTGTCTGCGGGAGTAGCGACAGCGTGGTACGTACGGCGGCATGAGCATCTACTGCAACCGTGGCGGCGCGTTGCACAAAGCAAGGTCGCGCTTGTGTCATTACTGATCTTGTCGCTATTTCTGCTGGTGGGTCTGTTGGATACCTTGCATTACAGAGAAGCTTTGCCGGAAAAAAATAAAGGTGAAACGGTGTACTCATCTGAAGTCTTGAGTGTATTTGACTACCTTGTAGAGCCGCTGAGAGTGAATACAGAGAAGACATATTCAGCACCGTTTGCACTGACCCTGTATGCCAAGGAGAGCATGACGGACGATCAGGGGCATGCGATACGGGATTACCCGCGATTGAAATACGGTGGTGCTCACCTGACAGATATCACAGAACGAGTTAGTGACGTGACCAAACGTGCTTTGCTCGGTGCGCTGTCAGGCTTTATTGCGGGTGTGCTCTTGTTACTAGCGATTAGGAAAAGAATATCTGGCCCGGCAATATCTGTTTCAGTCATCAGCATTGCTTGCCTTATTGGTGCCGTGGTTAATCTGGCGACTGTTTATCATGTACTGGGTACGGATAAGGTAGGTCAGGATGTGTTGTACCTTTCACTGAAAAGCATCCGAACCGGTCTGATTATTGGAACGGTGACAACAATGGTGACACTGCCTTTAGCACTGTTCTTTGGCATTGCAGCCGGATATTTTCGAGGCTGGGTAGACGATGTTATCCAGTATATCTATACAGTGTTGAGTTCGATTCCAAGCGTATTGCTCATTGCTGCCGCAGTATTGATGATGCAGGTAACGATCAATACCCATCCGGAGTGGTTTGATACCACGGCTTCTCGTGCAGATTTACGGTTGGTCTTTCTGTGCCTGATCCTTGGCGTAACCAGTTGGACTGGCTTATGTCGTTTGCTGAGGGGTGAAACATTGAAGTTGCGAGAGATGGAGTATATCCAGGCTGCTCAGGCTTTTGGTGTGTCATCAATGCGTATCCTAGCCAGGCACATCATGCCCAACGTGATGCACATTATTCTCATTGCGCTAGTGATGGATTTTTCGGCGTTGGTGCTGGCGGAAGCAGTGCTGTCTTATGTCGGTGTCGGAGTCGATCCCTCTATGATCAGTTTCGGCACCATGATCAATGCGGCAAGACTTGAGATGGCTAGAGAGCCTATGGTCTGGTGGGCATTGGTTTCTGCTTTCGGTTTTATGCTGGTGTTGGTGCTTGCAGCTAACTTGTTTGCTGATGCAGTCAGGGATGCTTTTGACCCGCGCTTGAATCGAACTGAGGCTAAAGCATGAGCCTGATCAAAGTACAGGGCCTAAGTATCTGTTTGAACAATGGTGCTCATATTGTGGAAGACGTTTCTTTTGATATCGCTTCAGGGGAGACATTTGCACTGCTTGGAGAATCGGGTTGCGGCAAGTCCATGACTGCGTTGTCCTTGATGCGACTGCTGCCTGACGGCGTCAGGATTGCAGCCGGAACAGCGCAACTTGAGGGGCAGGAGTTGCACAGTTTGCCAGAGCGTGAGATGCGTGAGATGCGCGGCGGAAAGATGTCGATTATCTTTCAGGAACCCGGACTAAGCCTGAACCCGGTGATGACAGTGGGCGAACAAATCACTGAGGTATTGGCATTGCATCATGGGATGGCAGGTGCTGCTGCGCAACAGCGTAGCGTTGAGTTGCTAGATCATGTTGGCATTCCTGACGCTACTCGTCGAGTGCGTGAATATCCTTTCCAGTTATCTGGCGGTATGAAACAACGTGTGATGATTGCAATGGCCTTGGCAGGTAGCCCTAAGCTGCTAATTGCCGATGAACCTACGACGGCATTGGATGTGACGATACAGGCGCAGGTGTTGCAATTGCTTAGAGACATGCAAGCCAAGACAGGCATGGCAATGCTGCTGATTACTCACGATCTTGGTGTCGTGTCCGAGAATGCACATCGCGTTGGCGTGATGTATGCGGGACAGATCATAGAGCAGGCGTCGCGCGAGCAATTGTTTTCAAATCCACTCCACCCTTACACGAAGAAGTTGTTTGCTGCGCTGCCAAGTGCTTCTCGCACCGGACAACAATTATCTGCGATACCGGGTAGCGTGCCACCCTTGGGTAGCATCAATAAGGGGTGTCGTTTTGCCGCACGTTGTGACAAGGCTTGGGCATTGTGTAATGCGGAAACACCTGGATGGACTTTGCTGGCGGAAGGTCACGGGGTGCGCTGTCACCTTCATTCGAGTAACGATGCACCCGTTGAGCAATCTGAAAGCGAGAGTGAAGTTTCATTGGCGCATGATTCAACATCCATGCATGGGGAGCCTATGTTGCAAGTTGAGAATCTCAAGGTGCACTTCCCGATACGCAAAGGATTGCTGCAGCGCACGGTGGGTCATGTGAAGGCAGTTGACGGCGTTTCAATGGCATTGCAAAAAGGAAAAACGCTGGCCTTAGTCGGTGAATCCGGCTGTGGCAAAACCACATTGGGTAAATCGCTATTACAACTTGTATTACCTACAGGCGGCAGCGTGCGGCTGCATGGGAGTGAATTGGCTGGTTTAAAGTCTTCAAATTCAAAAATGCAAATGGTGTTTCAAGACCCATATGCGTCACTCAATCCCAAAATGCGAATCGCCGAGATACTGGAAGAGGGGATGAGTGCCCTGAATATCGGTGAGAGTGGTGCAGCTCGACAAACCCATATTGATGAACTGTTGGACAGGGTAGGGCTCGCGAGCGAAAGTAAATGGCGTTATCCGCACGAGTTTTCCGGGGGGCAACGTCAGCGAATCGCCATTGCACGCGCGCTGGCAGTGTCACCCCAACTATTGATATGTGATGAGCCAACCAGCGCGCTGGATGTATCAGTACAAGCGCAGATATTAAACCTACTCAAAAGTCTGCAAAGGGACTTAGGGCTGGGCTACTTGTTCATCACCCACAATCTTGCAGTCGTAGAGTATCTTGCACATGAAGTGTGTGTGATGTATCTGGGGCGCATTGTCGAACGCGGTACTGCAATGGAGGTTTTGAATGCACCTAAGCATCCATATACGCAGGCACTATTGTCGGCAGTGCCACGAATAAGCGAGGAAGGCAAAACATTTATCAAGCTGGAGGGAGATATGCCCTCACCGTCCAACCCGCCTCAAGGCTGTCATTTTGCACCACGCTGCCCGCATGTGATTGAAGCATGCCGTTTAAAATACCCGACGATGGTGGCAATATCAGACACCCATAAAATACATTGCCATTTATTGTCGGAATAAAGGGGATGTAGATTAAATATCTTTGCTAGCTTTGCTATATGCAGATTTAGAGCTTTTTACCTTGCGTACGTTGGATTTATTTCTGGAGGCGCGGCGTTTACGTTTGGTGTAGCGGTCAGCAAGCACGATATTGAAGCGTTTGCCGATGCGCAGGAATGTGCGGCCATTGTTGGCTTCAATTAACTGTCTTTGACTGACCCTGAAGCGATGAGCGATTCCGGAAATAGTGTCACCTCGGCGAACGGTATAACGTATAGCACCATACATTTCCGCGACTGCCGATGGGTGCGTATTGAAAGCGGTAAATTCAACAGCGGAGTCTTCGTCCACAATGGGTACTAACAACGTTTGTCCATTACTCTCCTTAGCATATTTGGAAAGGCCATTTGCAGAGCGTAATTCTCTTGTAGTGAGACCAAAACGTTTAGCAATTCGTGAAAACCGTTCCCCTTTTTCGCTTTCGTATGGTTGCCAAGTAACAAGCCGCTTATCGGTCTTGGCAAGGTTGTTTTGAAAGGTTTCTACTTTATCTATGGGTAACAGCACTATTTCGCTGGTGTCCTGTAGCATGACGGGTCGGTTATGAGCGGGATTTAATGCGTTGAACTCTTCGACGGAAATATCTGCCAACTCAGCAGCGACTTTCACATCAATATGCTGAGAAGTTGCGACAGCAGTAAAGTACGGTTCATCAGAAATTTCACTTAGTGCGAGTCCAAAGCTTTCCGGGTCACTAATGATGTTTTTAACGGCCATCAGTTTAGGGACATAGTTGCGCGTTTCGCGCGGCATTCTAATGCTAGAGTAGTCCGTTGGTTTACCCCGTCTGCGATTTCTGGCTTGTGAACGAGCGACAGCATTCTCTCCCCAGTTATATGCGGCCAGCGCCAACTGCCAATCTCCAAACTGCTTGTGCAGCTTTTGCAGGTAATCTAACGCACCATTGGTTGCACCAATGACGTCACGTCGGCCGTCAAACCACCAGTTTTGCTCCAAACCGAAATATCTGCCTGTAGAGGGGATGAATTGCCATATACCAGAAGCACCTGCGGATGAATTAGCTCCCGGTCTGAAGGCACTCTCGATGATAGGTAATAGTGCGATCTCGGATGGCATGCCTCTGCGTTCAACTTCTTCAACGATATAAAACAGGTAGCGTCGCGCGCGCTCCGTCATACGTAAAACATATTCAGGATTACGTGCATACCATTTTTCGTGTTTCTTAATTAGTCTGGACTTAAGGGGAGGCATCCCGAAATTGTTGCGAATTCGCGGCCATAAATCCGTCGGTTCGATTGCTACAGGTTCAGGCAGTAGTTCGATACGGATATCGCGGGCAGACGGTAGCCAAAGCGGAGCGATTTCTTTAGCTTCAGGACTGTTGAGCGCCAACTCAACTTCTGAATTTGCAGAAGCAAGGCTTATTGCCATAAAAACGGCGAATAAAGCAGAAAATATTAATCGAATCAACGGCACATGAAACCTTTTGGAAGGAACCCGTACGATATTAGCTGAGGAATAGAAACTAGGTCAACTTTAAAAAGGATGTGAGGTTAAATCTGCAACACCAATGGTCAGGGTGACAAACTGTCTATTGCACCATTTCCAGCTCATTAGTTTATACCAAGCCGGGTTTTGGTTCTTAACGTACTACAAATTTGACTTGGTAACCTTTACTGAATGACTTCCTTCAGTTGTTCGAGTATGGCTGGATTCTCCAGTGTCGAGACATCCTGAGTGATTGCTTGTCCTTGGGCGATGGCGCGAAGCAGACGTCGCATGATTTTGCCGGAGCGGGTCTTGGGGAGGTTATCACCAAAGCGGATATCCTCGGGTTTTGCAATAGGGCCTATCTCTGTACCAACCCACTTGCGGAGCGTCTCGATGACTTCTTTGGTTTGAGCAGCATCGGTCGGACGCGCTCCCTTGAGGACGACGAAGGCGACGACGGCTTCCCCTTTGATTTCATGTGGTTTTCCGACGACGGCAGCTTCGGTGACCAGCGGATTGGCGACCAATGCGGACTCGATTTCCATGGTGCCCAGACGATGGCCCGATACGTTCAAGACATCGTCGATGCGACCCATGATCCAGAAGTATCCATCTTCGTCACGACGTGCGGAATCACCCGCTAAGTAATAACCACGCATTTCGGCGGGGAAGTAGGATTGCTTATAACGCTCTGGGTCACCCCAGATAGTACGGATTTGTGAGGGAAATGGACGCTTGATGACAAGATAGCCACCGTTCTGGTCGCTCACATCATCACCGGCTTCGTTGACGATACATGCATCTATACCGGGAAGCGGCAGCGTGCAGGTGCCGGGTTTGGTGGGCATCGCACCCGGGAGCGGGGCGATCATGTGGCTACCGGTTTCGGTTTGCCACCAAGTATCGACGATAGGACAACGCGATTGTCCAACCTCGGTGTAATACCACATCCATGCTTCCGGGTTGATCGGCTCTCCGACCGTGCCAAGTAATCGTAGGCTGGAGAGATCGTATTTTTTGGGTAAACCCTCTCCTAGCTTGATTAGTGAGCGAATCGCAGTCGGCGCGGTGTAGAAAGTCGTGACTTGATGATCTTGAATCATTTTCCAAAAGCGGCCGGCATCCGGAAAGGTAGGTACACCTTCAAAGATGACTTGGGTCGCACCCATAGCCAATGGGCCATAGGCGACGTAGCTGTGACCAGTAATCCAGCCGACGTCAGCGGTACACCAGAAGATATCGGATGGTTTGTAGTCAAATACCCATTGCATTGACAACATCGCGCCAAGCAGATATCCGCCAGTTGAATGTTGGACGCCTTTAGGCTTGCCTGTTGAGCCGGAGGTATACAGGATAAACAAGGGGTGCTCTGAACCGACCCATTCCGGTTCGCAGCTTGAGGGCTGGGACTGAACCAGATCATGCCACCATACTTCAATTTTATCGTTCCATTTCACGTCGGCCCCTGTGCGGCGATAGACGATCACACTATGAACGTCATTGCATCCATCCCCCAAACCGAGTGCTTCATCCACCACAGGCTTGAGAGGCATGACCTTGCCGCCACGATATTGACCATCTGCGGTGATGACTGCCGCAGCCTGCGCATCTGTGATGCGCTCGTACAAGCTTTTGGAGGAGAATCCGCCGAACACGACTGAATGGATAGCACCGATACGTGCACAACCTTGCATTGCTACAACGGCTTCCACGCTCATCGGCATATAGATAATGACACGGTCCCCCTTTTTAATGCCGCGTGATTTAAGTCCGTTGGCGAACTGGCATACACGATCATGTAAATCGCGATAGCTGACACGGCTTACTTTGCCATCATCAGCCTCGAAGATGAGTGCAGTTTTATCAGGCTGAGTGTCGAGATGTTTGTCCAGACAGTTGTAGGAGACATTCAGCTCACCATCCTCAAACCACTTATAGAAGGGCGCATCGCTTTCGTCCAGAGATTGGGTGAACGGCCTTTTCCAAATGATATTCTCGCGCGCCAATCCGGCCCAATAACCCGTGTAATCCTGTTCCGCAGCAGCGCATAACGTTTGATAACTTTCCATGCCGGACACGTTGGCTTGCTTGACGAATTCAGCGGCAGGGCTGAAAACACGGGTTTCATTCAATACTGATTCTATGTTGGACATTTCGCCTCCTGAGGATTATTGCTTATCGCGATCATCATCAATAAAGATGACTGGGAAATCAAAGCCATATTAATCAATGTTAGTGACCGGTCATGATGAAAGATTATCACGATGCCGTTCAAAACGGAAAAGTTGAGGCGGCAAGCCAAGCCACTTAGGTGCTTTGAGAGGTGCTTTAAGACTAGAAAAGCAAAAGACCTTCCAGAGGAAGGTCTTTTGTCAATCTACTTCAAGTAATTAATTAATCATATCCAATAAATTACTTATTGTGGCATGTCAGGCAAACAGCAGAGGCATCAGAGTTATCTACTCGTAGGAAGGTTGGGTTGTGCTCTGTACCAGGCCCCGCTGAAGGTACGCCATGTGGATCGTGGCAGGAAGCACACTCGACTTTACCGGCATAGGTACGTATTTCGTCTTTTGCCATCTGACCGTTCGAGTCATTGTCGAAAAACAGTGATGTGCCTTTCGTGCCTCCAGGCGTGTTCCAGTCCGTACCTGCGCCAGTAGTCGCCGGGAAGGTGATACCAACCGGATGGTCATTTGTTAAGTCGGTGCCGATATTGAATATTCTGAAATCTGCAATCACACCGGAATAGCCACCCACACTACCGTCGTCTGCGTGACACACAAGGCAACCTGCCGCAGGGTCAAGTGTAGCTGGTGTGGTGACAGTGTAAAGACAATATCCTACCGGGAGAAGACCAACAAGAACGCCGGGGTTACAACCAGTCAATGTCACAGAACCACCTGGAGGCGTAGTTGGCGGTCCGGTATTTGTAATAACTGAGTTCGCAGAACCTTGAGTGATGTTAGTTTGGCCGGTTCCATTACCTGCGACAAAACCGTTTGCTGTACTGTCATCACTGTTCAGGCCTGCATGAGAAGGTGCAGCACTAAAGCCCCCTGCGTTGCCAGACCATGTGTCTAGAAAAGTTGCGTTTTGGGTGGTTGCCTGAGCATTATCAGCCATGCCTGAGCCAGGCATATTGATAATCGAGTCGATCGCTGTTAGTCCATCATGGCAGGATAAACAAGTCAAAGAAGCTGGGCCGGGCTGGCCAACTACCTGTGTCAATTGGGTTCCCAACTGGTCGTAGGTAGCATAGGTGTGAGCCTTAATCGTACGGTTCCACAGTGGTGCAGCCGCTGTCGAGTTTGCTGCGTGTGGAGTATGGCAATAAACACAGACTTGGCCATAATCGTTACGCACCCCGTTCATAGAAGCGCCGATTGAACCAGTGGGCGATGTCGTCGTATTCTGGGTCAAGTTGTGCCGTGTGTTGGCAATAGAACCAATATTGCTGAATCTGGTTTGATCTTGGGGACTGGGCCCTGTGAAAGCAGCGCTCCAAGCGAAATGATTGATCGAGATACCAATCAACATCAATGCAAGTATTCGACTAGCCCAATGTGAGCCAGTTGTCTTTAATTTATGGATACTAAGCATACTCAAACCCTCAATCGTATTTCATAAATTCTGCAAAAAAAATTGTATCATTAGGAAGCCGTGATACTGAGCCCAACTACAATGGTTGACTAAGCATAAAGTCAGCAACAATCAAGCCAAGCCAAAAAATTCATCTGTTAAATCTAGTTTTAATGGGCCGCATTCTAACACATATCAAGCTAGCCACCAGACTACCGTATGAAAATGATTATGGAAGCCCAAAATATCCACATATAACCATATAAGTAGTAGTGCCTAAATTTACCATTTCTTGGATTTCTCAGTACAAAAACACGGCAATGGGTTCTCAAAAATAAGAAAGTGTGGCGGCATGGAAACTATCTTTTAAGGAGTCTCCTCAAGCATGGCTTCCTCAAGCAATCTCTTTCCTTCGCTATCGCTTAGCTTTCGGATAACCTCTACTTTATTGAAAAACTGGTCCACAACATAAATTCTCCCCGTTTCATCAACCGATATGCCATTTAACATGCCATATTGCCCCGGATTACTGAACAAAGCCCCTTCACCGATAGAGAGTAACAATTGCCCCTCAGGGTTGAATATCTGGATATTATTGAAATTAGAGTCGGTTACGTATACGAGGCCGCTGTCATCAACGGCAATACTACGGGGGCGCGAAAAATTACCGAACTCTTTACCCAGTCGGCCGAATTTCCTTAAGAACCTTCCTTCCTTATCAAATACTTGTACGCGAAAATTCCCTGAATCCAGAACATAAAGCGTTCCATCCGGCGCAACTGCAAGCTGTGTGGGGATGTTGAATTCACCATCTCCGCTTCCACGACTACCGATCACCTGTATCACTTGGCCCCACCAATCGAAAACCACGACACGGTGATTGTCGCTGTCGTTGAAGGAACGATCTGCAACATAGATTCTTTGAACATCTGGGCTTACTGCCACTCCGGTAGGTCGCTCTAAACTATCCGGCCCCCCGAGGGTGCGATTAATATAACCTAGACTGTCATATACAAATATCTTGCGCTTTTTAGAATCAGCGACGTAAACATTCATATCCACATCGAGTGTGATACCCGCAGGGCTTGCCAAATCGCCGGGTTTTCGCATGCCCATAAAGAAAATTCTTCGGCGGGGTATATCAAATACGGCAATGTTGTTTCGTTTAGTATCTGTTACATATATCTTGCCATTTCTTGCGGCAACGGATGCGGGCTTGCCCATTACCGGAGCGTCGCTCACCACTTCGCTATTGGTTAATTGCGCCTGCAAGACGTCTTCTTCACCTATGTCAGCGATATTGGCAGCTGAATGTAGAGCGGTTTCATAGGCAAAACGCGGTTGATCGGGCGGCTGCGGCCAACTTAAGGGGCCGTCGTATGTTGTATCTTCTTGAACCCCGGCGCACCCTGCTATCAGCGAAATTAAGACCAAAAATACCAATCGTATATAGTGATTCATATGAGCAATCTAACTTTTTAAATGAATGAATTCGGGATGAATGAATTCAGGGCTAAATACATTCAACGTGGAAGCGCTGGGCTAACCTGAGCTTCTTCGAAAATCCACGAATAATATTAATTGATACCATAGCAGAACTAATGGGGTTCGCTCAACCTGAGCCCCTTGATTTGCCACTCGATTATGAGAATTCTTAATAAATTTACGATAAAAATGATAACTTTTGTTGATGATTTTATTTGTGCATTATTTGAGCATTACACCACTCAGAATGAAAAATCCCCTGATAGTTCGGATATCAGGGGATTAATATTTCAGTCAGCTTTTTTTCAACCCGTCATTTGAATTGATAGCCTCATATACGATGTGGGTACAAGGAGGTTACGCCGACAATACTTTTTGTGCTGCTGCAACGGCGACACCACGTTGAATCGGCGCATTCATCCGGCTCAACACATCGTCCAGTGCACCCAGACAGATCAGGATGTTGCGCGCATTGCTGGCGTGTCCCATCAAGCCGAAGCGCCACACCTTGCCTGCCATCACACCCAGACCAGCACCGATTTCAAGCTGATAATCATTAAGCAATGAAGAACGCACAGCGGCATCGTCCACCCCTTCAGGGATATTGATCGCATTGAGTTGCGGCAGACGCTCTGATTCCGGCACGATGAAGCTCAAGCCCATCGCTTCAAATCCGGCACGTAGTGCAAGATGGTTTTTATGATGGCGAGCCCATGAGTTTTCCAACCCTTCTTCTTGCAGGATTACCAGTGACTCGTGCAGTCCATACAGGCCGTTTACCGGTGCGGTATGGTGATAGGCGCGCTTGCCGGACCCACCCCAGTAAGCCATTACCAGATTCAGATCCATGAACCAGCTCTGAACTTTCGTTTTGCGATTTCTGATTTTCTCCAGCGCATTTTCGCTGAGGGTGATGGGCGACAGGCCGGGTGCGCAGGACAGGCATTTCTGCGTGCCAGAATAAAGCGCATCTATTTTCCAGTCATCTACACGTAGCTCCGAACCCGCCAATGACGTGACGGCATCCACAATGGTAAGGCAGTTATGCTTATGAGCGATTTCGACCAGCGTTTTAGCATCCGACATTGCACCCGTTGAGGTCTCGGCATGGACGAAGGCGACGATCTTCGCATCCGTATTGGCTTTTAGCGCATCTTCCAGTTTTTGCGGATCAACAGCGCGACCCCAGTCGTCTTCTACCATGACCGCAACACCGCCGGCACGCTCCACGTTTTCTTTCATACGTCCGCCAAACACGCCGTTCTGGCACACGATGACCTTGTCGCCGGGTTCGACCAGATTGTCGAAGCAGGTTTCCATGCCCGCTGAACCAGGTGCGGAAACCGGCATGGTCAGTTCGTTCTTGGTTTGCAGCGTATATTTCAACATCTCTTTCAACTCGTCCATCATGCCCACGAACAGCGGATCAAGGTGACCCAGCGTCGGGCGTGCCATGGCAGACAATACGCGGGGGCTGACATCAGAAGGGCCGGGGCCCATCAAGGTGCGTTGGGGTGGGTAGAAAGATTTGATTGCCATTGTTGCTCTCCTTAAAGTAGTTACGAATGATTGCTTCTATTTATCTAATAGCTCTATCCAGTGTTTTACCGGAATCTGGGTCGCGCTGGCCAGATGAAGCTGGCAGCCGATGTTTGCGCTGGCAATCACGTCAGGCTTGCCCTGCGTCAATGCCGCTAATTTATTGCCTAATAGCTGTTGTGATAACTTTGGCTGCAACAACGTGTAGGTTCCCGCTGCGCCGCAGCACAGATGACTGTCAGGTACAGTCGTGAGTGTATAGCCGCAACGTTGCAGTATGCTTTCTACCGCCCCGCTGAGTTTCTGTCCGTGTTGCAGGGTACAGGAAGATTGATAGGCGACGCTTACACTTTTGCCGATGTCACTTATTGCAGCCAGATTTTGATCGCGCAACACCTCACACAGGTCTCGTGTCAGATCACTGATGCGCGCTGCCTTAGTGGCATATTCTGCATCGTGCTGCAAAGCATGACCATAATCTTTCACCATCACACCGCACCCGCTGGCTGTCATCACAATCGCTTCTACACCTTGCTCAACGTGAGGCCACCAAGCATCGATATTATTCTTCATCTTCGTCAGCGCGGCTTCGGCTTCAGATAAATGCTGGTGCAGCGCACCGCAGCAACCCGCTTGAGGTGCGCTGACCAAACTGATGCCGAGCTTATCCAACACCCGTGCCGCGGCAGCATTGGTATTCGGTGCTGAAACGGGTTGTACACAGCCTTCAAGTACCAGCATCTTGCGTGTGTGGCTCGTCTGTGGACGAGTTGCTGCTTTGCTGTGTGCAGGAATCTTTTGTCGAAGTGATGCGGGCAACAGAGGTTTTGCCAGACGTGCCAACCGCATGGAAACAGCATATCGACCCGGGTAAGGAATGACAGTCAACATTGCACTGCGCACCCATTTTTGTATCAAGGATCGGGGTGCGCGCTGCTCGATCTCTTGTCGTCCGATATCCAGCAAATGTCCATATTGCACGCCGGAAGGGCAGGTGGTTTCACAAGAGCGGCAACCCAGACAACGGTCAAGATGTAAGCGTGTTTTTTCACTGGCAGTTTTGCCTTCCAGCATTTCTTTAATCAGGTAAATACGACCGCGCGGGCTATCCAACTCATCGCCGAGCAATTGATATGTCGGGCAGGTTGCGGTGCAAAAGCCGCAATGCACGCAAGAACGCAAAATCGCTTCTGCCTCAGCAATAGCGGGTTTGTTTTGAAATTCAGGAGAGATGTCTGTTTGCATGATTGTTAGATTTCCGCGTACATCCGCCCACGGTTGAATAATCCGTGTGGATCGAAGCTGGCCTTTAAGCGTTGATGAAATGGTATCAATGCCGGTGCGAGCGGTGAAAAGATTTCCCCGTTGCGGTCTCCGCCGCGAAACTGAGTGACATGCCCGCCAACTTTGGCAACTTGCTCACGTATCGTTTCAACAGGTGCATTGCTGGCTAACCAACGCTGCGCACCGGCCCAACCAAACAACCATTTCCCGTCAATGTTTAATGGCGGAGTGGCGGGTTTAACCATGATGCGATATAGCGTGGTTGCGGTATTAAATATCGACAATTCATGCTCGTTCAGCGTACGCCAGAATTCAACACTATCGGGCATCACTTCACCGCCCAATTGCAGCTGCGCATGTTTAACGGCCTGAGCACTGCCACTCAGCCTGAGATGCAAGCGTTCGCCATGAAAACAAGCTGCATCAACAGGGTAGGGCTGGGACAGCAAGGCACTCATTCGGGCTATTGCCTGTTCCGGGTTGCACTCAAACTTTAGCGTCTCACTGGATGCGGGGCGTGGCAAGACTTTAAGGCTGATATCCAATAATACACCTAGCGTGCCATAAGCACCCACCATCAAACGTGATAAATCATAGCCCGCGACATTCTTCATCACCTGACCACCAAAATTCAATATCTCACCACTACCATTCAACACCTTGCAGCCCAGTGTGAAGTCACGCACCGAGCCTGAAAAAGGACGCCGCGAACCGGACAGGCCACTGGCAATTGTCCCGCCTAGTGTTGCGGTAGAACCAAAATGGGGTGGCTCGAAAGCCAACATCTGCCCGGACTCGGCAAGCGTGGATTCAATCTCGCTCATCAGCGTGCCAGCACGGGCAGTAAGAACCAATTCGCGGGGATCGTAATTGATGATGCCGCAGTGTTCGCTGACATCGAATGCCTGTCCTGTCGACTCACCCGCCGGATCGCGTCCGAGAAAAGTCTTGCTGTTGCCAGCACAGATGTTGAGCGGCGTGCCATCCGTGATGGCCTGCTGGACTTGCTGCTGAAGATCGTTGCTTATGTCTGAACTTTTCATAAATATTTTAAAATTCAAAGTTCTAGGCAAGACAAGGCGCGAGAAAAAATTGCGACAAAATTTGGATTTTCATTAAAAACGCTCCAGTTCAGGGTGCGCCAATTGCCCATTATGCACATGCATCGCGCCGAATTCGGCACAGCGATGCAGGGTAGGCACAGCCTTGCCGGGATTGAGCAGGCCGTTGGGGTCGAAGGCATGCTTTACCGCGTGGAATTGCTGCAATTCCGCGGACTGGAACTGCACGCACATCGTGTCTATCTTCTCCATGCCGACACCATGTTCGCCAGTGATGGTGCCGCCGACCTCTACACATAAGGTCAATATCTTGTGTCCGAACTCCTCGGTGCGTTCCAGTTCACCGGGTTTGTTGGCATCAAACAAAATCAGCGGGTGCATATTGCCGTCACCGGCATGAAACACGTTCGCAACCGGCAGGCCGTATTCTGCGGACCACTCGCTGATTTGCTGCAACACGCGGGGTAACTCGCGGCGCGGAATCGTGCCGTCCATACAATAATAATCTGGAGAGATGCGTCCCACGGCGGGGAAGGCAGATTTACGGCCTTTCCAGAATAGCTGCCGCTCAGCTTCATCTTCCGCTGTGCGTACCTCGGTCGCGCCGCTCAATTGCAACACTTCGCGAGCTGCCATGACGTGTTCAGACACTTCAGCATTCGTGCCGTCCAACTCGCATAACAAGATTGCAGCCGCATCACGCGGATAACCGGCATGCGCAAAATCTTCAGCAGCCTGTATCGCGAGCTTGTCCATCATTTCAAGTCCTGCCGGGATGATGCCTGCTGCGATGATCGCACCTACCGCTTCACCCGCTTTCACCACATCATCGAATGCGGCGAGGATTACCTGCGCACGATCCGGCATGGGCAATAGCTTGACCGTGACCTCAACAATGATGCCCAGCATACCTTCTGATCCGGTCATCAGTGCCAGCAGATCGTAACCCGGCGCATCCAGTGTTTCCGCGCCGATAGTGAGCAGTTCGCCATCCACCGTCACCAACTTGAGTTGCAAGATGTTGTGTACCGTCAGGCCGTATTTAAGGCAATGCACACCGCCGGAATTCTCTGCGACATTGCCGCCGATGGTGCAGGCGATTTGCGAAGAAGGGTCGGGTGCGTAATATAAGTCGTGCTGTGATACCGCCTGTGAAATCGCCAGATTGCGAACGCCGGGTTGTACCCGCGCCATTGCGTTGGCGACATCTACATCTATGATTTTGTTGAACTTTGCCAAGCTGAGCAGTACACCATCTTCCAACGGCAATGCACCACCAGAAAGGCCGGTGCCCGCACCACGTGCCACAACAGGGATATTCATTTCGCTGCACAAACGCATGATTGCCTGCACCTGTGCGACGGTCTCAGGCAAAACCACCACCAGCGGCAAGCGCCGATAAACCGATAATCCATCGCATTCAAAAGGGCGCAAATCTTCTGCATCAGTCAACACCGAAGCGGCGGGCAACAAAGCACGAAGCGCGCGGAACAGAGTTTGATGCTGTGAATCAGGGGGGGTTGATGCGGACATGAGCGAAACAATTGAGTAATTTGTTCGGGTTTGGAATTTCAACAGAAAGTGGGTTGAAAGGCAAATTTCATGGTGAGAATTTGGGAGATATAGTGCACCTATATATATGACAAAAAATTTGCATATTTTTAACCATTTTGATCAAAAAATGGACAATTCATGCACAAAAAACGGCGCATATAGTGTGTAGTTTGATCAAAAAGTAACCCGTGTTTGTGGAATGGGTAAATGAGCAGTCCTAGCGATTTTTGACGATCAATTATTCGGGTTTGCGATGCGTAATTTTTCAGTGGTGAATAAATTTTCATGGGATTTTAGAAAATTTTCGTGACCAAGCTCACTACCATGATCTGCATGTCCATAAATATAGGATGAGAGTGTTGAGATATGCGGCCCATCTGTTTGATTGACTTGTTCAGTGCAATCTGTCACGATTCGAATCAAATATGGTCAATTTATGCAGAAAATTTATCGTCGTCCTGATGGCTATCTGGCTGCCTCTTTTTGCGGGTAATGCTTTGGCTATGACGGTCACTATGCAGACCATGACAGGGCAGACCATGACAGGGCAGACCATAGTAAGAGACTCTCACGCAGTTCAGATGCGCGGGGTTGAATCGCATCATTCCGGGCATGTCGCCACCCTGCATCAATCTCCAGCGCTGGTCGGGAACATGGCTGAAGTTCATTGCGGCGTACACGACCAAGACACACACAGCGATTGTGGCGTTTGTGCATTCGCATGTTCCGGTCATGCGGTGACAACCAGTTTTGAGATCGCCAAAATCTCCCCTTCGTTACAGTCTCCCATGTCTGTTCCACTGCGATTTATCTCTACTACTTTCAAACCACTCCTTCCTCCTCCGCTTGCATGATTTGATGCGGGGCAAATCCATCTGCTGATTCTGCTAGCGTAGTTTCCGGCCGACACCTGACGATAGTCCGAATTTCTGTCCCGCATTGCATGGTGGCTTGCCGCAGTCCGTCTAAGTCTTAGAGAAGACAGCAAATTTTCGCTTTTTTTGATAATGTATTTACAGGAAGTGCTTTTATGAAAAACTATTCTTCAATTTCCTTACCCGTGCCGAATATGGCACGCCGCCGGTTTGTGCAAGGGTTGGCAGCAGGTGGTTTGTTGCTAGGTATGCCATCACTTTTTAAGCCAGCTTGGGCAGGCAGTGCGGACACCGTCACCGGCGCTGCGCCAGAGCTTAGCGGTACAGATTTCAATCTGGTGGTGGCAGAGTCGCCCGTCAATTTCACCGGTAATCCGGGCATTGCGACCACCATCAACGGGTCGATTCCTGCGCCTACGCTTCGATGGCGTGAAGGCGATACGGTCACGATCCGCGTGACCAACAAGCTGCGCGAATCCACCTCCATACACTGGCATGGCATTTTGCTGCCATACCAAATGGATGGTGTGCCGGGTATCAGCTTTACGGGCATTGCGCCGGGGGAGACGTTCACGTACCGGTTTAAGGTAGGCCAAAGCGGGACATACTGGTATCACTCGCATTCCGGTATGCAGGAAATAACGGGCATGTACGGTGCCATCATCATCGAACCGAAAGAGGGAGAGATGATTCGGGCAGATCGTGACCATGTGATCATGCTGTCAGACTGGAGTGATACTGATCCGTCGCATCTGTTTGCGCTACTCAAAACGCAGAGCGACTATTCCAATTACAACCAGCCTACCGCTAGAGACTTTCTCCGCGATGCCTCAAGAGACGGTTACAAAGCCGCGATTGATAAACGCGGCATGTGGAATGAGATGCGCATGAATCCGACTGATCTGGCAGATCTATCGTCCAGTGTCATGACCTTCTTGATGAATGGCACAACACCGGCAGGCGGATGGAAAGGTTTATTCAAACCGGGAGAAAAGGTACGCCTGCGTATCATCGGCGGCGCATCCAACACCTTCTTCGACGTGCGCATTCCGGGACTGAAGCTGACGGTCGTTCAGGCGGACGGGATGAATGTCGAGCCGGTCAGCGTGGATGAATTCCGCATCGGCCCCGGCCAGACCTGTGACGTAATCGTCGCGCCTAAGGACGATGCTTACACCATCTTCGCACAGACCATGGATCGCACCGGCTACGCTCGCGGCACGCTTGCCGTGCGCGAAGGCCTGACCGCTGCCGTGCCTGAGCTGGACAAAGCGGAATGGCTCAGCATGGGCGACATGATGGGCAGCATGGGCGGTGCGCTGGGGAATATGCAACACGGGGCGGGTATGCAACATGGCGACCACAGCATGGATCACAGCATGGATCACAGCATGCCGATGGACCACAGTACACACGACATGAGCAAATCAGCCACCCGTAGTCCGGTGCGACACGCCAGCACCGAATATGGCCCCAGCACCGATGCGCGTGTGGATATGCCGCGCACCAATCTGGACGATCCCGGTGTCGGGCTGCGCAACAATGGTCGCCGCGTACTCACGCTGGCTGACCTTCACACCATCGGTGGTACACCCGATAAACGCGACCCTGAACGCGAGATCGAACTACACCTCACCGGCAACATGGAGCGCTATACCTGGTCGTTAGACGGACTGGAGTTCGGGCAATCCACACCCGTACATTTCCGGCACGGTGAACGTCTGCGCGTCATATTGCATAACGACACCATGATGACGCACCCCATGCATATGCACGGCATGTGGAGCGATCTGGAAAATCCCGATGGTCGCTTCCAAGCACGTTTACACACCATTCCGGTGCAACCCGCGCAGCGCATCAGCTTTCAAGTGACAGCCGATGCGCTGGGTCGCTGGGCATGGCATTGCCACCTGATGTTCCACATGCATGCAGGCATGTTCCGCGAAGTCGTGGTGGCTTGAATGAAGCTGACTAACAAAAATGATTACATCAAGAAAGATTACATGATGAATACAACATTAAAAATTGCCATCGCTATGGTCATCGCCATAAGCCTGCCAAGCGCATGGGCAGAAGATCAACCCATGTCATCAGATAACGGCGCAATGCAAGGCATGGATCATCACCACATGCATGAAGCAGAAATGCAGCAGGACGATGCAATGGCCAATGACATGAACAGTGACAAGCCAGAAATGGACCACTCCGGCATGGACCACTCCGGCATGGATCATTCGCAACATAACGCCTCCCCGAAGAATCCTTCAGATGAAGGCACGCGTGATCCGCATGCTTACTCCGGCGGGCACACGCTCGATTCCGGTGCTTATGCCCTGCCGGGGCCGCGAATGCTAAAGCTGGCAGATGAACACAACTTCGGCTTGATCGCATTCCACAAACTAGAGCGTTTGCAAAGCAGTGACGCCATCGCAACCGCCTATGATGCAGAAGCCTCGTACGGACGAGATTACGACAAGCTGGTCATCAAGGCCGAAGGTGAGGCCCAGGGTGGCAATCTACACAGCAGCACCGAGCTATTGTGGCAACATGCCATAGCCGCCTTTTGGGATGTGCAACTGGGCGTGCGTCATGACAAAACCCCCGATACCACCGACAACTGGCTAGCATTGGGGCTGCCGGGGCTGGCACCCTATTGGTTCGAAATAGACGCCACCGCCTACCTCGGTGATAAGGGCAAAGCCGCCCTGCGCCTGGACGTGGAATATGACCTCATGTTCACCCAACGGCTCATCCTGCAACCGCAAATCGAACTCAACCTGCATAGCAAATCTGATCCCGCACATGCAATCGGAAGCGGACTGTCACAAGCCGCCGCCGGGCTGCGCCTGCGCTATGAATTCACCCGACAGTTCGCGCCATATGTCGGTATCGAATGGGAAGGCGTGTT
>CAZURE010000005.1:0-118750 GCA_964623195.1 uncultured Gallionella sp. | reverse complement strand
TCAGCTTTTGAAGGTTGGTCTGCTTCTTTGAATATCGGGAGGCAGCTCACGACACAAAGCGGAAGGTCAACGATAAACTCAATTTCCATCGGCTGGAGCGCGTTGTTATGACTGTTAGATTTAATCTATTTTCGGGTGTGATGCGACAAATTCAGAAAGTTGCTGTAGCTGGCAAAGCCACTCATGCAATTCAGTGTACAAGATATCTTCCCCCTGCAACTCTATCCCATCGCTCCTTACCGCCATTATTAGAAAGTCGCCATGTTGTATTTCTTTATCTCGTACCCTTTCATCAGTATGTTCGATTGCATCTCTCATATTCCTTATTCTCGACGCAACATCACTTGAAACAACTGGTGTTCTTGGTAGCCGTGGGCCATTTTTATGCCGAGCAAAGCGAATAGCTCGCCGCATTGCATGAATACATTGCTCAAAATGACCAGTCGCAATAAATAACGGACTCATGACATTGTTTGGGGTGTTTATATATTCCATGAGGGTCACTCTGGCGAATCGATATTCTTGAATAGCTAAATCACACAGCCTTACAAAGTTTCTAGAATAAGCAGCCGCCGCATAATCGGATGGCCCTCCGCTATTAAAATATACATTGAGCAATTGTGTCTGAAACACTATCCCGTATCCGTCAGGAATTTCGGGCATTCCACATGATTGAGGAGGCCATTTATTTTCTGTGCTATTCATCTAGAATAAAGCCCTAACAGTTATTCATATGACAGTTTCGTCCAGACATATTTTGATAATAAGGACACTATTATTGATAGACCGCAACTGGCACAAAGGCGGCACCCATTGAAAGTACCGAAAACCGGACATTTCATATCTGGGCGGGCCTGTATTTCCGCCAACTAAGCGAAAATCACATCCAGTGCTGCGCCCCTAATTCTTATCATCTGTGAAGTCGTTATACCAATGGCTACCATCACAAAATGGCTTGTTCTTAGACCCACCGCAACGACACATGGTGAAATGCTCTTCTGATGCACCTTCCCCTTGTGCGGTGCCGACAAGGTTAGGGCAGCCGGAAACAACATAGGGGCCGTTTGGTGCAACAAAAATAGTTGGCTCTCCGTCCCGGTTGCGATGTTCAGTCCCATCTACCGTATAACTCAGGGCACCAGACGGACATTTTTGTATCGTTTTGATGATCTCTTCTGCGGTTGCGCTGTCCGGGTGTATCCAAGGCTCTTCTTTCATACGAAAAACCGCCGCAAGGCCATCGGTACAATAGCCTGCATGAGCGCAAATGCCCCGGTTGTCGTGTATCGTAATTTGCTTGCCTGGGTAATTGTCTCGCTTATCTTCAATGCGCCCATCCAGCTTGGCGGATGAAAACCCGTTCTTTGCATGAGTGCCATCACAAAACGGTTTGTTAGCCGAGCCGCCGCATCGACACAGTGCCATTGTTTCACTGGTTTCAATCGAGCCTTTTCGATTAGCGAAATTGTTGAGGCCTTCAACCATATAGGGGCCATCTGGTGTTGGAGTGATCTTTGGCTTTTTTTCTGAATTCATGACAGTCTCCTTTTGCTTATCAGACGTAAACTTTCAGCAGTAATAACTTGGTCACTTAACTTGGGATGGTGCATTTTGCACAGTTATAGTAGTCCTATCCCAAGAGGATGTCTCCCCTTGATATAGGCAATATCGGCTATACAAACAAAAAAGGCAGCCCTTCCGGACTGCCTTCTTAGGATTATTGAGCGTGTAATCAGTTCTTCACTGCTTCAATTTCAAACGTTAGGTTCACATCATCGCCAATCCCAGGCAGGCCATAATTCATGCCGAAGTCTGAGCGCTTGATGTGCGTTGTTGCATTTGCACCGCAGATATTCTTTTTGTTCATCGGGTGTACGCCACATTTGAATGCGTCAATTTCTAACTTAACCGGTTTGCTGACGCCCGATATAGTCAAGGTTCCATCAACCATTGAAGGCATGTCGCCATCGAAATGGACGGCGTTAGATTTGTAGGTGATGGTCGGGAACTCAGCCGCATTGAAAAAGTCCGGGCTGCGTAAGTGTTTATCTCGTTTGGCATGTCCGGTGCTGATTGATGCAGTATCGACCGTAATGTCTATTGAGCCTTTTTTTGCTTTGCTATCTAGTGTCACCGTACCGCTGGTTTTGTCGAATCTGCCATGCATGGTCGAAAAACCGAGGTGGCTGATCGTAAAGTTAGGGAATGTGTGAGATGGGTCGATAGTGTAGTTATCAGCTGCAATGCCCGATAGCGGGAATGAGAGTGCCAGTGCAAGAAATAGTGAGTTTTTCATGAGGGCTCCTTATGTGGGGTTTAATTTTGAAACTACATTGTACGTTGAGAATCAAAGTTCGCAATAGTCGGAGTACGCAATCCCGCACTTCGGCAGGGGTATTTTTAATATATTCAGGTTTGCCGTGGTTGGCAAAAATTGCAGGGAAAAACCCGCAGTATCAGTCAGGCAGGTTGCAACACCCCATCTATCAAACGCAATTGGCGCTGCATTTTATGGGCAAGTTCATTGTCGTGGGTGACGACAATGAAACTGGTGTTTAACTGTTCGTTGAGCTGCTGCATCAGGTCAAACAATGCGTGTGCACTGTTACGGTCAAGATTTCCGGTCGGTTCATCTGCAAGTACACAAGCAGGCTCAGTCACCAGCGCGCGTGCCACGGCGGTACGTTGGCGTTCACCACCGGATAGTTCGGCGGGATGATGATGCAACCGTGCCGCTAAGCCAACCTGCTCAAGCATTGCTGAGGCAATCGGTGTCACTTCCTTAAGTTTCATTCCACGTATCAGAAGCGGCATGGCAACATTTTCAAGCGCGGTGAATTCGGGTAGCAGGTGGTGGAACTGGTAGACAAAGCCTAAAGATCTATTGCGTAACTCTCCGCGTTGCGCTTCGCTAAGCTGGAAGATATCCTGCTCCAATATTTGTGCTTTACCGCTGCTGGGCACATCCAGACCACCCAGCAAGTGAAGCAGGGTGCTTTTTCCTGAACCGGATGCGCCGACGATAGCGATGCGTTCACCATGCTTTACCTCCAGGTTGATGCCCTTAAGCACCGGAACATCTGACTTGCCAAGCTGGTAAGTTTTACTCAAGCCAAGACATGAAATCACATTTTCTGTTTGGAATTCACTCATAGCGCAGTGCCTCCGCAGGCTGGGTTTTTGATGCGCGATAGCTAGGGTATAGCGTTGCAAGCATGCTGATGGCAAACGACATCGCAGCGACCCACATGACTTCGTCATACTGCAAATCGGAAGGAAGATCACTAATGTAGTAAATATCCTTGGCGAGGAAGTGTACGCCGAAGAGGTCCTCGATAAACGGAATCACTACATCAAGGTTTAGCGCCAGCGCAATGCCACCTATGCAGCCCAGCAAGGTGCCGATCACGCCAATGATCACGCCCTGCACGATGAATATTTTCATAATGCTACCCGGTGATGCACCCAATGTACGCAGGATGGCGATGTCAGCTTGCTTATCAGTAACAGCCATCACCAGTGTGGAAACGATATTGAAAGCAGCCACTGCAACGATTAGAGAAAGAATGATGAACATCATTTTTTTCTCCATCTGCACCGCACGGAAGTAGTTGCTGTTCTGGTGAGTCCAGTCATTGGCATACATTGCATTGGGTAAGCCGCTTTGAATATCGGCGGCGACACGCGGTGCCTGATCGATGTCGAGCAGTTTAGTACTGATACCGGTAACAGCATCGCCGAGCCGGTACAGCTTTTGGGCATCGCCGATATTGATTAACGCCAGACTGTCGTCATAGGGCGCCATACCGATCTCGAATATCCCAGCCACGCGGAATTGCTTCAGGCGGGGCATCATGCCGGCTGGTGTGATCTGCCCTTGCGGTGTGATCAACATGACTTTTTCACCCACTCTGACGCCAAGTGATCTAGCCAGATCAGAACCTAACACGATCGCAAATTCACCACTACGTAGCGCGTCAAGTGAACCTTGCTTGATCTTATTGGAAAGCTCGGTGATAGAAGTTTCCATGGCAGGGTCAATGCCACGAACCAATATGCCTTTGACGCTTTGACCGAACGACAACATACCCTGCCCGGATATATAGGGTGCTGTCGAGCTGACTTGCGGGTTTTGTGCGACTTGCGCCATAACCGTCTGCCAATCATTCAGCTTACCGCCATCAGCAACCACTTCCAGATGAGGTGATGCCCCCAGCATACGTTCACGTATCTCTTTCTGGAAACCATTCATCACCGAAAGCACCACGATCAGCGCCAATACGCCCAGTGCCATGCCCAACATCGAAATCAGGGAAATGAACGAGATGAAATGATTGCGGCGCTTGGCTCGTGTATAGCGCAGGCCGATAAAAAGTTCGTAGGGTTGCAAGGTCGGTCGTTGGATGTGATTAAAACGGTCGTAAGTGTGCCACAACCCTCTGCAGGATGACAGCTTGTGGCACTAGCTAGCTATAAAATAAGAGTTAATGGCTGGTTACCATCTCGATAATAGCAGCACGCAATTCCTGTTTCAGGACACTGTCCGCCTGATTCATGGTGCGCTTCAGTGCAAAGGGTTTACCTTGACCACTGCCCTTGATATTCCAGCGTTTGCTACCACGTACACGGTTATCGGCCGCTTCGCTTAGTACCAGTTCTATGCTGCCACGCATCCAGTACCATCCATCTTTTTTACCCAAATCGGTTAATAACAGTTTGGACTGCAAGATGAAGTCGGGGTTTTGTCCGGTGTCGATCATGAAGCCTGCTTTTGCTAACGCACCAGATACGATCACAGAAAACCCGTCAGGTGAATTGTCTGTCACCTGCGGTGCGATCTTGACCCGCTTCAATAGTACATTTAAATCCGAATACAGTTTTGCACTAGTGGTGGGTGATGGTGTTGCACGCCCTGAGATATCAACAATCTGCAAGGATTTTTGTAATGACTCACGCTCTAGTTGTGATTCAACCGCCAGATTCGCCGCTGCGATTTTCACGAACAGGTCGGTACTCTGACGTGAATGTTCAATATGCGTTTGGGTATTGCTATCTATTTCGCTAAGTTGCTGGCGCATACTGGTAGCAGTTTGTAATCTTGGCAGGATAGCTAGCGCATAGTGGCTTTGTGTATTCGGGTCTTGCCAGTGCTCAGCGATCTGAATGCCACGAACGATTTGATCGGTATGTGTGGAGATACGACGAGAAGAATGACTTTCGTAATTGTTTTCCGCAGATGGGTCAGCCCTGAATTTCTGAACATCTTCGCTATCAATTGAAATCGCGACTTGAAAAATCTTGGATAGGTCGGCGCGTGCTCGATCTCTGGCTTTTTCCTGTGTGGGTCCTTGTCCGCGACCGATCAAGTATTGTGCATTCTTATACTGATTGCTTTCTCCGACGACCCAATCAGGTACCGTCGGCTTGCTGGCGCAGCCCGATAATAGTGAAAAAAATAAAACAGGGATGGCCAATTTGGGGAAGACAACTGTTGATAGTTTCATTTCCATATCCTCATGGTTTTTACTCGTTCGGGATCCAGTGATGGGTCAGATAGGTCTTTTGTTTTTTGTTGATAACAACATCTTTGTAAATGATTGTTTCAACAATTCTGTCGTTTGAACCCAGCATATCGACCCTGATGTCATAACTTCCCGGTTTTAATGTCATACGGGCGAGTTGTACATTGGCAGGTAATGTCAGCCAACTGCGCGTATCGGCGCGTTCGGTTGCAATCGCGGCGACGCGCACGAACAGTGAACCGATCAGTTCTGCGGCAGGGTCAATGTCTGAATGCTGTCCGGCACGATCCACTGAATTTTGTATTGCAACTTTGGACACTGCGCGTGCGATGGAACGTGCCGTGATGGCTGCCATTCTTGCGTCCAGGCTGGCTTTGGCGATGGCGTCGATGTCTTCCATTAACTGAGTATGTACGCTTGGCGTAGTCTCATCTACGCTTGCTACGTTAGCATTCGCCACGCTTACATGCGCGCGGCGTACATTGTTAGGACGTGATTCGTAATAGGGAAGTGCGATATTGACCAGCACGGGTGCTACCGCTTTCACCGTTGCCGTTGTTTTAGCTTTTTTGCGATTGCTTGCATGCACTGCAATGGTGGGAGATGGCCCCGATGCTGCGATGATTTTCTCACGCTTGATGGGCGCTAAGCCGTTATTCAGTATGAAAACCAATTCACCTTCTCGTTCAGATACGAGCGGTTTAACTTCAGATTCGATGCCGAATTCTTCACGATACTGAGCCACTTCATCGTTCAACCCCAAGCGCGTGCCCAATTTCAACAGGTCATGCTTCAACACATCGGGTACGGCGAGGGCATAGTTGTCCTGATAGTTTTGAAAGGCCTCGTATGATTTTCGGTATGCGATCATGGCATCACTCCACTCACCCAACTCTTCATAAATCATCCCGGTGATATATCGGGACAGGGCGTCTTCCGAAAACTTGTTATCCGGAATGTCTTCATTGATCTCACGTAGTTTTAGATCAACTTGTAATGCCTCTACCCGTGCGTCGCCCAGTTGCCCGAGTTCGAGATAATTGAGCGCCATGTAGAGATGCACCAACACTTGCTCATAGTCTTCACCGGCATAGCTGACCGTTGCATCATTGACGATAAAAGACAAAGCATTTTCGCTGACACTTTCTGCATAGAGTCGCTCCATTTCACTTTTGGCCGCTTTGAGCATGTCATTGGAACCGCTAAAGTCCCGCTTCATGCGCAACACCATACCCTTGTTGAGGAGGTACAGTACCCGACTTTTTTGTGACTCAGCTTGCTTTTCAATTTCGGTTAATGCTGCGTCATATTCCTGCTTAGCCAGATTGTGCTTGATGACACCGAAGGAATCGCTGTAGGTAGCGCATCCGGTCAAAGTCAGTGCAAACAGCAGTAATACCATGCGGCACGCCGCACGGCATCCCGCCGACGATTCCGCATTTCTCAATGGACTAGAACCTCAGCTTGCTGCGCTCCACCAGCTTCTTGATCTTTTTCTGGCCGAGCCAAACCTTACGGTTATCTGCCAGACTGATTAATGTCAGGTCAACCTGATAAAAGCGTAGCTGGGTATCTCCTGAAGCGTCGATAATGGTATTGATGGTGCCTTTCAACATGAAGTCCGCACCTTTTTCCTGCCCCATCGGTTTGCGGGTGGGTTCGCTGGCATGCAGATCCTGATCTTTTCGCTCATCGCGAATTTCCTGTCGCTCTATCGAAGACGCAACAAACTGCACCTTGCCAGAGTTGATCAGGGCGCGCTCCATGTCTGAGACGAAGGTATTTACGTTGATATGTTCGTGGCTCAGGTTGGAAACTTCTCCAACGATCACGGCTGGCTGGCGATTTTGCGTTCTAGTGAATTCATTGAACCATGGGCGTTCCAACACGTCACGAATCATTTCTTCGGACACCATCTGTGAATCGGTATCGTTCCATGCGCCGCTCAAATCTTGTGTTTCGCTCGCATCCATGCGAGTTACCTTGGTAGAGCAACCTGCAACAGCGAGTGCCAACACCAACGCTGCCATGACGGAAAATTTATTGATCGAAAGTGTCGAGTGGTTAGAAAGTATCAGGCGCATTATTTGTTCTCCTTGGTAATGCGGTCAAAAATATTGTCGGCGCTTTCTGTTATATAGCGTCGCAGGTCTTCATTCATGCTTTGCGTGCCTTCGAGTGTGCTTTTTACTTGCTCCATATCCAGTTCGGCGATGGCGTAAATGATATTGGTTTCCGGGTCACGCCAATTACCGATGATTTTGGCACCGGTCAGGTTTACTTTGGTCAGGGACTTGATCTCTCGGGATACAGATTCTTCCGAAACATTACTGCCACCAGCCTTGGCGGATGCCATGTAATCGTTGGTGACCACATCCAAGTAAGAAGACAGCACACGAGCGACTTCAGCGCGGGCGCGGTCATCCGCAACGGACTTTTGCAGTGCCATATCACTGGTCGGAGAGGATGACCCTATGCCATGGAACAGGCGGCCATCTTTGTTGTTCAGGATATTTGTGCCCTCATTGACCCAATCAGGTGCGCCATCAATTCCCATGTCGCTTTCAACCTGAGTTGTGCTGGAGCAGGCCGCCAATGCGGCAATAAATAACAAGCCGAGGAATAATTTTGCTGGATTTGTAAAGGAGGTGATTTTCATGGGTGTCTCCTGTGGATAGGAAATGTTTCCAATGCAGATATATTTAGAGATGGCTAGCAAGCGCTAAAGTTCATAATAGGTTAAATGAATTTCACCTGCAACAACATTTACTTATGTAATTTAGTCGGGGATCATGCAGCAATATTGGAATGATTCAAGCTTGATGTTTAAGATCATGGCAATAGTCAGCAATTTGGATGCTAGACTCACTATTATGAAAAATATTCATCTAATCATCCCTGATCTTTTCTTGCCGAAAGAGATTGCAGGCAAAGTCTGCAAAGACTTGCAAATACCTGCCCTGGAAAGATTGTTGGCACGTGGTAATGAAATAGATTCGGTACATTCCAGAATTTCAAACTACTCATTAGAAAGCGCATTGTGCGCAGCATTTGACATGGCTGCACCCGCCGAAGTGCAGATAGGCGGAGTATCAGCCGCATTCGATCAGCTCGGGGAAGGATATTGGTTACGCTGTGATCCGGTGCAATTGAGTATGCAGAATGATCTTTTGTTGCTGCAGGAGGTAGAGCCTAGTCATGAAGAGGCAGCCGGGATATGCAAGAGCATGAATGATTACTTTCTTGGCGATGGCATGGAATTTTTCGCCCCGCACCCCAAGCGCTGGTATGTTCGGTCAACACTGTCGCGGCGGATACACACCACCCCTTTACCTGCAGTGCTTGGCTCGAATGTGCATGGCATCATGCCTGAAGGTGAGGACGCGACTCGATGGCACAGCTTGCTTAACGAGATACAGATGCTGTTGTATTCCCATCCGGTGAATGAGGCGCGCGAGGCGCGAGGTGAGCTACCAGTAAACAGTGTGTGGCTGTGGGGGGGAGGCGATTATGTCAATACGCTTCCCAAGCATTATGACCATGTCATCTCAGATGATGTGTTGCCTGAGATGCTTGCTGCCACATCCGGCGCGCGCTTTGCTGCGTGGCCCGCCCTATGGTCTGATTTTCCGTCAGATGATCATCAGTTATTGGTGTGGACACAACTAAGGTCAGCACTGCAGGTTGAAGATCTAAATGCTTGGCGTAACGCTTTGCAAGATTTTGAAGAAAACATAGCCAAACCATTATTTGATGAACTACGTACTGGAAAGATCAAATCGCTGCGCATAGAGATTACAGATGGTGGAAATGCTTTGCATAAAACTTTATCCCGGCCTGCCAGCCTTGCTTTCTGGCGTCTTACCAAGCCGCTTGCCAGTTATTCAATAGTGTAGAATTAAGCCACAAGTTTCTTGGGGAATAACGGTGTCATTTTTGGAAAGTGTCATTCAGTTTTTCTGGCATGAGGAATCGTTGCCTGTGTTGGTAATGGTTGCAGGGCTTGCGTTCTTGTTGCTTCATTTTTTGAAGGAAGAGCGTAAGGCTATCCTAAATACACTGATCTTATTTATTGCCTGCTTGTTCTTGCAGTTTGCCAGTGGCGTTATGCATGCCATGCAAATTGAATTTACCTCTAATGCCTTCCATGAAGCAGCAGTAATCGGCGCCGGTATCGCAGTGATTCGTCTATGGGGATTGCTGGTCTTTCGCATCGTATTACCCGAGATGGGTATCAAGCCACCCCGCATTGCTGAAGATATTTTTGTCATTCTCGGCTACATCCTGTGGGGAATGATGCGGCTGCGATATGCCGGGTTGGATCTTGGCAGCATCGTTGCGACATCGGCCATGATTACTGCTGTGGTTGCGTTCGCGATGCAGGATACATTGGGAAATATCCTAGGTGGTCTGGCGCTACAACTGGATAACTCCATCGGGATAGGCGACTGGATCAAAGTGGATGAAGTGACGGGCAGAGTGGTTGATATACGCTGGCGTTCCACTCTGGTCGAGACCCGTAATTGGGAAACGGTGGTGTTTCCTAACAGCCAATTGATGAAGAATAAGTTTCTGGTACTCGGTCGTCGAACCGACCAGCCGGTGCAATTGCGACGCTGGGTATGGTTTAACGTCAGTATGGAAGTCCCGCCACCTAGAGTGATCGGGCTGGTCGAGGAGGCCATTCAGGGAACCACTTTACTTAATGTCGCAAAAGACCCTATACCCAATTGCGTGTTAATGGATATGGATGATAGGGGTTATGCGCGTTATGCGATGAGGTATTGGCTAACCGATCTGACGCCTGATGATCCTACCGACGCAGCGATACGATGGCAGATCATGACTGCGTTGCAACGAGAAGATATTGAGCTGGCAACAGACCAGCGAAGCATCCACCTGACCAAAGAAAATGAAAAGCACGATGAGGCGCTGCGGCAGCGTGAAGTTGCACTGCGCATCAAAACGTTGAGCAAAATCGAGTTATTTTCCCAGTTATCTCGAAAAGAACTCAAGAAGTTGTCTGAAGGCCTCAAATTTGTGCAATATGCTAAGAGCAGCATGATTACTAGGCAAGGTGAGACGGGACATCATTGTTTGTTCATCATCATTAATGGCGAAGTAGAGGTATTCGTCAGTTCATCAGGCAGTGAGCGAAGTAGGCTTAGCGTCTTATCGAAAGGAAATTTCTTTGGTGAGATGAGCTTGATGACAGGTGCATCTCGTACAGCATCAGTAATCGCCAAGACAGATTTGGCGTGCTACCTTCTGGAGAAGGAAGCTTTTGAAGAGATCTTGCATGAACGCCCCAGCCTTGCAGAAGAGATTTCGCATGTCCTGGTTGAGCGGCGTGGACAGTTGGATAGTGCACTACAGAACCTTGATGAAGCATCTTTGGACAAGGAAATGCACCACCGACACAACGAAGTACTGGCAACAATCAAACACTTCTTCGGTTTGTAGTATCATCCCGCCGCACAGATGAAGATGTTAGAGATAAGTTAGTTGTTCTAGATTAAGACAGATAAGTTGTATGAATAGAGGTAAATCATGAAAGTTTCGTTTTTGGATTTTGAGTCATCAATCGCTGAACTTGAAGACAAGATCGAGCAGTTGCGTTTTGTGCAGGATGACTCTGCACTTGATATCGCTGACGAGATCAAGCGGTTATCTAAGAAGAGCGAGGCATTGACCAAAGATGTTTATGCCAAACTGACCCCTTGGCAGATTTCACAAGTTTCGCGACATCCGCAACGTCCCTATACACTTGATTATATTGAGCATCTGTTCACAGATTTTGAAGAGCTGCATGGCGACCGTGCATTTGCCGACGACAAGGCCATTGTCGGCGGGTTGGCACGATTTAACGGTCATAGCGTTATGGTGATCGGACATCAAAAGGGTCGTGATACCAAAGAAAAGATCGCCAGAAACTTCGGTATGCCACGACCTGAGGGTTATCGCAAAGCGTTGCGTCTGATGCGTCTGGCAGAGAAATTTAATATTCCCATCATGACTTTCATCGATACGCCGGGTGCTTATCCGGGTGTAGGGGCGGAAGAGCGCGGCCAGTCTGAGGCGATAGGTAAAAACCTTTATGAAATGAGTGAGTTGCGTGTTCCAATTATTTGCACCGTAATCGGTGAGGGCGGTTCCGGTGGCGCACTGGCCATTGCGGTCGGCGATATACAGTTGATGTTGCAATATAGTACTTATTCTGTGATCTCTCCTGAAGGGTGCGCTTCAATTCTATGGAAAAGTGCCGACAAAGCTTCTGACGCGGCAGAGACACTGGGTATCACGGCAACACGTTTAAAAACGTTGGGTCTGGTGGACAAAATCATCAATGAGCCATTGGGCGGTGCACATCGTGACTACAAAGCGACGATGCAGAGTGTCAAGAAGGCTTTGCAGGATGCGCTGAGAAATGTCGAGAACAAACCGACACCCAATATGATGCAGGACAGGTTCAATCGCCTGATGAGCTATGGCAAATTCAAGGAAGTCTCGCTCGGCTAAGCTGACAGAGCGTGTCTCGGCGGAGATGCTTCCGCTCCTGCCGGCGCAAAGCTCGATCTTGGTCGGGTTAAGCGGTGGAGTCGATTCGGTGGTGTTGCTACACCTACTTCACAGGCTATCTTCACAATTTAACTGGCAACTTTCCGCACTGCATGTCCATCACGGCATCAGCGCAAACGCCGATGCATGGCGAGACTTTTGCGTTGAGCTATGCGCACGGCTGAGAATCCCCTTACTGATTAAAGATGTCGATATTGCCCCGTTGCGAGAGATGGGTATCGAGGCCGCTGCGCGAAAATTGCGCTATGAGGCTTTTGCCGGTCAGCAGTGTGATTTTGTCGCACTAGCCCAGCATACTGACGATCAGGCGGAGACTTTGCTGCTGCAACTATTGCGTGGAGCAGGTATTCGAGGTGCAAGTGCGATGCCTCAGATGATCTATCGAAACGATACTGCATCAGTGGTCAGGCCGTTATTACATTGTTCTCGTGCCGAAATTTTAGCCTACGCTAAAGATAATGAGCTGCAATGGATAGAGGATGAAAGTAATCAGGATGATTGGTACCCTCGAAATTACTTGCGTCACCGCGTATTGCCTTTGCTTGATGAGAAATTCCCTGCATATCGGGATACCCTGTCGCGAAGCGCAACACATTTTGCCGAGGCGAGTATGCTTCTTGACGAATTGGCTGAGCTTGATGCGAAACAGGCGATAGTCGGGGAGACGTTGTCAGTTTCAGTGTTACAGCAACTCAGCGTTGTACGGGCAAAAAATCTATTGCGCTATTTTCTCCACAGCTTGGGGCATCGAATGCCGCAGGCGGTCCAGTTGGATGAGATGTTGGCGCAATTATGTGGCGCACGAGAGGGTGCCGAAGTATGTATCGTCAGCGGTGATCTGGAGGTACGTAGATACCAGGGACGGGTCTATGCATTTCATACATTGGGGAAATTTGACCGCGATTTGATTCTTCCATGGAATGGCGAGAAAAAGCTGGAGTGGCCCGCGTTGAATACACTGTTGAGCTTTAAATTATTGCAAGGCTCAGGCGTTAGCATGGAAAAGCTCAGAACTGCGCCAGTTACGTTGCGCCTGAGACAAGGCGGAGAAACGATGCGGCTTGGGCAGAATGCGTCGAACAGAACCTTGAAGAACCTTATGCAAGAGCAACGAATACCACCTTGGCAGCGTGATCGCATGCCATTGTTGTTTTGTGCAGATGAACTGGTGAGTGTGCCAGGAATAGGGGTTGTGGCTTCATACCGCGCAGATACTGATGAAGCGGCGGTTCAGCTGGAATTGTGAGACGCGTTCAAAGGGGATTCCTGATAGAATACGCCCCCGTTTTTATTAACTTTTAATGTCTGGAGAATGTAGCATGGCTGTTGAACTTACCCTTTCGATTATCAAACCCGATGCAGTTGCTAAGAATGTTATCGGTCAGATTTACACTCGCTTTGAAAATGCCGGCCTAAAAATCGTGGCATCCCGCATGACTCGTTTGTCTCGTGCTGAAGCTGAGGGCTTTTATGCGGTACATGCTGCACGTCCTTTTTTCAATGATCTGGTTGAGTTCATGATCTCCGGTCCGGTGATGATTCAAGCGTTGGAAGGCGAAAGTGCTATCTTGAAGAATCGTGACTTGATGGGCGCAACTGACCCTAAGCAAGCGGATAAAGGTACGATACGGGCTGATTTTGCAGATAGCATCGATGCGAATGCAGTACACGGGTCAGATGGCGCAGAAACAGCTGCTGTTGAGATCGCTTATTTCTTCCCGGCGTTGAATGTCTATTCAAGTTAATCAACAATTAAATTGATGAAGCAGAACCTCCTCGACTTTGATGTCCCGCAATTAACTGCATGGTTCGCTGAGAACGGTGAGAAGCCGTTCCGCGCCAAGCAAGTATTGCGATGGATGTATAAGGCCGGGGAGCAAGATTTTGATGCGATGAGCGACCTGGCAGTTTCGCTTCGCGAAAAACTCAAGCAGATTGCCTGTATTCAGCCTCCACAGGTGATGCGTGAGGAGCTGTCTGATGACGGTACGCGCAAGTGGTTGTTGGACATGGGTACGGGTAATGCTGTCGAGACGGTGTTCATCCCCGAAGAATCTCGCGGTACCTTGTGTATCTCTACCCAAGCAGGCTGTGCGCTGGATTGCGCATTTTGTTCCACGGGTAAGCAGGGGTTCAATCGTAATCTCAGTGTGGCAGAGATCATCGGGCAGCTATGGTGGGCAAACCATCAGCTTGGTAAGAATGCCGACGGCAACTGGATGATCAGTAATGTTGTGATGATGGGAATGGGCGAGCCATTGTTGAATTACGACAACACACTCAGTGCATTGCGTTTGATGCTGGATGACCATGCATATGGATTATCACGCCGTAGAGTGACGGTTTCTACCTCAGGGATATTACCCGCGATGGACCGGTTGCGTGATGATTGTCCGGTAGCATTGGCCGTATCGTTACATGCGCCCAATGACGAATTGCGTAACGTATTGGTGCCAATCAATGAAAAGTATCCGCTTCAGGAGCTGATGACCGCCTGCCAGCGCTATCTTGAAAAAGCGCCTAGAGACTTTATTACGTTCGAATACGTGATGCTTGAAGGCGTGAATGATAGTGAGCAACATGCCCGTGAATTGGTCAAGTTGGTTAAGAATGTGTCATGTAAGTTTAATCTGATACCGTTCAATCCCTTTCCACAGACACAATACCGTCGTTCCGGCATTGACTCGATTAGTCGTTTCAGGGATGTGCTGGTCAAGTCAGATATTGTTGTGACTACACGTAAGACCAGAGGCGATGACATTGCTGCAGCATGTGGTCAATTGGCCGGACAGGTGCGGGATAAGACCAAACGAACCACGCAGCGAATGACAGAGGTTTATTGATGAAAAAATTGCTTGGATTGATATGTGTTTCCGTTGTGCTGGTAGGCTGTAGTTCGACTTCAGACGGTGGACGTTCCAGGGAAAGTGCCAAAATACATACCGAATTGGCCGGAGTTTATTATCAACGCGCCCAAATGGGCGTGGCGCTGGACGAAGTGGCAAAGGCACTTCGTGCGGATTCTGATTATGCGCCGGCGTATGGCGTGCGCGGCTTGATACATATGTCGCTCCGTGAGGACAAAGAAGCTGAAGCCAGTTTCAAAAAAGGGCTACGCATTGATAAGTTGGATTCGGATCTGCAAAATAATTACGGCTGGTTCCTATGCCAGCGAGGCAGAGAGAAAGAATCGGTATCACATTTTCTGGCAGCATTAAAAAATCCACTATATCGTACACCCGGTCTTTCTTACTTAAATGCGGGAATATGTTCACAGAAGGTTGGTGAGCTGAAAGATGCTGAAGAGTTTTACCAAAAAGCACTGGTAGTGCAACCTGATATGCCTGGTGCATTGCAGGGGATGGCTGAATTGAGTTTTGCCTCAGGGTCTTACAATACGGCTAAACAATATTTTTCTAAGATGTCTGATAGAGCTGAAAATTTAACAGCTGAGCAACTATGGCTTGGCGTGCGGATCCATAGAAAGCTAGGCAACAGAAATTCGGAAGCGAGCCTTGGGATGCTACTACGTAAGCGTTTCCCGGATGCACCTGAAACTCAGAAGCTGATGGGTGGTGAATGATGGAAGAAAAAACTGAAAGCAGTCAGGAACAAAACGATCAAGCAACAGAGTCCCCTCCGTTGTCTGTAGGTACTGTATTGCGTGAAACACGTGAAAATCTCGGCATGAGTGTCGAGGATGTTGCCGTGCAGATCAAGCTGGCTCCCCGTCAGATCGAGGCACTTGAAGCAGATGACTTGAGTAAGTTGCCGGAATTAGCTTTTGTGCGGGGTTTCATTCGCAGCTATGCCAAAATATTGAGATTGGACGGAGAGGAATTGCTCAGCTCATTCCATGAAACGAAAAAAGACTCAGTTGGACAACCTCCACCTGCTGTCGGTGTGCCATATCCTGATACCAGTGCGGTACAGAAGCAAAACTTGATATGGGCTGGACTGGGTATTTTACTTGCTGTGCTGGCAGTAATATTTGCGGTTAAAAATTATACAGATCCAGTTCCCCGGAGTGTGGATCAACAAGACGCACCTGAAGTCTCTGCATCTAAACCTGTATCAGGTAAAGGTGAGGAACCGGTTTTAGCGCAAACTCAGGATCAGAAAAAAATCGAAGCTAAGTCCGATAGTGTAGAAATTAAGCCATCTAAGCTATCAAGTGTCAAACCTGCTGAAGCGCCCGAAGCTCCAGTCATCGTTCCACTTGATCTACCCCCCAATCCCGGTGAGCTACATGTTGAATTTGATGAGGAAACATGGTTGGAGGTCAAAGACAGGGACGGATATATCTTGGTGTCCAAAATATATGAGCCGGGCAGTGATGACGTCGTAAACGGGAATATGCCTTTTTCAGTGCTGATTGGCCACGCAAGTACTTCACGCTTGTACTTTAATAAGCAGGAAGTTGATCTGGTCCCCTATACCAGAAAGCTGACTGATGTGGCTCACCTGACGCTGGAGTGAGCATGAGTTCTACGTTGATAAAACGCCGTCCTTCACAGCGCGTCATCGTCGGCAATGTCATGTTGGGAGGCGGTGCACCCGTCGTGGTTCAATCCATGACTAACACCGACACCGCAGATGCCGAAGCAACAACGCGTCAGGTATTCGAGTTGGCGCAAGCTGGTTCAGAACTTGTCCGTATTACTGTTAATACTCCTGAGGCTGCCGCACAAGTTGCGAACATACGCGCTCGGCTGGATGCTATGGATTGTGATGTGCCACTAGTAGGCGACTTTCATTACAACGGTCATCGTTTGCTGACGGATTTTCCTGATTGTGCAAAAGCATTGGCTAAGTACCGTATCAATCCAGGCAATGTCGGACGCAATCGCAAAGAAGACGATCCATTCACGATCATGATCGAAACCGCCATACGTTATGACAAGCCGGTTCGTATCGGGGTGAACTGGGGTAGTCTGGATCAGAATATGGTTGTGCGCATGATGGATGAAAATTCCCGTTTGCCTCAACCTAAAGACGTGGGTGAAGTCACACGTGCTGCTTTGATCACTTCTGCATTGGAGAGCGCAAAGCGCGCCGAGCAACTTGGCATGGCGCATGACCGTATCGTGCTTTCCTGCAAGGTCAGTGAGGTGCAGGATTTAATCGCTGTCTATCGAGCCTTAACGACACAATGCGATTACGCGCTGCACTTGGGTTTGACCGAGGCTGGTATGGGTTCCAAGGGTATCGTTGCTTCAACTGCGGCTCTGTCCGTGCTGTTACAGGAAGGTATCGGCGATACCATCCGCATTTCGTTGACGCCGGAGCCGGGGGGAGATCGTACTCAGGAAGTTCTGGTTGGTCAGGAAATATTACAGACGATGGGATTGCGCGCATTTGCACCGATGGTGACTGCATGTCCCGGCTGCGGACGAACCACAAGCAGCTTTTTTCAGGAACTGGCTCAAAACATTCAATCACACTTGCGTAGTCAGATGCCTGTTTGGCGTTCGCAGTACGATGGTGTGGAAAACATGACCGTCGCGGTAATGGGTTGTGTTGTGAACGGTCCTGGAGAAAGCAAAATGGCGAATATCGGTATCAGCTTGCCTGGAACGGGTGAGAGTCCAGCTGCACCTATCTATATCGATGGCGAAAAAGCAAAAACATTGCGTGGCGATAATATCGCATCCGAATTCACGCAAATCGTGGATGATTATGTTCAGCAAAAATATTTAAAGAAGGTGGCTTCCTGAGCAGTATTGGTGCTCAGAGTATTGTGCACGAAGAACAGAACAGTTAGATTGGTATTGAAGGCTCGAAAGTGAGCATGGATTGAAAAAGCTAAAAGTATTATTTACGACATCGGAAGTCACGCCGATCATCAAAACGGGCGGTTTGGCAGACGTGAGCGGCGCATTGCCTGCTGCACTACGTGATATCGGGGTGGATGTACGCGTGCTGGTTCCGGGCTATAACCAGGTTATGGCTCAAGCAGAAAACTACAAGCTTGTCGCTGAACTTGAAATTGCCGGCTTTCCCCGTTCGCGATTGCTGTCCGGCAAAATGGCAAATGGTGTGCCGTTGTTTATTCTGGAATGTCCGAGCTTATATCAGCGTGATGGCGGGCCTTATCAAACGCCTCGCGGGCAGGACTGGCCGGACAATGCCATGCGTTTTGGATTGCTCTCCAAAGTGGGGGCAGTGTTGGGCTGCAGTGAATCTCCACTGACATGGCATCCAGATATCGTCCAATGTAATGATTGGCAAACCGGGCTGACACCAGCCTATCTGCATTTTGCACCAGAAGCTGTACCCAGTGTCATCGCCATTCATAACCTAGCATTTCAGGGTAACTTTCCGCCTGAAACCGTACAACAACTTCAGTTACCGTCTTATAGCTATAGTATCGCGGGTGTTGAATATTACGGCAATATGTCATTTCTCAAAGCAGGTTTGTTCTATGCCGACCACATCACCACGGTCAGCCCGAATTATGCCAATGAGATACAGGCTGAAGCGCTAGGATTCGGTATGCAGGGTTTGCTAACTGCGCGTAGCGCAACACTCACCGGCATACTCAATGGCCTTGATACCGATGAGTGGAACCCTGCTGCCGATACACATATCGCCAAGAATTACAGCATCACTGACATCAGTGGCAAGGCTGAAAACAAAGCTGATTTACAGCGCAGAATGGGATTTAAAATTGATCCGGCAATTCCTTTATTAGGGGTGGTGAGCCGTTTTACACATCAAAAAGGATTGGATTTGCTGCTGGAAATTGCACCGGAATTGGCGCGTTTACCGGTGCAATTGGCTATGCTGGGTAGCGGTGATCCGGCGATGCAAAAGGCGGCGCAAGATCTGGCAGAACAATTTCCGGGACAGTTTGGCGTAATGGTGGGTTTTGATGAGGGACTTTCCCATCAGATAGAGGCAGGTGCAGACATGTTCATCATGCCGTCCCGATTTGAGCCATGTGGGCTGAACCAAATGTACAGCCAGCGTTACGGTACGCCTCCTGTCGTCCATGCGACTGGCGGTCTGGCTGATTCGGTTGTGGATACCACAACGGCAACACTGAAAGCTGGTACAGCCAGTGGCTTCAGTTTTGTTGGGATGTCCTCAGACAACCTCTACCTGACTATCAAGCGTGCCGTTTCTGTTTACAAACAAAAGCGCAAATGGGCTGCACTGCAAAGCAACTGTATGTCTAAGGATTTTAGCTGGAAGCCAAGTGCTAAGGCATATCGTGATGTGTATCTCAGCGTGTTGAAGCGAAAGAAGCTTTAACTGTTTGGATACGGCAGTGCTTTATTGCGGATAGCTTGAATCCATGTGAGATGCGAAATGCAGAAGTTCTCAAAAACAATATTTTTTATCGCATTGCTGGCAAGCGCATCCTTACATGCCGGTGCAATTGATTCGGCAGAAATCGTCAGCGTTCACAACGAATGGCGAGCTGATGTGGGGGTGGAAGAAAAGCTCAGCTATTCGACGTCATTAGCCAAAAGTGCTCAAGCCTGGGCGGATAATCTCAAAAAAACCAACCATTGCAAAATGCGTCACAGCAAGCCGGACGGTGAGTACGGTGAGAATCTGTATTGGGGTAGCGCGCTGCAATGGTCTGATGGCCGCAAGGAATTGCAAAAGGTCACACCACGACAAGTAGTCGATGCCTGGGGTAGTGAAAAGGCAGATTACGACTACGCTACGAACGACTGCGAACAAGGGAAAATGTGTGGTCACTACACACAGATTATTTGGCGTACTACCAAAGAAGTCGGTTGCGCGATGGCGGTGTGCGAGGATAGCAAGCAACAGGTATGGGTGTGCCAATACCTGCCACCCGGAAACTGGGTAGGCGAAAAACCGTATTGATTCGATATTCATGCCATGAGTAAAGACGATAGCAGTAAAAAATTCCGAATTGATAAATGGCTTTGGGCGGCACGCTTCTACAAGACACGCCCACTTGCTATTGATGCGATCGAATGCGGAAAAATATTGATCAATGAAATGCGTGTCAAACCTGCCAAAGAGGTCAAAGTGGGAGACATTCTGGATATCCGTGTCGGACAGACACAGTTTGTGATTGAAGTATTGGGTTTGTCTAACAAACGTGGCTCAGCCCCAATTGCACAGAAGCTATACCGTGAGACCGAAGAAAGTCGCCAAAAACGTGAAACTATCGCGGCACAACTCAAGGCGTCGCCCCGGCCTTTTAGTTTTAAAGGCAGACCAACCAAGAGAGATCGTAGGGAAATCGAGCGATTAAGAAAGAGCTCGTAAGCAATTTCTTACGAGACAACTAATTCTGCGCACTTAATACCACTCATCACCGCACCTTCCAATGTCGCGGGGTATTCTCCTGCCGTGTAATCACCTGCCAGTAACAGCTTGGGGTGAGCTGTTTGTTGTGAGGGGCGTTGCAGCTTAGGTGCGCAGCAGAATGTGGCACGCTTTTCTGCGATCACCTTGACCCATAAGGGTTTGTCATCGATGCCGAATTCTTGGTGCAGTTCGGCAGTGACTTTGAGCGCTAATTCGTCTTGTGATAATTCCTGATGGATCCCTTCTGCGCTGATGACAGCGGCAAGCAAGCCATGTTGTCCGGCAATCTGTCCTTTGTCGAATAGCCATTGGCTGAAGCATTGATGCAAGCCGATCATGGGATGAGGCAGCTTGATGTTTTCAGGGTATTGCAGATACAAGGTGTAGATAGGCTGATGTTCAAGCGCATCGATCATTGCGACGGTTTCAGATAATACCGGAAGTGGGCGCAGCAGTTTGGCGGCAATGACGGGCGGAGCAGCGCAGATGACGTGGCTAAACGTATGTGTATCGCTGCCGGTGGTGAGTTCGATGCCATGATTATCGGGGCTGTGAGTATCAGGACGGATGGCTGACACACCGCAGGAGGTGCGCACTGCACTGCCACGTTGTTCGATATAAGTTGCTGCACGTTGCGGGAATAATGCAGTGAAGTCGATTTGTGGCAGCAGCATGTCGCTATCAGCACGGGTGCGATTTAACGCGTCGCGCAATACGTTAAGCATAACCTGTGCAGATGCCTTGTCGATAGGCGTATTCAATGCGGCGATGCATAGCGGCTCCCATAGTTTGAATTTCAGATTTTCATCCTGTCCATGTGCTTTCAGTAATTCAGTAACCGTCATGTCATCTGACAAGTGAAAATTCATGCTGCGTAGCGTGAGCATGAAGCGGGATGCTTTGATGCGCTCGTGCCAAGTCAATCCTTGTGCATTGAGCAACGCCACCAAGAGATGTAGCGGGGCGGGCAGACGGGGTGCTTTGAGCGAAAAATGGTGATGTAAATCCAGCTGTAAAGGAAGCGTCAAAAAGTCACGCTCAATATCGCCGCCGACCTTTTCGATCATGCTCAGGGTTTCGCGATAGCAACCAAGCAGCAGGTGCTGACCGTTGTCGAGTTGAGTGTCGTCATGTATGACACCGCGCGCGCGCCCGCCAAGTTGTTTGGCGCTATCAAATACGGTGACGGGAATACCGCGTTCACTCAACGCGACAGCTGCAGCCATGCCGGCATATCCGCTGCCGATGATGCCGACTTTCAGTTCTTCAACCACGCTGCGAATGCAAGACGCAATTTATACAACGGGGTCAGTGATACGCGTTCCTTTAATACATGGCAACCGCTGGAAACGACTTCATCCAGTGTGGCACGGTAGATTGCTGCCATTATCAATCCGGTGCGCTGTGACTTGCGATCTACTGCGGGGAGGTGTGCGAGAGCTTGCTGGTAATAACGCTGAGCTCGCTCGATCTGAAATTTCATCAGCTTCTGAAAATTTTCGGTCTCATTCACATTCAATATGTCTGAAGCTGTTACACCGAACTGCTGCAACTCATCCATAGGGAGATAAATGCGTCCGCGTCTTGCGTCTTCACCCACATCACGGATGATGTTGGTAAGCTGGAAAGCAATGCCGAGGTCATGCGCATATTTCTGGGTTTGTCGGTCGGTATAGCCGAATATTTCAGCAGCGAGCAGGCCCACGACCGAGGCTACCCGATAGCAATAGAGTTGCAGCGATTTGAAGTCAGGGTAGCGTGGCTGGTCGAGATCCATCTCCATGCCGTCGATGATTTCCAGTAAGTGTTCCTGAGCCATATTGAATTGCTTGACGATCGGCACCAATGCCTGAGCCACAGGATGTTGGGGTTTACCGTCATAGATGTCGGCGACTTGCATCCGCCACCAATTGAGCGTAGTAAGGGCCACCCCGGCATCCGAGCATTCGTCCACCACATCATCCACTTCACGGCAGAAAGCATACAACGCAGTAATCGCCCGGCGCTTTTCCTTGGGCAGAAACATGAAGCTGTAGTAAAAGCTAGAACCGCTTTTTCTGGTTCTGTCTTCGCAGTATTGTTCAGGAGTCATGTCGATATTCTAATAAGGTGCGCTTTTGGCCAGCATGATAACCCAGTCAAGCGGCTTCAATACCGGGCGATGGCGGTACATATCGTAGTTCGCATTTTCAAGTTTATCGAGGATACGCAGTCCGCCTGAGATGATCATGCGCATTTCAAGTCCGATGCGTCCGGTGAGGATGGTGCCTAGTGGTTTACCGGACAGCATCATCTCTCGTGCACGATCCACCTGGAACTTCATCAGCTCGCGCCAGGCATCGTTACATTTCCCTTGCGCGATGTGTTCTTCAGTCACGCTGTATGTTGCCAGTTCATCCATAGGTAGATAGATGCGCCCGATTGCATAATCCTTGGCAACATCTTGCCAGAAATTGATAATCTGTAGTGCAGTGCAGATCGAATCAGAGTAAGCGATGTTGACTGGAGTGGCTTCATCATACAAATGCAGCAATAAATTACCGACAGGGTTCGCCGAGCGCCGGCAATAATCGAGCAAGTCATCGAAATCTTCATAGCGTTTTTTTTCGACATCCTGCTTGAATGCATCAAGCAAGTCGTACAACGGCTGCATGGGAAGATTATGCTGGGCGATCTGTGTCGCCAGATTTGCCACAACAGGAGAGCGCGGTGCTTCTTCATGGAAAGCAATTCGTCTCAAGTCAGCTCGTAATTCTTCTAGTTGTCTGAGCCTTTCTTCATTAGGGATATCCCCTTCGTCTGCAATGTCGTCTGCTGCTCTAGCGAAATGATAGATAGCCGCAACCGGCTTGCGCAATCGTTTGGGCATCAGGATGGAGGCTACCGGGAAATTCTCGTAATGATCAACTGACATTTATAAATCCATTTTTTGAGCGAATCGCGGCGTCACCTGTTGGTTACGACTAACCTGAAGGCAATTCTCCACAGCGACTTTGTTGTCGCTTATTCCTTGCCTATCAATTTGATATATCTTGTCATTCACTTTAAGGTCTTTCACTGCGCGGCTCCTTGCGCTTCATCTCAAAATTCTGAATTTCCAAGTTAAAGTAAGTCGTTCTTGTGTAGCATGAACACAAATTGATCGCCTGCAGACACTTCCATCCATGTGAAAGGTAGATCGGGGTAGGCGGCCTCTAGTACTTCACGGTTATGACCGATCTCGACGATCAATATGCCATTGTCGGTAAGATGTTTGGCAGCATGGTCGAGGATGATGCGCGTTGCATCCAGACCGTCGTCACCACTGCCCAGCGCGAGTGTGGGTTCATGCAGATATTCACCGGGTAATGCACTGACCGATTCGGCATCCACATACGGGGGATTGCTGATGATGATGTCGTATTTTTTATCACCGAGTGAGCTAAGCAGATCGGATTCGATCAGGTTTATTCTGTTGCCAAGATTGTAATCAGTGACATTTCGTTCAGCGACAGCGATGGCATCTGTTGATAAATCTACCGCATCAATCTGTGCATTTTGAAACGCATGGGCAGCAACGATTGCAAGACATCCGCTGCCGGTGCACAAATCCAGCACACTTGTAGCGGTATCTGGATCGATGACCCAAGGGCTGAGTTGTTCGCGCAGCAATTCGGCAATGAACGAGCGGGGGACGATGACACGTTCGTCCACATAAAAGCTGAAATCACCCAAGAAAGCTTCATGCGTAAGGTAGGCGAGCGGGATACGTTGTTCAACCCGCTGCCGGATAAGGTGTAACAATTCAGTGCGCTCTCCATCAGTCAATCGGGCATCAAGGAAGGGTTCAAGATTATCCAGAGGGAGGTGTAAGGTATGCAGGATCAGATAGGCCGCTTCGTCATAAGCATTGCTGCTGCCATGACCGAATGATAATTTCTCCTGATTAAATCGGCTGATTGCAAAACGCAAAAAGTCGCGCACCGTATGCAAACCGACAGATGCTTCGAAAAAATTATTACTCATTCAGCCAACAGTATTTCCATTGTGCGGTGATACGCTTCCTTGAGCGGCTCGATATCATCGACGCCGACGCACTCATTGAGCTTATGTATGGTGGCATTCAACGGGCCGAACTCGACGACTTGCGTGCAGATGTCTGTGATGAAACGACCGTCCGATGTGCCGCCACTGGTAGAGAGTTCAGGCGTGATGCCGTATGCGCTTTCAATAGCACTGCTGATTGCAGTGACCAAAGTCCCTTTTTCCGTGATATAGGGGTTGCCGGATAGCTCCCAATCCAGATCGTAGACAACATTATGCTTGTCTAGGATTTCATGGACTTTGTCCTGAAGACCTTGCTGGGTGCTGGCGGTAGAAAAGCGGAAGTTGAACAGGATTTCTGCTGTCCCGGGCACGACATTGGTCGCGCCTGTGCCACTGCTCATGTTTGAAATCTGCCAGGATGTCGGCGGGAAGTATTCATTACCTTCATCCCATGAGGTGGCAGCCAGTTCTGCAATGGCAGGCGAAACCATATGGATGGGGTTGTTCACCAGATGCGGATAGGCAATATGACCTTGTGTGCCTTTTACGGTGAGCGTGCCGTTGAGTGATCCGCGTCGCCCGTTCTTGATCATGTCGCCGACTTTTTTGTTCGATGTGGGTTCGCCGACAATGCAGTAGTCCAGTGTTTCGCCTCGTGCTTGCAACGTTTCAACCACGCGCACAGTGCCATCGACTGCCACACCTTCTTCATCGGATGTAATCAGTAGGGCAATGGAGCCTTTATGATCAGCGTGTTTGGCTATAAATGCCTCTATCGCGGTGATGAATGCCGCGATAGAAGTTTTCATATCTGCCGCACCGCGCCCGTATAACATTCCATCACGTATGGTGGGCTCGAACGGTGGACTGAACCATGATTCCGGTGGGCCGCTGGGGACGACATCGGTATGTCCGGCAAAAACCAAGATAGGGCTGGTAGTACCACGTCGGGCCCACAAATTATCGACGTTACCGAAGCGCATGCGTTCGATATTGAATCCCAGTTTTTCAAGACGCTCGATCAGAATATCCTGACATCCTGCATCGTCTGGGGTGAGGGAACGGCGGGCAATCAGTGCTTTGGAGAGTTCTAGAGTTTCAGACATGGAAAATATTAAAGATTGAAAATTTTTGAATAGGAGGATTCGTCGAATCCGAGATGAAGAAGTTTGCCGTTCTTTTCCAGAATCGGTCGTTTGATCACGCTGGATTTTTCTTGCATTAGTTTTAGTGCGGATGGATTGTCGCAAACAGCTTGTTTGGTTTGATCATCCAGCCCGCGCCAAGTGAGTCCCTTGCGATTGATCAGTGTTTCCCAACCGGCTTGTTTCAGCCAACTTTTTGCAGCAGTCTCATCAACCCCGTCTTTTTTGAAGTTGCAAAACACAACGGCAATATCATGTTGTGCAAGCCAGTTGCGTGCTTTTTTAACCGTATTGCAATTCGGGATGCCATAGAGCTTCATTTGGATTCGTCGATATCCAGTTTGATCCCGCTGAAGTCAGCTGACTTGGGGGCTGGGCTTTCCGGCGTGGTCTGATTCTGATCAACCTGACTGGGATCAAAAGCAGGTACTTTCATTGTGTTGGTGCGCTCTGCAAAATCGACAAGAGAGGACAAATTGCTAGCGGAATCGGCGTTACGCAATGCTTCCTCTTTTGATATTTTTCCCTTCTTGTATAGCTTATACAGGGCTTGCTCAAATGTCTGCGAACCTGCTGAAACGCTTTTCTCAATGGATTCTCGTATTTTATCCAGCTCGTCATTCTTGATTTGATCGGCAATCAGAGTGGTGTTCAAAAGAATCTCAACAGCTGGAACTTGCTTGCCATCAACATTTCTAACCAGCCTTTGTGAAATGACTGCCCGCAAGCACATGGAAAGGTCAGCTAATACGCCTCTGCGAGATTCATACGGGAAGAAATTCACAATACGGTTCAGTGCGTGATAGCTGTTGTTTGCGTGCAGTGTCGCCAGACACAGATGCCCTGTTTGTGCAAAGATCAGCGCATGTTTGAGCGTCTCGCGGTCGCGAACCTCACCGATCATCAATACATCGGGTGCTTCACGCATACCACTGGATAGAGCGTTTTCATAAGAGAGAGTGTCAGACCCGATCTCTCTTTGATTAACAATGGACTTTCCATGCTCAAAGATATATTCGATGGGCTCCTCGATAGTCAGGATATGGCCACTGACTTCTTGGCTGCGATGTTCTATCATGGCAGCTAAAGTGGTTGATTTACCAGATCCTGTGGCACCGACTACCAGTATCAAACCACGTTTTTCCATGATCATCTCTTGCAGGATGTCAGGCAGGTTCAACTCTTCTGAGCTGCCGATTTTCGATTTTATAAATCGGATTACGATTGCCATATTGCCACGTTGACGGAAAACGTTAGCTCGGAAATTACCCACCCCGGGTTCTTGGAAGGAGAAGTTCATTTCCATTTCAGATTCGAAAAACTCGATCTGTTTTGATGTCATCATTTCGTATGCGATTTTTTTGACGACATCAGCTTCGAGAATTTGGGCGTTGACCGGCTTAGTTATTCCTTCGATCTTGATATTGACCGGCGCGCCAACAGAGAAGAATAAGTCAGATGCATTTTTGTTCGCTGCTAGTTGAAGTAGTGGTGTAATGATCATGACTATATTCTCCGTGCTAGTAGATTAATACTGTTCAACGCTTGCATAAAAACGATCACATAAATCTGAAGCATGGCGGTTGTTAATCAAATGCCCCGCAATAGCTCGTTGATGCCAACCTTGGATAAAGTCTTGGCATCCACTTTCTTAACAATCACTGCGCAATACAGACTATAGCTCCCGTCTTTTGAGGGTAGGCTACCGCTCACAACGACTGAGCCTGATGGTACTCGACCATAAGTGACCTCGCCAGTTTCACGGTCATAGATCTTAGTGCTCTGACCGATGTAAACGCCCATCGAGATCACAACATTATCTTCAAGTATTACGCCTTCAACGATTTCCGAGCGTGCGCCCACAAAGCAATTATCACCAATGATAGTGGGGTTGGCTTGAATAGGTTCCAACACACCGCCGATACCAACACCGCCACTCAGGTGTACGTTCTTACCTATCTGGGCGCATGAGCCTACCGTAGCCCAAGTATCAACCATAGTGCCTTCATCGACGTATGCGCCAATATTTACATACGATGGCATCAGCACGACGTTTTTAGCAATGTAAGCACCCTTGCGGGCCGCCGCCGGGGGAACCACGCGGAAGCCGCCTTCGCGGAAATCACGGCTGTTGAAGTCGGCGAATTTGGAAGGCACTTTATCATAATAATTAGTGAATCCACCTTTGATGAAACTATTGTCTTCCAAGCGGAACGATAGCAATACCGCCTTTTTTAACCACTGGTGAGTTACCCATTCGCCGTCAATCTTCTCGGCAACACGCAGGGTACCCTGATCAAGTTGGTTGATGACAGAATCGACAGCTTCTTTTAGCTGTGCATCGGCATTGCGCGGTGTAATCTCAGCGCGGCGTTCAAAACTCTGTTCAATGATTTGTTGCAGTTGATCCATGATGATTCCCAATAGTTAAGTAAAATTAAAGCGATGAAGCGAAACGGGCAATGCGTCTTGCCGCTTCAGTGGTTTCTTCCATATTTGCGACCAGCGCCATGCGGACAAAATTATTTCCGGGATTGACGCCATTTACTTCGCGAGCAAGATAGCTTCCCGGTAGCACGATGACATTATAGTCGCGATACAGCGACTGCGCGAAGGTGGTGTCGGCTATCGGTGTGGGTACCCACAGGTAAAAACCCGCATCGGGCAACGTGACTGGTAACACCGGCTTCAGAATATCGATCACTGTGCTGAATTTGTCGGCATACATACGGCGATTTTCAACAACATGGGCTTCATCGTTCCACGCGGCAATACTGGCAGCTTGGACGACCGGGTTCATTGCTGAGCCGTGGTAGGTTCGGTACAGTGTAAAAGCGTTGATGATATCTGCATCGCCGGCGACAAAGCCCGAACGCATACCCGGTACATTGGAACGTTTCGACAGGCTGGAGAAGACCACCAGATTTTTATAGTCATTACGGCCTAGCTGGCTTGCGGCTTGCATTGCACCGAGTGGCTTATTGTCACCAAAATATATTTCTGAATAGCATTCGTCTGATGCAATGACGAAGCCGTATTTATCGCTCATAGCGAACAGCTTTTGCCATTCCTCTAGTGGTATGACCCTCCCGGTAGGATTGCCTGGTGAGCAGATGAAAAGCAGTTGAGTGCGTTGCCAAGTTTCTTCAGGCAATTGAGCGAAATCTGGCGCGAAATTGCTTTCAGGGAGGGTGTTGAGGAAATATGGTGTTGCACCGGCAAGCAACGTCGCTCCTTCGTATATTTGATAGAACGGATTCGGACAGACGACCACAGGATTTGCTTTGCTGCGATCTATCACTGTCTGCGCCAAGGCAAACAGTGCTTCCCGGCTGCCGTTTACCGGCAGTACTTGTGTTTTTTCATCCGGTGCGGGAATTTCATAACGAATGGACAACCAATTTGAGATAGTTTGTCTCAGGTCATTGCCGCCAATGGTTGTGGGATAATTTGCCAACCCATCCATATGGTCGATCAATGCTTGTTGAACGAATTTTGGTGTGTCGTGTTTAGGTTCCCCGATGGATAATCTGATAGGGTGGTAGGAAGGTTCTGGCTGAACTTCGTTAAACAGCTCGGCTAGTTTCTGGAAGGGGTAGGGCTGCAATTTCTGTAAATCTGGGTTCATTGTCTGTCTCAATCAAGCGCGAAAGCAGCGCGCATTATACGGGTCGACCAAGTGTCAACAAAACAAAATGTAATGCCTTTTGCAGCAGTATTTAGTGCAGCACTCGTATGGGGGTTGATCTGGTATCCATTCAGGATATTAGAGGACGCGGGTGTATCCGGTGCCCAGTCTACCTCGATCACCTACCTAATTGCCATGCTGTTCGGCGTATTCATGCTGCCTCGCATCTGGGGTGAAATACGCAACGCGGGAGGATGGGTCGTATTGCTGATGGTCAGTGTGGGCTGGGCAAACCTCGGTAATGTGCTGGCGGTGCTTGAAGGTGAGATCATGCGTGTCTTGCTCTTGTTCTATATCGCGCCTCTCTGGACGATAATATTTTCATACTGGTTGTTGGACGAGCGGCTGGATCGAATCGGCTATATGGTCATGCTCCTGTCTTTTTCAGGTGCGATGGTCATGCTATGGGAGCCCAGTCTGGGTATGCCCTGGCCTGTCAATGGGGCAGAGTGGATTAGCCTGTCAGCTGGCATGGCATTCGCGCTATCAAATGTGGTCGCAAGGCGTGCTTCACATTTAAGCCTTGAGGCAAAATCCTATAGTGTGTGGGTAGGTACATTCCTGATGACTGTTCCGTTGCTGCTATGGCAGGGTGATTTGGCGGAAAGCGTGCGCTCGGTTGATACGTATTCATGGCTGCTGCTGGGTTTATTGGGGATCGTGATATTCGGGGTGAGTTTTGCGGTGCAGTATGCATTGGCAATCCTTCCGGCAAACCGGACAATCGTGTTGTTCCTGTTTGAATTGGTCGTTGCGGCGGTTGCTTCTTATTATCTTGCTAATGAAGCAATGGATTTACGCGACTATCTGGGGGCACTACTGATTATTTCTGCCACCTTGTTATCGGGAAAATTACATAGCTCTACTGAAATTCGACAGACAGAACTGAAGGGCTAACCAAAATTCTGACTGCACTTTTGTTGCATATTTGATGCTATGAGCGTGTGTGTCACTAGGATTAAATTAGGCGAATATTTCGATATCCTAATGATAATGGAACAAATATTTTGTAATATCTTACTAAATTAGTGGCAGAATCAAATGTTACTTCGTAATTAATTTAATGAATTGTCTAAATTTATGACCATCCAACCGACCGAATCTGAAGTGATTGATTTGTTTGCCAACAGTGATCCCGATCAGGTATGGATCAAGGTGTCTGACATCATTGCGCGCATTAATCCGGATTATGACAACCGTCTGATCCACACAGTTTTTATTGATGTGATCAATCTGTTTCGTGGCAAATATCCCGGATATAGCTCTATCAAGACTTTGTATCACGACATGCCACATACGCTTGACGTATTGATATGTGCGGCTAGACTGATGAATGGTATGCACCTTTCAGGCATGAAGTTTAGTGATGATGAAATTTCACTAATCCTGATTGCAGTGCTGATGCACGATATTGGTTATGCACAGCTTCAGGGGGAGGAGAGTGGAACAGGAGCGCAATATACCCAGATTCATGTGAAGCGAGGCATTACTTTCATGCAGCACTATCTGGAACAACGACACCTTCCTAAGGACTTTGCCATTAAGCTGTCACCTATGATCTTTACAACAGATCCTGCCTTACTAATTTCAGATATCGAGTTTCCAGATGACCGCACTTACCTGCTTGGGCAAATCGTTGTGACTGCTGATTTAACTGGACAGATGGCTGATCGTGCCTATCTTGAAAAGCTGCTTTTCTTGTATCTGGAATTCAAGGAGGCACAATTCGGGAACTATCAGAGCATTCACGAAATGCTGCGCCAGACAAAGCAATTTTACGATATTACCCGTGAAAAAATGGACGTGTCGTTCGGCAGGCTATATGTACACCTTGCTTTGCACTTTAAGGAAGTGTTCGGGGTTGAGAAGAACTACTACTTGGAATCGATCGAAAAAAACATAGATTACCTTGAGGAGGTTATCCAGCATAACGAAGTGGAGTATCTCACCATGCTCAAGCGTGGCGGAATAGTGGAAAAATTCAATTCAATCACAACCAAGAACTAAGCTTCTTGATTTTAAGCGCGTGACAGTCAATATTCCGCTTACGCTCCGCATAGCTTCTTCAACAGATGTTAGTGCTATCGTTAAGCTTGTGAATTCGGCTTACAGAGGCGAGTCAAGCCGCACTGGTTGGACGACAGAGGCGGACTTGCTTGATGGGCAACGTACTGATGCAGATGAGATTTGTAGCCTGATCGATACTAAGGAATCACTTATTCTGCTTTGCCTGAGTGAAGGTGTAATCGTTGGATCGGTGCATTTAAAAAAGCAGGATGACATAACAGCTAACATGGGAATGTTGGTTATCCAACCCTCTTTGCAGGGGCGTGGTATCGGGAAGAAATTTATCAGAGATGCGGAGGAATTAGCACTGGCTCGCTGGAGTGTGACTCGCATACTGATATGTGTCATTACATTGCGCAGGGAGCTCATCGCATTCTATGAACGCTTGGGATATCGCAGGACAGGGGAGATTAAGTCATTCCCGGATGACCCCAAGTTCGGCATTCCAAAAGTGCAGGGCTTGCAGTTTGAGATGCTGGAGCGTGATAGAAGCGTCGACTTGTCGTAAGTTCGCATGCTTAATGAGTGGCCGTATAAGGCGGAAAGTACGCTAAATCAAGGCAGGTCACATACCCCGGGTCAGCTACCACTGGGCCAGCTTACTCAGCTATGTATAATCCTAGACACATCATTCTTTCAGTGTAAGCACTATGTCATCACGAAATATCGGTACGCCACTTTCTCCTTCTGCGACAAAAGTGATGTTGCTTGGAAGCGGAGAACTCGGCAAGGAAGTCATCATTGCGTTGCAGCGTCTAGGCGTGGAAACCATCGCGGTAGATCGCTATCCGAATGCTCCCGGTCACCAGGTGGCGCATCACTCACATGTCATTGATATGGCGGACGGCGATGCTTTGCGCACGTTGATTGAGGAGATAAGACCCGACATCATCGTGCCAGAGATCGAGGCGATCGCTACTGATATGTTGGTTCAGATAGAGCAAGAGGGATGGGCAAGCGTGATTCCGACGGCGCGTGCAGCTCAGCTGACGATGAATCGTGAAGGCATACGCAGGCTAGCATCTGAAACCTTAGGTTTGCCCACATCCCCCTACGGTTTTGCCGACAGCCTCGAAGAAATGCGCACTGCTATAGATCGCATAGGCTACCCATGTATTGTCAAACCGGTCATGTCATCATCTGGCAAAGGACAATCCAAGGTGGAAAATGACAAGGGGGTGGAGCCTGCATGGAATTATGCTGCCAGTGGTTCACGGGTGAATAAGGGCAGAGTCATCGTTGAGGGTGTCATTCATTTTGAATACGAGATCACTTTGCTTACTGTGCGTGCGATAGGCCGCAATGGGGAAATCGAGACATATTTTTGCGAGCCTATCGGACATCGGCAGGTCAATGGCGATTATGTTGAAAGCTGGCAACCCCAAACTATGTCGGAGAAGGCAAAGCAAAGTGCTTGTGAAATTGCCAGAAAAATCACCAGCGATTTAGGTGGTGCGGGTATCTTTGGGGTTGAGTTGTTCGTAAAAGGCGATGATGTCTGGTTTTCAGAGGTGAGTCCGCGTCCACATGATACCGGTATGGTGACGATGTGTACCCAGCGTTTGAATGAATTTGAGCTTCATGCCCGAGCGATACTCGGTTTACCAGTGGATGTTGTCATGAGTGAAGTTGGCGCAAGTTCCGTTATTTATGGGGAGATAGAAGCAAAAGGCATCTCATTCGCGGGAGTTGGAGAGGCTTTGCAGCTTGCAGGCTCTGAGGTGCGCCTGTTTGGTAAGCCGGAGTCTTTTAAGCGGCGTCGCATGGGGGTCGCTCTGGCAACCGGGGAAAATACCGATGAAGCCAGAGCCAAAGCCAATTTGGCTTCAAGCAAAGTAATGCCGAATCACGAATCAGAATAGTTGAGATATGGGCGAATGCTGTCCATATACAGATATAATGTAGCGGTTTGAGAATTTTACGCTTTGTTTTTCTGGAACTAGTGAAAGCTGGGGGGTAAATGAAGCTGAGGAATAAATGGAACTGGAAGTGATGCACAAGAGATGTATTTATGAAATCGGCTAGATTGATGATTCGTGTTGTATTTGGCATGTTGATTTGTATGTTCGCGTTTACAAGCATGGCTGAAACAGTTACTCGTGATCAACTCACAAAGTTAAATCAGCAAATTGAAGATGTTAAGGCTGATGCGTTGGATATTGCCAACAGCATGATTCAATTGAATGAGAGATATATTTTTCCAGAAAAAAGCAGGGTTTCATTGTTTGTAACTTTTGCTGATGGAGACGAAGTCTCTCTAGATAAGATAAGCCTGAAGATTGATGGTAGAAAAGTTGTCGTCCATAAATACAAAGTTAAAGAGTTGATTGCGTTGCAACAGGGGGGCGCTCAGCGAATTTACACAGGCAATGTCTTACAAGGACGACACCTACTGGAGGTCACTGCTGCTGACCATCCTGATGATGGTGGAGCCACTGACCTTGAAGAATTCAGGTTTGACAAATTCATGAGTCCGAAGGTCATCGAAATTTCCATTGGTGGAAAAGCTTTTGGTGGTCATACGGTAGATATCAGGGAATAGGAATTGTTGGTGCTGAGATATATATGCGTTATCTGGCTGTGTATGCCATCGTCAGTTTTTGCGGATTCTGACAAGGTAGATGAAAAGGATCTGTACGTCAGAGAAGCCTTCTTTCACGCCCAACAGGGTGAGTATATCGATGCGATTAGTCGCTTGGATATTGCACTGGGTCCGGTTGGGGGACTGGTCGATCCTAGATCACAGTCACTTAGTTTTAACATTGGGGAAAAACAATTTTCAGCTGGCGACTTTGAGGTGTCTTACCGCATGTTTAATCGCGTGGAACGTGGTTACGATGAGGCGCTCAACAAAAATATATTTAAACAAACACGGAACGACGCTTTATACCACCTAGCGCGTATTTATATGCGTGAAAGTCATCCTGAAAAGGCACTCACATATATATCAAGAACGATTGAATCAGATTCTGAGCTTTCCGAAGATAGCCTTTTTTTGCGTTCACAAATTTACCTGTCGAACGGCAAATTCCCTGAGGCGGTAAATTTATTGCGCAAGCTTGAGGAATTTGAAGAGTATAGATATTTTGCTATGTACAACCTAGCAATTGCGCTGCTGCGATCAGGGCAGGAGTCAGCAGGTCTAAAGAAACTGGAAAAGTTAGGGATGGCTTCCAGCGGGAATGAAGTTGATTTGGCGCTAATAGACAAAGCGAACTTACAAATGGGTTCGCTGATGTTGGAGAAAAAGCAGCCTATTCTTGCCAAGAAGTATTTTAATCGTGTGCGTTTGTCAGGACCATTTACAAATAAAGCACTGTTGGGTTCCGGTTGGGCTGATGTTGCGCAGGATCATTTTGACCGCGCTTTAGTTCCTTGGACCGAATTAACCAAACGTGATGTGGGTGACAGATACGTACGAGAAGGCTTGCTAGGCGTGGCATATTCCTACGAAAACCTCAAGTTGCCTGGGCGAGCCAATTTGCAATACAAAAAAGCAATTGAAGCGTTTGATCATGAAATTTCGCGGCTGGATGCCTCCATCAAAAGGGTTGAAGACGGGAAGTTCTTACTGAAGGTTTTCCGTATAGGTTTGAAGAACGGTAGTGATTGGCCGAGCAAGCTGCGGAACGAAAAAAAGACACCGGAAACTCAATACCTCTGGGAGCTGCTTGTATCAAATGATATTCAGCGATCACTAGATAATTATATGGATCTTGATGCATTGGCAAGAAAAATTAAAGTTTGGGAACGATATCTGGATGAGAAGTATACGGAAACCGGGCAACCAGTAAGTGATGGCCTTGCGAAAGCCAGAAATAAAGCCAAAGAACAAGCTGGAGAGAAGGTGAAACGCATCAGAGCAAGTCTAAGAAAATCTAAACAACAAGTTTATGCACTATTGCCTAAACAAAGGAAGTTGTTTGAAACAATGGTAATAGATGAGCTTAAGCAAAGGCGTGATAGGGCCACAGAATATCGAGTTCAGGCAGGCCTTGGTGTGATTGAAAGTTATAAGCAAGCAGAGAAGCTTGAAGTTCAGCCACGGGGGGGGAAATGACACGTTGGCATTTACCTCTTTACATCACAATTCTATTATTGACCGCTGCATGTTCATCTAAAGGCACTATTGATCAGCTGCAGGGTGACGAGATTGTGCTGCAAGACATTAAGATTGAAGGCGGTCTAGACAAAACGTTGCAAAGCTACAGCATGCAACCGGATAAGAGCACAGATTCAGACATGAATCCCGACATCATTCTCAGACTGGCTGATTTGAAGACTGCTGCTGAGTTTGATTTTTCTCCGATTGAGCCCCTTGACGGTAATGACAGTCAGGAGGATTTGTTCAATTCAAAAACGACCTCAAGTAATAGAAAAAGCAATAAAACACCTAGCCTGTCTGACCAATCCCCTGGTGTGAAAGAGGCGGTATCGCTTTATAAGAAACTGCTCACTGAGTACCCGAAATATGAACGGAATGATCGTGCCTTATATCAGTTAGCAAGAATATATGAAGAAATTGGGTATGTAAGTGAATCGATAAAGGTTATGGATAGCCTGATAAAGGCCTACCCCAAATCAACTTATATCGTGGAAGCTCAATTCAGGAGAGGGGAATACTACTTTTCCAGAAAGAAATTTAAATCGTCCTCAAAAGCCTATCAGGAAATCATTGATTTAGGAAAGAAGTCTGTATACCACGAATACTCATTGTATAAACTCGGTTGGTCTTATTACAAGCGGGAGCAATATAAGAATGCCATCCACAGCTTTATTGCTTTACTTGATTATAAGGGCGCTTCTGGCTACGACTGGAAAAATCCAAATGCGCATGTCAGCGAAAAGCGTATTAAAGATACTTTTAGAGTGATCAGCCTGAGTTTTTCATACATTGGCGGGGTAGAAGCGGTAGCCAAATATTTCAATAAATATGGCAAGCGGACATATGAAACGGCTATTTACAAAGATTTTGGCGATTACTTCCTTGAGAAACGTCGATTCGGAGACGCAGTAAAGGTATACAGCACATTTGCTACCAATAATCCCTGTCACAAGCTTGCTTCAATTTTTTCCAGATCGGCAATCGAAAGCTATAAAGAGGGTGGGTTTTCCAAGTTGCTGATACGTTATGAAGAAGAGTATCAGGATAAATATGGTTTGAAATCAGACTACTGGGATTGCTTTGATAATGATGCGGACTTGTATAAAAAGGTCGAGAATGATGTCAGATCGTCGCTTCAGGAGTTGGCGAGCTATTACCACGCGAGGTTTCAGAATAAGCGGTATAAAAGGCAGAAAAAAAGAAACTTTAAGAAGGCCGTGAAATGGTATCGACAATATATCGATTCATTTCCTAACGATGTTCAAACACCAGAGATCCATTTTAATTATGCCGAGTTATTGCTTGAAGAAGGCCGCTATAGAGAATCAGCATCCGAGTTCGATCGCATTGCTTATGGCTATTCTGAACATCCCAGATCAGCCGAAGCTGGTTATAACGCAATTTACGCACTCCGAAAAAGCCTAGCTCAAGCGAAACCCAGTCTGAAGGATGAATTAAGGCGAGAAGTAGTCAGTTATTCATTAAAGTTTGCAGAAGCTTATAGAGGGAGCGATAAATCTACGTTAGTCATGAGTTCAGCAGTAGAAGATTTATACGAAATGAAAGATTATTCTCTGACTGCGAAAGCTGCAAAAAGTATGTTGGTCAGACATGTTGCCAGCCTTGATCTTAGGCGCTCCATCTGGCTGATTTATGCCAATGCATCCTTCGAACTAGGGAATTTAAAAGATGCTGAAGAAGGGTATCTAACTGCAAAAAGGCTTACGGGTAAAAACGATGCTTCTCGAGCAGACACAGTAGAGAATTTAGCAGTCACCTTTTATAAAAAAGGCGAGGAATACAATAAAGCTGGTGATTATGAAAGAGCTGCCACTTACTTTTTGCTGGTCGGGAAAGATGCTGCTAGCGCAACTATTAGACCAGTCGCTGATTTTGATGGCGCGACGGCCTTAATGAAACTTAAGCGCTGGAAAGAGGCGGAAAGCGTTCTTGTTAAACTTCGTTCTAATTATCCTAAACATGAGTTACAGCCAGAGGTGACAAAGAAGCTGGCTTATATCTATCATATGAAAGGCAGAAAATCGCTAGCTGCGAATGAATATGAACGTATAGGAGATGATACTAGCGACCCGGACGTGAGGCGTGAAGCATGGGAGATGGCGATAGATCATTATACCCAATCAAATCAGCTTGATAAGTTGTATCCAATGTATCGACGATATGTCAGTAATTTCCAAAAACCGCTTGGATATGTCATTGAGCTACGCCAAAAACTTGCGGATCGTGCAAAATCTACCCGGGATATGGATGGCTATAGTACTGAGCTGAGAAAGATCGTTGAGGCAGATGCCGTTGGTGGTTCGGAAAGAACAGATAGAACACGTTATCTTGCAGCCTTGGCTGCATTGGAGTTGGCTCAGCCAAGTATTAAGCAATTCAAGAAAATCAAGTTGATGAAACCTTTCGCCAGCAACCTCCAAAAAAAGAAAGAAGCAATGGGCGTCATGAAGGGACGGCTAGAAGGTTTATTTGACTACGGTGTGGATGAGGTGACTGCGGCAGCAACCTATCACCTGGCTGAGATGTATTATGATTTCAGCAAGTCGCTGATGAATTCAGAGCGACCGAATGATTTGAGTGCTATGGAAAGAGAGCAATACGATTTATCTATCGAAGAGCAGGCATTTCCCTTCGAGGAGAAAGCGATACAGGTTCATGAGAAAAATCTGGAGTTGATGAAGAGTGCTATATATAACCAATGGGTAGGTAACAGTATTGATGAATTAGCCAAACTCGTTCCTGCACGGTACTCAAAAGTTGAAGAGAGCAGCGGTTTTATAAAAGATTTAGATACGGTTAACTTTAATGGGATTATTAATCCCTCAAGGTAACTGGGAGAATCTGTAACACAGGGAACCAGACTCAAGCTTTAAGGGTTTGATTGATAATTATTGCCACTCTCATTAGGGCGGAAGTGAAGACATAGTGAATGAATAGCATTGCAAACAAATTAATGCTTGAGGGAGGAAATTGAAAGTTTTGTATCCGTGGATCAACTTCAGTTTTAAGGTTCCATTTTATGCTGGCATGGTGCTATTGCTGCTGACATTGACGGCTTGCTCCAGTAATCCTGCTAATAAGGGCGAGGGAAAGAATAGCAAAGCATCAGGCAAACAGGCGAAAACACTATTTGTCGAAGCCATGGCTGCTATTAAAGCGAAGCGTTATGAAAAGGGAATTCTGCTATATCAAAGGGTGATTGAAAAATCAGATGGTAATGCAGTTCCTTACATTAACCTTGCGCTTGTCTACAAAGAGATGGGGAATTATGAATTGGCAGAGGATTATCTTTTGAAAGCAATGCGAATCTCGCCAGATAATCCGATAGCACAAAACGAGTACGCACAAATCCTGCGCAAAATGGGTAGATTTCCTGAAGCACGTAAAGTATATGAAAAAGTATTGGTGAAATACCCTAGATTCGCGATTGCTCATAAAAATCTGGGAATACTCTGTGATATGTACATACGAGACTATGAATGTGCACTGAAACATTATGAGGCATACAGCAAAATAACCCCAGATGATAAAAGTGTAAAAATTTGGATATCTGATTTAATGAGATAACGTTGAATCTTGTTGCAAATGTTAAATGTACTGACATGCTTATTTCATACTGGAACAATATGTTTAAAAACATAAAAATTGTTACTTTTGTGTTGTTATTGCCAGCCGCTCTTGTGGTTGCAGAAAATGATGCTTTAGGGAAACCCGAGCCTAAAATGGTTAAGGGGATGTCTATCGTCGGGAATGATGAATCTCCTAAGTCGCTATACATCGTCCCATGGAAAAGCAGAGATGGTAGGGGGGATGTAAGGCTTTCCTCTGATATTATGAAGGAGGCGTTGGAGCCTGTTGATAAAATCGAATTTATTCGTGAAATAAATTATTACAATAGTAGCAATTCAGCTTCAACAGCAGTATCTAATTGATTTTGTATAGGGGTGTGAAATGATTCAGGCGGTTGTGAATTTTTTTGTAGGAGGCGGACATTGGATGTACCCGATATTGCTGGTAGGTGTATTGGGTATCGCGATTACGCTGGAAAGATATGTAACGCTTAGTAGAGTTGAAAAAGCTAATCGCAGAATATGGGATCAACTTCAACCTGTGATCATGCATGGAGATCTGGACAAAGCACGCTCGATGACCTCGAATGATGATTCAACGGTTAGTCAGCTGTTGCAAACAAGCCTTGAGTCCAACAGGGCATCATGGAACAGGGAATCACTAGAGCTGGCTATGGAAGAAGAGATGATGTCCATCATTCCGCAGCTCGACAAGCGAATTGCCTACACTGCGCTATATGCCAATATGGCAACATTGCTTGGTCTGCTTGGAACTGTGATGGGGCTAATTAGCGCCTTTGATGCTGTTGCTAACGCTGCGCCATCTGAGAAATCTAACTTATTGTCAGCGAGTATTGCTGAAGCAATGAACTGTACCTCTTTCGGATTAATGGTTGCTGTGCCAATGCTGCTATTCAACCTGTACTTATCAACAAAATCCAGAAGAATTATCGACAGTCTGGAAATTGTTTCACTCAAATCCTTGAATGCTATCTTCCGTCATAGAAGCTCAAAAAATTAATAGATAGAATATGTCGAGAAGACATCATCACTACAAACGCAAGACTAAAGAAGAGGACATCGACGTCACACCATTGCTAAACGTGATGGTGGTGTTGATTGCGTTCTTAATATTTTCTGCAGTTTTTACGCGTATCAATATTCAAGAAATCATCCTGCCTACCCAAGGGGGAGAAGCAGCAGCGTCAGAAATACAGCCGGTGATTATTGAAGTCATTGTTCGCCAGAATGTTCTAGAGGTAAGCGATGGTAATAGCATCATCGTTTCCATGCCTAAGCTAGACGGTAAATACGATACCCAAAAATTATCCGAATACTTGTGGCAATTTAAACAGGTGTACACCGAAAAACAGGATGTAAACATCTTGTTGGAGCCGGATATCGAGTACGAATCCATGATTCAGGTGATGGATGCCGTTAAGGTTGCTGTAATCAAGCCTGAAGGGCAGGAAAACGGCCAACAAGTAGAACTTTTCCCTCAGGTTTCCCTTGGAGACGCGCCGTGAAGAGCTCAAGGCGATTGAAGCGTATGGATAGTCGTGACGTTACTGCACCGACTGTGACGCTCACATCGCTGATGGATATTTTTATTGTCATTGTTATTTATCTATTGATGAATCAGGCATTAGGTGTGGATATTGTCGCACCACCAAAAGTAATCAAGCTTCCTGAATCGGTGATTGATAAAACACCCAGGCAAACGCTTGTAATGACGGTGAGTAGCGAGGAAATCATCGTTCAGGGTGAGCAGCTAGCAACCGTTTCCGAAGTGATCGCCAGTGATAAAGACTATATCGATAAAGTCGGACGACGCATGCTGGAAATCAGAGAAAGTTATATCGGGCTAAGTGATGAAGCACTCGCCAATAGCGTTGAAGTAACGATAATGGCAGATAAAAGTGTACCTTTTAAAGTGCTTAAAAGGATGATGTCTACGAGCGGAAGTGCCGGATATAACAAAATATCTCTGGCAGTTAATAGTAAAGAAAAGAAGTAGCGTGACCTTGTGAACCAATCGACATCACATCAAGAGCTGGAGCTGAAATCGAACTTGTCGGAAGCTTCTGAGAGATTATCTAAACTTGAACGGCAATTGCACGCTTTGGATGTCAGGCTGTCCAGCCATCTGACTCAACAAGCACAATACGATTTACTAGAAGAATCTTATTTATCTCTTGGTAAACTGAATAAGTTGGGCGGCGGGGATCTCTATCGTGAGGCGTCAGGGCATGACCTTGAGCAGCAGCTTCAACGTATTTGCTCGTTCGTTAGCGGGTTTCAGAAAAATACTGTTGTTCTGGAAAAAGCGCGCAAGGAGCTACATGTCAAGATCCAAAAAGAGCAGGATAATGTTCGCTCGATGACAACACAACTACAAGCCCGGCATAAGCAGAGCGGGCAGCAGGAATATCTCCCTAATGTGGCACGGCAAATACGCGATATGCCATATCGCATCTTGCCGTGGACTACTCAGGGGTCGGACGAGCTTAGATTCCGCAAGATGTTGGTCATGTTATTGCTTCCAGCCATCCTGTTTGGTGCGGCAGTACCTTATTTTAGACCGCCAGTCGAAAAGAGCATGGGTGTTGTTGTCCCGCCACGAATCGCTAAGTTGATTAAAAAGAATCAGGAAATTAAAAAGGTAGAGCAAAAGCGTCAAGAGCAAGCGGCTAAAAAGGCAGCTGAAGAAGCAGCTCAAGAAGCAGCTCAAGAAGCAGAAAAAGAAATCAAAACCCCTGAAAAACCTACAGACGCACCAAAAATAGCATCACCCCAAAGTGCAGAAACGGAAGTTGCAATTTCAAGAAGGACTGTCGAAACTAAAGGTGTACTGGCATTCAAGAATGACCTAGCGAATTTGCTGGATGATTCATCCTCACCCAAAATGGGCTCAGAAGCGCGTATCTCGGTTAAAAGCAGGTCATCATCGGTTGATTCTTCAAGCTCCCTCATTGTCTCTCAAGCCTCAGGTAAACGAGGTTCGGGGGGATCAGAGTTTGTTCTTCCCAGCAGTCGAGGGAGTGGTGGAATCAGCACATCAAACATGAATCGTGATATCGGAGTGAGTGGAATAGGGCAGCGTATAGCTGAATCAGGCATTAAAATTTCGCGAGTGGAGAGCACAGGAGTGGAGAGCGCAAATGTATCAGCAACTTCTGAGCAACCCTTGAGCAAAGGCCGGGGACAGTCTCGGACCGATGAAGAGATTCAAGTGGTATTTGACAGGTATAAATCCGCACTCTACAGGATGTACAACAGAGAATTACGGAAGAATCCCGGCCTGAGAGGGAAGATGGTATTGCAGATCGTGATCGAACCAGATGGCAGTGTTTCCGAGTGCACCTTGCAGTCAAATGATTTCGAATCGACTTCTTTCGCATCAAATATAGTCAAGAGAGTGTTACGCTTCAACTTTGGTGCAAAGGCTGGTGTTCCTGCGATATCGATTTTGTATCCTATCGAATTTCTGCCACCGAGTTAGGCTTTCTTTTTCTGCTGAATAAATTTAATAAACCTTAATTCTTCAAGCGGAGATAACCCTATGATCAAAGGCATCCTGCATGCCACTTTCCTGACCAGCGACCTTGAACAATCACTCTCGTTCTATGAGGGCGTGCTTGGGCTAAAACCCGACCCTAATCGACCACAAATGAGTTACGAGGGTTTTTGGTACAACGTTGCGCCAAATCAGCAGATACACTTGATGCTGTTACCTGACCCGGAGACAGGATTACAACGGCCAGCGCATGGCGGGCGAGACCGCCATGTGGCAATGGCGGTCAGCGATATGGGGAAATTGATGACAAGGTTAGATCAAGCCGGAATCGGCTATACCCTCAGCAAATCAGGTCGAAATGCATTGTTCTGTCGTGACCCGGATGGCAATGCGCTGGAGTTTATCGAGCAATAAGCTACCATTGCTCAGGATGAGAGAATTAACGTGTCAAACCTAGTGTAATTCCAATAAGGGACGCTGCCGAGCAAGATGAAGTGGAAATACATTTACTTTAAGGTGCAGGGTTGGGGTATCGGCTATGCACCGCATCGATCCTTTCTAATGCTTCCGGCGAGAGCACAACTTCCGCACTATCCATATTTTCTTTCAACTGATTCATGCTTGTTGCGCCGAGTATCACGCTACTGGTGAACCATCGTGTCCGTGCAAACGCGAGTGCTAAGGTCGTCGGGCTCAAGCCAACCTCCTGAGCAATGCGTGCATATTCTCGACTGGCGACAGGTACGTTGACTTTGTTGTATCGCTGGCCAAAATTAGAAAACTGATTGATGCGCCCCTTTGCATTCGGATCAGTTATATATTTCCCTGTGAGATGGCCAAACGCTAGTGAGCTATAGGCCAGCAAGCCTATATTGGTGTGGCGGCAGACTTCCGCGAGGCCGTTTTCAAAGCTGCGATTCATCAGGTGGTAGGCATTTTGTATGCTGACTATTTTTGATAATCCGAGCTGTTCGGCACAACGTATAAATTCCATCACCCCCCATGGTGTTTCATTGCTCAACCCGATGTGGCGCACTTTTCCTGCTTTGACCAGCTCAGCCAAAGCTTGCACTTGCTCGGCGATAGGGGTGGTGTCGTGCTCCTTGTCGGGCTCATAACTGGTGGAACCGAACATCGGCACGTAACGATCCGGCCAATGGATCTGATATAAGTCTATATAGTCAGTTTGCAGGCGTCTCAGACTGGCATCCAAGGCCGCATTGATATGTTCGCGGTTGATGCGCGGACCGTTGCGTATCCAGGCAAAGCCACGTGATGGGCCAGCGATCTTGGTGGCGACGATAAGCTTGTCTCGCTGCTGATTTTTGAGCCAGCTACCGACGTAAGCTTCGGTGCGATGTGCCGTTTCAGCACAAGGTGGTACTGGATATATCTCAGCAGTATCGATGAAATTCACACCGCGAGACACGGCATAATCGAGTTGCTCATGAGCTTCCGACTCGCTGTTCTGTTCGCCAAATGTCATTGTGCCGAGACTTAGCGCCGATACATGCAGATCGCTCTCCCCCAACTTCCTGTATTCCATTTTATCTCCATTAATATGTACTTTGCGGCGATGGTGTATTTTAATCCGTTATGCAGTGTAATTCATGTGCTAGCATTTCAACATGATGATGCCGGTTCTATTTGTTTCTCATGGCGCGCCTACCCTTGCCCTCGAGCCGGGAGAAACGGGTGCGGCTTTGGGAAAGCTAGGCCAACAACTACCCCAACCCGCTGCGATTTTAGTGGTTTCAGCTCACTGGGAAACCTCAGTGCCGACAGTCAGTCGTGTGAGACAACCTGAGACCATCCATGACTTCCGGGGCTTTTCGGATGAATTGCATAAGCTGCAATATCCTGCACCGGGTACACCTGAACTGGCTGAATCCGTCGTGCTGGCTTTGCAGCAGGCTGAAATTCCTGTGCAGGCAGATGATGCGCGCGGGCTTGATCACGGCGCGTGGGTGCCGCTAAGTCTGATGTATCCACAAGCTGATATACCCGTTACCCAACTTTCATTGCAGCCAGACAGGAGTCCAGCATGGCATGTCGCATTAGGACATGCGCTCCGCCCTCTGCGAGAGATGAGGGTATTGATTATCGGTAGCGGCTCGATCACGCACAATCTTGATGCATTGCGCAAGCATCCGCAGGGTGAACATGCTCCGGCATGGGTGACAGAATTCTGCGATTGGATGGCAGCAAAAATTGCTGATGGCGATGAGGCATCCCTGCAAGCCTATCGTCAACTGGCTCCCCATGCGGTGCTGAATCATCCCACCGATGAACATCTGCTGCCATTGTTTGTCGCACTCGGTGCGGCTGGAGACATCAAGCAATCGCAACGCCTGAATAGCGTGATGACCTATGGCATGTTGGCGATGGATATTTGGTCATTTGATGCAAGCTGAGGTTATTTAAGACTAAAGTGTTGCAGCGATTTTCTTCAGCGCATCTTCAGACAAATCATTCAGTGCTAGAGGTTTTGCATCATTCAGCTGAGCATAGTGCCCGGTAATCGCGCGGGCGTAACTCGGGTCGTAGTGCAGTGTGAGTAGCTCACCAACCATCATTGCAAAATCCCCGGCTCGTATCATTTCATTCCAATGCTCTAGTTGTTTAGCACCATGAAATCGATGCAGCGGTTGGAGATGTTCAATAAATTGTTCGGGCTTGTCGACATAGTGCTGATAGTCTGCCAGCAATCCGTTCACGCGGATATCCATCGCTACCTCAATCCGCAGGCATGGGCTAGCGTGCATGGCATCAAACAATCCGCCGGGTAGCGCGATGCGGCCGATCTTCTTACTCTCTGCTTCCACATACACAGGGACTTTCGGATCGAATGTTTGCAGCGTTCTCAGCAACTGGCTGTCGAACCACTTCTGTGATGGTTGAGGGTGATCAGGCAGACTCCCTAACAAAGAGCCACGATGTCGTGCGAGTCCTTCAAGGTCCAACACCTGATGACCTGTTTGTGACAGGGCTTTGAGCAATCTGCTTTTTCCTGAACCGGTGGGGCCGCACACCACACGAAAATTAAACTGATTCGGCACAGTTTCCAGTTGATTCAGTACATCACGTCTGTAAGTTTTATAGCCCCCCTCCAACTTGTGTGCCATCCAGCCGACTTGCGCGAGTATGATGCTCATCGCACCGCTACGCTGCCCGCCGCGCCAGCAATAGATGAGTGGACGCCATGATTTAGGATGATCTTGAAAGCGTGTCTCAATATGGTTTGCAATATTGCGCGAAATCAACGCGGAGCCAACTTTACGGGCTTCAAAAGGCGATACCTGCGTGTACAGCGTGCCGACGGTGATGCGTTCCTCATTGGAAAGTACCGGGCAATTGATTGCACCGGGAATATGATCTTCGGCGAATTCGGCAGGTGTGCGCACGTCGATTATTTCGTCAAACTGGTCTAGCTGTGATAGGTTCGCGGTTTTGAAAAGCATCTTGAATTGGGAACCAAATAATGTCTGAATTGAAATTAACACAATTGTCGCACGGTGGTGGCTGCGGCTGCAAAATAGCACCCGGTCTTTTGCAGGAAATTCTCGGCAAAGCAAAAGATAAAATCCCATATGCCAACCTACTGGTTGGTACAGAGACAAGCGACGATGCTGCGGCATATCGTTTGAACGACCAACAGGCGGTTATCGCGACAACCGATTTTTTCATGCCGATCGTCGATGATCCTTTTGACTTTGGCCGTATCGCTGCGACCAATGCACTATCGGACGTTTATGCGATGGGCGGCACACCGATAATGGCACTGGCTATTGTCGGCATGCCCATCAACAAGTTACCGGTCGAGACGATACGCGGCATACTCGAAGGGGGTGAGTCAGTTTGTAAGTCTGCGGGCATCCCGGTGGCTGGTGGGCATTCCATTGATTCGGTCGAGCCGATCTATGGCCTAGTCGCAATGGGGGTCGTACATCCAGATAAATTGAAGAAAAACAGCGGTGCGCAAGCAGGAGATGTACTTATTTTAGGCAAGGGCTTGGGCGTTGGTGTACTGGCGGCGGCGTTGAAGAAAAACTTGCTCACCGATGCGGGCTACGCGCAAATGATTGCTGCCACAACCCAACTCAACAAGGTCGGCAGTGAACTCGCAAATTTGGATGGCGTACATGCGCTGACCGATGTCACCGGATTTGGCTTGCTGGGACACCTATGGGAAATGTGCCGGGGATCAAACCTGACGGCGGAAGTGAAGTTTGATCAGGTGCCGGTGCTATCAGAAGCATTGCCGCTGGCGCAGCAGGGCATTGGCCCCGGTGCGATAGAGCGTAACCTGACGAGCTATGGTCATGAAGTGGACTTTGCACCCTCGTTGGAGACTTGGCAGCAGCGACTGTTAGCCGATGCGCAGACCAGTGGCGGGTTACTTGTGAGTGTTGCTCAGGACGCGGCGGACGAAGTGCTTGGATTATTCAAGCATGCAGGATTTGAACAAGCATCCGTAATAGGCAAAGTTAAACAAGGCGCAACCCGGATATCAGTGGGGTGATATGCCAAATGAACTAGCTCAATACTCTGAATATTTTTTTGAGCTGCCACGCACTTGATCGGCAGGATATTTCAAATTATTTTTATCGAGTTTGAGTAGAGTTGCTTCAAGCAAATCGACATTCAACTTATCCGAGAGACGCACCAGATAAAGCAGAATGTCAGCCAATTCTTCAGCGACTTCTGTATTCTTTTCCGCATCAAGATTGCCTGATTGCGCTTCGCTTAGCCACTGAAAGTGTTCCATCAGCTCTGCGACTTCGACCATCAATGCCATGCTGAGATTTTTAGGGGAATGAAACTGATCCCACTCTCTTGCTTCAGCAAAAACGCGAAGCTTGTCGCGTAACATTAACAGGTCTGACTGATCGGCCGCCATACTGAAAGTTATTCGACAGTATTCTCGGGGGCGGGTGCATCCAGGGCTGATTGAGGATTTCCCGATTCGACATGCGATAGGTTTCCGAACAGATGGTCTTTATCTGTACGGTTAAAAAGCAGGTCTGGGTCTATCTGTCCGTCTTTCAATGCTGGCAATACCGGATTACCCATATCCGGCAAGGTGAGTTTGCTCTCCGGCTCCGCTGCGATTTCTGCATTGCGGATGAAGTTGTAACGATCACTGGCCAGACTCACGCTTTGTGCGTTACTGCGTATCACTGTCGGACGGATGAAGACCATCAAATTGGTTTTAACGCGGCTACGCTTTTGGTATTTGAATAGATTGCCGATCAACGGGATATCGCCTAAGCCGGGCACTTTCACCGTGTTGTCTTGCATGGTGTCATCAATCAGGCCGCCTAGCACGATGATCTGCCCGTCATCCACCAACACATTTGTGTCGATAGAGCGTTTGTTTGTGATGAGTCCGGCACTAGATGCGGAATCGAGTACGCTGGATGTTTCCTGATAGATTGCCATTCTAACCGTACCGCCTTCAGAGACTTGTGGGCGTACCCGTAGCGACAATCCTACGTCATTGCGTTCGATAGTCTGGAATGGATTCACGCCTTCACTTCCGCTGGAAGCGCTCGTGGTAAATTGACCGGTGACAAAAGGCACATTTTGACCAACAACGATCTCTGCTTCTTCGTTATCCAGCGTCAGTAGATTCGGCATGGAGAGAATGTTGGCCGAATCGTCAGATGCTAACGCCCTTGCCAGTGCGCCCAGCCCGACTTCACCATTGATCTGTCGGAAAATACCAAGGCTCAAACCAGCGCCCGGCAACACCTCGCCTCCGCCAGCTGCTAGTGTAGTTAAGTTGTTACCGCCGCTGCCAAAACTCGTCAAGCCGCCGATGCGGTAGTCACTGGTGCTGTCTCCTGATGCCGAGCCCCATTGCACGCCAAATTCAGCAGCGCGCGTTGCATTGACTTCCACAATGAGTGATTCGATATAGACCTGCGCCCGGCGCGCATCCAACTGGTCAATAACGGCGCGCAGGTTGCGGTAAACCGGCTCGCTGGCGGTAATGATCAGCGTGTTGGTGGTCGGGTCTGCCTGTATGAATCCGGCAGCACCGCCGCTGGAAAGCGCGGTCTTCGGCGTTTTAGGTGCAGTGGCAGGAGATGAAGGGGTGGATGGCGAGGTGGTGATTGCCGAAGTATCAAACGACATCACAGCACGCAGCGTTTCGGCAAGCTTGGTTGCCTCTGCATTCCTGAGGTATACGACATGCACGTTGCCGGGATTGGGAGTAGGCTGGTCGAGCTTGGCGATCAGCGATTTCACCTGTTCGGTTCTGAGGGCAGTGGATGCTTGAATGATGATGGAATTGCTGCGCGGATCTGTCAGCAAGCTGACTTGCCCTGAAGTAGCGCCGATTGCCGCACCTGATTCCAGAAGCCTGGACGCAGTGGCGGCTATATCACTGGCAATGCCATGTTTGATTGCAACGAATTCAGGTTCGCTGTTTTCCGGGCCATCCAGTGCTGCGATGATTTTGCCCAACCTTCGCAGATTATCCGCGTAATCTGTGATGACCAACGTATTACTGCCGGGGTTAGCATTGATAGTGTTGTTGGGAGAGATCAGGGGGCGTAATACTGACACCAGATTATTGGCTAATTCATAATTCAGCCGGAAAATTTGTGTCGCAATCTGATCGCCACGTATAGAGCCGGATTGCAGCGGGGTCGCCTGTAGCTTGGCATCGGATTCAGGCACCACTTTGCTGTAGCCGGGGCCGGATACGACGCTATAGCCCCGCAGTCGCAGCACTGAACCTAACAACTTGAATGCTTCTGATTTGCTGAGCGGTTTTTCGGAAACCAGACTAAGTGTGCCTTTGACTCGTGGATCGACAACAAAAGTCGTGTTGGTGTACTCACCCACTGCTGCGATCACTGCTTCGATATCAGCATCAACAAAGTTGAGAGATCCCTTTTCTTGCGCGTACGCCGTTGTTGTAAATAACACTGATGAGACAGCAATGATGCAAAGCATCACCAGCATATAGGTATGAGTAAGCCAATTGGATGTCATTCTTGTCAGCATAATTTTCGTTATTTTTGTCATTTAACTTCTAGCGCGATTACGTCCCTGTTGCCTTCTTTACGGTGCTGACCCAATAGGTTCAGAAAATTTGCTAACTTTTCTTGATACCCGCTTTCTGCTTCTGCTATTCCAGAGAATTGGAAACGACCATTGATAAGCTTACCTGTTCCGCTCAATCGCATTGGCCCTTTGAGGGTACTGAGCTTTACATTGGCTTGCTGACCTTGCCAATTTACGGCTAGATTATAATCGCCGAGCGGCTTAACTGGCGACAGTCGTGAAGCGATTTCATTCATTTCCAGATTGATATTGCCTTTCAGGTTGGCGACCCCCTTGAGAATTTCCAACTGCAACAGCACCCATGATAACCGCATCTTGCCGGTTGGTTGGATGGTGTTCAACGGTGCGCCTAGCGCTGACAACCTTTCGGCGGGTAGCGAAATTGAAGATGGGCTGATCTGCAGATTCCGCCAACTTCCGGAAATTATCATCGGTTGTGACAATGCAGCAGCATTTTTAAACTCAATATCGACGCTGCCCAATAACACCATAGGTGACAATTGCCATGAGAACCGACCAGGGAGCAGCGGGGTAACCGGACCGTTATGCCCTGCTGCACCGCCGATGAATGCAGAGCCATTCCAAAATGTGCCCTGAGCATCACCAAGCGTTAACCTGCCTTCTGATTGTGTTTCTACTAAGCCTGCCACCCAATTGGCTGGCAGAAACACCAGAGTGGTGATGGCAATACTGATAATTCCTGCGAACAGCCAAAGGAATATGCGCAACACTATTCATTCCTTTGTTGATGCAGTGTTATCGATGCATCAATCATGTTGGGTTGCTTTAATGCTTTGATGTCGGATTCGATGACCACAAGCAATAAGTCGTTTTGAATGTCAGCTAACCAGCCCAAAGTGGATGTAAAGGATGCAGAGGAAAAACTGACCTGAACACGGTCACCGAAAAGATTTAACTCCTGCGGCTTTAACCCTTTATTCGCCAAAGAATTGTCTAGGCTTTCTTGGGTGATGGTCGGGAGTAAAACGGCTGGCTTGTTAGCAAGTGTGGTGGCCTCGATCTTTAACGCTTGTAATTGTGCGACCTGCTGGCGCAACACTGGCAACTCTTTGCTTAGCTGATGGCGACCTATCCAAGCCGGTTCGATCAATAAGGCATAGATTCCGGCGAGCACAATGACGACTATCGCAGCACTTAACATCTTGCGCTCTTGTGCCGTGCGTGCCGACCAGAATGTCGAAAAATCATGTTGAGCTTGTTTTAATCGACTCATCGCGCTCTCCTGATTTTCCAAGCCTCACCTGAGGATTGTGAAGAGGTGATTTCCATTGTCATACCGTGTTCCGCAAGCATGGATTTTATCTTTTGCGTTGGGGGTCGGTAACCGGATTTTAATTTCACCAACAGGCTGTTATCACGATACTCAATAGCAGATATCGCAGGCATATTTGCATTGCCGGTTATCGGCACAGTAACGGCACCAGACCATACTTTGCTGAAACTTGTCATCAGGATAGTGAATTCATCCGTTGCCGATTGACCGGTGCTGCGCTTGGCAATGGCGATCTTTTGCCGCATCTGAGCGATGGGGTCAACAATCACAGTTTCATCAGGGTAGGCAGTCTTGTATGTTTGAAACATTGAAGAACGCAGCATGTCAGCTTCACGCTTCATATGCCACCAATCCATATTTAATGCGACGATATTGACTAGCATCACCGACGCAGCCAGTGCTAACGGCCAGCGCCAAACGCGATAACCGATAGTGTTACTTTTTAGATTGCTCATGCCAGACATCAGATCGACTGAAGCACTTTCAGCACCCTCAATCCAGTGCGACCAGTTGTCCGTGGATACATTGATTTGTGCTTGTGTTGAGCTGACTATGGATTGATAGGTTTGCACAGCAGCTTGCGGAACAAGCAGTTCGATTGCGGCTGATGGCACTAGGGAGCGGAGACTGCTGATAACTTCCTCGGGTGTTGAGTCCAACTTCAAACCCATGCCTTCATGCTCAGACAACTTGATTGTCAGCTCAATGTTGTCTTGCTGCGCGTTGATAGCTGCAAAGACGCTTTCAGGATTTGACGGCAGGCACAACTGTGCTGGAACAGCTTTAATTTGTTTGGCACCGTGTGCAGATAATTGCCTGATTACCGACTCAATGCCAATGCGTTGCATCACGGCAATACTGCGCAGACTATCGGTGGCCTTACTTGTCACAATCAGATTGTCTGCCGGGTTACCTAATATCTGCTCTTCGACCAGATTAGGTAACGCGGCTTTCAATTTGGCAGGAGATAATGGTGGAACCTTGATACGCAATAAAGTGACATCGCTGGCGGCCACGATCAACACAATGCGTTGAGCAGCTGAAATCGTGCCGGATAATTCGGAAAGTGGCGCCGTACCTTGTTGCGTAACAGTTGCTCCCTGAGCCAGCGCAAACTGACACGGCAAAGCGAATTTATCTGCCGGACTATGAGCGGCCGGATCTGGGACAGAAAAAATAGAAGGTAGGCGAAGGTATAGTGTGCTCAAAATAATTTCTTGTATGTTTAATATTCTCTGATCCGGATGAGCTTTGTCTTATATTGATCGCGTTCGATTAAAGCCTGCATGTCTAATTCAGCACGGCTAATCCGTACTTTACCATTGACCAGAAAAAAATTGCTTGTTACCGAAGCCTGATTTGGCGTCAAAGTGATATTTTTTTCAGGCAGCCTGAGCTTGAAATCTACAATGTCCCGAAAGCTTGCAATATTACGGGAATCAATCAAAGCTGCTGCCTCGGATAATGAGAGGTTATCCAGTCGCGCAGCGAGCACCTCGGCAGAAGCCGTATTCAGATTGACGGGTGTAGCACGTGGAAGGAATATGATATTCGGCTGAAGCACTGCGAGTGCATGAGGCGTGAAGCCCGGCACGGTCAGTAAATCTTCCACATGTATATATGCCGTGAATTGTGCAGAGGGCTGCTCATTTTCTTCTGCATCGGGATTCGGGAATGTGGCTGCCATAAAATCGGCGGTTGATTGGGATAGCGTTGAATCAAGCCCTCCATGGGCGAGCAATCGGGCAAATACGGCAACCTCGGCCGGGTCGATAGTGCCGTTCGGGCATAAATTGGTCAGGTTGTATCGCCCCTGTGCATCGATGATGCCACCTGATAGCGAGGCATCAGAATCCGCTTCGAGGGTTTGATCCTTCTCTAAGTACTGGTCGAGTCTGGTTTCAGCAAGCGGAACCGCCCACGGTTCATCCAGTGTGTCGATGCTTGAGTGTTTGGCGTCTTCACGCAAAATGAGTGCAGCCCAGTCAAGCGCACCCCGCAGCACCCATTGTTTCTGCAATTGTAGTCGTTGATTTTCTATCGAGCGTACTTGCACCTGCTGTTGCCAGAACAGGCTGGTAACGATGGTGATTGCCAACGTGGTGAGCAATAATGCTGTAATGACGGCAACACCTTGCTGATGACGGGGCAGGGAAAGACTGTTCACACTGCCCCCAACAGAAATAGTTTGAGCAGTCTGGCGTCATGCCCTTGCAGTCTTAATGAGAGTTCAAGTCCGGTAGGGGGTATTACCTTAGGGCGCAATGGTGCCGGTGAATCAGCGGGCGTTATCGGAGGTGGAAGCAAGGTTTCAATACCGCTGCGCCAACCGTTGTTGATCCACAGTCGCATATCCAGTGAAGCAACATTCGTCAGAAGCGGGACAACCGTAGACACATTGGAAGTACTATATTTCCATAATTCGTCCAACTCATTCAGATTACGTGTTTCGTTAGATTCATGGCGTGATAAAACACCATCTCTAACTTGATAAGTGACCACTTGCAGACGTGCGGGAAGATTGTCTGAAAATACTGTACGCACTAACTTCAGCCTATTGCGTTCGATCAGAATAGGGATACGGTTAGGCAACATGGCAGCTTCTGCCAGATGTGCGCAGTCGCTTTGTAATTGAGCAAAGGTGATTTGCATACCTCGTGTCTGTTCAAGGTTGGTGGTGAGCGCGACACGCGATCGCACGATGCTGTCGAGACCACGCCAGCCCAGCACTGCAATAAATGCCAATATTGTGATTGCGACCAACAGTTCAATCAGGGTCAGCCCACTTTGGCGGGAGCATGCTGTTGTTCTGGAGCGGTTACTCATTGGCAACCACCTGGGCTAATTTCATGAGACGTCTGTCAGCATTCTGTGTATCAAATACGCTGACCTCCACTCTGCGAAAGAACGGGTTAGGTGTGGTGTACACGCTTTCTTCACAAACGAGACTTAACTCACCCTGCGGGCAAGCGAACCTGCGCTTGCCCAGTGGGGGAAACTCTTTGGCCAACCTTATTTTGGCCAGCCTGTTTTCAGCCGACCATGTCGCCATCATCGATTTTTGCAAATCATTGCTGTTTTGCGTCAGGCTACCCACAGCGCGCAAGCTGGCGCCTAAAGCCGTGCCAACAATCACCAGTGCCACCATGACCTCAAGCAAAGTAAAGCCACTGAGATATTTGGAGTTGTGATTGGTACGGTTAGGTCTGCATTGCTTCATCTCATTCCACCACGAAATGCCCGATTCCGTCTGCACGGACAGATACATGATTTTCATCTACGGAAAATGTCAGTAAGAACGGTTTGCTGACCGGCTCACGACCGAAGATGATGCGTAGCGGTAGTGTTGATCGTGAAGTAGAAGGTGTGGTGGTGATATTGACTGGAGACAGTTCGAATTCCCGCTCTCGTAACTCATCATCCTGATCGAGTACCTGCCAGCCTTGGCCATCGTGCAACAGGAAACGATATCGGTCAGCTTCTACCTCGAAGGCAACAGGATGATTGCGGATGATCGCCTCATCACGTGCCAACTGCAACAACAGTGCGATTCGCTGTGCATCTTTTTGCAATGTCTGACGGGTGTCGGGCATCGCATTGAAAGACACCATGCCAAGTGTGATGCCGACGATCACCATCACGATCAGAAGTTCGAGCAAGGTAAAGCCGCGCATAATTACAGGTGTCGGACACCTGCGAACGAAACTTAGAGCTGTCCGGGTTTTGCTTAAAGATCCCACGAGCCAATATCGGCATCGTTGTCAGTGCCGCCTGCCTGACCGTCTCCGCCAAATGAAAGGACATCAACCTCTCCCTTGATACCGGGTGAGAGATATTGATAAGAATTACCCCACGGGTCGTTGGGTAGCTTGTCCAGATAACCGCCGGACTTCCAGCCTTTAGCAGCAGGGCCGCTAGTGGGTTTGGTGATGAGTGCCAGCAATCCTTGTTCCGTGGTTGGATAATGTTGATTATCCAGTTTGTAAAGTTTCAGCGCCTGCATCACGGTGGCAATGTCTTGTTTGGCAGCAATTATGCGGGCATCGTCGGTTCGGCCCATTAATTTTGGCACGATCAACGCAGCCAGAATTCCCATGATGACTACCACTACCATGACTTCAATCAGAGTGAAGCCGTGTGAGGCTGAATGAGAGGGTGTGGAAGAATTACGCATTTGATTTGTTTTTTGTTTTGATCACAGAACGTGAGTATAAGACAAAATGAATTGTTTGACCCCGAACGAGATGACAATGGTGATTCTGGCACTGGTCAATCAACACTAGCCAATATGCACTCGTTAATGTGGACTGGTAAGATAGGCGACTTTTTATTATCTATGTAATTTCAATGAAACTTGCGATTGCACAATTCAACTGTTTGTTGGGCGACATTGCCGGAAATGCTGCCCGCATTCTGCAACAAGCTGAACAAGCGAAGCAGCAGGGTGCAAAATTATTGCTCACACCCGAACTGAGTTTGTGCGGGTATCCACCTGAGGATTTACTGCTGCGTGAAGGTTTTTATCAGGCTTGCACCAGAGAGCTCGGCGAATTGGCTGCAAAAATTTCCGGCATTGCTGTGATCGTGGGCCATCCGTACGAAGAAGAGGGCCGACGATACAACGCGGCTTCTTTGCTCAAAGACGGCGAAATCGTTGAGACTTATTGCAAGCAAACCTTGCCGAATTATTCGGTGTTTGATGAAAAGCGCTATTTTGATCGTGGATTTGAGCCATGCTTATTTGAAATAGAGGGGGTTCGCTTCGCATTGAATATCTGCGCTGATATTTGGGCTCCTAATGCTGCGTGTCAAGCACAACTTGCCGGTGCACAAGTGTTGTTGGTATTGAATGCTTCACCGTTTGCAATGCACAAGCATGAAGCACGCTATCAAGCCATACAAGAACGTATTAAAGAAACCGGTTTGTCTGTGATATATGCCAATTTAGTGGGCGGGCAGGATGAACTGGTTTTTGATGGCGGTTCGTTCGCGATGGATGGTCATGGCGGAGTGACTGCGCAGGGTCAGTATTTTGAAGAAGAATTGCTGATGCTGGAGCTGGGGAGTGATGCGAAGCCAGTTGGAAATATTGCATCATCTTTAGCTGATGAGGCTAGCGTTTATCAGGCGCTTTGCCTCGGTGTTAGAGACTACATTGGCAAAAATCGTTTTCCGGGCGTGCTGTTAGGTATGTCAGGCGGGATTGATTCTGCGCTGACGCTAGCGGTTGCGGTGGATGCGTTGGGGGCAGACAAGGTACATGCAGTCATGATGCCATCGCCATATACCGCCCAGATCAGTTTGGATGATTCACGCGAGATGGTAGGGATACTGGGTGTGAAGTATGACGAATTTTCCATCGAAGCGATGTTTCAGGACTTTCTGGGCACGCTAGAGGGGAGTTTTGCAGGGCGTGATGCAGATACGACCGAGGAGAATCTACAAGCGCGTATACGCGGCACTTTGTTGATGGCGCTATCAAACAAATTCGGTTCTGTTGTGCTGACGACCGGTAATAAATCCGAGATGACGGTAGGTTACGCCACGTTATACGGCGATATGGCAGGCGGATTTTCGGTGCTGAAAGATGTGAAGAAAACGCTGGTATACCACCTTGCGACCTATCGCAATACACTGGGGCTGGTGATTCCTGAACGCATCATCACCCGTCCGCCTAGTGCAGAATTGCGTGATGACCAGACCGATCAGGATAGTCTTCCCCCTTATGATGTGCTGGATGCAATCATGGCATGTTATGTCGAGCAGAATCTTTCAATCAACGAGATCATTGCGAGTGGCTATACAGAAGCCGATGTGCGCCGTGTGGTACATCTGATCCGCATCAGCGAATACAAACGTCGGCAGTCGGCAGTGGGTGTACGCATCACTGAACGTGGCTATGGCAAGGATTGGCGCTATCCGATTACGGTACGTTACGGCGACGACATCTAAATTTGTTCGAACTCTGTATTTTTTAGGGGCACGCTACGATATATTCTTATACGTTTCAGTTAATCAAAACCCTTGACTGATAAGCATATTTCGCTATAATGCGCGCCCCTGTGAGGCTGATGTCCAGTCTTGCAACCTTGCTCTACCGCATCGCAAGCGGAGGGTATTAACCATAAGGAGATGTAATGCGACATTACGAAATCGTTTTTATTGTGCATCCTGATCAGAGCGAGCAAGTGCCTGCCATGATCGAGCGTTATCGCACATTGGTTACTGCTAAAAAAGGTCTGGTACACCGTCTTGAAGACTGGGGCCGCCGCCAATTGGCATATCCTATTCAGAAAATCCACAAAGCACATTACGTGCTGATGAACATCGAATGCAATCAGGAAACATTGGATGAGCTGGAACATGCATTCCGCTTCAATGATGCTGTATTGCGTCACCTGACAGTCAAAACTAAAGCTGCAGTGACTGAGCCGTCTGCCATGATGAAGGAAGAAAAATCCCGTTCTATGCCGACTAATGGTGCAGCAAAGCCAGCAGAGAGCAAGCCTGCCGCTGAAAAGCCCGCAGCCGAAAAGCCAGCAGAAAGCGCCCCGGCAGCGGATGCGCCAGCAGCAGCTTAATTTGCATATCTAACCGATAAAATTTTGGAATAAGGAAATATCATGGCTCGTCCATCAGACAAAAAGAAAGATGACAGAAATAAGCGATCACGTAATAACCTGTTCAAGCGTCGTAAATTTTGCCGCTTTACAGTAGAGAAGATCGCAGAGGTGGATTACAAGGATGTGAACATCCTCAAGGAATTCGTCACCGAAAACGGAAAATTGATCCCGGCGCGTATTACCGGTACCAAGACGCGTTATCAGCGTCAATTGAGCACAGCGGTGAAACGTGCGCGTTTCCTGGCTTTGTTGCCCTACACTGATTTGCACTAAGGAGCGAAGTCATGCAAATAATTTTGATGGAAAAAGTGACCAATGTAGGTCAATTGGGTGATGTGGTTGTTGTTAAGAACGGCTACGCACGTAACTATCTGATACCGCAAGGTAAGGCTAAGCGCGCAAATGCTGCGAATATGGCTGAGTTTGAAGCACGTCGTTCTGAGATCGAAGCTGCTGAAAAAGCTAAGCTAGCTGACGCTCAGGCACGTGGTGAAAAAATGGCTGGTCTGACTGTGCAGATCGTGCAAAAAGCGGGTGTGGATGGCAAGCTGTTCGGTTCTGTTTCCAATTCAGACATTGCTGCGGCGATGGCCACTCAGGGATTTGAAGTTGAGAAGGCTCAAGTGCGTATGACAGAAGGTCACCTCAAACAAATCGGTGACTATCCGGTCAACATCGCGTTGCACACTGATGTGGTTGTGGAAATTTCTGTTTCGATTCTTGGCGACCAGTAATTCGATACCGTAGCACGAATCAGAAAAAAGGACTGGAGACAGTCCTTTTTTTATTTCTATTTTTATTCCTAAAGGCGTAATTGTTCATGCCTACCTCGGTCAAAGAGGTAAAATGACCCTCGCTTAACAAGGTTGTGCGAATGAATCAAATGCAAAGCTTTTCCAACGAAGATGCTCAGATCGAGCAGATTAAACTGCCTCCTCATTCAGTAGAGGCAGAGCAATCCGTGCTTGGCGGACTGCTGCTGGAAGCCACGGCATTAGATAAGGTTGCTGACCTGATCAATGAAGAAGATTTCTATCGTCAGGAACATCGGCTGATCTATCGCCATGTGGTGCAGATGAGTGAACTGGCGAAACCGGTTGATGTGATCACGGTTGCAGAAACGCTGGAAATAGCAGGGGAACTGGATAAGATAGGTGGCTTGCCTTATCTGGGCGGACTGGCTCAGAACGTCCCATCTGCTGCCAATATTCGCCGCTATGGTGAGATCGTGCGTGAGCGATCCATCATGCGCAAACTGGCAGAAGTCGGCAGTGACATCGCCAGCAGCGCGTACAACCCAACCGGTCGTGACGCGGCTCAACTGCTCGATGAAGCCGAGAGCAAAGTATTCGAGATCGCCGAGGCGGGCTCCAAGGGTAAACAGGGTTTTGTCGGTATGCCGCCATTGCTTTCACAAGTAGTGGAACGTATTGAAACCCTGTATGCGCGTGATAACCAAAGTGATGTGACGGGTACGGCTACCGGCTTTACCGATCTTGATCGCATGACCTCCGGCCTACAGCCGGGAGACTTAGTTATTGTGGCGGGTCGTCCGAGTATGGGTAAAACAGCCTTCTCAATCAATGTCGCAGAAAACATTGCGATGGATAGTAGCCTGCCGGTTGCCGTGTTCAGTATGGAAATGGGTGCATCACAATTAGCAATGCGTATGCTGGGCTCAGTCGGCAAACTTAACCAGCATGATCTGCGTACTGGCAGACTTCAGGATGACGACTGGGGGCGACTGACTCATGCGCTCGGCAAGTTGAACGACGCACCGATACACATAGATGAGAGTGCGGCACTATCGGCTTTAGAGCTTCGCGCCCGCTCGCGCCGCTTGCATCGGCAGAACAATGGTCTGGGCCTGATCGTGGTGGATTACCTGCAACTGATGAGCTCCAATGCAGGCAAAATGAGTGAGAATCGTGCCACTGAAATATCAGAAATATCACGCTCTTTAAAAGCACTTGCTAAAGAACTGCACGTACCCGTCATCGCACTGTCACAGCTCAACCGTAGTCTGGAACAACGCCCTAACAAACGGCCCGTTATGTCAGATTTGCGTGAGTCCGGTGCCATCGAGCAAGATGCCGACTTGATCCTGTTCATCTACAGGGATGAAGTCTATAACAGCGACTCACCCGATAAAGGCAAGGCAGAAATCATCATCGGTAAACAGCGTAACGGCCCGATCGGAAAAGTCGAACTGGCGTTCCGTGGTGAATTCACACGTTTCGATAATCTCGCTCCCGGCAATTACTAAGCCTAGGGTAATAATTGGCCAAGTTTTCGTTTGAAGCAGGGTATCCTTTCAGATACAATGCGCCCCCTGCAATAGGCGCGTAGCTCAGCTGGTTAGAGCACTTGGTCGACATCCAAGGGGTCAGCAGTTCGAATCTGCTCGTGCCTACCAAAGAATACAATGGGTTAGTCCAGAAATGGTCTAACCCGTTTCTATTTCAAGATTAGTTTTTGTAATCAATCTACTGCGCCTCGGTAAAGCCGTCTGGCAGCATCTAGCGTATAATGTCTGCTTCATTTGGAGAGATAACATATTGAATACCATTAGTTTTGCTGATCTAAAGCTGGCACCGGAAATCCTCAAGGCACTTTCTGAGTCAGGTTATGAAAATCCCACCCCCATTCAGGCACAAGCGATTCCGTTGGTGTTGGAAGGATGTGATTTGATGGCGGGTGCGCAGACCGGTACCGGCAAGACCGCAGCTTTTACTTTACCCGTGCTACAGAAGCTGTTGCCATTCGCCAGTTCAAGCACTTCTCCGGCACGCCATCCGGTTAAGGCTTTGGTGCTGGTGCCGACGCGAGAGTTGGCGATACAGGTTGAAGAGAGTGTTAAGACTTATGCCAAACATTCCAAGTTACGTTCTCTAGTTGTTTATGGTGGAACAGATATCAAAACGCAGACGCCTACGTTGAAGCGGGGGGTGGAGATTCTGGTTGCGACACCCGGTCGTTTACTGGATCACGTCGAGATGAAGTCGGTACAACTTAATCAGGTTCAGATGTTGGTGTTGGATGAGGCGGATCGTATGCTGGACATGGGTTTTATGCCGGATTTGAAGCGTATTCTGGCATTGCTGCCCAAGCATCGACAGAACTTGATGTTCTCGGCCACTTTTTCTAAAGAAATCAAAAAATTATCAGAAGAATTTTTAACCAACCCGAAGCTCATCGAGGTTGCGCGCAGCAATGCGACTGCGGAAAACGTGACGCAAAAAGTTTACCTAGTCGAACAGGAGGACAAGCATGCTTTGCTGGCTAAGTTGTTGCGTGGGAGTGATGCGACTCAAGTGCTGGTGTTCACCAAAACAAAAATGACAGCCAGCCGATTAGCCCGACAGTTGCAGCGTGACGGGGTGGCCGCCGATGCGATTCATGGCGATAAAACGCAGAAAGAGCGAATTCAGGCGCTGGATGCTTTCAAAAATGGCACGGTCACTGTTCTGATCGGTACTGATGTGGCGGCACGCGGGCTGGACATTGACCAGTTGCCGATGGTCATCAATTACGAAATCCCGAGTGCAGCAGAAGATTATGTACATCGTATTGGTCGTACCGGTCGTGCGGGTGCTTCGGGGGCGGCGATTTCGCTGGTTTCTCCCGATGAGGAAAAGTATTTGCTGGGGATCGAAAAGTTGATCAAGCGTGAGATCCCCAAGGAAAAGGCACAAGTTTCCCGCACGGATAGAACCAGCAGAGCGCCCAGAGGTGATCGATATGAGCGCAATGATCGCCATAGTCGAAATGACCGTCATGATCACAAATACACTCCCCGACCTGTCGCGCCCAATAAGCCCAGTCATGACCCGTGGTTCGATAAGCCTTATGAACCCAGTGTGAGTGCCAAACCCGCATTAGAAAAACGTCCTGAGCCCGTTGACAGTAAACCAAAAAAGCAGGTGGCAGCGTTGTTGGTTCGCCGGCAAGGCTGATACCATACCCTTCTAGTAAGGTTGCATAAGATGCAGCCTGATATTCCTAATCATCAACGGGTCTTAACTCAGGAGAGATAGTCATGTCAGTTGTATTTTCCAGCACTTCGCTCGGATCGCTTAAGCTTCAAAATCATTTAGTCATGGCACCGATGACTCGGAGTCGAGCAATTGGAAATATTCCGAATGCGTTGATGGCAGAATATTACGCCCAGCGTGGGACTGCTGGATTGATTATCACCGAAGGGGTGTCGCCATCCCCTAATGGACTCGGTTATCCGCGCATACCCGGAATTTTTTCTGCAGAACAAATTGAGGGCTGGAAACTGGTTACAAGCGCAGTTCATTCCAAGGGTGCAAAGATGTTCATGCAAGTTATGCACTGTGGTCGTGTGGCGCATCCACTCAACCTTCCTGTGGGAGGACGTGTATTGGCGCCATCGGCAGTGGTTGCAGTCGGGGATATGTATACGGATGCTGAGGGTATGAAGCAAAATGCAATGCCTGAGGAAATGACTGAAGCAGATATTAAATCTGCAATAGCGGAGTATGTGCAGGGAGCTAAGAACGCAATTGCGGCTGGTTTTGACGGTATCGAGTTACATGCGGCAAATGGCTATCTGCTGGAACAATTTATACGCCCGAATTCCAATCAGCGTACTGACAGTTACGGCGGCGCTATAGAAAATCGCGCACGCTTTGTTCTTGAAGTTGCCGATGCCGTTATTGATGCGATTGGGAAAGAGAAAGTTGGCATTCGCTTGTCACCGTTCGGCGTGTTTAACGATATGCCACTGTACGATGCGATGGAGTCTGATTATTCGTATCTGGCACAGCAGCTTAATGCACGCCAACTGGTTTATATCCATTTGGTCGATCATTCGTCGATGGGTGCACCAAAAGTGCCTGACACGATCAAGGCTATTTTCCGTAGTGAATTTAAGGGGAGTCTGATCCTTTCAGGTGGTTACGATGCCACCCGCGCTGATAGTGACATAGTTTCAGCGAAAAGCGATTTGATTGCTGTGGGTAAGCCGTTTCTGGCCAATCCAGATTTGGTTGAACGTTGGAAGGCGGGTGCCACGATGAACGAAGTTGATATGAATACGCTCTATACTCCGGGCGCTGAGGGATATACGGATTACCCGATGATGGACTGAATTATCGCGTACGGATAGAACCAGCAGAGCGCCCAGAGGTGATCGATATGAGCGCAATGATCGCCATAGTCGAAATGACCGTCATGATCACAAATACACTCCCCGGCCTGTTGCGCCCAATAAGCCCAGTCATGCCCCGTGGTTCGATAAGCATTATGAACCCGGTGTGAGTCCCAAACCCGCATTAGAAAAACGACCTGAGCCCGATGACAGTAAACCAAAAAAGCAGGTGGCAGCGTTGTTGGTTCGCCGGCTAGGCGGATAACGCATTTTTCTCAAATAGGCTGCGCCTGATTGTATATAAAATCAAGGGCGTTGGTATATACTTCTTTACAGATTCTTTACCGACAGGTCTCCAAAGTGAGTGCTGCTTCGAACATCAAAAAGAACGCCAGCGATATCGAACTGAAAAATTCGCTGATAAAAGCGATTTATGATGCATCACCAGACGGCATTCTTGTCGTTGATGCCGATAGAAAAGTCATATCACATAACAGTCGATTTGTGGAAATCTGGAATATCCCGGCGGAGCATCTGTGCGGCACAGTGCCGGGTACCGCCATCGGTATGAATGATGGGCCACTATTGGCTAAGATAATTAATCAAGCCGAATCTCCAGAATATTATTCCACTCGTATTCAAGCGCTATACGCTGACCCTGACCTGATTGATTATTGTGATATCAATTTGAATGATGGAAGGGTGCTGGAATGTAATACAAGACCAATCCATAGCAGTGATGGGGAATATCTGGGGCGGGTGTGGGTTTTTCATGATATCAGTCAATTCAAGCAGGTAAATAAATCCCTTCAGTACACACAATTTGTTAGCGATCATGCACCTGACAGCATCATCTGGTTGGATGAGCACGCACGCATTGTTTATGCAAATGATGCCGCATGCAGCTTATATGGCTATTCCAAAAACGAGATGAACAGTTTGACAATTTTCGACATGGATGTTGATGTGAAAGTTGAGCGTTGGCCAGAACATTGGCAAAAGTTACAGCTGCAAGGAAGCATGAACTTTGAAACGAAACATAGGCAAAAGGGTGGTGCTATCCTTCAGGTTGAAGTCTCGGCCAATTTCGTGCAATTTGAAGGCGCAACAATCAATGTTGTTTTCATCAGAAATATCAGTGAGCGTAAGGAACAACAGAAAAAGCTAGAGGCAAGCAGGACGCGTTTCGAAACACTTTTTGATTATTCCAGTGATGGTCAGTTTATTTTAGACATGCAGGGCAACTTAATTGATGTCAACAGAACGGCGTATGAAGGACTAGGCTATTCGAAAGCAGAACTGATGGGTATGAAGGTTACTGAGCTTGACACACCTGAGTTCGCCGCCAAAGTACCTGAACGCATGAAGCACCTTATGGCACAAGGTTCTGCGGTGTTTGAGTCCGCGCATTATCGGAAAAACGGCTCCATCATGCCGATAGAGATCAAAGCGCGCATCATAGAGCTGGAGGGTGAGAAAGTCGTATTTTGTGTCATACGAGATATTACCGAACGTAAAGTCGCGGAAGAAGAGATCAGGAATCTGGCTTTTTTTGACCCGCTTACCAAGCTGCCAAATCGCAGGCTGCTGATAGACCGGTTACAACAAGCGATAGTGTCTAGTATGCGTAACGGTCGGCATGGCGCTTTATTGTTCATTGACCTCGATCATTTCAAGACCCTTAACGACACACTTGGTCACGACATAGGCGATATGTTGTTGCAGCAGGTTTCTCTTCGCCTCAAATCAAGTGTGCGTGAAGTGGATACTGTGGCTAGGCTGGGTGGGGATGAGTTCATGTTGATACTGGAAGAATTGAGCCCAAATATTGTCGAAGCAGGGACGCAGACGGAAGAAATTGTCGAGAAGATCATTGCAGAGGTTAGTCGGTTTTATCAACTAGGTACGTATGAGTACCGAACCACACCCAGTGTGGGTGCTACGCTCTTTCTCGGCAACCATGTGAAGTTGGAAGAGTTGATGAAACAAGCTGACATCGCGATGTATCAGTCCAAGAAGGCAGGTCGGAATACCTTGAGATTTTTTGATCCTGAAATGCAGCGTTCAATCAATGACCAAGCTATGCTTGCAAGTGATTTGCTCAAGGCGGTTGAAGAGAAGCAATTCAAATTATTTTTTCAGGTGCAGGTGGATCATCGAGGTCGTGCAACTGGGGCAGAAGCACTGGCTCGCTGGATTCATCCTGAAAGCGGAATCGTTTCTTCAGCAGATTTCATACCGCTTGCTGAAGAAACAGGTTTGATTCATGTTGTCGGGAAATGGGTGCTGGATACGGCTTGCAAGGTGTTACAAAAATGGCAGCAGGATGAAAGTACGCGAGGTTTATTGCTTGCAATCAATGTGAGTTCCAGGCAGTTTCATAAAGCAGATTTCGCTTCTGATGTTAAAGCAGCTGTCGATGAATATGGTATTGACCCCAAACTTCTGAAGCTGGAGCTTACCGAGAGTATGTTGCTAGACAATATCGAGGAAACCATCCTAACCATGAACACACTGAATGATATTGGTGTGATGCTTTCACTTGATGATTTCGGGACGGGCTATTCCTCATTACAGTATCTCAAGCGTTTACCACTCGATCAACTCAAGATCGATCAGTCATTTGTGCGTGATATTGTTACTGACAGCAGCGATAAGGCGATCGTGCGTACTATTATTGCAATGGCGGAAAGTCTAGGGCTTGATGTGATTGCAGAAGGCGTGGAAACAGTTGAGCAAAGGCAGCAACTCTCAGTGATGGGTTGCAACAATTTTCAGGGATTTCTGTTCAGCAAGCCTTTGAATGTGGTTGAATTTGAAGCGTTGCTCAATTCGAATCACGCAGGATGATTGTTCCACCGAAGGAATTATGCTGGCTTATCTATATCAAGGAGAATAACTTGATGGGCCATCAGTCACGTGAGGTGAGCTTGAGCAGATAAGACACGGCAACAATCAACATCGTACCAATCACCCCTATCATCATAGTGTGCAAACCGAATCCCCAGTCAGCATCAGCAAACCAGAGTTTGCTGCCGGTTGCCCAAGCGACAAATAGTAAGCCCGTCAGAGTGGCTACGAAGGCGTGCCTTGATTGAAGTTTGGGCATCAATACCGCAGACAGAAAAAGTCCCAGCATCCCGCCGCCAAATATCGCGGACATTTTCCACCAGACATCAAGCGCAGTTTTGGCGTTAATCATCAGCAAGCCGGCTAAGGTGGCGAGTACACCAAGCACTGCGGTTGCAACGCGAATCATTTTCAATTGCGCATGGTCATCCGCGCCTTTATTGAAAATGCGTTTGTAAAAGTCGACTGTAAAGACGGTCGCAGAGCTATTCAGTGACGAATCCAGCGTACTCATACTGGCTGCAAGTACTCCGGCAATGACTAGTCCGGCTAAACCAACAGGTAATTCATTGACGATGAAATAGGGGAATATCTGATCAGCCTTTTCGGGTAATGTTTCCGCAGGAACATTCAGATAGTAGACAAAGAGCGTTGTACCGATCATGAAGAACAAGGCTGAAACAGGGATATATAACAATCCTCCCAGCCATAAGGCTTTTTTCGCTTCTGTCTCACTGGGGGCAGACAGGAATCGCTGGATGTAATTTTGATCGACTGAAAAGTTCTTCAGGTTTTCGACTATCCCGAAGATGAAAATCACCCAGAATCCCTGAATGACCAGATCAAGATCCATAGAACCCAAGGAGAATTTGTTTTCCTGACTGGCAACCGCACTAAGCTGTTCCCAACCGCCGGGCATGTTAGTCAGCAGGATGAATAGACAGAGTAATCCGCCAAAGAATAGGACGATAGACTGCACGACATCGGTCCAGATCACCGCCGCGAATCCGCCTAATAACGTATAGATGATTGTCAGACATCCGAGTGCCAGAATTAGCATTTTGATATCGACGTCAAGCAGTGCTGCCAGCGCCAAAGCCGTCAGATATAACACGACGGCAAAACGACCTATCTGCAACAGGATGTAGGCCGTACTCATATACAAACGCGCCCACAATGCAAAGCGCTGCTCCAGATATTCGTAGGCGGTGGTTTTAACCTGATTGCGGTATAGCGGGATGAACCACTTCGATGCAATCCAGATCGCAACAGGGAGTGTCAGGGAAAAGACAAATGGACTCCAGTCCGACGCATAGCTTTTACCGGGGTTTGCCAGAAAACTGATACTGCTCAGGTAGGTCGCCATCAACGACAGGCCTATCGCCCAACCGGGAATCATGTTTCCGGCAAGGGTAAAGCCTTTCATACTTCCGCTACGTTTGACGAACCATGCTCCGAAGGCCGTCGTCGCAACGATATAGATCACGATAATGAAAAAATCGATTGAGGATATAACGCTATTCATACATGATCCTTAAAATAGGTTTGGTGGCAACAGGGTGATTCTAAGTGAATGACAGTAGGAAACCCGTACTTTTTTGTATGAACAAACTGCGTCATGGGTATTCAAGAAGTTGAGGTATATGCTCTGAGTAAATGTTGTTTAAAGTTGAAAAATTTCAATTAAATATAATGCATTAATACTAGAAAATAGGCTGTAGTATACTAAAAACATCAGGTAGTCATGCCGCACTGCGTTGAAGGCATCAAGCTTGAGTCATTGTTGTATATCTATACAAGGGGAGATGGAAAATGAACCATGTAATCAGGATGGCAATATTTTCAGTGTGCTTGGGGGGGATGCTTGCTCCTGCAATAGGAGAGGCAGCGACAGTTGAGGACCTTGAACGGCGCATACGCGCACTGGAAGCGCAAATAGAAATAAATAACGAAGAGACGCGAGATGTCGCAGACAGCTTCAAAAGGGGAATGTCTGTAGCGGGATACACAGATGTTGAGTATATGGCTACCAACAAGGCAGGCGACTCAAACGGCTTCCGCATGCATCACATGTCATTGATGTTTAAGAAACAAGTGAACGAGAAACTTAAGTTCTTCTCTGAGATTGAGTTCGAGGATGCACCTCATATTAAAGGCAGTTCTACAAGTAGTACTGTTGCAGGAAAAATTTTTCTGGAAGCGGTCAATTTGGACTATATGCTGAGTAGTTCTACCACGTTGCGCGTGGGTCGATTCTTCACCCCTGCAGGTATCTGGTCAGTGGATCACTACCCTCCATTTGTCGCGACACAAATCCGCCCGCAACACATACGCAAAGTTTTCCCACAGTTGACCGACGGTGCAGCCATTACAGGACAGCACGCTGTAGGCAATACGTTTGTAAGCTACGATTTATTCGTTGGCAATGGCGAAACCAAAGCATTTTTTGGCGACAAGGATTACAACAGTAGCAAGGCAGTTGGATTGAGAGTTAATGCAGCATTGCCTGTTCTGGACAGGTTTGAGGTGGGGGCGACAGGTTATAAGGATAAGACTTTGTTAGATCCTACTACTGGAATTGAAGAACAGAAATCGGCTTATGGTGTTCATATGTTGGCTAAGCTAGGCGCAATTAGGGTTAAAGCGGAATATGCCAAGGGTGAATATGAGCCTCTACCAACACCTTCCACTTCTTATACTAGAACCGGGTATTACATTCAGCCTAGTTATGACATCAATAAATGGACACTGGGATATCGTTATGATTATTTTGAGCCAAAATCAACAGTTCAGAATGACAAAACAAGAATCAACACGGCGTTTGTTAACTATCATGTAGACAAGAATACCGTCTTGAAATGGGAGCACCATCTCCTGAATCTTGAGGATCCTGCCAAAGATGACTATTACAAAAGTATAGTCAGCATTGCGGTCAACTTTGATTAGCCAAGGGGGAATATCATGAAAAAGCTAACTTTAGTGGCATTCCTGTTTCTATCCGCTATGAATCCTGCTTTATCTGAGCCGGTCGTGGTTATCGTTAACAGTGCCAACACACAAAGCCTTTCAACATCAGATGTGAAGAATATCTATAGGGACAGAACCATCACTTGGGATAACGGTAACAAGATCATGGTGTATAACCTGCCATCTAAAGAAGCAGCGGCGGAGGTGTTTGCCACCAAAGTGTTGGGTGTGTCGTCGCGCAGTGCAGCAGCATCGGAAGCAAACCGTATCGTTACCAATACTTCGAGAAATGCCCAATTGACCAAACGTGAAGTTCTGGTAGCCTCCATCGTATCCAGAAAGCCTGATGCGATCGGTTATGTTCACAAGAAAACCGTCTCAGGCAAAGAAGGGATACGGATATTACTAACACTGGAATAAGGTGTGGGCACTGCCAATAGATCTGAGTATGTAAGCGGTTCACAAAATTGGAGGAGTTTCATGCATTTGTTGCAATGGCTAAATAATCTGAGATTTTCATTCAAGCTAGCGTTATTGCTAGTGCCTTGTACAGCGTCTTTTCTCGGTTTGGCTAGTTGGAATGCCTATGTCAATGTTCAGACGGACACAATAAATAATACGGTCGAGGCAGCCTACCGGCTACGAGGTGTAGTTTTATCGTCGGCGTTCATTGCTCAGCATTATGGTTCAGCAGTTGAAAATCAAATTCCCGATACCATTATGCACAAGCAGCAGGAATTGAAAGATGCCTATCTTCATATGTCCGAACTTCGCGATTGGATAACAGCGCAAAATAATGACGAATTTGCAACTGATTATGATGAGATTCTGAGGCAGTTGGACAATATTTTGGCATTGCCAGCCAGATCGAATGAAGGCGTTTCAGATGAAGCCGGGCTATTGGGCGACATGGCAACGGCTTTCAACGAGGTTCTGCAGGGATATATTGACAGCTTGTCGTCAAATAATCGACAGCAGCAGGAAATGTTCGAGATATTAAATATCAGTGTGATCATTCTCGGAACACTTTTACTTTTTATCGTTTTGATTGTTACAAGACGCGTGGTGCTTCACCCATTGCAGATGGCTTTGGGGGTGACAGAAGCCGTTGCAAAGGGTGACCTGACACAAAAAATAGAGGGAACTATATACTTTACGATCCTAAAATATCGTGATATGATTTATCTCAAATAGGAGGCTAGATCATGAAAAGTATCATAGAATTTATGCAAGAATTTGGGACTGTCGAAAAGTGCCTTGAGCATCTTGCTGCGATACGCTGGAAGAATGGCGCTTACTGCCCTCACTGCGGTTCGTTCCGAAAGGTCTACCATTACTCTGACGGTAAGCGACATCGTTGCGGTGACTGTAATAAAGTGTTCCGTCTAACGGTAGGTACTATTTTTGGTGACTCTGCACTAAAGATGTTACCCAAATGGTTTGCCGCTATTTGGCTGGAAACGGGGCACTGTAAAGGTATCAGCAGTGTGCAGCTTGCTAAAGATATAGGCGTTACTCAAAAAACAGCTTGGTTTATGCTACACAGGATACGCAACGCGGCAGCAAAACATAATATTTCTGGCGGTGGTATGTTGGGCGGCGATGTTGAAATTGACGAAACATACATCGGTGGTAAAGAGAAAAACAAACATGCCAGCAAGCGAATAGGAGGTACGCAAGGTCGCTCAGGTAAAACCAAGAGCGTTGCCTTTGGCATTAAAGAGAGGGGCGGAAAAGTGCGTGTGTATCACGTTGGGAATGCCGCTAGTGCGGTTATTACCCCAGTTGTTATTCAGAACGTGGCATTGGGTTCAACTGTTAATGCCGATGATTGTAGAGCATATGGCACCCTTGACAATTTTTATGATGTGAACAGAGTAAACCATTCGGCGGGTGAATACGTCAGAGGTGCTCACCACACAAACGGCATCGAAAGCATATGGGCTTTGTTAAAGCGCGGACACTATGGAACCTACCACCACTGGAGCAGGAAACATTTGCAACGCTACCTTGATGAGTTCTCTTTCCGCCAAAACACAAAAGAACTTTCGGCTATGGAGAGAATAAATACACTTTTAGGTTGCGGAATGAATGCGCGCCTCACCAGAAAGGAGCTTATAGCATGAGCCAATTAGCCGCACTAGATGAGATTATCAGTATTACTGAACCACCATATCTACCAAAAGCAAAGGCTCTGCCGTTCTTGAAATGGGCTGGTGGTAAGCGATCAATCATTCCTCAAATAAGCACTTATTTGCCGGAAAATTTCAAAGAATATTACGAGCCGTTCCTCGGCGGCGGCGCGGTATTTTTTGCGCTAGAAAGCCGCATTCAGCATCATGCTCATTTATCTGATGTGAATAGGGAGTTGATGCTGACCTATAAGGTGGTACAAACTGATTGCGAAAATCTAATAAAGGTGCTGCAAGCACATAAGAAAAAACACTCCGCTGAATATTATAAAAAAGTCCGTGAGCAGCATGAAAACAAAGATCCGGTTAACCTTGCTGCGCGGTTTATCTACCTCAACAAAACGTGTTTCAATGGACTCTATCGTGTAAATAAAAGCGGTCGGTTTAATGTTCCAATGGGGAAATACGCAAATCCCGCTATTTGCGATGAAGTAAACTTAAAGGCGGCATCAGAAGTTCTAAAAAGTGCTTCTTTGACGTTTGGTGCATTCAACAGGATAGAACCAAGCAATAATGACTTCGTTTATTGCGATCCTCCCTATCACGGGACGTTCACCGATTACTCCGCTGGCGGATTTGATGATGAAAAACAAAAGGCATTAAAGGATGCTGCTGATGGTTGGGTTCGTAGTGGCGCACTTGTTATGCTTTCAAATAGTGATACTCCTTTTATTCGCAAGCTTTACAAAGGCTATAACATTATAGAAGTGTCTGCGCCGCGCAGTATCAATTGTAAAGTTGATGGGCGTGAGAATGCTATAGAATTACTCATAACAAGCTATTAGGGGAGTTCATGGCCACAAAGAAAGTAACGGGCGGTACGCTTGCAAATAATCGCGGCAAAGAACTAGAGCATCGAGTTGCGGCACTACTGGAAGATTGTGGTTATGAAAACGTGCATCCTCCAGAGATCATATTCCCTATGCGAATAATGGATCAATCGATCTACGCAAAGCAGGTTGAAATCGGGCGTGACATTTATGGGAAAGTTCGTCGTTGTGATCTGTTGGTCTACAACAGCAGAGTTTGGCCTAATGGGTTAGTGATCCAGTGCAAATGGCAGGCTTCATCTGGGAGCGTGGAAGAAAAGTATCCCTTTGAAGTTCTCAATATCCAAAAGGATGAATACCCCACAATTGTTGTTTTAGATGGCGGTGGCTACTCTAAAGGCTCCGAAAACTGGCTTAAAGGTCAGGCTGGAAAAAATAGACTGCTGCATGTTTTTTCTTTCGGGGAATTGCAAAAATTTGCCAGTAAGGGGAAGTTATGAGTATTTCGATATGTAAGGAAACGCATCGTTATGACCATATTTTTGATAATTTGCCAGAAGATCAAGGCGGTAAAGGTCGGCATCTCTGTTGCGGGTGTGCATATGAGCAAGGCTATGATGATGCAAAATCGGGCAGAGCATCCAACGCAAGGCCGGATGAGTGGTTAATTAGTCAAGCTGGTGTCGTGCGTCACAAAGACCCTTATGAGGCTTACCGAATGGGGTACAAAGACGGAAAGTTTAGATCGTCAAGTATATAGCTCCCAAAATAGAAGTGACCTCTGAAGATGAAATAGGCCAACTACTGCAAGCGCTTCAGAGCATGAATTTAAGCTTATCGGTTATTGTAGGCGAAGTGCGAGAAACGACAGACTCCATTACTACGGCCTCGCAGGAAATAGCACAAGGCAATGCAGACCTGTCACATCGTACTGAAGTACAAGCCTCAAGTCTGCAACAGACTGCATCCAGCATGGAGCAGCTTACCACGACAGTGCATCAGAATTCTGAGAATGCCAAACAAGCTAATCTATTGGCTGTGAATGCTTCAGATATTGCCGTCAAAGGTGGTAAAGCAGTTAACGATGTTGTCGATACCATGGCTTCTATCAGTGCGAGCTCCAAAAAAATCGTTGATATTATCAGTGTCATCGAAGGTATCGCTTTTCAAACCAACATATTGGCATTGAACGCTGCTGTTGAAGCAGCGAGAGCCGGAGAGCAAGGCCGAGGTTTTGCAGTGGTAGCAGGGGAGGTGCGTAATTTAGCGCAACGCTCAGCCGATGCTGCAAAAGAGATTAAAGAATTAATCAATGATTCGGTTGGTAAAGTGGATAGCGGTTCCAAGCAAGTCGATCAGGCCGGTGAGACGATGAACGAGGTCGTTCTGGCGGTGAAACGTGTCACCGACATCATGTCAGAGATTGATGCAGCTTCACAGGAGCAGGGTGCTGGCATTGAGCAAGTCAACCAGGCGATTACTCAGATGGACCATGTTACCCAGCAGAATACGGCATTGGTTGAAGAAGCTTCCGCCAGTGCGGAGTCTATGAAGAGAGAAGCGGAGTTGCTGGTTGATGTCGTCAGTGTTTTTAAACTCGATGATACTCAGGACCAATCATTGGGCGGATCACAAAGTGTTTCCAATGACTCTGAATATAGCGACACCCCAGAATCAGGGTTAACGTTGCGTGGAAATTTACTTGGACTAAAAAATTCTGAGGAGTGAAAACTTTGATTTCTTTTACGAATTAAAGTTTTTTTATCAGTTATTCGATGACAAACGCAAAAGGGCTTGCAGCAATGCAAGCCCTTGTTTTGTTTGGCGTCCCCAACGAGATTCGAACTCGTGTTACCGCCGTGAAAGGGCGATGTCCTAGGCCTCTAGACGATGGGGACCGTGACTTTCAAGTTGCTCTTCTTGGTGGAGGTAAGCGGGATCGAACCGCTGACCTCTTGCATGCCATGCAAGCGCTCTCCCAGCTGAGCTATACCCCCCGGGGTCTTGAAAGAGGGCGCATTATAGTGAGGCACTCCGACCTTGTAAAGTCGACATTGATAAATTTTACAAATATCGATTAAGTCTTTCCAGCACAGACTCTCGCGGAAATAGGGTGACCACTGCATCAACTGACGGTGTATGGGTTTGTCCGACCAGCATGACACGTAATGGCATCGCCAATTTGGGCATTTTCAAACCATGCTTGCCGATGATCTCTTTGATCAGTGCGCCTATGACGGCAGTCTGCCATTCAATGTCTGCCAGTCGCTCAGCAAATTCACGCAGCGCGGGCAATGCCTCTTCTGACAGATGTTGATCCAGCAATTCCTGAGAGGGATGCAGGTCGATGTAAAACACCTCCGCTGCATCGGCCATTTCGTTGAGGGTGGTGACGCGGCCTTTGTATAGCCCCGCGATTGCTGCCAGATCAGGTGCATCGCCTACTGTCACACCACGTGCTTCGAGGCGCGGGCGAACCAGTGAAGCAAGGTCGTCATTTTCAGACAATTTTAGATAATGCTGGTTAAGCCAATTCAGCTTTTCAGTATTGAACTGTGCGGCGGAAGGGGTGATATGGTCTAGATCAAACCACTGACAGAACTGTTCGACCGAAAATATCTCCTCATCGCCATGTGACCAGCCCAGGCGCCCCAGATAATTGATGACTGCCTCCGGCAGATAGCCGTCCTCGTCATATTGCATCACGCTCACCGCGCCGTGGCGTTTGGAAAGCTTGGTGCCGTCATCGCCCAGTATCATGGACAGATGGGCGTACTGCGGCACGGTAGCGCCCAATGCTTTGAGGATGTTGATCTGGCGCGGCGTGTTATTCACATGGTCGTCGCCACGTATCACGTGGGTAATCCCCATATCCAGATCATCAACCACCACACAGAAATTATAAGTGGGTGTGCCATCACCACGCGCGATGATTAAATCATCCAGCTCGTTATTGCTGAAACCGATATAGCCTTTTACCAGGTCTTTCCATCCCACCATGCCTACGGTTGGATTTTTAAAACGCACCACCGGCGTCACACCGGCAGGCGGCTCAGGTAATGTCTTACCCGGTTCAGGACGCCAACGACCATCGTAGCGTGGTTTTTCACCACGAGCGCGCTGTGCTTCTCGTATCTCATCGAGCTCTTCGGCAGAGGTGTAGCAGTGGTAGGCGTAGTCTTCGTCAAGTAACTTCTGAATCACTTCCTTATAGCGATCCATACGTTGCATCTGATAAAATGGGCCTTCGTCGCACTTCAAATCCAGCCAATTCATCCCGTCCAGAATGGCTTGTACCGCCTCGGGTGTGGAACGTTCCACATCAGTATCTTCCACACGCAACACAAACGCGCCGCCATGCTTGCGGGCATAAGCCCAAGAGAATAAAGCGGTGCGAGCCCCGCCTATGTGTAGATAACCAGTCGGGCTGGGTGCGAATCGAGTGCGAATAGTCATGAAGTCAACGCAAGAAAAATAAATAAGGCAGACATTTTACGGGCTTTGCCGATTTTCCGCACAGGGTTCTAAGCACGTTAATGGTTTACGTGTCTCAAGATAACTTGTCATTCAATATATTGCCTACCTGCTGAACAAGGTCTGTTGAAAGACAGTCGATTTCAATGCTGTCGGGCATGGAACGCAGCCAAGTCAGTTGCCGCTTGGCTAATTGCCTTGTCGCGGCGAGGCCGGTTTCCAGTAATTGTGTTTCGTCAATTTCACCCTCCATGAATTGCCAAGCCTGTCGATAACCAACACAGCGCATTGAAGTCATATTCACATTCAGCTGATATTTGTTGCGCAGCATGGTGAGCTCATCCAGCAGACCTTGTTGCAGCATTGTCTGGAATCGTATGGCGATGCGTTCGTGAAGTTTTGCGCGTTGTGAAGGGATCAGCGCAATCGGGATGATGCTATAGGGTAGTGAATAGCGATCACTTTCCCCAATTATTTCACCCCTCTCCGCGAGCCTTTCTCCCCTCACCGCGAGCCTTTCTCCCCTCACCCCTAACCCCTCTCCCCTAGGGGGGAGAGGGTGGCCGAAGGTCGGGAGAGAGGCTGGAGAGGATGAGGGTTTTTTTAGCAAGGCGGACATCGGCTGCCCGGTGATACGATAAATTTCCATCGCACGTTGGATGCGTTGAGTATCGGTAGATTGCAACCGTGCAGCGGTCTCGGCATCCACTGCGGCGAGCTGTTGGTGCAGATGTTCGATGCCGTGTTCGGCGATCTCAGCATCTAGTGCGGCGCGTACCTCCGGCTGTGAGGGGGGCAAATCGCTTAGACCCTCGCGCAATGCTTTGAAGTACAGCATGGTGCCGCCCACCAACAGGGGAATCTTCCCCCGCGAAGTGATGTCCTCCATCAGTCGCAACGCATCAGTACGAAACGCGGCAGCGGAGTAAGCTTCGGTGGGGTCGATAATATCGATCAGGTGATGTGGTGCGCGGGCTAAAGTGGCTGCGTCAGGTTTGGCAGTGCCGATATCCATGTCGCGAAACACCAGCGCGGAATCCACACTGATGATCTCGACAGGCATCTGCTGCATCAACTCGACTGCCACACCGGTTTTACCGCTGGCAGTGGGGCCCATCAGGAAGATGGCAGGGGGCAGTATTTTCATAACGTCGTCCCTTGAAAAGCAGTTACTCCTTCCCCCTAAAAAGGGGAAGGAGTTGGCGTGGTGACATTAAAATTGGTTTCATTCCAACTTCTCGTCGCGCATCAGAAACTCCGACATCAAACTGCTTTCCGCAACGAAATTGCGGGAAGCGATGTCGGTGAAGCTGGCGAAGGCGATGCGTGGAGTGGAGGTCATATTGCCTTGGTGAAATATCTCGCGCTTCAGTGAGTTTGCGCGTGTAGTTGCACACCCAGCGCGTGCGCGACTTTTAGTACGGTCGCAAAGCTAGGATTGCCGTTTTCGCTCAGTGCTTTGTAGAGGCTTTCACGGCTGAGTCCTGCGTCGCGGGCGACTTGCGACATCCCCTTGGCACGGGCGATGTCGCCCAGTGCTCGGGCGATTCCGGCGGCATCTTCGGGTGCTTCGGTCAGCCATGCGTCAAGGTAGTTGGCCATTTCTTCGGGTGTGCGCAGTTGCGCTGCTACGTCGTAAGGTAGCGTTTTTGTCGATGTTTTGGTCTTGGTCATATCGTTTTCCTTTACAGGGTCTTCGCAAGTGCAATAGCAGCTTTGATGTCTTGCTGCTGGGTGGATTTGTCGCCACCGACCAGCAAGATGATGATCTCGTTATTACGTTCGGTGTAGTACACGCGATATCCCGGTCCGACATCAACTTTCAATTCTGAAATTCCACCAGTCAGGTTGCGATGATGTCCGGGATTGCCGTGTGCCAAACGATCAATTCGCACCTGAATTCGGGCGCGTCCCACGCGGTCTTTAAGGGCATTTATCCAGTCCAGATAGATTTCAGTAGTCAGCAAGCATGGATGAATTGTATCCTGCAGGATACACAAGTCAAGTGCGAGGTTCTATTACAAAATGCTATTGTCCGCGCATGAACATCTTATCGAGCGCGTTCATGCTCAACTGGAACCAGGTTGGGCGACCGTGGTTGCACTGTCCCGAACGCTCGGTCTGTTCCATCTCGCGCAACAATGCATTCATCTCGGTCACGGTGAGTATGCGGTTAGCGCGCACGGCACCGTGACAAGCGAGGGTGGAAAGCAGTTCGTCGCGCCGCTCGGTCATGGCCCGGCTTGAGCCGAATTCGCGCAATTCGTTGATGACATCACGCGCGGCGGCTTCTGCCTCGGATTGTTTCAACATCACCGGCATAGCCCGGACTGCCAGTGTGGTGGGTGAAAGCGGGGCGATATCAAAGCCTAACGTCTGTAGCGCATCCTGCTCGGCCTCTACGGTTGCGACATCCAGTGCCTCTGTATAAAAACTCACGGGTATCAGCAGCGGCTGAGTAACGATCTGTTCACTGTCCAGTGAATTCTTTAGCTTTTCATAGACGATGCGTTCATGCGCGGCATGCATATCGACCACGATCAATCCCTGAGAATTTTGCGCAAGGATATATACGCCGGAGAGTTGCGCAAGTGCGAAACCGAGCGGGTGCTCGTCTTGCGGTAGGCTGGGTTGAGTATCGCGATACCCATCGTTTGCTTGCATTGCCGGTTGATGGGTGTCACTGCGTTCGACCCATCCTACGTTATCCGCTTGATTTCCCGTTTGTACTTCCCACAGACGATAGGCTGCTTCACGTTCCGCGACGCCCAATCGCATGGATTGTTGTGTGGGTGTAAATGAAGGCGCGTGCTGAGGTGTGGCAGGTTGGGTTTCTTGACTGCTGGCGGGTACCGCGAGTGCCTCTTGTAAAGTGTGGAAGATGAATTGATGGATACCCTGACTCTCGCGGAATCTAACCTCGCTTTTGGCGGGATGTACATTCACATCCACCTGCTCAGGTGGCAATTCAAGAAACAGCACGAAAGCGGGATGACGCTGGTGGTGAAGGATGTCCTGATAGGCTTGACGTAGCGCGTGGCTGGCGACTTTGTCACGTATGAAACGCCCATTAACAAAAAAGTACTGGGCATTACGATTCGCCTTGGAGTAGGCGGGTAGGGCAGCCAGCCCGCTCAAAGTTAGGTTTGCCGCTTGTCGTTTTACAGGCACCGCGGCATGACCGAATTCTTCGCCCAGAATGGCGTTAATACGTTCGGCAGCGGTTTGCTCAGGAAGTTGCCAAACCGTTTTACCGTTGCGTTGCAATGAAAAGGCCACATGGGGGCTAGATAGTGCGTTGCGCTTGAAGGTTTCTTCACAGTGCGAGAATTCAGTAGACTCTGTTTTCAGAAACTTACGGCGGGCGGGCGTATTGAAATAAATCTCACGCAACTCAATGCTGGTGCCTTGCGGCTGGCTGGCGGGAATGGGTTCGCTGAGTTGACCGTCCAAGGCTTCGACCTGCCATGCATGGGTGTCTGAGCCCGTACGACTGGTCATAGTCAGTTGTGCAACCGCTGCCATGCTGGCCAGTGCCTCGCCACGAAACCCCATGCTGCCGACCTGTTGTAAATCATCCAGTGAGGCGATTTTGCTGGTGGCGTGACGCATAAGTGCCAGCTTTATATCGTTTTTTTCTATTCCCTTGCCATTGTCTCTGACCCTCAGCATCTTGATACCGCCGCTTTCCAGTTGCACCTCGATGCTGCTCGCACCCGCGTCCAGACTGTTCTCCAGCAGTTCTTTCAGGGCAGAGGCCGGGCGCTCAATGACTTCGCCGGCGGCGATCTGATTGATGAGCAGGTCAGGTAATATGTGAATGGCGGGCATGTTGACGTGAATATCTTGCAGATTATCCTAGGGGATTATAGCCGAGAACCGATTGGTGATTTAGCTGGATGATTTATCTGGCCTATGGGCTATAATCACCATCTAGGGTTGTACAGCATTGATAGCTTAGCTACTTTCAGCTAGCTTCATAAATAGAACATTTAGGAGAGATTCATGCGGATAGGAATTCCTGCGGAAACGAGTACAGGCGAAAAGCGTGTTGCGACTGTACCGGACGTCGTTGAGAAACTGATCAAGCTGGGTTTTCAGGTAGGAGTCGAATCCGGCGCGGGTAACAGTGCGGACTTCAGTGACGATACCTACCGTTCTGCCGGTGCCGAAATCATCGAGGGTGCGGACAATATATGGTCCGGGTTTGATATTGTTTTCAAGGTGACTGTCCCGACCAGTGCAGAAGTTGAATTGATGCGCGAAGGTTGTACCTTGATCGGCTTTATCTGGCCGGCGCAAAATCCGGAGTTGATGGATCAACTGGCCGCGAAAAAGGTCACCGTGCTTGCTATCGACGCGTTGCCGCGTATGTTGAGCCGCGCTCAGAAAATGGATGCATTGACCTCGCAGGCTGGTGTTGCGGGTTATCGAGCTGTTATCGAAGCTGCTAACGCCTTTGGACGCTTCTTCAACGGTCAGATTACTGCTGCGGGCAAAGTTCCGCCAGCTAAGGTGTTCATCGCCGGTGCGGGTGTGGCAGGGCTGGCGGCAATCGGTACCGCGGCCGGTCTGGGTGCCATCGTGCGCGCCAACGATACCCGCGCAGAAGTTGCCGATCAGGTCAAATCCTTGGGCGGCGAATTCGTAAAAGTTGAATATGAAGAAGAAGGCGGCGGTGGCGGTGGCTACGCCAAGGTAATGAGTGAGGGCTTTCAGCAGGCGCAGCGCGAGATGTACGCCAAGCAGGCTGCGGACGTGGACATCATCATCACGACGGCGCTGATTCCCGGCAAGCCCGCGCCCAAGCTGATTACTGCCGAAATGGTGGAACGCATGAAACCCGGCAGTGTCATCGTTGATATGGCGGCTGAGCGGGGCGGAAACTGCGAATTGACCGAGCCTGGTCAGGCCGTCGTGAAGCATGGTGTGACTATCGTCGGTTATACCGATTTGAATAGCCGTTTGGCTAGACAGTCATCCACGCTGTACGCGACTAACTTATTCCGTCTCACTGAAGAGTTGTGCAAGACCAAGGACGGCATCATAGATGTCAATATGGAAGATGATGCGATTCGCGGCTTGACAGTGGTTAAAGGTGGCGCCATCACTTGGCCCGCACCGCCGATCAAGATGCCTGCCCCCAAGCCGGCGGCGGCCAAGCCTGCAATCGCACCTCCGCCTGCACATGGTGAAGCGAGTCCACCGATGTCGGGCCCTAAGCTGGCGATTTTCTTCGGCATTGGTGCGGCGTTGTTCTGGCTGATCGGTGCTTATGCACCTGCGGCATTCCTCGGACATTTCACGGTTTTCGTCCTCGCCTGCTTCGTCGGTTACATGGTGGTGTGGAATGTCACGCCTGCATTGCATACGCCACTGATGAGCGTGACCAATGCAATCAGTAGCATCATCGCTATTGGTGCGCTGGTGCAAATTGCACCGCCGCTCTCAATGTTAGGCGAGTTCATGGATAGGCCGGATGGTTGGATACGATTGCTGGCACTATTCGGTATCGTGTTGACTTCGATCAATATGTTCGGTGGTTTCGCCGTGACCCAGCGTATGCTGGCGATGTTCCGTAAATAAGGGAAATCATTATTATGTCTGAAAGCATGTCTACAGTTGCCTATATTGGCGCAATTATTTTGTTCATACTGAGCCTCGGCGGTCTTTCCAGTCCTGAGTCTTCACGTCGCGGTAATCTTTACGGCATGCTTGGCATGACCCTAGCCGTAGTAGCAACGATGTTTGGGCCTCGAGTTTCGGCGGATGGTTTTACCTGGATCATTATTGCTATGGTGATCGGTGGCAGTATCGGCATGTTTGCCGCCCGTAAGGTGAAAATGACGCAAATGCCGGAGTTGGTTGCGCTGATGCATAGTCTGGTCGGTTTGGCTGCCTGTCTGGTGGGATTCGCGAGTTATATTGATCCAACTGCCTCAGCCAACCTGACACACGCTGAAAAAGCGATTCATGAAATCGAGATATATATCGGTATCCTGATTGGTGCGATCACTTTTTCCGGTTCTCTCATTGCATTCGGCAAACTCTCTGCAAAAATCGGCGGCAAGCCTTTGTTGCTGCCGGGTCGTCACTTTATGAATTTGGCTGGCCTGCTGATTGTCATCTACTTCGGTAATGTTTTCATGGATGCCGATTCAATCAGTGCTGGCATGTTGGCATTGACTATTATGACCCTAATTGCTTTGCTGTTCGGTATTCATATGGTGATGGCTATCGGTGGTGCCGACATGCCTGTGGTGGTGTCCATGCTTAACAGCTACTCTGGTTGGGCAGCAGCAGCAACGGGCTTCATGCTGAGTAATGATTTGCTGATCGTTACCGGTGCACTGGTGGGTTCTTCCGGTGCGATTCTTTCCTACATTATGTGCCGTGCAATGAATCGAAACTTCATCAGCGTGATCGCAGGTGGATTTGGTTCCGGGGGTGGCAAGAAGAAAGCAGCCAGTGGCGACGCAGAACCGGCGGGAGAGGTCGTGTCAATTACCGCGCTTGAGACAGCCGAATTACTGCGTGATGCTAAGAGCGTGGTGATCGTGCCGGGTTATGGTATGGCAGTGGCACAGGCACAGCATACGGTGAATGAGATCACCGAGCACCTGCGTGCGCAGGGGGTTGAGGTGCGCTTCGGCATCCATCCGGTAGCAGGTCGTATGCCGGGACACATGAACGTATTGCTTGCCGAAGCGAAAGTGCCTTACGACATCGTCATGGAAATGGATGAGATCAACGAGGACTTCCCGGATACGGATGTTTCGATCGTGATCGGTGCGAATGACATCGTGAATCCTGCAGCGCAGGAAGACCCGGAGAGCCCCATTGCCGGTATGCCGGTTCTGGAGGTGTGGAAGGCTAAGACCTCTATCATGATGAAGCGTGGTATGGCTTCTGGCTATGCAGGCATTGATAATCCGCTTTTCTACAAAGAGAACAACCGTATGTTGTTCGGTGATGCCAAGAAGATGCTGGAAGAGGTGTTTGTTGCGCTGAAATCGTAACAGAACTACTCATTGATGTTGAGCGGGAGTCATATCTGTCCGATATGACTCCCGTTTTGTATTGAGGCTAGCTGCGATTGGATTTTATAACCAATACCAAACCCAGCAGACTTTGAATCAGATACAAGATACTGGAAATACCATGCAGTATTCTGAATTGGCCGGCAAACTCGCTTTGTGTGACCAGTGCAGGTAAGGCTTGAAACTTGAGGTCGGCCATCGCAGGTTGAATGCCGAAATGCGCAACCAAAGTCAGTGCCAGCATAATCGCTACGATCAAGAACATCCATTGCATGAATTTTTTGCCCGCGATGACAAAGTAATAAACCACCAGATAAGTGCCGCATACCATGCCGACATAACTTGTCAGCGTAAACATCTGACCGGCAAGAACACCTGCCAGTTGCCTATCCGGTTGGCTATAAAACAATACCGGGACTGCAAGATAGCCAGTGGCCCACATGCCGCCGACCCAGGCGGTAGTGAATAATGCAGCGATATTTTTGGACAGATTTTTCATATGATGTAGGGTAGCACAGCAATGATTGGAAGCAAGCTGGACAAGGTGACAGGCTGTCTGGACAATGGTGCATTTCCCGGCGACGAAATCAAACATTATCACAGGAGATTGTTATGTATTACATCGTAGAAAGCAGTAAGGGTTTCGAACAGGCAGCAAACGATTTGGAGTCAGCGGTTGCCCGTCATGAGTTTGGTGTGTTGCACATCCATGATTTGGGCAACACCTTGCGCAGCAAAGGGATGGCGTTTGCTGAGAACTGCAAGGTTTTTGAAGTGTGTAACCCGAAGCAGGCGGTTAAGGTGTTGGGCACTGATATGCGTTTGAACATGGCGCTACCTTGCCGAATTTCTGTGTATACCGAAAAGGGTCAGACCAAAATCGGGATGATTAAACCGGAACCGATGCTGGCATCGTTATCGTCTGATGGTTCGCTGGCACAAGTGGCGCATGAGGTCGAACTCAAGACCAAGCAGATGATTGATGATGCTAAGTGAATTTGCGATCGCTTTCAGTTCTTGAGCTTGGTAATGAGTTGAGGTTAACGGAGTAATCCGGAAGGTGCGGACTCTAGGGGTGCCGGCACGATTGAACTGTCTTCAGTTGGCATTCCTTCTTGTGACTCCCCGTCCGGAAATTCTTCCTGAATATCCATCGCATCGTCAGTATGCGCACCGAAAACCGTGACGGTGCTAGAGGTCAGTGTCTGGTTCCATGCAGCATCTGTTGCGGAATAATAGATGACATAGGTTCGGTCAGTTTCAGTCAGGGGATTGGTCTGTAATTTGAAATACCGATCATCCAGACCGAAGCTTGCATCTAAGATGTTGTCACCTTCAGTGAGTCCATCAGTCGAGATTGCCTCTAGTCTGATGCGTGGCATACTGTCTAAATCATCCTTTGTTTTAATGGAAGACTTAATCGCTACCGGTACATCACCATCAGTCAGTAGTATTTCATTGGGCGTTAAGCTTACTTCAAGGCTGGGTGGTGTAGTGTCAATTAATTCTATCGGAACAGATAGTGTCATTGCGATAGCCTCTGTTACGTCTTTATCATCAACTTCCTCTTTGAGTGCTGCGTCTTCCTCCTCTGTACGTTGCTGATTTTCTTCTGTTTCAAAGACGATTAGTGCATGTCCGGACAGGAAGTTGACATCGGCCTCATCAACGGTGACGCTGAATTTGGTAGAGTATTGACCACCAAGCAGTTTAGGTGAACGTTCATTCAATGGCTCCCAAGTGATCGCATATGGCATAAGTGCTTCGGTAACGGCCTGATCAGATTCGAGCTGTTCAGTTACGGTCTGATCAGCATCGAGCTGTTCAGATTCAAGCTTTTCAGAGTCGGACGGTTCACTACCAATCTGCTCGTTCTCCTCTTCTTCGTCATACGTGGTCATGCTGGCACGCCAACCGTTCGGAGAGTTGTAGCTGGATGACGGTAGACCATATTTAGGGTCCCAACCGGAAGGTCTTGAATTCAATTCGAGGATGTCATTGACTGGGTCGTTATCTTCACGACTATCACGCCCGATGGAAATGGCGACGATAGTATGTTTGGTATTGTTTATCACACGATAGTGATATTTTATTCTGTTACCGACATGACGTCCGAAAGCACTGACTTTGACAGTGGGGAGTGCTTTTTTCAGTTCCGCGCTAGTTGAAGTTAGCGATACGCCTGTCAGAAGTGTTCCGACTAATGCCAATCTGATAGTTTTATTGATCCCGCCTTGTTTCATGGAGCTTCCTTGAGTTGTTCGGTATGTAATGTCCATATCTGAGTCTGCAATGATACTTCATGCATGGTGACAAATCTTGTTTTAGTCATTTCGGCAGGTCAATCTACCCGGTAAATCTGGTATCGTTATCCCTCAAAAGGAGGGGGGCTATCAATTACTATCTTGGTCTGGATTTCGGTACTTCAGGTGCGCGGGCCTGTGTCATCAATGATGTCGGGGCGATCATGTGGGAGCAGCACTACGCTTATCCCAGGCCAGCAAATCAAACGCCTGAGGATTGGCGTGTTGCGTTACATACTTTACTGTCTGCACTTCCTGACAACTTGGCAGCCGAACTCCAAGGCATGGCGATAGATGGTACTTCAGGGACTGTATTGCTATGTGATGCTGAACTGGCGCCGATATCTGAAGCACTGCTTTATCATGACCAGCGTGCAAAGCAGCAGGCGGAGGAACTGAAGCATATCGCACCGGTCGGACATATTGTCCGTACTGCCAGCTCCGGGCTTGCTAAGTTTCTCTGGCTGACCCGTCAGCAAGATACTGATGGCGCAGCATACTTTCTGCATCAGGCGGATTGGCTCTCTGCGCTGCTTAGCGACAAAGCGGGGATAAGTGATTACCACAATGCCCTGAAGTCAGGTTATGACGTCGCGCAATTGTGTTGGCCTGATTGGGTAATGAATTTGCCGAATTCACACTTGCTCCCGGATGTGTTGATGCCGGGTGAGATCATTGGGAAAATAAAGGAGGATATTGCTGCTCATTTTGGAATCAATCCGCTATGCGAAGTGCATGCAGGCACAACTGATAGCACAGCCGCCTTTATTGCCAGTGGCGTTAATCAGGCAGGCGTGGGGGTGACATCACTTGGTACTACGCTGGTACTTAAGCAGTTATCAACACATCGCATCGAAGCACCTGAGTACGGTGTTTATAGTCACCGCTACGGTGACTTGTGGTTGGTAGGAGGGGCATCGAATGCCGGGGCAGGGGTTTTGCGTCAGTATTTTGATGATGCACAACTCGTTGAACTCAGTAGCCATATCGATCCGACAAAAAATTGCTTACATGATTATTACCCGTTGACGAAAGTCGGTGAGCGGTTTCCTGTAAACGATGCACATCTTGCCCCTGTATTGGCGCCTAGACCGGCTGAGGATGTCGAGTTTCTGCACGGCTTGTTGCAAGGACTGGCACGCATTGAAGCGGCGGGATATGCCAAGCTTGCTGAATTGGGCGCGCCACCGATCAAGCAGGTCATCACCAATGGGGGAGGCGCTAAGAACGAAGTGTGGAAAGTTTTGAGGGAAAGTTTGCTCGGAGTGGAGGTCAACTTAGCTAAGCAATCAGAAGCTGCTTATGGAAGTGCTTTAATGTGTACCGGGATTATTGCTCGTTTTGCAGAGACTGCTCGAACGCCTTAATTGTGACAGGTCGGCTGAACAGATACCCTTGGAAGGTATGGCAGCCATTCTGGTTGAGGAAATCAAGTTGCGCTTCGGTTTCAACGCCTTCCGCAATCACGCTTAAACTCAGCATGTTGGTCATAGCGATGATGGTTTTGACAATGGCTGCATCATTGGGGTCAGTAGTGATGTCTCTGACAAATGTCTGGTCGATCTTGATTTGATCCAGAGGCAAGCTTTTGAGGTATTGCAGTGAGGAATACCCGGTGCCGAAATCATCCATCGAAAAACCAATTCCAAGTTGTTTAAGATCATGCATTTTCTCTACCGTATCATCGATATTTGAGAGCGTAGTGCTTTCAGTCAGTTCCAACTTTAACAGTGCAGGTTTTGCGCCGGTTTCATGTAGAATATTTTGAATTTGTGAGACAAAATCCGTCTGATGAAATTGTTTAGCGCTGACGTTTACAGACAGAGTCAGGTTGCGGGTCAATGCTTCAGCTTGCCATGCACACAATTGCTCACAAGCGGTTTTAAGCACCCATAACCCGATGGGTGCAATGAGCCCTGTTTCTTCAGCCAGGTCTATGAATTGTGCGGGAGAGACGATGCCATGTTTCGGGTGCTCCCAGCGTAGCAGTACTTCTGCTCCCATCGGCCTGTGTAGATAATCAACTTGAATCTGGTAGTAAAGTTGGAATTGATCATTGTTGAGCGCCTGACGCAATTCGCTTTCCATGTTGATTCGAAGTTCTAGTGCTGCCTGCATCGCAGGGTCAAAGAAACGAATGGTATTCCGACCAGCTGCCTTCGCCTGATACATTGCAGTGTCAGCATTCTTGAGCAATGCATCGAATGTCTCCTGATGCCCTCTGAAAATAACGATGCCGATGCTTGCGGTACATATACATTCGAATTGATTCAGCTCATAGCTTCGCCCCAATTCATACTGGATCTTTTCTGCAACCAGCTTGGCTTGTGAGGCTGCCTCGTCTGCCACTTTGCTCATATCCTGAAGTGCGATCACGAATTCATCACCGCCTAGTCTAGCTACGGTGTCTCCTTCTCTTACGCACAGCAATAAACGATGGGCAGCTTCAATAAGCAATTGGTCTCCCATCTCGTGCCCTTGAGTATCGTTGATGGTCTTGAAGTTATCGAGGTCCATAAATATCAATGCACCGTGAGAATTGTTGCGCTCACCGGTAGCAATAGCACGTTGGAGCCGATCCATAAATAGACGACGGTTTGGCAGTTTGGTGAGTGGATCATAGAAAGCCAATTGATGGATTTCCTGTTCACGGCGCTTACGCTGGGTAATATCACGCGATACCGAAACGTAATGTGTGACTTTCTTGTATTGGTCATAAACCGCTGTGATGGTCATATATTGAGGAAAGACTTCACCGTTCTTGCGTTTATTCCAGATTTCGCCGGACCACTTTCCACCCTCGGTCAGTTTTGCCCGCATATCCTCAAAATAGGCATCATCATGTTGATCTGATTTCAGGATATTCGGGTTCTTCCCAAGCAACTCAGATGATTGATAACCCGTCATACTTTCGAATGAACGATTGGCACGAAGTATATTTCCATTCTGGTCAGTGATCATAATGGCCTCCTGCACATCAAAAGTCGCAGCCATAATACGTAGATCTTCGTCGAGTTTTTTTTCGTTTTGAGATGTCTCTGCAGGAGCCATATACGTGTCCGTTCGGGAGTAATGCTGCATTCAACTCCAAAGGTATTTTTTTACCACTCTTGGTGATCAGGCGGATTTCCATTACTGGGCTCATTTGCGCGGTTAGCATTTTTTTTGCGCCTTGCTTATAAGCGTCACGCCAATCTTCCGGTACCAGATCGAAAACTCTTATTTTGTACAGCTCTTCACGAATATACCCTAATAGCTCGACAGTATTGTCGTTGACGTACACGATGTGTCCATTTTGTTCGGTGATGAACACGGCATCCGGTGCGTTTTGCAATGTCATTTGCAGTTGTTCACGACTGTCATTTAGGTCTTTGACTAACTCGGTAAGCAAGATGGTCAAGTCCTCCAGATTGTTGCCATCAATCTTGATGCTACGACCTAAGGGCTCAAGCAAATTGTTGGCTGTATGCGCAAGAGTTTCTAGTGCCTTTTCATGATTGATGACTTCATCAAGCAATTTCTCATTTGCATCAGTCAGCTCTTGCGAACTGACCGCCATCATATGATGACTCAAAGCCAAATCACGTTCATATTGGGAATATTGATTACTGACCAACTCGATAAATTGTTCGAATCCAGCCAAGGTGGCTCGCCCTTCAGGCGAGAGATTGTCTGATCCCATTTCCAACTCACGCATTAAGGCTGCGAGCTGGTTAATGTCGTCAACATGCAGATGGCGTTTTAGCTGGCGTGCTAACAGTTTATGTGTCATGAGAGCATTATTTCGGCGTCAAAATTCTGTTAGATACGTGATCGTCATGGTCTGGTTGTGAAGCTGGCAATTGAGCAGCCCTTGGCTGTTACTGATTTCACCTTGTGAATAGAAACCACATACAGTCACATTCCCCCCTAACACTTGACGAACTTGATCGATTTCTTCGTCAGTACGATTTTCCATTACCAATTTGCGCCCCACACAACTAATCAGGATGGCCACGCCGTTAAGGGGGGGCGCATCGGACGTTTTAATCGCTTCAAGTGCTGCAGCTTCTGCGCCATCGACTAGGTAATCGGTATGCGCATGCATCAGACGTAAATAACTGCCTGGCCTGATCATGCCAGCCATGATCAGGCTGCCATCATTTTCATTGATGCTCATTGTGGTTCTAATCAGATGGCTTGTGTCTTTGGGGTCGTTCAGCATTTCAAAAGGAAATTGCAATGCGCTAAGCGGCAGATCACGTGCATGCTCGTTCAGATAGCGCTTGCACAGATCAAGTGCGGGCTCACCGTCCAATTCGTATAGGATATTTTGCTCGCAACGGGTTACTTTTCTTGTCGGGCCAAAAGGTTGCCAGCCGCCGTTGCATCCATGAGAAAACTTAAAACCGGCTCCCTTTAAACCAAGCGATACCACTCGTGAACTGGATATACCTTCATTACACAAAGTGTAGGTCTTTTGAAATGCACCGTTATCACCACCCAAACCACCCGTAACCGGAATAGATGGACCTAATTCACTCGCTAGGCCTTCTAACACCATTTCGCTGCTGTTTATGTCGACACCTAAGCCGAACATCATCACACCATCTGGCTCAAATACTTTTAGATTTTGTGCCAGTGCTTTGCCAGCTTTGGATGGACTGTTCATCTCAGTTGGCGCCACTGTGGCGATATGTAACTTGGCATTCTCGAAACGAATGGCAGTGACAACAGTCGTATTATCACCGACGCCGTTGTTCGATATTTCACCGGCGGTTGAACAACCCACTCTGTAGGCATCTGGAAATAAATTACTTAACGCCAATTCTAGAGCGGGATCGGAAAAATGTGTCACACAACCAAAAACCATCAAAAGCTGCGGTTCAATAGCAGCGAGCGCATGCAGCTTGCTTAAATCGGCGGTAAGATCTTCCAGAATCACTTGTTCGCTAAGCACAGTGTTCTCCCGATAACGGTTTAATCGTATTTAATCATAATTTTCGGCTGTTTTCACTAGGTCAGAGCGTTGAAAACAGAATTGAAATATGACGAAAGACTGGCAAATCCTTATAATTCCGACTTTGCAAAATAGTATATTGGAGCCATTAGATATGTCGCTTAACCTTTTCAATTCCAGACAAACTTTTAACCTTGCATCAGGCAAGCAGGCCACATTGTATTCCCTTCCAGCCTTGGAGAAGGCGGGGGTTGGCAATATTTCACGTTTGCCGGTCTCTATCCGCATCGTACTGGAATCTGTTCTGCGTAACTGCGACGGTATCAAGGTGACTGAGCAGCATGTACGTCAATTAGCCAACTGGGAGCCGAACGCAGCGCGTACCAATGAAATCCCCTTTTTGGTCGCACGCATTGTGTTGCAGGATTTTACCGGCGTGCCATTACTTGCTGATCTTGCCGCAATGCGAGATGCCGCAGCAAAGCAGGGTAAGGATCCAAAAGTGATTGAGCCGTTGGTGCCAGTGGATATGGTGGTCGATCATTCTGTTCAGATCGATTATTACAACCGCCCTGATGCACTCAAGCTCAATATGGAACTTGAATTTGAACGCAACAATGAGCGCTACCGTTTCATGAAGTGGGGTATGCAGGCATTCGACACTTTCAAGGTCGTGCCACCGGGTATCGGCATCGTGCATCAAGTCAATCTCGAATATCTGGCACGCGGTGTATTGCAAAAAGACGGCGTGATGTACCCGGATACGTTGGTAGGCACGGATAGCCACACCACGATGATTAACGGCATCGGTGTGGTGGGCTGGGGTGTGGGTGGTATCGAGGCTGAGGCCGGTATGTTGGGTCAGCCGGTGTATTTCCTGACACCGGATGTGGTGGGTGTGAATCTGACAGGCAAGCTTCGTGAAGGTGTGACGGCAACTGACCTTGTGCTGACCGTCACTGAGCTGATGCGTCAACATAAAGTCGTCGGCAAGTTCGTTGAGTTCTTTGGTGAAGGCACTGCCGCACTGACTTTGCCTGATCGTGCGACTATCGCGAATATGGCACCGGAATACGGTGCGACGATGGGCTTCTTCCCGGTTGATGATGTGACCGTCCAATTTATGCGTAATACCGGACGTACAGACGAAGAGGTTGACGCTTTCGAGTCTTATTTCAAAGCGCAAGATTTATTTGGCATCCCTGAGGCGGGCAGCATTGACTATAGCGGCGTGGTGGAACTGGATATTTCCACGATCGAGCCTTCACTGTCAGGCCCTAAACGTCCTCAAGACCGTATTGCATTGAAGTCGATGAAAGAGACATTCAATAATCTGTTCAGCAAACCTGTTGCAGAAAACGGCTTTAACCAGTCTGAAGACAAGTTGGCACAGCGTTACGCCACCGGAGCGGGTGATCTCCAGATAGGCAATGCCGATGTTTTGATCGCAGCAATCACTTCTTGCACCAACACCTCAAATCCAAGTGTGATGCTTGCCGCAGGCCTATTGGCAAAGAAGGCGGTGGCAAAGGGGCTGAGAATCGCACCTCACATCAAGACTTCACTGGCCCCTGGATCTCGCGTGGTGACCGAGTATCTGACTAATGCCGATCTGTTGAAGTCGTTGGAGGTACTCGGCTTCAGCCTTGCTGCCTATGGCTGCTCCACCTGCATTGGCAATGCAGGGCCGTTGCGTGAGGATATCGAGAAGACCATCACGGATAACAATTTGATTTGTGCTGCGGTGCTTTCCGGCAACCGCAATTTCGAGGCACGTATTCACCCTAATTTGAAAGCTAATTTTTTGGCTTCTCCGCCGCTGGTTGTCGCTTACGCCATTGCCGGCAGAATGAATATCAATCTGGATACCGATCCTCTGGGTACTGACATGGATGGGCGTGCCGTCTTTCTGAAGGACATCTGGCCAAGTAGTGAAGAAGTCCACGAAGTAATGAAATTCGCAGCTGATCCTGAGGTATTTCACAAGCTATACGGTGACCTGACAAAGGATTTACCGCTATGGAATGGGATCTCTGCGCCAACTGGCGATCAATACCAATGGGATGATTCCACCTACATTGCGTGCCCACCGTTCTTTGAAGGTGAAGAGCCGACTGTCGGAGATATCCACGGGGCGAAGGCATTGGCCTTGCTTGGTGATTCTGTCACCACTGATCACATCAGCCCGGCGGGTAGTTTCAAGCCAACGACGCCTGCCGGACAATATCTGCAAGGCAAAGACGTTGCAGTTAAAGACTTCAATAGCTATGGCGCACGGCGCGGCAATCACGAGGTGATGATGCGCGGCACATTTGCCAATGTACGTATCAAGAATCTGATGCTGCCCGCAAATGCGGACGGCTCTCGTATCGAAGGGGGTTACACACTGCATAACGGTGAGCAAATGGCAATTTACGATGCCGCGATGAAATATATCGCTGCGGGTACGCCGACGGTTATTTTTGCCGGTGAGGAATATGGCACCGGCTCCTCTCGTGACTGGGCAGCAAAGGGAACAAAGCTGCTAGGGGTGAGAGCGGTCATTGCAAAAAGCTATGAACGTATTCATCGCAGCAACTTGATCGGCATGGGGGTATTGCCTTTGCAGTTTAAGGGTGACGATACGCTAACAGCACTCAACCTGACCGGAGAAGAAACCTTTGATATCAACGGTATCGATGAAAGTTTGAAGCCACAACAAGATGTATCGTTGACGATCACCCGCAAAGATGGAAGCAAACAAGACCTTTCATTGTTGCTAAGAATCGATACCCCGATTGAAGTGGACTACTATCGCAACGGAGGGATTTTGCCTTATGTCTTGAAGGCGTTAGTCAATCAGGCATAATAAAGGCTGTCAGCTCATGGGTTGATGGTGAGATCAACGCATGTCGTTGCTAACAATTCAAGGAGTGTTTATGAGCCATGAAGAATTGGATGATCCACGCAGGAGATGGCTGGTGCAAGCAATTGCCTCCGGCCTGATTACTGCTGGCTTGCCTGCAACGCATGCATTGGCGGAAAGTGTTTTCGGCGGCATACCCTCAAAGCTACCTGTTGGTCGCTCTGTGTATCGTATTAGAGGACAGGCGACCGTAAACGGTAAAGAAGTGACACCCGCAACCATCATCAAGCCAGGTGATGAGCTCGAAACTGCCGAAGGTAGTGAGCTGATATTTGCCGTCAATGGTAGCCATGCGATGATCTTACGGGGAGGGAGTAATCTTGCCCTTGAAGCAGATAAAAAATCGGCTAGCGCATGGTTTATCAATGGCCTGAGGTTGCTGACAGGGAAGTTATTGTCGGTATCACGAGATAGCCGCATGAAGGTCAGCACCAACACCGCGACATTAGGCATACGCGGAACGGGTTTTTATGTTGAGTCCGACCCTGAGCAAACCTATTTTTGTACCTGTTACGGGACGACTGATGTTGTCGCGAATGCCGACCCTGCGAGCAAGACCACGGTAACCGCTACGCACCATGACAGGCCTTTGTATATCGTGAAAGATGGTGGCGAAGGTAATAATATTCGCAACGCGCCTTTTATCAACCATACCGATCAGGAGCTGACCTTGATCGAGGCACTGGTTGGCAGGACGACACCGTTCGTATTCGAAAACGACGCTTACAGTTCACCGCGCCGTGATTATTAGTAGATAAGTTTGAATCAGAAACGCAGCATGTAAGCTACGGAATACTGGTTGGCGGTGTAACTGTCTTCGGTTATTCCACTAACCAGGTCTGTCCAGTAGCTAACGCTTGATTCAGCAGAACGCCATGAAAAGTCAATTGCGCTGCTTTCACTGAACGGCAGGTTATACCCGGCCTTAAAAATTTGGGTGGTACCATTTACCCGATAGCTCCAAATCGAGATTACATCATCCTTGGTAATGTCGTTTGGCGCAAAAGTGTTATACCAATCCCATTCAGGAGTGGCGCCAATTGCCATGCTGCCATCTCTATACTCACCACCGAGGTAAATCGTGCCTGCACCTCTGAGATCATAGTCTATGTTTAAGAGTCCGCCGTCATATTGGTTCTTGAAGACTGTGTGTTGCCCGTCACGTTCTCGATGGAAAGCCGCACCATAGAAATTGATCCGGTCAGTAAGGGTTTTTCGTACCGAAAAACCATATGACGTATTCGTTCCATCACGTTGGTCAGAGTCATATTCAACCAATGAGTATTTTGCAAATAAGCCAAAGATCGGTGTGCCGAATTCAGCAGAGCTGCGATACTGGACTTCTGCCTGAACGCCGCCACTGATATTGCTTAGTTTATTGAGATCAACATACTGCTCAACGCCAAACGATCCGGTCATATTGATGCGAACATGCTTGCTAACAGGTAAGACAAAAGGTTGATTGATCGTCAGGCTGATTGCCTGATCAGATTGAAATTTCTTATCGCCGCTGTGTGCTCGAGTAATATTGTCATCAAACAACACACTCAAGCTGACTTGCGTGTCCGATGCAGCGGAATACGCTGACAGACTGAGTGATAAACCGGTCACAAAGGCCAGTGCAATACTAAATTTTCGGTATCTACGGGTATTGAGAATCTCTGTCATTTAATCATTACTCCTGCACAGAAGTTGAGTCGATTTTTATGATTTATTCCATGTTGGTAGAATCATACTGCGCTACGTGAGTATTGTGAACCAACAGAATATCACCTGACCGATATTATTCGCACTTTAAGAGCTGTCAGCTTTTCTCAAGGTCCTCAACTTGCAACAGCAAGCTCAAACGATCCTGTTTGACCACTGCTTGCCAATGACGACCGGATAATGCGCCTTCCAATGCCCATAATAAATTCAGGCTGGTGTTTGGGGTGGACCGTTTGGTGTGTACAAAAGCGCGCACTGCACCAAGCTGACGTAATTGTTCAACAGAGTGTATGCCGGCTTTCGCCAGCATTTGCTGTGACTTGGGACCAAGGTTCGGTAAGTCGGTGATGTTCATACGCTCTCCAACATGCTGGTGCTCTCCAACATGCCGGCTTACTCGTCCTGAAACTCCTGATCCGGAAAAAGCGCCTGGTTGAAACCGAACTTGGTCATATCACGGATGCGCATCGGATAAAGAATACCGTCCAGATGGTCACATTCATGCTGCACAACGCGTGCATGAAAACCGCTGACGGTTCGATCTATTATGGCGCCGTATTCATCTACTCCCTGATAACGTATTCGGGTATGGCGCGGCACCAGACCGCGCATACCGGGTACGCTCAGGCATCCTTCCCAGTCTTCTTCTACTGAGTCACCCCGCGGCGTGATAACAGGATTGATCAATACCGTCTCGGGTACGGTATCCGCATCGGGATAACGTGAGTTCTGTTGCACGCCGAAAATCACAACACGAAAGCCAACGCCGATCTGAGGTGCAGCCAAACCGGCGCCGTTCAATGCCTGCATCGTATCGCGCATATTGGCAAGCAGTTCGTGAAGGGAGGGCGTATCAAAGTTGATGACGGGTTTGGCCTCTTGCCATAAACGTTGGTCCCCCATTTTCAATACCGGCATGACAGCCATTTCTATTCTTCCTGACAGTTGACGACGCACTCGAGGATATTGCGTACCCTTACCATGGCTTCGCTGGCGGTGGTGTTGAGGGCTTCCATGTGGATGCCGGTCTGACTGTCACCTCGCCCCGCCGCGTAGTTGGCAACCACCGCAATGGCGGCATATTCAAGTTCCAGTTCTTTTGCCAGTGCTGCCTCGGGCATGCCGGTCATACCGACCATGTCTGCGCCATCCCGCTCATAGCGATTGACTTCGGCAATACTATCCAAGCGGGGCCCTTGCGTGGCTGCATATACGCCGCCATCTAAACAAGCTTGTTGCGTCTTGATCGCGCTATGCAAGATACGTTTGCGTAGCGGAGTGCTGTAAGGGAGTGTGAAATCAGCATTGTTGTATGGTTTGTCACGGGTCTCGAAATAAGTCGCATCGCGACCATGCGTGTAATCAATGATCTGGTCAGGCACAACGATCACGCCGGGCTTGAGGTCGTCACGAATACCACCGACTGTGGCTACAGAGATGACTTCATTGACACCTTGCTCGCGTAATACCCAGAGATTGGCGCGGTAGTTCACCAGATGTGGCGGGATAGTATGTCCATATCCATGACGCGCCAGAAAAATCACCTCATGCCCATCCAGTGTGCCAAACAAGAATGCACCTGACGGTTCGCCATAAGGTGTGCGCATCACCTGTTGATGGTTAATCTTTAGATTGGTTAACTGGGTGAGGCCTTTACCGCCGATAATCGCCAACATTAGTTTTGCTCCTTTGCCGCATAAATGGCGGGTAGATTACGCCACGCGCCCTTGATATCCATACCATAGCCGAACACGAAACGATCCGGTACGTCCAGTCCGACAAAATCAGCTTGGATAGGCTTGATTTTGTCATGTTTTTTATCGACAAATACGGCACTATAGAATTGACGCGCGCCTAATTCCAGTACGCGTTCATGCAGCGCAGACATGGTGTGACCTTCGTCCAGTATATCGTCCAGAACCAAGACGGTGCGTCCACGAACGTTTTCACGGGGTTCAACTGTCCAGTGCATTTCACCACCTTGTTGTGCATCACCATAGCGAGATACATGAACATAATCGAAATCCAGCGGGAATTTCAGCAGGGGGAGTAACTGTCCGGTAAATACGACGGCACCGCCCATTACCGATAGGATCAGCGGATATTCATTGGCAAGTTTGGCGTTAATATCTTCTGCAAGCTGATGCAAAGCAGACTGTACCTGCGTCTCTGCGTAGATTAAGTCTGCGTGATGCAGAATTTCCTGTACTGACTGAGGTGAATTACTCATTGAGACAAGTATGAAAGTATATTATTTCAAGCTCCGCAAATAAGCGGAGAAATCATCTTGAAGCTCGGCATGTTTCAAAGCCAGTGCGACGGTAGCCTTTAGATACCCCAGTTTTGAGCCACAGTCGTAGCGAGTGCCATTGAAACGATAGGCAAGCATCATCTCCTCCTTCATCAGCGCAGCGATACCATCTGTCAATTGAATCTCGCCGCCTGCGCCAGCCTGTACTTTTTCAAGGTGATGGAAGATACGCGGCGTGAGGATATATCTTCCCACTACGGCCAGCGTCGATGGTGCTTGTTCGGCGTTGGGTTTTTCAACGATGGCTTTCATCTTTTCGATGTCATCTTCAAAAGGGTCGCTGCTGATAATGCCGTATTGATGCGTCTGATCAAGTGGCACATCCTGCACACCCAGAGTAGAACATTGATGACGGTGGAATATATCGACCATTTGTTTGACGGCTGAGGTCTTTCCGTCAATCAGATCGTCGGCCAAAATCACTGCAAAAGGTTCATCCTGAACCACCGGCTTTGCACAGAGCACTGCATGACCCAAGCCGAGGGGTTCGGCTTGTCGGATATAGATGCAGTTCACATGAGCAGGCACGATGTCGCGAACAATTGCCAACAAATTTTCTTTGCCATCCGCTTCCAGCATGGACTCCAGCTCATAAGCCTTGTCGAAATGATCTTCAATGGCACGCTTGTGGCGACCGGTAATAAACACCATGTCGGTGATGCCGGCAGCGACCGCTTCTTCAACAGCATATTGAATCAAAGGCTTGTCAACGACAGGAAGCATCTCTTTTGCAGTTGCTTTGGTGGCGGGAAGAAAACGGCTGCCTAAGCCTGCAACCGGAAAGACTGCCTTGGTGATTTTCTGCTTCATGATGCTTTAGTCCTATTTAAAATTTCCTGATTCATAAATTCAAGGAAATCGGTTTCAGTCATGACTGACACGCCAAGATTGACAGCCTTGTCCAGTTTGCTACCTGCCTCGTTGCCTGCCACCACAAAGCTGGTTTTTTTAGAAACGCTTCCGCTTACTTTTGCACCCAGAGACTCTAATTGCTCTTTAGCCTTATCGCGTCCCATTGAGGTGAGTGTACCGGTTAATACGAAAATTTTACCTGATAAAGGGAGTGCTGCCGTGTTGATTCCTTCGACTTCCTCAAGTTGTAAGCCACCTCGTTGTGGATCAAGCAAATCTTCAATGACCTCAATATTATGCGGTTCACGGAAGAATTCATAAACACTTTTAGCCACAATGGGACCCACATCAGGAACCTGCTGCAACTGCTCAAGATCTGCCTCACGTATTTTTTTCAATGTGCCGAAACTGCGTGCTAGGTCCTTGGCGGTGGTTTCACCGACATTGCGAATGCCTAGTGCAAACAGAAAACGAGCTAATGGTTTACGCTTGCTCTGCTGCAAGGCAGCAACGATGTTCTGTGCGCTTTTCTCAGCCATGCGTTCCAATGAGGAAAGTGTTTCAATATCCAGACGATACAGGTCAGGTAGGGACCGAATGATATTTTCGTCTACCAGTTGATCGACCAGTTTATCGCCCAAACCTTCGACATCCATTGCGCGTCTTCCGGCGAAATGCAGAATGGCTTGTTTGCGCTGCGCCGCGCAAAATAAGCCACCGGTACAACGCGTATTGGCTTCGTCATCCGGGCGAACTGCATGGCTACCGCACACCGGACAACTTGTCGGCATGACGAATGAGGGTGCATTTTTCAGGCGACGTTCCACCAGCACACCGACCACTTCCGGGATCACGTCTCCGGCGCGGCGCACGATGACGGTATCACCGATATGTACATCCTTACGGCGGACTTCTCCTTCGTTATGCAGTGTGGCGTTGCTGACGGTGGTGCCGCCGACGAACACCGGTTCCAGTTTGGCAACAGGGGTGAGCTTGCCGGTACGCCCGACCTGAATCTCGATATCTCGCACGATAGTGAGTTGCTCTTCCGCAGGATATTTGTGCGCGACAGCCCAGCGTGGCTCTCGTGAGACAAAGCCGAGTTCATCCTGTAAGGCACGGCTATTGACCTTATAAACTACCCCATCAATATCGAAGGGGAGTGCATCCCGCTTTGTTGCAACTTTCTGATGAAATTCAACCAGACCCTGAGCACTATTGACAACCTCACGTTCATCGCAGACGGGTAAACCGTTTGCCGCAAGTGCGTCTAACATGGCACTGTGGCTAGACGGTATATGCCAACCATCCACCTCTCCCAATCCATATGCGAAGAAAGACAACAGACGTTTTTTGGCCAGCGCGGGATCAAGCTGTCGAATTCCGCCTGCTGCACCGTTGCGCGGATTGACTAATGTGGCTAAGTCCTGTGCGCGTTGCTGTTCGTTGTATCGTTTAAAATCCGGGCGTGACATATAGGCTTCACCACGTACTTCCAATACGGCTGCAGAGCAGTGCTTGAGGCGTAATGGAATCTCTCGGATGGTTCGGATGTTTTGTGTGACATCTTCGCCTGTTTCGCCATCTCCTCTGGTGGCGGCTCTTACCAATACACCGTGTTCGTAACGCAGGCTGATGGCCAGTCCATCGAACTTGAGTTCGCACGCGTATTCAATAGCGGCATCCGCTTTGGTCAAGCCCAGCTCTTTGCGTATGCGTGTATCGAAAGCCAGTGCGCCATCGGCGGTCGTATCGGTTTCAGTGTGTATGGAAAGCATGGGCACGGCATGAGGTACGGGTGTGAAACCATCCAGTACCTTGCCACCCACCCGTTGCGTGGGAGAGTCAGGCGTTAACAGTTCAGGGTGCTCGTTTTCGAGTATTTGTAGTTCCCGGAATAGTTTGTCATATTCCGCATCAGGAAGCGTAGGAGCATCCAGCACATAGTAGGCATGCTCATGCCGTTCTATCTCGGCACGGAGTTGCGTGATACGTGACGCGATGTCCATCAGGAAAATAAACGGTATGCCTGCGGGTTGCCCGGTGTGACGCCGAACTCGGTCATTTTCGCTTCGATCTCTTCAATACGTGTACGTATCAGTGCCAATCCACTTTCGCTGAGCGGCACATTGTGATCGTCAACCAGATTGACCTGTAATCCTTTGGCGAGTCCGTGTGCAACTTGCATCAGTTGGTCGAACTTGTCAGTCGGATTGGAGACACGCGGGACATCGAGCAACAAGGTGATGCCAGCACTACCGCTGGTTTCCAGAAGATGAAGTTGGAATGGCTTGGCATCACGGTTGACCAGGCTGAACAGGCTGTGACCTTGCCCATCGAGTTGATGGAATGCACCATCTGATTCCAGTGTCATGCCTAACAGGGTGGCCGATTGGGATATTTTGCTACCCAGCAATAAGCGCTTTCCCGGTGGTATCAGATTGACACCGACCATTTGATCTACACTTGCGCAGAAAGCATCAAGGTCGATCGCACGGTGATGGGTTTCATCGACATCGGGAATAGCAGCATCTGCGTTGAGACTTTGCGCAATGCCGGCAACAAGGTCACGAAAATCTGCCAGTTTGGCTGCACTAATCGGACCACTACGGTCAACCAATTGCAGGGCGAAGCGAAAACGCTTGTACAACGTTTGACTCTCTGCGATGACACGTTCCCACTGTTTGGTGTTAAACGTCATTCCGCAGACATATACCGGTTTGCCGAAGTCGAATTTACGCTGCCACAGACTATTCAGCGCAGAGGCGGTGTGCGGACTGTTGGTGTTTAACTCAATGATGAAATTATCGCGAACATCCAGCGTAGAACACGTTTCGTCTATATACGAAGCGGCAGTTTCTGTTTCGACAGTGGTGGATTCAGGTTTTTCGGTAACGGCAGTATTCGCTTCAGACACGACTGAATCTGCTTCAGGATTTTCATAAAGCGCATCACTTTGAGACGACCTGAAGCTATTGTCGAACTTCTGCTGGTATTGTCGTTGTTTCCACCAGCCATAGATATAGAGCACCACGATCACTCCGATGCCTATCACCAGCAAGGAAAATTGCAATTCACTCATAGAAACTCATCAATATCGGTATGTAGATGCAGATTATCTCATGCTCTCGGTGAAACATGAATTCCAGAAGGATGTATTTCTGCTCAGGGATGGAATGATTTTGTTCTGCCTATGCCAATGGCAGCTCTTCGTTACTCATGCCGATGACGGAAACTTCGCCAAGTGCTTTGAGAAATACTGGCTGTTCGTGTAGTTGTGCTAACGATCCTGAATGGGCTTTGCCGCGCATTTGGGCGAGGCGTGCCTTGCTGGTAGCAGGTATTTCCCAGTCTAAGCCTTGTATTAATTCTTCTGCCGATTCTGGTTTATTGCATACCAGTACGATGTCGCAACCTGCATTCAGTGCTGCCTCAGCACGTTCCACGATTCCGCCTGCGACACTTGCCCCCTCCATACTTAAGTCGTCACTGAAGATACATCCTTCAAATCCCAATTCTTCTCGCAGCACGTTTTTCAACCAGACGGGCGAGAATCCTGCCGGGCGACTGTCAATCTTTGGATAGATGACGTGTGCGGGCATCACGGCGGTCAGGCCGTAATCTATCATCTGCCGGAAAGGGATCAGGTCAGCCATCTCTATATCGACGTAATCACGCTCATCGACCGGGATGTCCAGATGAGAATCGGCTTGCACATAGCCGTGTCCCGGAAAATGCTTGCCTACCGTTGGCATGCCGCCATGCTTGAGCCCCAACAACAGGCTGTGTGCCAATTCAGCGATAGCCTGAGGCTCATTGTGGAATGCGCGGTCACCTATCACGCTGCTCTGCCCGTAATCCATATCCAGCACGGGCGTAAAGCTGAAGTCCACACCACAAGCGCGTAATTCAGAAGCCAGCACCAAACCTGTTTGCTGCGCCAGATGTCTAGCGTGTTTGGGGTGATCGTCCCAGAGCTTGCCGAGTTCCCGCATTGGCGGAATCTTGGTAAAGCCATCGCGAAACCGTTGCACGCGCCCGCCCTCATGATCGACCGCCACCAATAAAGGCGGGGCGCGCAGGGCGTGGATGGCTGTCGTGAGCTCAGTGAGTTGGCTGGGCGATTCGTAGTTTCGGGTGAACAAGATCACACCACCGACCAGAGGATGACGCAGGCGTGCCTCCTCATCCGTGGTCAGTTGTGTTCCTGCTATATCCAGCATGACGGGGCCTAAGCCCATCAGCTTCTCCTTATTGGTGACTGATGATTGGTTTTGTCAGAGAAGATTATACGGGTATTACCTGAATAGTCCGCATGATTACTCGGCTTCAGGAAGCTGCGGTTGACCGATAGCTTGAATGCTGGGACACTCTGCCTTCAATTTAACTCTCAGTACAGGAATATAACCATTGGCTAAGCCTAATTACTCGTTTGAAAAGCGTCAGAAAGAACTGGCAAAGAAAAAGAAAAAAGAAGAAAAATTGCGTGAAAGGGCTGCACGAAAGGAACAAGCTGCAGCCGAGCCTGACGATCAGGTTGACCCGACTCAGCCAGAATAAACCCACAGGGAATACCGGCTAACTCCCTTCAAGAACCACGAACGCGACGATCATGTCGCGTTCATCGCTGATGGACAAATGATGGTGCTTCACGCCAAGCTGGGTGAGGTGTTGGTGCAGCCGCTCATCCCATGAAAAACCGGGTTTGCCTAGCTCATCGTTGGTGATGGTGATGCGTTGCAAGCTGACCGGGCCGCGTATGCCAGTGCCTACCGCTTTGGCAAATGCCTCTTTAGCGGCGAATCGTTTCGCCAGAAAACGCGCTTGATTTTGATGTGACTTGAACTGTTCCAACTCAGCTTTGCTGAGGATGCGCTCCGCGAACCGCTCACCGTATTGAGCAAAGACTTTTTCGATACGTGCGTATTCGACGAGATCGGTGCCTATGCCGAATATCATGCTTCTGCCAGCAATGCCTTCATGTTTTTGACCGCCTGCGCCAGCCCGATGAACACCGCTTCTGAGATGACGGAGTGACCGATGTTGAGCTCTGCAATGTGCGGGATCGCAACGACAGGTTGCACGTTATGGTAATGCAGTCCATGTCCGGCATTGATTTGCAGCCCCATTCCATGACCATAGACTGCCGCATGGTGGATGCGCGCCAGTTCCTGTTCCCGCTCGGGTACGCTGTCGGCATCGGCATAGCTGCCGGTGTGTAGCTCGACCACTGGCGCGCCTGCTGCTTTGGCGGCGTCCAGTTGTTTTTCTTCCGGGTCGATGAACAATGACACGCGGATGCCCGCCTCGGTGCAACGTTGCGTCGCACTTTTCACCTGATCGAAATATTTGATCACGTCCAAGCCGCCTTCGGTGGTCAGTTCTTCGCGTCGTTCCGGTACCAGGCAGATATCGTGCGGCTTGATGCGCAATGCGTTGTCTATCATTTCGTCGGTGACGGCGCACTCAAGGTTCATGCGCGTTTGCAACATGGTGCGCAATATCTCGACATCGGCATCTTGAATGTGGCGACGGTCTTCGCGCAGGTGGATGGTGATGGCATCCGCACCTGCTTCTTCGCAGATCAGCGCGGCGCGTACCAAGTTGGGGTAGCGTGCCCCTCGTGCCTGACGCAGTGTTGCGACATGGTCGATATTCAGTCCCAGCTTAATCATATTTTTTGTAGATCCTTGATTAGTTCTCGTGTGTGTAATGTCTTGCCACCCAGATAATGGTTCATCAGGATGCGCATCAATTGTTTGCTCTGCTGTGCGGTGAGCGGATCGTCATAATCGTCTGCCACCATATCCAGCAACGTCTTGCCCAAGACCGGTAATCCGGTATTCGGATTGCCATCATCCGGCACCGCACCGTGCTCCACTGCGTAACGATAGCAGAGTTCAGCTTGAACTGCTTTGCCGTTGCCCGCCTCTTGATCCAGCGTCAACGCATAGCCCAATTCCTGCAACAGATGTTTTTCAAAACAGCGCAGGGTGGCGGCATGGTCGGTCTCTTGAGCGAGGCGGAGTAGGGTAGCGCGGTAGTAGTCGAATAGCTGTTCGTGAGGGTCATCACGCGCCAACAGGTTGACCATCAGCTCGTTCAGATAAAAGCCGCACATCAGTGCCTTGCCTTGCAGATAAGGCTGACCGCCTTGCCACTCCGCACTGTGCAAAGTGCGCACCTCGCCTTTGCCGAACCAGCTTAATGATAACGGCTGGAAATTCCTCAACACACCGCGTAACGCAGAACCGGGACGCCGCGCCCCACGCGCCACAATCGCCAGTCGCCCATGATGACGGCTGAATACATCAAGCAGCAAGCTGGTTTCGCGGAACGGGTAGCTGTGGATGACAAAGGCCAATTCGTCTTGTCGTCGATTGCGGGTTGATGCGCTCATCTATTTGATCGTGTTGTGAAGCTGAAACATGAAGCCGGATTATACGGGGAAGGGAGTAGAAGTGGATTTTAGACGGTAAAAAACAGGGCGGATGAGCTGCACTGTTCCTGCTAGTACGACCAGCTTGTAGGATGGGTTGACGAAGGATACCCATCAAAGGCTGGATTCCCGATCAACCCGTGTAAGGCGTATTAAATGTAGAGCGGCAATAAGCCTGTCCTGAGTGTGTCGAAGAGCGTAGCGCATTGCCCGTCAGTTATTGCGCCCCACGTGGACTTTTGAAATATCGCTTTTTAATGAGTTCAACCCGCTTCATATTTGCACTTAAATCATCACGCCCGACTCTAGAGGCTGATCGAAAGTGGATTACGTGCTGTTTTGGATCAACCCTCAATTCAAAATCATCTACAAAGCCAAATAGTGATGAGGCAAAAGTGGCAGAGATATAGTGTTCACGATCGGTATGAACTTTACCTTTTAGTTCCAAGATGATTTCCTTCAAAACTTTTAGTGCATCACCAGCAGTTTTGCCGGACATATCAATAGGTGGCATGAAATGAGCCGTGTCATCTGGATACTCGCTGGACATACAGTTTGGCTTATCAGGGCATTGATGAAGTTGCCCGTTGACCAATCCCTTGGCACTGCCAACCTTGGATGATTGACCCAGATAGATAAAATAACCGAGCATCAGCATGATGATGGTGGTGAGAATGATTACAACGATTTTCATTTGAAATTTCCACGTAAGATGATGTCAAGATACCGGAAACTGCCAACAAATATCAATCTATTTTAGATTGCAAAGCCATACCATTCGGGTGTAAGGCGTATTAAATGTAGGGCGACAATAAGCGTAGCGCATTGCGCCGAATGAAACTTACTGGGAGAGGCTCAATTCTGATACAAGAATTTTCTTACTTGTTCCGACTGAGTATTGAAATCAACACTTGTAATTTCATCAATTTCAATTGTCGATATACCATCATCTTCACCAAATTCATTAATCAAGCGAAGGCTAACTAAATCAGAATCTAATTTTTCAACATAACCTACCAATGAATCGTCAGGGTCACTGCCCCATAAAACAATAATAATGGATTCATCTAACGACTGCTGCAATGAGTCAAGTACAAGGTCGCCAGAAGACTCAGCATTTGGTTTTACTTCCTTAAATACTTTCCCTTGATTCTGACTTAACTTCTCAAGTTTACTTTCATATTTCCCACCAGATTCAATCTTAAAAATTTCTGTCAATACCCTAATTTCAAATCCGGCTGGTTCACCATTTTTAGAAACCGCACGTAATCTGACATGAGTTTCACTAACCATATCTACAAAACCAACAGAATATTGATCCCAATCATCTGAATCTATATATACAGAAACAAGGGTGTTCGATAATTTCGCGCTTTCTAAAATCCTTTTAGCTGACATGATATGAACCTTGTATAAAACTATCTTTAATAAGGACGGCGCTTAGCGCCTTTTTCGCCGCCACGATCTTTCTTATTCCGTGAACGACCTTTTTCGTGCTTACCCTTGGTGCTTTGACGCTTGCCTTTGGTATGTTCCTTATTGCCTTTTTCTTCATTACTACAAGCCAAGTAAATGCCAACCCCAACCCCGGCACCAATCAATCCACCTACAACCGCCCCCACTGGCCCGCCAACTGAAAATCCATAGCCCGCACCCAACGCTGCTGTATTTTCTCCCGTTGAATCAATATACATCACGGGATTTTGATCGGCATAACCATAGTTATGGTTGATATAGCCTAAGTAAGCCTCTGGAAGGTCAACACCCATCTCAAAGGAAACTTGCCTTTCGGGTGAATCATTATCAAACTAAATCCCAATCGGATCACTCTGAGTATACCTACCCAACCCGCGTAACGCGTATTAAATGTAGGGGGACAATAAGCGTAGCGCATTGCGCCGAATGAAACTTACATACGGCGCAATGCCCGTTGGTTATTGCGCCCTACGCGGGCTGTGTAATTTCGAGATGGCAGTTTATAAGGGTGTTAATCTAAAATCAATGGAGTCTGACCCCATTGATTTGTGACCCCATTGATTTGATTTTGACCCCATTGATTTGATTTTGACCCCATTGATTTGATTTTGACCCCATTGATTTGATTTGCACTAAAGTGGGGGGAGTCCAGACATTAAACATTAATATACTTATTACTGTAAGGTAATAAACTTCTTATGATCACTTTTAATTTAACTGCTAGTTTTTCAAGAGTAGACATTTTATAAAGGCTAAAGCCATCACTAACCTCAGCTTTACCTGCCTCAATGTTAGACACACTTACTATAATTAAATATTTGTTCCTAGTAGAGTCTAAATTCACAAAGAGCCCTTCATTATTTTTCACTCTCCTATAAAACTCATTCTTAATCACATCATCTATATCTTTTAGCCGATCTTCCGCACATTCAAAAATAAAATAGAAGCCAACACCTTCAATAATCATTTCATCAAAGATACTAAAATTAACACCATTAACTTTTATACTCACTATGCTCATATTTTATTTTTTATACTCTAAGGGCTGGTGGCTGCCTTTTGACGTTGAAGTTCTTCCCACTCTTCTCTCGTCATATAAATTTATCCAGAAGTAAGATACGTTAAAACCCGTGTAAGGCGTATTAAATGTAGGGCGACAATAAGCGTAGCGCATTGCGTCGAATGAAAATTCACATACGGCGCAATGCCCGTTGGTTATTGAGCCCTACGCGGGCTTGGCACTGCCAATCTTGGATGATTGACCCAGATAGATAAAATAACCGAGTATCAGCACGATGATGGTGGTGAAAATGATTACAACGATTTTCATTTTAAATTTCCATGTAAAAAACAGGGTGGATGATCCGCCCTGTCGATTAAGCTTGTAGGATGGGTTGACGAAGGATACCCATCAAAATGGGCGATGGGTAGCTTTGCATAGCCATCTGACTAAGCTGTTCAAAAACGACAGCAAAGTCATTGGTTATCGCGTTGCTCAACCCATCCTACCGCGCTTGATCATTTTGCATTGCTCCTCAATACACGTCCAAGAAAACGGTTCGGCTTTAAACACCACAAGAAATGATCGAATGTGAAATGAATGGAGGATTGGTTAGTGTTGCACTTGACTCTTGAGTTCAAGCAGAGCCCGTTAATGAGAGCCTATTAATGCTAATTTTGCTCTATTGACTGGCAGAGGCAAGAACAAAGCCTGCAGTAATAACACCTATTCCTAATAATATCGCAGAGAAATAGCTTGCCAACATTACTCGGCAAAAATGAATAAAACGAGCAACTACTCTTTGACCAACAACATCTTCTATTTCACCTCTCCGATAAATTGTTTTGTATAAATTCCACCATATAGGAAAATCTCTCAGTGAATCAGCGCGCCTCTCTATCCACGATGATTCGCTACCGTTCAAAATGTTGCGATAAAGATCAGGTGCGCTTTCGTGAATAACTACCATGGCTCTGCGAGCAATGACCTGTGTCAGTACACCACAAATACAGGCAATTATCATTAGCACAAATGCAACGATAAATACGGTCAAAAGTAGATTTTGTATCTCCATGCACTTTTCAATCCGTGTTAGGCGTATTAAATATAGGGTGCGATAAGCGTAAGCGCATTGCACCGAATGAAAATTCACATACGGCGCAATGCCCGTTGGTGATTGCGCCCTACGCGGGCTGTGTAATTTCGAGATGGCAGTTTATAAGGGTGTTAATCTAAAATCAATGGAGTCTGACCCCATTGATTTTTTTTGGGGAATGCTGGGAAAGAAATGTAAAGAAAATAAAAATTCCGAATAGTCTATAGACGTATCTCATATGAACCTCTACGAACCTACAATTTTACAAATAAATTTCAGCGAACCTTTCCCTATAGGGGAGGTATTGGATGAACGCTATGTTTTTTTAAAACATACCCTCTTCAAGAGTATCCCATTGATTATGATATTAACTTCTCTCCCCAAATATTCAGTTACTAATTGTTAAGTCAATTAATAACCCTGCCTTACTGAGGATACTCATAGATTTGCTATTAATAGGCAGAGAAACTGGAAAATTTTCAGCATCTTCGATGATATGAATATCAATCCAAGAATGTGAGCAGCCTAATTGAGAGCCTAATTTATCTAACACTTTATTGAATACACTTCCAAATGACTCTATTTGATCATTGATTTGATTTATCTGATCTGACTCAGCTTTAATCGACCATTCCCAAAAGCCAGCTTTTAATACTCGTTCTTTGCCTGAGGTAGACTTGACTGAATCGCCTGAACTGCCAGAAGCTGTTGGCAAGACTCCAAGAGACGTAGATATAGAATCGATACTTAATTTTTCGCCAATATATCGCAATGTAATTGAAGTAAACATCATTAGTCGTTTAGATTCCCAATTTCTTCGCCGTTTCCATCTATAAAATCAATGGAGTCTGACCCCATTGATACCGCGCTACTCTGATCACCTCGATTATTGCCAGCCTGCGTTCAATTTCATTATGGTCAGCATCATAGCTGATCGTTTCCTCGTATCGACATTCAAGACTATCGCCCAATTAAAGCATCCAATTAAAGGGGGCTGCCCCCTTTAATTGAGGTTACGTATTTTCATTAATCTCGTCCCATCGAGCTTGCTCATATGCGAACACTAAACTGAGTAACCATGCACTAATAACACCCGTAGTAGGTGATCCCCAACCCGCTGGTGTAGAGGGGATCAACAAGCTTATATTGTATGTATAAACTAGGACTACCACCGAGCACGTGACCGAAACAAAAATGGCAGCCCAGCTATATTGCCTGAAAATAGGTAAATTTATTGCTCCTGCTGCCACTATTGACTTCCAGAAAAGCATTGAAGCTGCAGCAATCATGAATGATTTCGGAACAACAAAGTGATCGCTGACTGCTTCTACCATAGTAATACTTTCTGTGATTGATTCGTACCATAATTCAAACCGACTAATTTCAAAGTAATTGAGAACAATTGATATCAGCCAAGATATTCCGCCTACTAGAAATAAGTAAATTATTGTTTTGACCGACACATCAATATTGGATGCTACCCATTGCACGAAAAAACCGAAAGAATTCTCTGTGCCAGCGTTAATTGAAGGAGATGGTGGCGCCATCGGTGCAATAAGAATTGCAATATAAAAAGAAAGAACAAATAAATTATTTCCAAGGTCGTAGCCTTTACTGACTGCTAGAGACAAAGCTAGTACCGCAGAGGTCCTTACAAAAATCCCGAACGTTAGGTGTCGTTTTGGTAACCATGTATATTCTACTTCGGGTTGAGCTTTAACCTGCATAACTAAGAAATACCACCAGAAAACTGGCATAAGAAAAAATATCCATATATGCTCAATCATTACTCGTCCATCCTAGTTCCTAGCATTAATGGGGTCAGAGCCCTTTAACACCCGTAATAGGCTACAACCCACGATTCCCCAAAACGTACCACCAATACCCCTCCAAAGATATAAGGAAAATCCTTATTCTGCATAATCAATACCAAGCATAGGGTGCAGGAACGCACAAAAAAACAGGGCAGATTATCCGCCCTGTCAGTTACTGCTATCAATGCATAAGCTTTACAGCAATGGCACAATCATCAATGCGACGATGTTGATGATTTTGATCAGCGGATTCACCGCCGGGCCGGCAGTGTCTTTGTAGGGGTCACCAACCGTATCGCCTGTGACGGCGGCTTTGTGTGCTTCTGAGCCTTTGCCGCCGCAGTTGCCGTCTTCGATGTATTTCTTGGCGTTATCCCACGCACCGCCGCCTGCGGTCATGGAGATCGCGACGAAGATGCCGGTGATGATGGTGCCGACCAATACGCCGCCCAATGCTTGCGCGCCCAGTACCAGTCCGACGATTAGCGGCACGGCAACGGGGAGTAGGGAGGGGACGATCATCTCGCGGATGGCGGCTTTGGTCAGCATGTCCACGCAGGTGCCGTATTCCGGTTTGGCGGTGCCTTCCATGATGCCGGGGATGTCTTTGAATTGGCGGCGGACTTCGATCACTACGCTACCGGCAGCACGTCCCACGGCTTCCATCCCCATCGCGGCGAACAGGTAGGGCACCATGCCACCGATGAATAGGCCGATGATGACCATGTGATTGGATAGGTCAAAGGTCAACGCGGGGCCGCCATGTGTGGCGAGGGCGTGGGTGTAGTCGGCGAACAATACCAATGCCGCTAAGCCTGCCGAGCCGATGGCATAGCCTTTGGTTACGGCTTTGGTGGTGTTGCCCACTGCGTCTAGCGGGTCGGTGATGTTGCGGATTTTTTCGTCCAGACCCGCCATTTCGGCGATGCCGCCCGCGTTATCAGTGATCGGGCCGTATGCGTCTAGTGCCACGATGATGCCCGCCATGGAGAGCATGGTGGTGGCGGCAATGGCGATGCCATATAACCCGGCCAGTTCATATGCGCCATAGATGGACATGCAGACGACCAGCACTGGTGCGGCGGTTGATTTCATCGACACGCCTAAGCCTGCGATGACGTTGGTGCCGTGTCCGGTGGTGGATGCCTGTGCGATGTGTTGCACCGGATGATATTCCGTCGAGGTGTAGTATTCGGTGATCCACACCATCGCTGCGGTCAGGCCGAGGCCGATCAATGAGGCGAGATACAAATCCATCGAGGCGACCCATTCACCATCTACCATGACACCATCGCCGAGTATCCATGTGGTGACCGGGTAGAACGCGATGACTGCCAGCACGGCTGATACGATCAAGCCGCGATACAGTGCGTTCATGATCTTGCCGCCCTCACGGGTGCTGACGAATAGTGTACCGATGATGGAGGCAACGATGGACACCCCCCCCAGCACCAGCGGATAGATCACTGCTTCGGGTGAGCCGCTGATCATCAGGCCGCTCAGGACCATGGTGGCGATGATGGTGACTGCATAGGTCTCAAACAAGTCAGCCGCCATGCCCGCGCAGTCGCCGACGTTATCACCCACGTTATCGGCGATCACCGCCGGATTGCGTGGGTCGTCTTCAGGAATGCCTGCTTCTACTTTGCCGACCAGATCAGCGCCGACGTCAGCACCTTTGGTGAAGATACCGCCGCCGAGACGGGCGAAGATGGAGATCAGCGAGCTGCCGAAGGCTAGGCCAATCAGTGCATGGGTGGCATCAGAGTTGCTGACATCCATTGCCAGGGTCAGGAAAGCGTAATAACCCGCTACGCCCAATAATCCCAAGCCGACGACTAGCAGGCCGGTAATCGCACCGCCCTTGAAAGCGACATTCAAAGCGGCATTGACGCCATTATTGGCGGCTTCGGCAGTGCGTACATTGGCGCGCACCGAAACATACATACCGATATAGCCAGTGACGCCGGACAACACCGCACCCAGCAAGAAGCCGATTGCGGTTTGCCAACCCAGCCCGATGAAGATGGCGATCAGCAGAATGACACCGACAATAGCGATGGTGGTGTACTGACGATTAAGATACGCCTGAGCGCCTTCCTGAACAGCCGCAGCGATTTCCCGCATGCGGTCATTGCCGGTGGGCAGGCCTAATATCCATTTGATTGAGAATGCGCCATAAAGAATTGCCACAATGGAGCAGAACAGTGCGAATCCGAGACCAGCTGACATTTTCACTCTCCCCTATAGTTGAAGAAGTCAAACGTACCGATACACGAGCTACTAGTTAGTGTATGAAACTAGTGTTTCAGGGTTTTAGCATACTTTGATTTTTTGCTCCGGTACATGACCTTTTTCTAGAAGCGAGAGAACTTGTAGTTGATATGTGGAATTTTCGGGGATCTGGTAGAAAGTCGGGGCGAATTGTGGAAGGAGCTAATCAAGCGTTGAATTGGTTTAATTTCTGTCCATTATTTGATTGCTTTTCGACCAAAACCGGCAGCTTTTGCGCTAAAAATTCTATTTTTTTATTAAAATATTTAACGTGTTCGAATTAGCTCAATACCGCTGCACCCGCCGCAGCGATCTGACCGTCCTGAAACGAGCGCACACCGCTAATCCCCAGTCCACCAACGACGGTATCGCCTATCATCAGCGGCACTCCGCCTTCAGCCGGAATCACGCCGGGCAGTGCAAGATGGATCAAGCGACCACTCAGTACAGCATCCTCAGATGACTTGGTGGGCCGCTTGAAAGCCGCAGCAGCATTGGCTTTCAGTATTGCGGTATCAACGCTGCCGAACTGGGTATCGTGTGCGCGTTCGAGATAAATCAGGTGTCCGCCATCATCAACTACGGCAACGACCACGTTCCAGTTATTAGCGAGTGCCTCAGCCTGAGCGGCTGCTGCGATTCGCTTAGCATCATCAAGTGTCAGAATGGGTTTAGTGCTCATATCTATTCAACCTGAAAATGGTCAACTCAACGCAGCGAAAATCTGCTCGCGTATGGCTTCCACACTGCCCTTGCCAGAAATACTAATGCATTTAGGGGCTTGTGGTTCGCCGGACTTTTCCCAGGCGGCGAAGTATCCAACCAGTGGTTTCGTTTGGTCATGGTAAACAACTAGACGTTTCATCACAGTGCTCTCAATATCGTCAGGACGTTGAACGAGGTCTTCTCCAGTGACATCGTCCTTGCCTTCAACTTTGGGGGGGTTGAATGTGACGTGGTAGGTGCGACCGGATGGCAGGTGTACTCGCCTGCCGCTCATGCGCTCGACGATGTCACTGTCTGGCACTTCGATTTCGACGACGTGATCTATTTGCACACCGCTATCTTTCAGCGCCTGTGCTTGTGGGATGGTGCGTGGAAAGCCGTCAAAAAGAAAGCCGTTAGCGCAATCAGGTTCTTTGATGCGGTCTTTGACCAATCCGATAATGATGTCATCGGAAACCAGATTGCCTGAATCACATATTTTTTTCGCTGCCAGTCCCAATGGAGTACCTGCCTTAATTGCCTGACGTAGCATGTCTCCGGTGGAGATTTGCGGGATGTTGAATTTTTCGGTGATGTGGGTTGCCTGCGTGCCTTTCCCCGCACCGGGTGGCCCTAGCAATATGACTCTCATGATGATTTCTCCTTGTGATATATCTCAAATACTTTACGTGCTTCGTTTAGATCCTGCTCGGTATCTACGCCGGCTGGTGGTGCTTGTTCAGTGATGAATACACCAATTTTGTAGCCATGATACAGCGCACGCAGTTGCTCCAACGCTTCGAACTGTTCGATTTGCGCAGGCGCTAGCTGACCGAATGCGCGCAGAAAACTCGCCCGATAAGCATAGATACCGATGTGTCTCAGCACAGGCAGGGTATCGGGCAGTGTTTGTTGTTGCGCGAAGGCATCACGCGGCCATGGGATGGGCGCGCGGCTGAAATAGAGCGCATTGCCACTTTTATCTAACACTGTTTTGACGATGTTGGGATTGTGCATCGCTTCATCATCATGAATCGCATGACAAGCGGTGGCGATGGCGCATTCGGGGTGTTGATGCAGGTGGTTTGCAACGGCATGAATCAAATTCGGAGGGATTAAAGGTTCATCACCTTGCACATTCACTACAATGGTGTCATCCGTCCAGCCTTGCTGCTGTACCACTTCGGCAATGCGGTCAGTCCCGCTGGAGTGACTTTCGCTGGTCAGGCAGGCATTGAAGCCATGTTCGCGAACAACGTCAGCAATCTCTTGATGGTCGGTCGCGACCCAAGTATTTTGTGCGCCGCTCAGAGCGGCTTGTTCTGCGACCCTGATCACCATCGGTTTACCGGCAATTTGTAGCAGTGGTTTCCCCGGCAGGCGGGTAGAGGCGTGTCGCGCAGGTATCACGACGTTAAAACTTGTCATCTAAGCGCTTCGACTTCTTCCGCAGTCATTTTGCGTGCTTCATCGGCAAGCATCACCGGGATGTCATCCTCAATCTTGAATGCCAGCCGATCTGCCTTGCAGATTAACTCTTTGGCAGATTTTTGATAAACCAGCGAAGATTTGCACAGTGGACAAACGAGGATATCGAGCAGTTTTTTATCCATAGTTTTTAATTGATTTCTGTATGTGGTCGAGTAAGGTCGGGTCGATTTCTGCTTCTACACGAAGCACCCAGTATCGCGCATCAGCGAATGGGGCGCATTTTACCGCATCTTTTTCTGTCATGAGAATCGCTTCGTATTCTTTGAAGGCAAGGTCAGCGGCACAATAGGGATGATGATCCGGGAAATCATGAGGCGTGAAGGGGATACCAAGATCTATCAGGTGCTGAAAATAACGATCGGGGTTACCTATGCCAGCAACTGCATGATTTATAGAGTTGCGAAAGTGCTTGGCTGGAGCGGTGATAGTGGGGTCGAGCAGATTATAAAAGACCTTGCCAGCCAGATTCATTGCATATTGCCCGGCTTGTGTTTCCCCGCCGTTGATAACAACAGCATCAACGCTTTCTAATCGAGACACTGGCTCGCGCAATGGGCCGGCAGGAAGCAAGCGACCATTTCCGAATCTTCGTGCGCCATCGACAACCGCAATTTCGACATCGCGACGTAAGCGATAGTGCTGCAAGCCGTCATCGCACAAGATGACGTTGCATTCGGGGTGAGATTTCATCGCAGCATGTGCAGTTGCGATGCGGTCTGAGCCTATCCAAACCGGTGCAATCTGACGCTTTGCCATCAACAACGGCTCATCGCCGACCAGTTGCACGTCGCTGTCAAGTGTGACCTGACGAAAGGATGGCTTTCGGGTTACATTGCTTGGTGTTGATTGGGGAGTGTAACCACGACTGATAATGATAGGTCGCCAGCCTTTGGCGACCAGATGTTGTGCAATTGAGAGAGTGAGCGGGGTTTTTCCGGTGCCACCGACGCTGATATTGCCAACCACGATGACCGGGAGCAGAAGCCGCTCGCTATGCAACATTTCGTTTTGATACATTGCCCGACGCAAGGCCGTTAAGGCGCGAAAGACTAGGCTGATCGGGACAAGGAGCAGGTGTAGTTTAGTGGTCTGATACCAGTATTTTTCCAGCCAATGCACGTTACTTAGATTGGCTCTGTGTGGTGAAAGTGATTCGCCCGAATCCTGCCTGTCTGGCAGCTTCCATTACGTTGATAACGGATTGATGCGGCGCTTTAGCATCCGCGCTGATGATAATGTTCGGATCGGTTTGGCTCCCAGCAGCACTTTTAATTTCAGCCGCCATTGTCTCTATACCGGTATAAGTGACGCCTTGATTGTTGATTGCGTAATGCTCGCTGGCATCCACTGAAATCTGAATAGGATCGACTTGCTCGGCGGTTTGCTCCCCACCAGCTTCGGGCAGATTAATCTTGAGTTCAGAGAACTTCGCATAACTGGTCGTCACCATCAGGAAGATCAGGATAACCAGTAATACGTCTATTAAAGCGATTAGATTGATCTCTGGCTCATCGCGGGTTTGTCCACGTTGAAAATTCATGATTAACCCTTACGCTGTCCGTGGACGATCTCGACCAGTTTGATCGCTCTTTGCTCCATTTCGACAGTAAAGCTGTCGGCTTTAGCCCGGAAGTGGCGATAGAAAATCATGCTGGGGACAGCTACGATCAGACCAAATGCAGTGTTATACAGCGCAATAGAAATACCATGAGCTAATACCGCCGGATTATTGCCAGTGGGGTTTTGCGAGCCAAAAATTTCAATCATGCCAACCACGGTGCCGAACAGACCCAGCAACGGGCTGATAGATGCAATCGTACCCAGTGCGGAAAGAAAGTGGTTCATGTCGTGCGAAACGGCACGGCCTGCTTCCTCAATTGATTCCTTCATGATTTCAGGCGTGCTTTTGATATTCTTGAGCCCAGCAGCAAAGATACGTCCCAAAGGCGAACCTTCAGCAAGTTTGCCCAGCATCCCATCACTAATTCCGCGATTGGTGAGTTCTTTAACAACTTCGTCCAATAGTGCGGGTGGCACGATGCGATTAGCACGCAGATAAAGCAGGCGGTCTATGATTAAGCCAACTGCAATGACTGAAGCCAGAATCAAAAACCATATCGGCCATCCGGCCGCTTCAATGATTGCAAACACGTAAGTTCTCCATTTGTGTTTAAAATTGCAGCGCGATTGTACAAGCTTCAACTGTAACGTGTCATACTTAGTTGAGCAACATTTCTCAGGTATTGCTTGAAGATAATTTCCTTAAGTCTCCATTTGAAAAGGGTATTTTCTTTTACCCACATAATCTGTGGATAACTTTGTGGATTACTCTTGTGACTAATGCTTTAATCAGCGTCGCGTAAAGGATTTGGTTAATTTGCCTATTTTTTGCAATGTTATTATTCTTATAATAATCAATTACATATCGTAAGTGTGCGGTTGTGTGTATCCATAGTGTGTTCCAAGACACCGAATTTCTTGGCTTTGTGGATTATTCTGAGTTGTCAATATGAAATCGAACTTTTTTTTCGAAAAAAACGGGCATGTTTTCAGTGTCGGGGAACTTAACTTTTCAATCAAGCAGTTGCTGGAAAGTCAGGTTCCTTTGCTGTGGGTGAGGGGTGAAATTTCCAACCTTGTCAAAGCAGCGTCCGGTCATTTTTATTTTTCGCTAAAAGACGGCAAGGCGCAAATTCGATGTGTGATGTTCCGGCACAAAAATCAGCTTTTAAAATTTCAAATCGCCAACGGGCAGCAAGTGGAAGTATTAGCGCTTGCTACTTTATATGAGCAACGCGGTGACTTTCAACTGACTGTAGAACAGGTACGGCCTGCAGGATTAGGCATGCTGTATGAACGTTTTGAGCGATTGAAACAATCTCTGAAAGAAGAAGGGCTGTTTGCAGAAGAAAGTAAACGTGATTTACCGGCATTCCCCGCCCGCATAGGCGTCATTACCTCACCACAAGCTGCAGCACTGCGCGATGTACTCTCTACACTAAATAAAAGACTGCCGAGCGTGCCGGTGGTGCTATACCCGACGCCGGTGCAGGGCACAGGCAGTGCCGAGCAAGTCGCAACAGCCATTGCGATGGCCAATGAGCGGGCGGAATGCGATGTGCTGATCGTATGTCGTGGCGGCGGGAGCATAGAAGACCTATGGGCATTCAATGAAGAAATCGTCGCCCGTGCCATATCAGCCAGCAACATCCCCATCGTCAGCGGTGTGGGGCATGAGACTGACTTCACCATCGCAGATTTCGTAGCCGACGAGCGTGCGCCTACACCTACGGCGGCTGCCCAAAGAGTCGCGCCGGATCGCATCGCCTTGCAGAATAGCCAGCGTGACATGGCGATACATTTACAGCGCGCCTATCGCAATCGTCTGCAAAATGCCATGCAAGGGTTGGATTATTTACAACGCCGCCTAGTGCACCCGGCTCAACACCTGCAACGACAGAAGCAACGGCTGACGAACTTTGAGCACAGCCTCCGGCGTACACATAGTTATCAACAGCAACAACGACATTGGCAATACCAGTCTTTAGCGCAACGTTTGCGCTCAGCAAGTGACGATCTAGCACGCCATCAAGACAAGCAGTCCAATGTGGCCGAGCGCCTAGTGCTTGCGATGCGTACATCACAAGCCCGGAGATCAAATAGTGTCAGCAACGCAGCGCAACACCTGACCCTGCTGGATCCGAAAAAAGTCTTAAAACGTGGCTACAGCTTGGTGCAGGATGCCAGCGGTGGCGTGGTAACAGATGCCGCAAAGTTAAAAGTCGGCGAGGCGTTAATAGTGACTTTCGCAAAGGGAACGGTAAGTGCCGAGGTGAAAGGGAAGTAGTCGGCGAGTGTGTGAAATGTAGAGGCAGAGGATTCACGGATTATTGGAAAATCAATCGAGTCTGACTCCATTGATTGCAGCCTATTTGACGGCACTTTTGGTAAATGAAACAGAACCAGAAATTCTGAATATGCAGCAAGCTGCCTTGCGCGATTTTCTGTCGCTATATGCATTGACACAGGGCGACGTGACACCCAACAATGGCACTTGGGAAGAACTGCCAGTCCAGAACGGCGAAGCGGTACGGGCAGCTTTGTTCGGCTCGGGACAAAAAGCGGGTGGCTTGATTACCGCGACTCATATCGGGGGGCTGGTAGAAAACAGCAACAATCCCTACCGGAACATCAATAATATTCTGGGTCAACTGGGTATAGCTTCCTCGAATGTCGAACAGCATTACCATCATTTCCATGTATATTTGCAGCCGCCGGAACTGATGCCGCTTATTCAAAACCTCAATGCCGATGTCCAGTCCGATCCAAAACTGGAAGCGACATCAATAGCGGCTCAAGCGGATGCGCAGTCGCTGCTGGACTATACGCAATCCATCATTACAGGAGAAGAGCTTATGTTCATCATGGATGTACCGTCAGTTCCACCGCAGGAAACACCCATCGTGCTGGCGCAAGCGGGAAGCATGGCAACTACCGTTCCGCTACCGGACTATCTTCTCAAAGAGTGCCAAGAGACAGAACATACTGGAAACCGCCCTTCGGCATTGCGTAGCGTTGATCCGGCTGGCTTGCTCCGAAATTTCATTGAAAGTGCGAGAAAAGCTGCTATTGATGATCTTTCTCTATTCAAACCCTCATTGCTACAAGGTGCCCAGCACGGGAAGATAACAGAAAGCGTGTCAAACTCTGGAAGGATAGCCTATCGCTATGACCCCAATCCCGGTTATATCGGGGATGACCAAGCCATATTCATGGTCGAATTCGAGGGCAAACACTACAAATTCATATTGCAGATCAAGGTGATGGAATATGTACCTAACCGTACTACCTGCCCCCCCCCCCAACTCATCAAAATCAACGGCAAACCGGTGTCAGGCTCCAACGGCTTTGACTCTGGCTATAACTTGAACTCTGTCACCGTCACCTTCGCCGACCTCCCCGGAGGCGCCGTCGGTCAAACCGTCGGCAACACCATTACCCTAGACAACAACGCTGCCGGACATACCTGGTTCATCGACACCACCCCGGCCGACAACAGCGAATACCTGCCCACCCACAACCCCAACGAATGGGTTTGCGCATTGGTATGATTCTGGGCAGGCAGTGCTGCCGAAGGCAAGATGGACATGCTCAGCGTACTGCTGCATGAATACGGACATGCCTTAGGCATAGACCACCATGCCGACAGTCACAACTACATGGGCACCACTCTCACCCCCGGTATGCGCCGTATGCCGAGTGCAGAAGAACTGGCCTTGATGCAGCAACTGATTGGGGAGCAAAAGGATGAGATGTTGGCGACTGCAACTCTCCCAACCACCCCTTCTAATGGGGGAGATGAGGAACCGTTGCCACTACCTGTCTCACTGGGTGGCCTAGCCTTTGCCGGACTGATGCGTAACCGTTATGGTGCGATGAGCACTGATCTCGCCTCCGCACTTGCGCCATCCCCTGCGCCGAGTCCACAATATGCC